>DGMY01000054.1 GCA_002388665.1 Opitutia bacterium UBA4506 | reverse complement strand
CAGCCTTGCCCGCGTAGGCTCGGTCGACGCTCCCCCCCGGCGAGCCTTCGGCGGCATCCCGCGATGAGGCACCCTCAAGCCGGCCCGCGGTAGTTGCGCGGAAACACCCCAAAGGATGCCCCCCTGCTACAATCTCTAGCGCTGTTCCAACGGGATATAATCCCGCTGCGCCGGACCTTGGTAGATCTGGCGGGGGCGGTGGATTCTTGCCTTGTCGTTTGAGGCGACCTCATGCCAGTTGGCAAGCCATCCGGGCATGCGTCCGATGGCAAACATGACGGTGAAGAACTCGGGAGGAATACCCGCAGCTTTCAGGATCAAGCCACTGTAGAAATCTACATTGGGGTACAGCTTGCGCTCGACGAAGTAGTCATCGTCCAAAGCGGCCTGCTCGAGGTTTCGGGCGATATTGAGCAGAGGATCATTCTCGTAGCCAATCGAACTCAAAACCCGTTCAGCGGCCTTCCCAAGAATACGAGCTCTCGGATCGTAGTTCTTGTACACCCGGTGACCAAATCCCATTAGCTTGGCTTTACCTGACTTGGCAGACTCGATGAAACGGTGACCATCGTCTCCTGAATCATGAATCTCCTGAAGCATCTTGATCACTGCCTGATTCGCACCACCGTGCAAAGGCCCCCACAGCGCGCAAACCCCAGCGGAAACTGAGGCAAAAAGATTGGCACCGCCACTGGCAACCATCCGCACCGTCGAGGTACTGCAGTTCTGCTCGTGGTCCGCGTGGAGGAGGAAGAAAAGGTCCAAGGCTTCGGCCAGTCCGGACTTATCCTCGAAATCCTGATACGGATTCGAGAACATCATGTGTAGGAAGTTTTCCGAGTAACTGAGGTCTGGCTTTGGATAGATGAACGGGCGGCCCACCTTCATCCGGTAGGTCATCGCTGCGATAGTGCGCACCTTCGACAGCAATACTGCGGCAGCGTCATCAAAACTCTCCAAATCCTGATGGCGGTCATTGGAGGACATCTCGGGGTAGTAGCACCCGAGAGAATTCAGCATGGCAGAAAGAATCGCCATCGGATGCGAGCTCGTGGGGAAGCCATCGAAATGGTTCTCCATTCCAACGTGGATTTCCGCACTCCGGCGAACTTTCTCACGAAACAAGTTGAGTTGTTCCTGGCTCGGGAGTTCTCCGTAAATGATCAAGTAGGTGGACTCGAGGAAGGAAGAAGATCCCGCGAGCTGTTCGATGGGGTACCCACGATAGCGCAGAATACCCTCTTCCCCGTTGATGAAAGTGATCTCACTCTGGCAGGAACCTGTATTCCCGTAGCTCTCGTCGTAGGAGATATATCCCGATTCCGCACGAATCTTCCGGATGTCGAAAGCTTTCTCGTTTTCGGTCCCGGTGATGACGGGGCATTCGTATGAGTTGTCTCCGATTTTTAGAGTAACGTTGTCTTCCATTTTGGGTCTAGGAGCGGTTATTGAAAATTTTAGAGGGCCGATGCGGTTCTGCCAGCGGCATGGTTCAAGAAATTCATGTATATTTGCAATCCTTTAGCCTGACTTTTCTCGGGGTGGAATTGAGTCGCCACACAATTTCCTCGTCGGATCGCACTGACAAACTCACCCCCGTAGTCGGTTGTACACCAAGTGAGCCCCGAATTATCGGGAACGACATGGTAGGTGTGATCGAAATAAAATTGGTCTCCATCGGAAAGATTTGCGCGCAATGAATCATCCTCATCACCGGCAAAAGCGACCGAATTCCAGCCCATGTGAGGAACCTTGAGGGAGCGATCGACCTCGAATCGAATTACGTTTCCGGCAAAAATCCCCAAACCTTCGACACCACCTTCCTCCGAATGGTCGAACAACGCCTGCAAACCGAGGCAAATCCCAAAGAAAGGTCGATCTGCCGCGATCCAATCGGCAATCCACCGGTCGAACCCCACGCTGCGCAGCCCGGAAATACAGTCACCGAGAGCACCGACCCCCGGCAAAACCACGGCATCCCAATCGTCGCCTTCTGGACGATCGACCACCGTGACATCCCCTCCCACCTTCTCAAACGCTTTTGCGACACTTCGCAGGTTGCCCATACCGTAGTCAATGAGGGCAACCCGAGGGGGAGAAAGTCTGGTTCTATCTTCTTTCACAATCTGTTCCAATAACTCTAGGGAGGATTCCCGAGAGGAATCAACCCCTTCCGCACTCCTTAGGCAATTCGGTGCGGCCAGCATGGATCCCAGGGCGTCGAGCGACTCCGGGTGGGAATGGCCACCGGAAGTTCCTGCACCCAAACTGCAGGGGCTCGGTACCTGAACGAAAAGCCCAGAGTGCCCTACCCCGTCGAAAAAATTCTGTGGCGGCGGCCAACAGGAATATCACCCGAGCTCGAAAATCCCGGCGACCTCTACGGCGGCGCCTTTGGGTAGTCCGTTCACGGATACGGCAGCCCGGGAGTGGAGTCCCACGTCGCCAAAGATCTTCACAATCAAGTCGGAAGCCCCGTTCATCACGGCAGCGGCATCGGCAAAATCATCGACCGCGTTCACGTACCCGGTAAGAGAGACCACCCGGCCAATCCGATCCAAATTTCCCAAGGTATCCCGCAGGACAGCGACCAGATTGAGAGCACACTGCCGGGCGGCAATGGCCGCCTCCTCCACGGAAAAGTCCCGGCCCACCTTGCCCACATGGGTCAATCCTTCAGCGCTGAGCGGAAGAGCCCCTGAGAGAAATATCAGGTTCCCGGTGCGGACGCAGGGCACATAGGAACCAACGGGTTTTGGAGCGGGAGGAAGAACAACCTCACCGGTTTTCAACACTTGTTCCGCGCTCATCCTTTCGCAGCCTTTTCTGCGTCATTCACCGACCAGAGGTTATTCTCGGTAATATAGGTAGCGACCGGCTCGGGGACCAAATCGCGCCATGTCGGATCACCTTTCTCGATTTTTTCGATAACGAAACGGGAGAGAATATTCATGTTCTCGACCGAGTGAGTGCGGATCGCCTCAATAAACCCATTCTCGAGCAGGTAATTATACAGGCCCTTGATGTGATCGGCGACGCGAAGGTTCTCAGCGGTAATCAACATATCCTTGCCCAGATCGTTGGTCACCATCTGCGAGAAGGTCTCCGAATCGACCCGATTCTTGTAGGCCTTGTAGCCAGAAGCGTTCATCGGGTAGATGTACAGCTTGACGTCCTCCTTAAAGAGTCGGCCAAATGCCTCGAGGATGCCGCCATCCAGATGCTCGTAGTACGATTCGTCGAGAATCTGGGTCAACGTATTGATCCCCAGAACCACCCCAATCGGCATGGTCGTATAGCGGCGGAAGTATGCGGCGAGCCGATAGAACTCAAAGTAGTTCGAAACGATCACCGAGCAGCCAAGGCTGTTGATGATATCGGTCCGGTGCAAAAAGTCTTCGTAATCGATGTTCCCTTCGGCTTGGAGGGTTTTCATCGTAATCTCCATCGCAACTTCAACCGTGGAATCCTGCACCTTGGGCAGTTGGAGGAACTGCGCGCCGGCCTGCTCCAGCATGTCGACATTGACCTTGGTCACTGGACGGAAACTTCCGCGTTCAACCAACAACGACTTTTTGTGAAGAATTTCCGAGGGTTGAAGAATCGCATTCCCCGAAGCAAACATCACCGCGTTGGTCAAGCCGGCCTCAACCAATTTCAAACTGAGAATACGGTTATTGCTGGTCTTAAAGGACTCACCGTTGAACTCGATCATGTCCACTTCGATCCGGTTTCCTTCCAGATTATCGCGAAGAGAGTTGATGAAATCGTCCGGCTCGTTGTGAAGGAAGAGACCGCCGTAAATCATGTTCACCCCGAAGACGCCCAGAGCGTCCTGCTGCAACATGTTGGAATCATCCAACATCCGCACATGGAGGATGATGTCATTGGGTTTCTCACCAGGAGCCATCTGCACCCGCAATCCCATCCAACCGTGACATTCGTTGGTACCCTTGTAGTTTCGGGCCGAGACCGTATTGGCAAATACAAAGAAGCGGGTATCCGCTCCCCGATCTTCCCGCAGGCGCTCATCGAGCAAGCGATACTCGTGGTCCATCATCTGGATCAGGCGGTCCCGCGAGACGTAGCGCTTGGCCTTTCCGTAAATCTCATCGCTGAACTTCATGTCGTAGGCCGACATACTTTTCGCAATCGTCCCCGCAGCACCTCCAGCGACAAAGAAATGGCGGGAGACCTCCTGCCCGGCTCCAATCTCCGCAAAGGTTCCGTAAAGGGAATTATCCAGATTAACGGTGAGTGCTTTCCGATTCGTCGTAAGCGTTTTGTTCTCGGTGAATTGATTGGTTTCCATGGTTTCGTGAGAATTGAGAGAGCTGATTATTGAGAGAGTCGACGTGGATTTCTTGCAAACAATCCAAGCAAAGCGAGCAGCGGGGTCAAACATAGACATGCCCACACCGCGGTTTGATAGGATCCGGTCGTATCAAAGGAAAGCCCGAAGGCATAAGGCCCTAGAGAGCTAAAGACGACAATGACCCCTGTAACAATTCCGTTGATCGAGCCGAGATGCTTCCGGCCAAAGAACCGCGGCCACGGAACATTCATCAAAATCCCGAACGCTCCCCAGGCAAACCCGCTGCCGACCGCAAAGGACCAAAACCCCCACTCCGTCCGGAAATTCAGGAGACCGACGAGGCTCAGGCCCTGACAAGCCATCATGAAAAACAATTGGTAACTCAGGCGAATTCTCTCGCCGAAGAAGCCCAATAGAAGAGAGGTAATGATATTGAAGCCCCCAACGTAAAGAAGCAGATTCAAGGCCTCATCACGCGGCATACCCCCGAGCTCGCTCCCGACAGAGACGATGTGAAACGAGGTTCCGGTACCGATAAACGAATTTAGGGCCAGCCCCGCCACCATTAGCCAGAAAGCCGCGGTTCGGGCGGCTTCCGAGGCAGTGTAGTCCCGGTGAAGCAACTGTCCCTTTGAAGAATCTTCTGGATCGAGAGAACCCTCTTCCACCCCTCGTCGAACCGCGATACCACAAGCCTCTGGCGAATCACGAAAGAATAGGAAGCTCAGCACCGCAAAACCGACGCCTACGATCCCGCCGAGGATCCACCAGGTCTCCTTCCATCCCCACAGGACGACCATCCCATTGAGAAGAACCGGCGCACTCGAAAACGAAAGAGAGAGGATCAACCCGTTGACACCGGCGATCAAGCTGCGCCACTTCACAAACCACCGGAAGATCATCGAGCGGCAGGTGGTCATCAGCATGCCAAGGCCCCAAAAGCGCAGCATGAGAAAGACCACAAAGAGAAAGAAAAATCGAGCTGACCCCTCGGAGAATCCAATCCACTCCAATACGCCTGTATAGAACAGTGGATCGCTCAGCACGGCCATGCTTAGAGCGAACGACAGAAACGAGAGGATACCCGCGAGACGGACCCCAACTCGGTCGATAAAAAATCCGGCAAACGGAACCAGAAAGCCCGCTCCGATGGTTCCCATCGTAAAGGCTGCGGTCAAACCAGCCCGTGAGATCTCCAGTTCGTCCATCACAGGATCGACGAAGGGGGCAAAGCCCGGCGGGGTGGCCGGAATCGTCGCGATCATACTCATGGTCCCCACGACTGCGATGACCCAGCCGTAGAAAAAAGACAGTCGAGACGGATCGAACGGAAACCGGGGACTGATCCGGCGCACTTTTAAGTTACTCATGACCCAAAGATGCGAGGTACCGAATCATACCTTCCTCCATCGTAACCGTTGGAGAATATCCCAGCACCTTCTTTGCCGCGGCACTGGAGAACCAATGATCTTTCGCAAGCTCCATCGCCACAAAGCGGGTCATCGGAGGTTCCCCCTTCAATCGCGCGATCTTCCAAATCCCTTCACACACAGCGCCAGCTCGGTAGGCCAACGGCAATGAAACCTTCCGCCGGATCTCGGGCCGGCCCGTCGCCCGAAGCACCTGATTGACAAATGGCCACAACTCCACCGGCTCATCCTGCGTCAAAAAATAGGCCTGGCCGCCACCTCGCCCTGCGAACAGTGCCTCTAACGCCGCAATATGCCCTGCCACGACGTTGTCGATGTAGGTGAGGTCCACCCGATTGTCACCCGCACCTACAATCCGCAGCTTTCCAGCCTCGACCCGCTCAAAAACCCTCGGGAAGAGGTGGGGATCACCCGGACCCCAAATCAAATGCGGACGCAGAGCAAGTGTGGCAAGACCCTCGCCGTGAGCAGCTAAAACCCGACGCTCGGCCTCCGCTTTGGTCGCGGGATAGGCACAAGGGAAATTGTTACCATAAGGGAGGCTCTCGTCTCCCCCTCGAATCGGCTCACCGTTGAAGACTACACTTGGCGTACTTGTAAAAACAAATACCCGCACGCCGCCCGCTTTCGCCGCATCCAACAGTACTTGAGTAGCGCTCACATTCGCTTGCTCATATTCGCTGAAGGGACCCCAGACTCCCGCCTTGGCCGCCACGTGAACAATCCCCGAAACATCGACACACAAGCGCTGAACCGCTTCGGGGTCCGTCAAGTCAGCCGACACGTACTCAACGTCTTTATGCAACGTATCCGGGCGGTCTCTCCGCCCCGTACCACGAACAGCACACCCTTTCTCCCGAAGAGCGTTACAGACGGCTCCCCCAACAAAACCGCTCCCACCCGTAACCAGTATTCTACCTTCCATCCCGTCGACAATGAAACTCCGCGAATGATGAGCAACTGTGAAACTCATTCACCCCTAAAGTCCTATTTCATGGCTTGCACTGAACGCGGCATAAGATTAGATTATTTCATGATATAAACTTTTCCAAATAACCCAGCCTAATGAACGACCCATTTCATGTAATGACGAAGCCCACCGGGGCTGCCTGCAATCTAGCATGCGAATATTGCTACTACCTGGAAAAATCCGATCTCTATCCGAAATCCGGTCCGGCCTCCATGGACGATGCAACGCTCGAGCGATTCATCAGCGACTACATCGATTCCCAGCCCACGACTGAGGTTCAATTCGCCTGGCAGGGAGGCGAGCCCACCCTCCTCGGCATCGGGTTCTTCCAGAAAGTCATTCGACTTCAAGAGAAGCACCGGGGCCCAAAATCGGTCACAAACGCACTCCAAACCAATGGGACTCTACTGAATCCCGACTGGGGCCATTTTCTCAGGGAACACAATTTCCTCGTCGGCATCAGTATTGACGGCCCCAAGAACCTCCACAACCGGTACCGCGTTGATCGAGGTGGCCGGCCCACATTTGACAAGGTCATGCGGGGGTGGGACATCCTCAAAAAATTCGAAGTTGAGGCAAATACCCTCACCGTGATCAACCGCTCCAACGCCAAACACCCCCTCCAGGTCTACCATTTCCTGAAAAGCATCGGATCCACCTTTCTCCAATTCATCCCGATCGTAGAACGCCTCCCCGATTCACGCCTCGCGGGCAGCATCGATCTGGGAGGCCCACCACGCCCCGAAGACGGTCCGATTCGAATCCCGGTCACTCCGTGGAGCGTGCGACCCCGTGAATTCGGCCGATTCCTCATCTCGATCTTTGAAGAATGGGTACGAAAGGATGTCGGCACTACCTATGTACAGCATTTCGACTCCGCTCTCGCAAAGTGGGCCGGGGCACCAGGAGGCCTTTGCACGTTCTCCGAGGAATGCGGGAACGGTCTGGCCCTCGAGCGAAATGGAGACCTCTACAGTTGCGACCACTACGTCTACCCCGAATACAATCTCGGCAACATCAACAAGGACAATCTCTCCTCCCTAGCCAACTCTCCCCGGCAACAAGCATTTGGCAGCGCAAAGCGGACAACACTCCCCGAAACCTGCCTCCGGTGCTCCTACCGCTTCGCCTGCAACGGCGATTGTCCCAAGCACCGATTTATCCCAACCGGAAAAGGCCAACCCGGCATCAGCTACCTCTGCCCCGGCCTAAAATCATTCTTCGCCCACATAGACACCCCCATGCGGGAAATGACAAATCTCTGGCATTCCGGCCAACCACCAGCACGGATAATGGAGAAATACCGCAACTAGAACAGAAGGGATCGGCTTCCACATTTATTCAGAAAATCCCAAACAAGTAGCCGATGCCTTCAGGCTTCGCGCTTCCTGCGGTGGTACGGATCCCTCCCCCCGACAGACAGCACGGGAGATAAAGGCTTCGCCTGGGATCGTTCCAGCGTACCCACAGTGGGGCAAGGCTGAAGCCATGAGCAACTGTGGGTAGGTTGCTTCAGCGCCT
>DGMY01000051.1 GCA_002388665.1 Opitutia bacterium UBA4506 | reverse complement strand
AAGCCGCACGGAATGGAAGGGGCTGACTGGGGTGGTCTCTCGGTGGGGACTGGACTGCGGAAAGACCTGTTTGGGTAGCGCGGGTAAATTCGTCTTTGGATTGCAAACGGCTCGTGAATCGTAGTTTCGGGTCGGGTGCCGTTCATCACTAGAACTTCTCGGAGATGGTGCCAATTGACGGATAAAATACCCGTGAAACGGGAACTTTGGATCGGGAATGAACTGGAAATTGGGTTGCATTCAAATCGCTGACATCTGATAGTCGGGACTTTCCAAGATAGAGGAGAGCTTCCGGAACGAAGCTGAGATTGGGACTAGCACCGTCCCTAAAACCTTAGAACCTGATGCGTGTTAGCACCGTCGTAGGGATTATCGAGCTGGAACCTTTATGGTCTCGGCAGGGGTCATTCATTCGGCAGCGCCGACACGCATCGAACCTACCAGATGCATGACTGAAAAGACCAAAAACTCCGAATCGATCCAGCACACACTTTTTGAGCAATCCCGTCGAATTTACGTTCAAGGAAGCCGCGAAGACATTCGTGTTCCGATGCGGGAGATTTCGCTCGCCGATTCGCAATTACTCAATGGGGAGAAGGTACCGAATGATCCCGTTCGCGTGTACGACACCGCGGGACCATGGGGTGACCCGGCCTTTCACGCTGACCCCCGCAAGGGACTCCCGAGGATGCGCGATTCTTGGATTAGGGAGCGCGGCGACGTCGAAGAGTATGAGGGACGGACGGTTCGACCACAGGATGACGGATATATTTCTGATTCGCACAAAGCAGGAGCGCGCAAGCGGGACAACGCTCGCAAGCTAATCGAGTTTGAGAATCTTCCTCATCGTCCTCTGCGGGCGAAGGCGGGGAAGTGTGTGACCCAGCTTTACTATGCCCGACAAGGAATTATCACTCCGGAAATGGAGTATATCGCTATCCGGGAGAACATGAAGCTGCAGGCATCAAAAGAGCAATTGGAGATGTCTCCGGACGCGGAACGAAATTCTCTATCGATTCAACACCCTGGCAATAGTTTTGGAGCCTCCATTCCAGATGAGATCACTCCGGAATTCGTGCGCTCCGAAGTCGCACGGGGGCGGGCGATCATCCCGTCGAACATCAATCACCCCGAGTTGGAGCCGATGATCATCGGCCGTAATTTCCTGGTCAAAATCAACACGAACATCGGGAACTCGGCAGTGGCGTCTTCGATCGAGGAAGAAGTCGAGAAAATGCGTTGGTCGACCAAATGGGGCGGCGACACCCTGATGGACCTTTCGACAGGGAAGAACATTCACCAGACGCGGGAATGGATTCTCCGAAACTGTCCGGTTCCAGTTGGAACGGTTCCGATTTATCAAGCATTGGAGAAAGTAAACGGAAAGGCCGAGGATCTCACTTGGGAGATATTCCGCGATACACTTATCGAGCAAGCTGAGCAAGGCGTCGACTATTTCACGATTCATGCCGGTGTCCTTTTACGCTACGTTCCCATGACAGCGACCCGGATGACTGGGATCGTAAGCCGCGGAGGATCGATCATGGCGAAGTGGTGTCTTTCTCACCACAAAGAAAGCTTCCTCTATACCCATTGGGACGACATTTGCGAGATCATGGCGGCCTACGACATATCCTTTTCGATTGGAGACGGTCTTCGTCCCGGATCGATCGCTGATGCCAATGACGAGCCACAGTTCGCTGAATTAAAAACTCAAGGTGAACTGACGAAGCGGGCTTGGGAATTTGGGGTTCAAGTGATGAATGAAGGACCCGGCCACGTCCCCATGCACATGATCCAGGAAAACATGCAGAAGCAGATTGAGTGGTGCCACGAAGCTCCATTTTACACATTGGGACCGCTCACCACTGACATCGCGCCTGGATATGACCACATCACCAGTGGTATCGGCGCGGCGATGATTGGGTGGTACGGCTGTGCGATGCTTTGCTATGTGACACCGAAAGAGCACCTCGGACTACCGAACAAAGATGACGTCCGTGACGGTGTCATCACCTACAAAATCGCGGCGCATGCGGCGGATCTAGCGAAGGGGCACCCCGGAGCACAGTACCGGGATAATGCTCTCTCTAAAGCTCGATTTGAGTTCCGCTGGAACGACCAGTTCAACCTCTCTCTCGATCCGGAAAAGGCGCGTTCTTTCCACGACGAAACATTGCCCGCCGATTCATCCAAAACAGCCCATTTTTGTTCCATGTGTGGACCGAATTTCTGTTCGATGAAGATCACGGAAGACGTACGCCGGTATGCTGCCGAAAAGGGCATGACTGCCGACGAGGCGATCGAAGACGGGATGCAGAAAAAATCAGAAGAGTTCAAGGAACTCGGAGGAGAAGTGTACGTTGGAGGGACTCCAGGATGAGTGTGACTGTGAATGGTGAAAAGCGAGAACTCGAAGCTGGAACAACCTTCTTGTCGGAGCTGATGGTCGCGCTCGGCAAAGACGGTAAGACTGGCATTGCCGTTGCGATCAACGGAACGGTGGTACCTCAAACCGGCTGGACCGAACAGGTTCTGACCGATGGGGACAGCATTCTCGTCATTCAGGCAACTCAGGGTGGCTGAAGCCCGAATGAGGAGGATCTTCGCAATCTCACCGGAGAATGAATTCGCCGATGAAATCAACGTAGTCCCGAAACTAGTGGAGTCGGGTCTTGAAGCCTACCATCTTCGGCGGCCCCAAGAATCAAGCCGTGATGTGGCAGATTTCCTGGGCCGTATGCCTTCGCCAGCTCGCGAGAAAGTGGTCTTGCATCAACACCATGAGCTGGCGGAGCGGTTCGAGATTGGCGGACTTCACTGGAAGGACAACGGGGATTCAGCGGACGCGTATTCAGATCCCATGGAAAATCGCCATCGAGTAAGAACGAGGAGCCGATCGCTTCATTCGCTGAAGAATTGGGCAAAGGCAATTGACGGTTGGGACTATGTGTTTTTGAGCCCAGTATTCCCATCGATCTCCAAAGCTGGATACGAAGTGGAATGGAACCTCCCGGAACTTACCCACGCACTCGACCAAGCCACGGAAAAGGGGGTTACGGTCGCCGCCTTGGGTGGAATCTGCAAAGAGCGGATCGAGGATGCGTTCCAGCTAGGGTTTAGCGGAGTCGTGTTGCACGGCACACTATGGGAAGATCAAGAAATCGAACCGATTGTCCGGAAATGGAGGAGTATCTTCTCATGATATGGCCGTTCATACAGTGTCTTAGTCAGGATGGAATCCGGCTAAGCCATCAAGAGCAGATCTTCTCATTCTGCCTGGTTGGGGCAAAGTGGATACAATTGCGGATGAAGACGGCTACCGATGAAGAAGTAGCCTCGGTCGTAGACGCGGTTTTGCCGACCTGTCGCAAGGTAGGCGCTACACTCATCGTGAATGATCGCATCCACGTAGCTCTTCAATGTGGGGCGGACGGCGTACATTTGGGAAAAACGGACATGCCCTGGGAGACGGCTCGGGAGCTCGTAGGAACCCAGATGATTATTGGAGGAACCGTGAACTCAAAATTGGATGCGCAACGGGCCGCAGAAAGTGGAGTACTCGACTACGTGGGGGTGGGGCCCTTTCGATTCACACTGACAAAGGAGAACCTCGCGCCGACCCTCCAGCGCGCCGAATGGAAAGAGATTCTACAAATACTTGGTGAATTACCTTCTTTTGCCATCGGCGGAATTCGAACAGCTGATATCAGCGCCATTCGAAAATTGGGAGTTACTGGAATGGCCATCAGCTCCGGTTTTCACCACGGAAACGGGATTGCCGAAACCTACCCACACTATGAGAGCATCTGGAATGAGTCGGACTGCAACAGGAACCATTAAGCAATGAAGACTAAAAAATTAACTATCGCCGGCCAACAATTTGATTCCCGGCTATTCGTTGGGACCGGAAAATATTCTTCGGGAGAGCTGATGCGAGATAGTATTGCCGCGAGTGGAAGCCAGCTGATTACGATGGCAATGAAGCGAGTGCAGCTGGATGGAACCGACGATGGGATCATGAAGTTCCTGGAGCGGTCCGAGTACCACCTATTGCCCAATACCTCAGGGGTCCGCGATGCGAAAGAAGCGGTATTCGCGGCGGAGTTAGCGAGGGAAGCGCTGCAAACGAATTGGGTGAAACTGGAGATCCACCCGGATCCCAAGTATCTAATGCCGGACCCGGTGGAAACCCTCGAAGCGGCGTCAAAGCTAGTGAAGTTAGGATTTGTAGTACTGCCGTATATCCATGCAGACCCCGTTCTATGCAAACGACTGGAAGACGTTGGGGTGGCTGCGGTCATGCCTCTCGGATCACCCATTGGAACCAATCTCGGATTGGAAACCCGGAAATTCTTAGAAATCATAATAGACCAGGCCACGGTACCGGTCGTGGTCGACGCGGGAATTGGCACCCCGTCTCATGCGGCGGAAGCGTTGGAACTCGGAGCGGATGCAGTACTGATTAACACGGCTCTGGCGACCGCTGCGGATCCCATCGCTATGGGAACGGCCTTTAAATTGGCGGTCGAAGCTGGTCGACTCGCGTATGAAGCGGGGAGGGCGTCTGTGGCGACCGAGGCACGATCATCATCTCCGCTCACAGCCTTTCTCGACAATTGATCGAAACGGAAATACAGTAAGATGAGCTTTCTCGACGCATACAAAAAACTGGACTGGAAAGAGGTGTCAGGCTCGATCGCTGGTAAAACAGAATCGGACGTAAAGCAGGCCCTGTCGCGTCCCTCTGGAAAGCTGAGCCTATCCGATTTCGCGGCACTGGTATCCACTTCAGCGGCACCGTATTTGGAGGAAATGGCAGCTCTGAGCCATCGATTGACGGTAGAGCGATTCGGATTCACCCAGCAAATGTATGCGCCATTGTACCTATCGAATGTGTGTAGCAACGTATGCACATACTGTGGTTTTAGCGCAACGAACCGGATACCCCGCAAAGTCCTCAACGACCTGGAGATTTCTCAGGAACTACGAGCTTTGAAAGCGCTCGGAATGAATCACGTCCTTTTTGTGACTGGAGAGGCAAACAAGAGAGTAGGGGTTCCTTACCTGCAACGGGCTTTCGAGCTCGCGAGGCGTGATTTCGCAAGTATTTCGATGGAAGTCCAACCACTCGAGCAGCACGAATACGAAGCACTGATTCCCTCTGGCCTGAGTGCAGTTCTCGTCTATCAGGAAACCTACAACCGGGAAACCTACGCCGAGCACCACCTGTCGGGAATGAAAAAGAATTTTGATTACCGCTTGGAGACCCCGGATCGATTGGGGCGGGCGGGCATCAAGAAGATCGGACTCGGAGCGCTATATGGATTGGATGATTGGCGAGTCGATTCGTTTTACGTTGCGGCGCATCTCAAGTACATGGAACACACCTATTGGAAATCCAGATACAGCCTCTCATTCCCTCGAATTCGGCCTCATGAAGGTGATGTAACTCCAAAGTCGGTGATGACCGACCGCGACCTTGTCCAACTCATTTGCGCTTGCCGGCTATTGAGTCCGGAAGTGGAGTTATCTCTTTCGACCCGCGAATCCGAACACTTCCGCGACCACGTCCACAAACTGGGGATCACATCGATGAGTGCTGGGTCGAAGACCAACCCAGGCGGATATGACGTCGACCCGCAAACTCTGGAACAATTTGAGATTTCAGATGAGCGCAGTCCGAGTGAAGTCGCCTCCATGCTCAAGAGAAATGGTTACGAAGTGGTGTGGAAGGACTGGGACGCGACCTACGACGGATTTGCCAGCGTGACACCAGCGCAAGCACTCGAAGCATGACCACATTGGGTCCTATAGAATTACCGCGGCACCAACGTCACAAAAGCTTGGAAAAATTAGCGTGCGTCCATGCCGATCGATAAACCCACAACACTGAAATTATCGCTGCGCCGATCCACTCGTTATTAATCCGCTTGTCAAATA
>DGMY01000005.1 GCA_002388665.1 Opitutia bacterium UBA4506 | reverse complement strand
CTACGTTGTAAAAGCCATCCTGAAAGTGGCCAACAAAGTGGCAGGGGCGTCCCGCCTCTGCACGTCGGAGCGGTAATCCTGAGGCAAACCGCCTCAGCTACGCCAGTCACCTACGCCGGAAAAGCAGCGATCCGGGGCACCCATGAAGCCTTGCATTCCCTCCACATGGAGTTGCGCAGGTCATGAGATGTCCCGGAATCGCAAATAGGTGAGTTTACTTCAAGGCTTCACCGGCGATCTTCATGAGCTGATCTTGGTGAGAGTTGTTCCGGATGTCGGTCGAAGTTTCCCAGAACATGGCTCCCCCGAGTTCTCGTTCTTCAATGTAGTTCAATTTCCGGGTGAGGGAGCGAGGGCTCTCGTAGCTGATCCAGAGGGACCCGTCGTAGTAGATGGAGGCTTGTGCATCCTCGTCCCAGAATAGGTTGCTGGGGTGCTGTTGAGCGAGATCTGCGACGGTGCGGTAGTCATAGAACCCTGGTTCGGCAGGGAGAGTCCCCGGGCCGATCCCAGAGGCTGAGTCGAAGGGGACGACGGACTGGGCTCCGCTCCAGCCGTAGCCATATGCGGGAATGCCGAGTACTAGTTTTTGAGGGGGTACTCCTGCGTCGAGGTATCCACTGACGGCGCTGTCTACGTTATAGCGGGGGTTGGGGTCATTCGGATGCCCGAAGAGGGGGGCGTTGTGTCCGGTCTGGGTTTGTATCCAGCGCCCGTGCAGGTCGTAGGCCATCAAGTTGATGAAGTCGAGTTCGTCGGCAAGTGCTGCCAAGTCGATCTCCTCGAACTTGTCGTAGCCAGCGGGTGTGGCTGCCGAGATTTCGTAGGTCTTCCCATCCAGTGCGCTCTGGGCGTCGAACTCGGATCGAATCGCGGCGGCCAGCTTCGCGTAGTTGACGCGATCTTCGGGGCGGACATTGCGGTTTGCACCGGTAGCGACTACCGGATACTCCCAGTCGAGGTCGACTCCATCGAAGCCGTACTGGATGCAGAACTCGCGCACGGACTGCGCAAACTTCTGGCGGGCGGCAGCAGTCGCGGCCACATCGGAGAACCGGCCCGAGTCGTACCAACCGCCTACGGCGATCAGGATGCGCAGGTCGGGATGTTCTTCTTTGAGGCGAGCATAGGCACCGAAGTTTCCGCGGAGAGGCGTGTTCCAGGTGTCGGGCCCCATTGGGATCTCGATGTCGGCCCAAGTGTCAATGATGGCGATCTCGCCGCTTGCTGAGATGGTAGCAAAGGCGTGGATGATATGGGTCAGGTTTCCGGCTGGAATGTCTGCGACTTGATAGTCTTTCTGATAGATGCCCCAGCTTGGAAAGTAAGCGACGACCCGCTTGCCGGAGGTGATGGGACCCGGATCGGTGTTGCCGGGGTCGTCCTCGCCGATTCCGTTGTCACCGCTGTCGTCGGAATCTCCGGGGTCCGAGCCTTCGGATCCCGTGTCGCCGCCAGTTGAGGTGTCGCCGCCGTCAGCTACTTCCCCGTCTGACTCTTCTCCGCCGAGATTGCCGTCATTGAGGACGATGTTGGAGATCGTTTGGCTGTTTGCTGCACCGGCTTGAAGGCCGAATGAAATGGTCTGACCGGGAAGGATGGACCCGTTCCAGCTCTCGTTGGAAAAGGTGTAGGTGTTTCCGGATTGGTCTCCGCCAGTGGCTCCCCAGAAATCTACAATCGGGTCGCTCAGGTCGAATTGGACTGTCCATCCGTCAATGGTGTCGGTCCCGGTGTTGGTCATACGAACGTAGGCGGTGTAACCGTTGGACCAAGAGCTGGTCACATCGAATTCCACAACGGCTCCGCTGGAAGTCTCTCCCGGATCTTCGCTGGGATCGTCTTCGCCGGGTTCTTCCGTTTCGCTTCCGCCGGATGGGTCGCCGGTGTCACCGCCGGATGGGTCGCCGGTGTCCCCGCCGGATTGATCGCCGGTGTCCCCGCCCGTATCCCCGCCGGATTGGTCAGTATCACCCCCGCCGGATTGATCGCCGCCGGAGTTCTCATTCGAGTCGTCATCGGTTCCACTATTGGCGTCATCGCCTGCCTCGTCGGAGGGTGTATCGGTTGAATCCTGACCGGAGAACGCGAAATTCGATAATTGCTCGGTGCCCACATTTCCGGGGCTGGCGGTGAAACCGAAGGAGGTTGATTTGCCCGGCGCCAAGCGTCCGTTCCAGGACGCGTTTTGGAAGGTGTAGGTTCCGTCGGGAGAAGAGACGCGTTCGGCATTCCAGGCGGAGCTGATTCTCCCGGCGAAGTCGAAGGACAATTCCCATTCTTCCATGGGTTCACTCGTATCGTTGGTTACTGTGACCGAGCCCGTAAATCCGCTACCCCAATCGCTCACCACCTCAAAGGTGGCTTTGGCCGCCGAGCCCGAGAGGTGAAATCCGAAGAATACGCAGAAGAAGAGGAGATAACGCAGATAGGAGGTGTGGGTATGAGTATTCATGCCCCTAAGAGACTCTCAGTCATGAGTTTATTCCATCGAAAGTGTTTTTTAGGTCATCTTGCTCTCCTACCCGAATGATTGCTCCGTATAGAAATGTTCACGCAATCCGTTTGGTTTTCACCCTTCGATACAGAGGTTTAGCTCCCCTCCAGGCTGATCGAAAGGGCGGAGGGTTTTGGAGTCTGATCTATTCGATGAGTCGATCTCACGCTGTCTCCTTTTTGCCCGAAAGACCAATAGACGAAATGTCGCTGAATCGGCATATTGGGGGTCAATCACTAGCGAAAATGTCGACCCGTCCAACAATTGCCTTTGTCGAAGACGATCCGAGCTTTAGCCGGGCGGTGAGTCGGTTTTTGCGGGTTTCCGGGTACGAGGTCCATGCGTATCCTTCTGCGGAGGCCTTTCTTGAGGATTTTTCAGACTCTGATGATTGCTTGATTTTTGACAACCACCTTCCCGGTATTTCGGGACTGGAACTTTTTCAGCGGATTAGTTCTTCCGCTTCGGCCCAGAGCGTCATTTTTATCAGCGCGCAGGACGAGGGGGATATGCGTGCGAAGACCGCTCAGCTTCCCGGTTGTACCTTTTTGCGTAAACCTTTTGTCGTCACCGAACTGTTGTCAGCTGTGCAAGAACAGTTCGCTCGCCGCGCAAACTTCCCCCCGCTCTCCGACGATCCAAGTTCACCGCAGTGATCGCATTGAATCGACCATTTCCTCTCTCGAATCGTTTACCAATTTGAAATTTTCTCCATTCATATCGTTTATCCAGCCGGGGGGTTCCGCCCACACCGGGTACTTGTTGCCCGATCAGTGTCGACTTCCCGAAGACTTCAGATACTCAAAGGCCGTATAATGGTTAGTTTTTTACCCACAAACGTACATTCATCATCAATAGATTCTCTATGAAAATCAAAGTCTCCCTATTATCTCTATTCGTAGCAATCGGAGTGTCGGCCGAGGAAGCGACTCCCGGTTACAATCATAAGATTCCCGAGAAAATTATGACGCCGGACACGGTCGAGACCTCGATCGGAACCCTCGAGTTTTTCGATGGAATGCCAAAGCCGGATACGGTCGATGTTCTCTACACCAACCTTTTCCGTAGTCGTGCGATGGAGACGTTCCTGAACGGAATTCCTGCCACTTCGATCGAGGGACTTCTGGAGGGTATGGAAAGTATCGGTGCGGACTCCTCCAATAAGGTGGTCATCTTTGATAAACTTCTGGATTCTTCCCCTCTGTTCCTGACGGGAAATACGGATACGGTTTATGCTTCCGCTTTCGTTAATCTACAGGAGGAAGGGCCGATGGTTGTGGAAATTCCACCTCATTGCGGTCCTGGAACCGTCAACGATGCGTTCTTTCGCTTTGTGACCGACATGGGGATTCCCGGCCCCGACGCAGGCAAGGGCGGAAAATATTTGATCCTTCCACCAGACTATGAAGGTGAGATCGAGGGCAAGATCGGTAGCGAGAAAGCAGAGGTCAATGGCGAAGAGTTCTATGTCTCCCAGTCCCCGAGCTATGTAAACTGGATCATCCTTCGCGGCTTCTTGGTCGACGGAAAACCAGATGCTGCGAGCGAAATGTTCAAGAGTCATCTGAAGATTTACCCATTGTCGAAGGCCGCCAACCCACCGGAAATGGAGTTTATCAGCGGATCCGGAAAAAGCTTTAATACAATTCACGCAAATGATTACGACTTCTATGCGGAACTGGGTACCGTGATTCAGCGGGAGCCGGTCGATTTTATCGAGCCTCAGCTTCGCGGACTCTTTGCTTCAGTTGGAATTGAAAAGGGCAAGCCGTTTAACCCATCGGCTGAAGAGAAAAAGATGCTGGCCGACGGAGTCGCGATCGGCAACGCGACCGCCCGGGCTCTCATGTTTCGTTCCGAGTTGGACGACGTAAGTTACTATCCGGATAGTGGATGGAAGGCCGCCTTCATCGGTGGGAGTTATCAGTGGCTCAAAGACGGTGGCCTGGGCGGACGATTCCTTGATGCCCGGACCTATTATTTCTATCAGGCCACGGTCAACACTCCGGCAATGGTCTTGAAAATGGTAGGAAAGGGCTCCCAGTATGCCGTCAACTACACGGATAAGGAGGGCGAGTATCTCGATGGGAGCAAGCACTACCAGCTCACTATTCCGGCGAACGTGCCTGCCGCCAACTTCTGGTCTGTGGTTGTCTACGATCCACAAACCCGCTCGGAACTACAGACGAGTCAACCGTTCCCTAGTCGAAACAATAAACGGGACAATCTGGTGGAGAATGAGGACGGATCAGTCACTCTCTACTTCGGTCCTACGGCACCGGAGGGTAAGGAGTCCAATTGGATCCAGAGTGTGCCCAATAAGGGATGGTTTACTATCCTCCGTCTCTATGGACCACTTGATCCTTGGTTTAACAAGACTTGGCGGCCAGGAGAGATCGAATTGGTCAAATAATTCGAGTCGAAGACGGGCTATAGTTTGTGAATTCCTGTAGGTGTGGCTGTAGGCCACACCTACAGCATTCGTACAGTCGCGAAAGCGCAGTCGTCCTTTGCCGAGGTCTACGGCTTCAGCTGTGGGCTTCCTCGCGAATGGAGAATTTCGCGGAAGGATTCGCGCTGGCTTTCGGGTGAGGGTTGGGTAGCCGGGTGGTCGAGGACACTGTCCCGGATCACCCGACCGGGGTTGAGTCGCCCATTTGATCAAGTTTGCCGGAGAAAGAGGGGTCCGATGGGGGTCCGCCCCGGTGCTATACGTGTAAAACGTATCCGGGGTTCTTTTTCGCCGGGTGGAGGTTAGAGTATATGAGTCTTCAATACATTCACCCCATTGTTCCCCCCTATGAAGAATCATCCGACCCCCTCATGGATGGCGAAGCGTATCGGCTTCTCTCTTGTGCCCGTTTTATTACTACGCCAAACAGCGCGTTTCGTCCCGAAGAAGCTGTTGTTTTCCTTTTTCGCTGCAGGTATTTGCCTGCACGGGAATGTCCTGGAAACCTTCGATTTTGAGACGGGCGATCTTTCTCAGGTGGGATCAACCGAGGTCGATGGGGCCAGCGCTAGTGTCTCCGCTAGTAGCGCCTTTGCCCGACAGGGTGTCTACTCTATGCAGTCGTCGATGCAGAATCAGGACAAGCGTGCAGAGGTTGTGAGTAGCCGTCGTGGTACAGTGGGCGGGGAGAACTGGTACGGTTGGAGTATTTACGTCCCGGCGAACGCTGGTGATACCTCACAGGATATTATTTCCCAGTTTCATGATTGGCACTCCTCCCAACCGGCGTGGGCCAAAGATGGAGTGGCTCCAACTTGTATCGTGGCGAAACCGGACGGCCATTTGCAGATGAATTTGAAGTATCAGAAGGTTGGGTTGAACGAGACCGAGCACGATTACTTCGATCTGGGAGCCTTCAGCACCGGTGACTGGCACGATATCGTGATTCACGTGAAATGGACTCACGAGGCTTCCGGTTTTATGAAGGTTTGGGTCAACGGAGATCTGGAGATGGATTATACCGGCCCCACCTACCTGGACTATGGATCGGGAAACGGTCCGTATTTCAAAATGGGCAACTACAAGGGGATCTACAATTGGTCCGGCTCATCGCCACGTATTTTTTATATGGATGAGTATCGCATGGGTGATGAGCACTCGAATTATCGAGAAGTCGATCCGGCCAGGGAAGGGAACAGTAATGACCTGCTCGCCTACGAAGGGTTTGATTACGAGATCGGTTCCGTCGATGGAGCGGATGGAGGGCTTGGTTGGGACTCTGAATGGAGTGCCTGGGGTGGCGGCGGCGATACTTCGGTGATAGAGGATACCCTCCACTATTCCGGATTGGCCGCTTCCGGGCATCGGTTCCGCGTATACGATTCAGACGGAAACCACCAAGGAATTACTCGAGAACTCACCACCACTCTCGGCACCGAGAACGGGTCCTATTGGCTGTCGTTCCTAGTGAAGAAGAATAACTCCGGTCGAGAGGCTCGGATCCAATTTGGCGGATTGGAGTTGCGGGCCTATCAGGGCGACGATTGGCAAATCAAGACGCCGGACACTTCCTTTACCACTCTTAGCGGTGTGGGCTATGCGTTTCAGCACTATTTTCTTGTTCGTGTGGATGTCGGGGTCACCGATGACACGATCTATGTCTGGGCTAATCCGAATCTTCTTCTGGGTGAACCGTCCACGGGAACTGCATCGGCGACACTGGTGGACAGCGGAGGTTTTACTTTTGATTCGGTGACGATTCAACACGGAGTCTGGGGCAATGTGGTTCAATCCAGCGAGTGGGACGAGCTGCGAATCGGGACGAGCTTTGATGCGGTAGCGCCCCCTCCGGTCGAACCTCTTTTTGCTTATGAGCCTTTTGATTACAGTGCGGGCGACATCGACGGGGCCGACGGAGGATATGGTTGGTCGGACGGTTGGGTTGTCAGCGGTGGTGGCGGGTTTGCCGAGGTCGTTGGTTCCGGCTTCACCTACACCGATCTCGTGACCAAAGGGAACCGTTTCAAAATCTACGATAGTGATGGTGATAGTCAAAAGGTGGTGCGAATGTTGCCAGAGAGCGTGGGGGCGGAAGTTGGTACCTACTGGCTATCGTTTCTCACAAAGAAAAATAACTCGGGCCGATCCTCCTCGATCGATTTCGGAAGACTTTCGTTTCGGGTTACGAATGGAAACTGGCAGGTAAAAGGGCCCAGTACTTCCTATTCCAATATTCCCGGTAGTTCTTACAGTTCACTGCATTTGTTTCTAGTGCGGATGGATACGGATCCCAGTGGGAATACTATCTATGTCTGGGTTGATCCCGATGCTAGCATGAGCGAGCCAACGACAGGTAGTGCCGACTATACACTGAACGAGAATAACTTCTTCAGCTTCAATACGGTGACTCTTCAACACGGTCCGTATGGGAACTCTGTCCAGTCGGCTGAGTGGGACGAACTGCGCATCGGTACCACCTACGCGGAGGTTGTGGCGGGTGACTATTACACTGACTTGATTGCGGAGGCGGATAGTTTTGTCCGAGCCGGTACCTACGCGGCGAGCAACTTTGGGACCTCTTCTACTCTGTGGGTGAAAGATGACGGTAATAGCAGCTATGAACGGAGGATCCTCCTTCGCTTCGATTTGTCCAATTACTCAGGTAGCATTTCAACGGCCACACTGTCATTGACTCCATCCAATGTGGGCCCGGGTATCGATAACACAAATCTGGAGGCCTATCTGGTGAGTGATGATAGCTGGCTGGAATCGGGGGTCACTTGGAATACTCAGCCGGCTTATAGTACGTTGCTGGATACTGTAGCAGGAACTTCCATACAAGACGGTGTGCCCGTTGAGTTTGATGTATCTGCAGCAGCGATCGCGGAACAGGCAGGCGATGGCGAACTCTCGATTCTCATCCTAAGCTCATCGGAGGGCAGTGACCGCTATGTCGTCTTTGACAGCATCGATTCCGCCGGTGGACCGCCGCTACTCAGTATTGAATAGCCTCAACCATGCTTCGTACCAGTCTGCGTCAGGTCTGAGCTGTCGAGGAGTGGGTTGTCGGGTTTTGACCGTGCCACCCGCCGCGCCGTTTTGGCCGGCTGATCTACACCGGTTGTACGAGGACGAATGGTCGAACAATTGCCGCTCTAAATTGGATGTCGTGTTTCTCCCAGTGCTCAGCATGCAGCTCGCAGGGTTGGACGAGATCGCCGGATTTTAGCCAGGCTTTCACCTGCTCTTGGTCGTCGCGCGTAAAGGCGAGTCCGACCGTTTTGAGTTCGAGAGAGGGGTCGACATAGACCAGAGCGCCTTTTTCAAAATGAGGCTTAAGATAGCTCCAATCGACTTCGCCCGTATAGTTTTCAAGCTTTTCTTCGTCGGTGCTGTTGTCCTCAGGTTGTGCGAAATCGTCGTTGAACATGAACTTAGTTTAGCGGAAGAGGGTTGGACGGGTGCAAGGAGGAATGTGAGGGGTGCAGGAAGACGGGGCTCCAAGTTCTCGTCCGGAAAGGTCTGGCTCTGGAATCGGATTCGACTTCCGCAGGCATAGAACTGTCCACCGCGATCATCGGCTATTTCAAGAAGACGCTTTTATGGGTTTTCTTCTCAGCACGCCGACTGGGTTTGAAGGCTGGTTTCTTTTTCCGGGAGGGTCGCCGAACTTGCCGGTTCGCTCGGTGTTATCCAATGGCCCGGCCCGGTCGCTCTACTATCAGTTCGACCCCCCGGTATCTTTTTCCATTTCTTTGCTATCGAGGGGGAGGGTATCCACGCTGCGCGAGCGTGAGTTCGGCTGATTTGCTCTGGCTTCAATCCTCTCGGTGGCGACAATTCGGTCGCGGAATTTTGGTTTCGAAAGCAAATTTAGCTAAAATGTTGAAATCACGAGCATATCGGGTGTTAATCCGGGTTTTACCAAACCATGTCCCCCCACCGTAAGCGTCCGTCTCCAAACCGAATCAACTGGTTGATTATCACTCTGTTTGCTATCGTCGTATTAGGGGTGTTCTACGGGTTGTCTCTCCTGGGGCCCCGGTCCGCAGGGAAGGGCGGTTCAGACCGGATTACTGACGAGAAGGCGCTGAGCCTCCTGAAAGAGAGTCGTACTCTGGAATCGGAGTTTGATGATCTTCTAATTCAGGGGGTGATTGACCGCGGAGATCTTGAGGTTCTGGGCCGCGCAATTGTTCTTCAGGAAGATTACATCGACGCTCTTCCTGCACGGGATTTTTTGGCTGAGGGCCGATTGGAGCAGTTGCAGAATCGCTACAGCGAATACATGGGCGAGATTTTGAGCCGCGATGCACAGCGGGCCGAGGCTGAGGCGAGAGCTGCCGAAGATCCAGGGCAGAAGTTGGCTAGATTTCGCGATGCACTTACGTTCCGCGAGAAGATTCGGGATGATTTCGGCACCAGTTCGCAAAATGATTTGGCCTATTTGGCACGGCTCCAACGAGAGGTTCAACGCATGGAGGTTCAACCGATGTTTGACCGGTCCGTTCACTTAGAGGAAGAGGGCCTGAAACTTGCCGAGAAAGGTGATCTGAATGAAGCTGTGCGCAAGTTCTCTGATGCAGCGGCTTTGCAGGAGGAAATCAACAGGGCTTACCCGTCTTTGGCCTTGGCCAAGCCTTTGCGAGCTTCACAGCTTCGGGAAAAAGAGGCAGAGGTTCTTTCGGGGGAATTGCGCAGGCAAATCGATGAGTTGATCAGAGAGGCGAACGATCTAGTGTACGAGAAAAAGTACCAGGACGCGGCCACACTTTTTTCGCGGGCCAGAGAGATGCAGCGAAACCTGAGCTTGGAGTACCCCCGCAGTCCCTACGCGTCTCGTGCCCGGGAGGCGAATCTGCGGGTTCGGATGCAGAATGCCTCGGCATTTTCCAGCTATGAGCGACTCAGGAATCTCGAGGGTCTACTCAACCGGTCCTTGACCGAGGGAAATTTTCAAGAAGCCAAGTTGCTGGTAGAGCAGCTGTCGGATCGAATCAATCAGTTTGAGGTGCGCTATTCGTTGAGTACTCTCCCGGTCAATGAATTGTCGAGCCGGGTCTCGTACCTGAAGCGAAAAGAACGTTACCTGCAGGAGATTCAGTCTTCCATTTCTGCAGATGTGGTTCCTGTGCCGGGTGAACCGGGTATCCAGATGCTGGCTACAGAGGTCCCGCAGTATCTTTATGAATTGGTGATGGACACCAATCCTTCGCGAAATGTTGGCGGGGAATTGCCGACTGAGACAGTGACTCTCGATGAGGTCGATTTGTTTTTGGAGAGAATTGGGTGGGTTCTGTCTCGTAGGACTCGACTGCCCACTTTAGAGGAATTTCGGACTGCGGCGGAGATGGCTGTGGAAGCAGAGGATTTCCGGATTCTATCAGCTGGTGCCGGCGAGAATAGTACCCGCCCAGTCCATTCGTTGGACGCGGATCCCGCTGGCTTTTATCATCTGCTGGGGAATGTTTCGGAGATCGTTCAAATTTCCCCCGAATCCGAGGAAGTCGGCCATGTGGGTGGAAACCTTCGGACGATTCGATCTCAGATTGTGGAACTCGAACCGGTATCAGTGGAGCCAGGGGAACGGAACCGGATGGTCGGGTTCCGTTTTGTGATCGAGGATTCTCTCCTGGATTTGATGCTTCCTCCTGATCCTGAGATTTAAGCAGGAACTGGTAGAATTGCTTAGCTAGTGATGTCTCTCCGCGAGGCGTTTACACCAAGAAAAAATTGCGGATATGCGTTACCCATTAGAGCCCGACCTCGAAAGCTTTTTACGAGCCCTCCCGAAGACAGAGACCCATTTGCACCTGGAGGGGGCGGTCCCCCTTTCTGTCTATCGTGAGCGTTTGCCCGAGTTGGCCCCAGGGCCGGCTCCATACGAATGCGGTGATTTCCGGTACGCCAGTTTTGACCAGTTCAATGCGAGCCTACTGGAGTGTGCCATGCCCTTTTTCAATTCCGTCGAGCGCTATGCCGAAGGAGCTCGTGCGGTGTTTGAAGAATGCCGCCAGCAAGGGGTTCGTTACTTGGAAATTAGTTTCCACCTCGGGCTAGTGCTCGGCTTGCCCGGTGTGCATCCGACGGAGGTAATTGACGCGATTCGGAAAGAGGCTCCTGAGTCGATGGAAGTTCGTGTCTTCGCGGGGCTGCTCCATTGTGATTATTCCGGTCCATTGGTTCCTTGGATCAATGAAGCCCCGACTTGGGAACACTTGGAAGGCTTCGATCTTCATGGTCCCGAGGATTTACCGTTCGAGGACTGGACGGCCCGGGTTTGGGAAGTGATGCGAGAGGCCGGTAAACGCAACCGGGCGCACGCTGGTGAATTCAGAGGAGCCGATTTTGTCGCTCAGGTGGTGCGGGATTTGAAGGTGAAGCGGGTCGCGCACGGAGTCCGCGCGATCGAGGACCCCGCTACGGTCGAGCTGCTCGTTCGCGAAGAGGTGACCCTCGATGTTTGTCCGATTAGTAACCTGAAACTTCAGGTGAATGGTGTCCCTTCCTTGGCGGAGCACCCGATTCGGCGCCTGTTCGATGCCGGGGTTCGGGTTACGGTGAGTTCCGATGATCCGACTTTCTTCGGCAACCGACTGATCGACGATTACGCTGCTCTGTATTTTGACTGCGGGTTTTCTTTGGCCGATATTGCCCAGGTAGCCCGTTTCGGTTTCGAAGCGGCAAATATTGAGGATGGATTGAGAGCTGCCCTGATTCATGAGCTTGAGGAACGGGTGAAAGAGTTTAGTCAGTTGTGCACGTGAGAATATGGTGGGGTAAGAATTGGTTCCCGATCTTGATTTTTGTGGCGGTAGGTGCCGCGTTTCTCTTTCCGGGAGTTGGCAAATCAAGTGGTTTTTGGAATCCGGATGCGGTCGTTAAAATAGCTGTATTCGTGATCTTTTTCCTCCAGGGGATGATCCTGCCGGTGCGTGAATTGGCGAGGGGCATTCTCCTGTGGCGCTTCCATTCGGTCGTCCTCATTTTTAATTTCGTTCTGGCCCCATCATTGGCTTGGCTTCTTTTTGCCGCTCCTTGGAGCCCTGTTGATCCCAGTTCGGTGCTTGGGTTTCTCTATTTGGGGATTTTGCCGACCACGATTTCGTCGGCCGTCGCACTGGCGGTTGCTGCACGAGGCGATTCAGCCGCGGGTTTATTTGGTGTAACCCTCTCCAATTTGGTCGGGATTTTTATGGTCCCTTTCGGGGTCGTGTTTTGGATGAAGGCCGGCGGCGAAGGGGTCCATCTTTCGCTGGCCGAGGCCCTGTCGCGAGTGGCGCAGCTCATCGCCCTCCCCATGGCGATCGGGCAGGTGTTTCGCATGATCCTTCCCAAGGGTGTCAACTGGGTGAAGAAACGAGTCGGGCTCGTCAGCCAAGCCTTGATCGTGGGTATTGTCTGGATCCTGTTTGCAGGCAGCGCTGCAAGCGGTGATTGGAATCAGTTTAGCGGATTGCGACTGATGTGGACGTGCGTGGGAGTCCTTCTCTATTTTATCCTCTTCTCGCTGCTGTATATCCCCGTTTCGTCTTGGGCGGGCCTCAACCCCGGGCAGCGGATCGCAGGATACTTTTGCGCGACTCAGAAGGGTCTCGCGACGGGCGCCCCCATGGCGACTGCCTTCTTTCTTACCGCTTCCGAGGCCGGCAATTTGCCTCCGATGGGGTTAATCCTGCTGCCATTGATGCTCTATCATCCTCTTCAGCTCACGGTGGGCAGCTTGTTGGCTTCCCGTTTGCCCAAGTGGTTTGGGCAAAATGAGTAGGTCAGGAGGGTCGGCCAGGTCTATTGGTGCAGCTTCGCTGCGAAATGACGTAGTGCTGCGTAGTAGCCCATCGGCCCCATTCCCGCGATGACTGCTTGACACACTCCTGCAGTGAGAGACCTGTGGCGAAATTCTTCCCGTTGGTGCACGTTCGACAGGTGTACTTCAATGAACGGAATTTGACTCGAAGAGATGGCGTCGCGGAGCGCTACGCTGGTGTGGGTAAATCCGCCCGGATTGATGATGACTCCAGCAAAATGGTCGTCGGTCCATTTCTCGATTTTGTCGATCAGCTCCCCTTCGTGGTTGGATTGAAAACAATCGACCACGATGCCGAGGTTTTTGGCTTCATTGCGGAAGGTGTTCTCGATATCGGCGAGTGTTTCGGCCCCGTAGATATCAGGTTCGCGCAGTCCCAGGCGTCCGAGGTTGGGACCGTTCAATAGACCGATGGGATGTGAGGGTGCCATGATTGATGATGTTGTTCGGTTCTGGTGGAGGTGACGAGGGGAATTTTGGGCGCAACTTATGCGGCGGGTGAACGGTTCGACTCGCGTCCCTATAGCGGGCAATCCGTGGCCACGAACTCGCAGGGAAGGTCAAAGTATTTGGCGGTCTCTTCAGCCAATGCACGGACTCCGAATGTCTCGGTGCGGTAGTGGCCACAAGTAAACAAATTCAAGCGCTGCTCTTGTGCGACGTTGTAAAAGTGCTGCTTCAGCTCTCCGGTGATCAGCGTATCCACTCCGATCGAGGCAAGGTGCTCGACCGCACTCGAACCGCTTCCGGTCAGAATGGCAATTTTCTGGGGTCGTTCAGATCCTTCTTCGATGGAGACGACTCCGCCCGGAAAAATGCGCTCGAGTCGGTACTTGAGCTCGTCGCGAGTCGGTGGAGCTGTGGTGATGAGGCCGATATTTGTCCCTTCGTAGGGCAGGAAGGTATCAACCCGGGTCAGGTCCAGCGATTTGGCCAGAAGAGCGTTGTTGCCGATCTCCGGGTGGCAGTCGAGGGGCAGGTGGCTTCCATACACCGCAAGGTTGCGCTCGATGGCAGTGCGGGTCTTTCGGTAGGCGGCTCCAGTGAGGGGAACTGGTGGAACCCAGTAGAGACCATGGTGTACGATCAGAAAGTCGATTCCTTTGTCGGCCGCGAGTTGAAAGGGCTTCTCTCCGGCATCGACTGCCGCGCCGATCTTTGTGACGAGCCCGTTGTTCTCTATCTGAAGCCCGTTGTGGGCCGGTGGGAAATCGCAGATGTCGGCCCGACGGGTGCGGCGATCACAAAATGAGACAATCTTCTGAAGCTCGACCATCCTCGGAAATTTGCACGTTTAGACCGCGTTGACAAGACGAGAGGTGCACCGGTCCAAGTCTCCTACTTTTGTCTGACCCTTTGTGCTTCGCGTCTCTTTCCCGAGTATTGGATCATAGGTCTGTGATCAAGTTCGGCACCGGCCGTTCAGTAAATAAATACCAATCAATAATCAGCGATCAATTGTCATGGATGTACTACGAATTATTCTCTCTATTCTCCTTCCCCCCCTCGGTGTGTTTCTGCAGGTGGGAATCGGACTCCAATTCTGGATCAATATAATCCTAACGCTGTTGGGCTACATTCCCGGCGTTATCCACGCGATTTGGGTGATTGTTAGGAAGTAAGGTTCGGTTTTTGAATTCTCCGGCTGCCCGCGGGAGTCATTCCCGCGATGGCAGTAGCGGAGGATTGCTTTGCTGTTGATGAGTGGCGGAGCAGCTCCTAGCTTCGGGTGCATGAAGAGTGCATACGAATTGGCAATGGAGCGTCTGGAGAAGGAGGATCCTTCTTCCGGTTCTCTGTCCTCCGAGCAGAAAGAGCGTCTCGACGAAATTAACCAGCGCTTTCGCGCGAAGATCGCCGAGCGCGAGGTGTTTCTTCAGGGGAAGATTGCAGTGGCCCAAGCAAGCGGCCAACTCAATGAGGTGGAAGAACTGGAACGAGAACTTCGCGATGAGAAGCGAATGCTCGAGGAAGAGTGTGAAGGGAAAAAAGAGCAGGTTCGTCAGGAATCGCTCTGAGGAGTTCTAGATGCCGATCTACACCTACGAGGTCTTGGATGACGAGGGAAAGGTCATCGAGGTCTATGAGGCTGAACAGGCTTTCGGAGCCGACCCTCTTCAAACCCATCCCATTACCGGCGAAAAGATGAGGAAGATATTCACTCCTCCGGGGGTGAATACGACTTATGCCGACTGGAAGCAGAAGCTTGAACCAGGTCATCTCGCCCAGTCTGGATTTACTCGCTATGAACGGGACCGGTCGACCGGTCGATATTTCAAGTCAAACCCAGGTCAGGGGCCTCAGGAAATCGATCCCAAATCGGTTTGATTACCGCCCTTCACCAAACCCCTTACAGTTTTGCCCCAGAACACTAGTAGAGATCCGGGCCGGGATGATGATCTTCCCGGCGTTTTAGAATCTGCGCCGTCCGATGAGCACTACCGCGTGCAAAAAGACCCCAACCGGGCTCCGGATGATCATTCGCGTGAATTTGGTATGCGTCAGCGGGTAGGTCTTGCCGCTGGCCCCATCGTTTTCGTCATTTTATTGTGTCTTCCCGCGCCTGAGGGTTTGCCAATCGAGGGGTGGCGGATGGCGGCTGTCGCCAGCTTGATGGCGATTTGGTGGATCAGTGAAGCGATTCCCATTCCGGCGACCAGTTTGTTGCCCATTGTCCTGTTTCCGACGCTCGGTATCCTCTCGGCACCCAATACAACGGTAGCGTATGGAAATCATCTGATCTATCTGTTCTTTGGTGGCTTCGTGATCGCTTTAGCCATGCAGCGATGGGATCTGCACCGTAGGATTGCTCTCCATATCATCCGGGTCACCGGATTCTCTGCGGGGCGATTGGTTCTCGGGTTCATGTTGGCTACCGCGATCTTGTCAGCTTTCGTTTCCAATACTGCAACCGCGGTGATGATGATGCCGATTGGCTTGGCGGTAACTCTTCAGGTGACGTCAGATATGGAGCGTTCCGGCCTGGATTCCGCTCTGGCGAAACCGTTGTTTCTAAACCTAATGCTGGGGATCGCCTATTCTGCTTCGATCGGGGGCATGGCGACTTTGATCGGGACACCTCCCAATACGGTCTTGGCCTCCTATCTTTCCAGCTCCTTCGGTTACGAAATCACTTTTGCGCAGTGGCTAATGGTCGGCATTCCGTTCACCGCGATCTTCCTGCCACTGTGCTGGTTGTGGCTCACCCGTGTCGCCAACCCCATGAAGGCGCTCGAGATCAAGGATGCGGATAAAATTGTGAATAATGAATTGCGGCAGATGGGCAGCATGTCCGCGGGTGAGAAATGGACTGCGCTTGTATTTTGCCTCACGGGTCTGGCGTGGATTTTTCGACCAACGATTGCCTCCTTCTTTCCCGAACCTTCATTTGTCAAAGATTCCACCATTGCGATTGCTGGTGCGATTATCCTTTTCCTGATTCCGCTCAATCTGCGAAAGCGCCTATTCGTGATGAATTGGGAATGGGCTGCCAAGTTGCCGTGGGGGGTATTGGTTCTTTTCGGAGGTGGATTAGCCCTCGCTAAAGGATTTGAAGCTTCGGGCTTAGCCGTGTGGGTGGTCGATCAGGTCAAGGTTTTGGAAGGCCTGCCCATGCTGTTTATTGTGGTGGGCGTCACCATTCTCGTTGTCTTCCTCACGGAGTTGACTTCGAACACTGCCACGGCAGCGATGTTGATGCCTGTCCTGGCCGGTACAGCGATTGGTCTGGGAGAAAATCCTATGCTCTTACTCGCTCCTGCAGCACTTGCCGCCTCCTGCGCCTTTATGTTGCCGGTGGCGACGCCGCCCAATGCGATTGTCTTTGGATCCGGTCATGTGACCATTCCTCAGATGGCTCGCAGCGGTTTCGGGTTGAATGTCATCGGGTTGTTCCTGATCCCGCTGGCACTCTATCTCTTGTTCGTCCCGATCTTTGGAATCGTCCTTGGTGAGATTCCACCATGGGCCCGTTGAAGGCTCGAATCTAGGTCCGATTTTCAGACCAACCCCGAATCGTTTCCAGAAATAGCGGGAGCTCCTTTTTCACTTTTGCCGGGCCGATTCCTTTGATCTGAAGCGCTGAATCGATGGAGTTCGGTCTCTCCTCGGCCAATTCCGCCAAGGTTTGATCGTGAAAAATTGTGAAAGCCGGGACTCCCCGTTCAGCGGCGACTTCTCGCCGAAGTTCGCGGAGCCGTTCGAAGAGCTTTTGGTCGTCACCTGTCAATGCGGGTGTATCCGCGGAGGAATCAGATTTTTTTTGCCGCCGCTGTCGCACCACCTTTTTGCCGGGAATGGAATCCCAGTCCAGATGGCATGTCTGGCCGTCTAGGAGTACGTTGACGCCTCGATCGCTGATGCCTAGCAGCGGGAATCCTTCCGAGCGATCAGTGGTCAAATAGTGGCGTTTTTCCAACTCGCGGAAGACTGCCTGCAAGCGCTTCTTCGGTTCGTCGGCGAGCAGCCCAAAGGTCGAGAGTTGCTCCACGTACTCCGCAGTCGGACCAGTGGGAGATACGCCGATCAGAGAATCCAAAATTTTGGATTTCCCGAAACGCGCCTCCCAACTGCGGGGGCCTGCCCGGCGGCTCATGCGGGCCACGCCGCTCAAAAGCTGCCGGGCCAAAAGCTGCTCGTCTGCAGTCGGTGCACGAAGATCCGGATCCTCGCGGGAGGTGCAGTGGTCGCAACGTCCACAGCGCTGTCGGCTCTCTTCTCCAAAATAGTCCAGGATCCAGTCTTGGCGGCATCCGGAAGAGTGCTCGCAGAAGGAGATGATCGATTCCAGTTTTTGATCGTCTCGCCTCCGTTTCTCGCGAAGGGCCTGGTCGTCCAATGGAAGGGCCGCTGCACTCTGCTTGGGACGCAATAGGCGGGTACCTTTCATCCGCCTACCGGGTATGTCGAACCGCTCGATCCATCCACTGCGGGCGAGAATTCCCAATGCCGTGGAAACTGCCATCGGGTTTACCCGCTCAGATTGATGATCAACTAGATCGTCGACTGTTAAACGGAGTTCGTGCCGCTCGTCCGAAAGTGTGCGCAGAGAATTGTAAATCGTCCGGATCAGCGCCGCAGAAGGATTTGACCCTTCAATAAAAAATTCTTGGGTGCGCCGATCTGCGTAGTTGTACAGAAGTTCACACTCCCCCGGCTCCCCATCCCGCCCCGCTCTACCAGCTTCTTGATAGTAGGCTTCGGGACTGCCCGGAAGTTCATAGTGGATGACGAAGCGCACGTCGGCACGATCAATCCCCATTCCAAATGCATTTGTGGCCACCGCGATGTCGTATTCGCGGGCCATAAACCGATTCTGGGCGTTTTCTCGGGCATTCCCATCCATCCCTCCGTGGTATGAGATTACGGATGCCCCTTGCTCCGAGAGAGCTTGCGATACCTTCTCTACTTTCTTGCGTGTCGCACAATAAATTATGCCAGTCTTCCATCGGCGCACCAAGGCGCGGACCGCTTCCAGCTTGTCTTTCTCTCCAGAGACCCGACGAACCCGAAATGCCAAATTGTCCCGAGCAAATCCAGAGACCCGAATCACCGGATCCCGAAGCCCGAGATTTGCAGAAATATCATCTCGGACGATCGGGGTGGCGGTGGCTGTAAACGCCGCTACCGGTGGATTCCCCAAGGCCCGTATCGCTTCTCCTAGCCGAAGATAATCCGGACGAAAGTCATGCCCCCACTGCGAAAGGCAATGCGCCTCATCAATCGCAAATCGATCAATCTGATGCCCCTGCAGACTCTCTAAGAACCCCGCCGCGCGAAACCGCTCCGGTGCCACGTACAGCAACCGGCACCCTCCCGACCGAAGGAACTGCAGCGTATCTCTCCTCTCCTCATTAGACTGAAGACTGTGAAAGACCGCCACCGGAGCCTTCCGGGACCGAAGAACATCCACCTGGTCCTTCATCAGGGCAATCAAAGGCGAAACCACAATAGTAAGCCCTTCGGAGAGCAGCGCAGGAAGCTGATAACAAAGCGATTTCCCCCCGCCAGTAGGCAGCACCACCAGCAAGTCTTTCCCAGCCAGCATGTCCCGAACAATAGCCCCCTGAGGACCGCGAAACTTCGAAAATCCAAAATACCTCTTCAACTCGTTCTCGAGATCAAGGGATGCGGACGTATCTGCGAATAAATTAGACAAGGTATAGTGGAAATTTGTATACCAGCACACCAAGGTCAAAGACATTGTTCTCAATCGGAAGAGTTCTTTCTAATTTGTCAGACAAAATAGAGTTGACCTGGACCGTGATTTTGCTCTGGAATGGTGGTATGAGGCGCAAGGTATTGGGAGAGACGGCATACTATCACCTGATGAGTAGGACGGTGGCCGGAGAGGCTTTATTTGGAGACCGGGAGCGAGAGATTCTTCGAAAAATGATATGGCAGGTGGCTGAGTTCTCGGGGATTCAGGTGATTACATATGCGGTGATGAAGAATCATTTCCACGTGCTGGTGGAAGTGCCGGCAAAGGAGGTTCCGGTGTCGGACGACGAGTTGGTTCGCCGCTTTCGCCGACTGTATCCTGAGCCTACGCCTTGGCAGCCTATGAGGGCGGAAGTTCTCGAGTGGCATTTGGCGAACTCTACCTTGGAGGGCAAGGGATTGCGGCAGGAACTGACCGCACGGATGCATGACGTCTCCTGGTTTATGAAGACTTTAAAGCAGCGCTTTGCCCATTGGTTCAACCGTTCGCGGGAACGGTTCGGAGCGCTTTGGTCCGAGCGATTCAAAAGTGTCTTGGTCGAGGGAGATCGATGGGCTCTCAAGACTGTGGCAGCATACATTGATCTAAATGCGGTTCGGGCCGGTATCATCGAAGATCCGAAAGACTACCGGTTTTGTGGATATGGTGAGGCTATGGGGGGTGGTCGGAGGGCTCGGAGAGCTCTGTCAGTTGTGGAAAGGGACTTGGCGGGGTATCGTAAAACTCTCTACGGGGTCGGCTCTGAATTCCGGGAAGGAAAGGCCGCTTTCGAGAGGGAAGAGGCAGTCCGGGTGCTTGAGAAAGAGAAGGGAACCGTGCCTCTGAGTTCAATTTTACGATGTAGAGTTCGATATTTTTCGGATGGAATTATCCTCGGGTCAGCGGAATTTGTTGAGAGAGAATTGGCTAAAGATTCTTCTCGCCCAATACGGGGTAAGTCCTCGCATCCAATGCGAGGGACGGATTGGAATGGGCTCGCGGTGGGGAGAGGGCTTCGTACTAGGCTGTTTGGCTAGCCACGTTTTGTTGGGATAGGAAGGAAGTCGATCCGGACAGGCATTGAAAGCCCGGGATTCGGGCAATCCGTTCACCTCCGAAAACCGACCATCAGTAGCCTTGCCAGTCCAAGGAGCTCATACCAATGTATGATTCTAATGAAACTCTTTTTAGCTCTCTGTGTTGCTTTAATATCCTGTGGTGTAGCCGCTGCGAATGAGTCGGCTACTTCGGTGGAATCCGATGAAATTCAGCCCAGAAGCTTGGGAAGCACCTGGGAGTATTCGAGCTATTATTTTGAGGGAGATACCATGGTTTCTGGAGGGACCGCTCAGGAGCGAGTGGTGGGGGTGCAGGAGCTGGATGGAGTGAAAATTTATCGAGTCGAGCTCGTTACGGATTGGCGAACCCTTTTTGAGCGGCTGTCAGGAGCTTCTTTGGATGCCGATGCATACTCATACTTTTGGGAGTACAATAGCGCTGAGGGGAGCCATCATTTTTCGGAAAATGAACAAGGTGCAACGCCTCCCGGGTCACTAGAGCATTTTTCATTAACTTTACCCTATCCAGTCGAAGTCGGGTTTAAATACCATGCAGATGAAAGCGAGTACGAGGTGATTGCGGTGGATCGGAAGATCGAAGTGGCTGCGGGCCAATTCGAGGTGGTTGTCTATCAGTTTGAGACCCAATACAGTGATGCTCCGGAAGATTCCGACCGGCAGCGCCTTTTTATGGGCCCAGGGGTCGGCTTGGTCCGTTGGGAAATGGATGTGAAGGATGAGAATGGGAAGTGGGTGCTCGATTGTCGCGATGATCTCTTTAGCTATGAGATCAAGTGAAAATCCTTTTGAAAAAGGAAGATGACTAAACAGGAGAGAGCCAGACTCATCCAAAAAAGGTTGGATGAATGGTATCCAGAGACGCCGATTCCTTTGGACCACACTAGTACGTATACTTTGCTCATCGCAGTGCTTCTTTCGGCGCAATGCACGGACATACGTGTGAATCAGGTAACGCCCGCCTTATTCGCCCGAGCTTCCACTCCTGAGGAGATGGTATTGGTTCCAGAGGAAGAGATTAAGGGGATTATCCGTCCTTGTGGTTTAGCACCTGCAAAGTCTAAGGCGATCGCGGGACTTTCCCGGATTCTTGTTCAGGACCATGGGGGAGAGATTCCTCGAACCATGGAGGAGCTGGAGGCGCTTCCCGGAGTTGGGCACAAGACGGCTTCAGTTGTAATGGTTCAGGCCTTTGGAGAACCTGCGTTTCCAGTTGATACCCATATTCATCGCCTGGCGATGCGCTGGAAGCTAAGTTCAGGAAAGAATGTCGTCCAGACCGAAAGAGATTTGAAGCGCTTGTTTGCGAAAGAGACCTGGGGCAAGGTCCATCTCCAGATTATCTTTTTTGGAAGGGAGAAGTGTCCAGCCAGAGGGTGCGACGGGAAACGGTGCGAACTCTGCCGTGAGTTGTTCGCCCGCTCGAATTGATTGGATAACTGCTTCGCGGCAGTATCCGCGCCCAGAGATTATTCCTCGGGTTTGGTCTTTTTAAGACCTACGACGCGGTCGCCGTCTTTCCACTCACCGCGCTTACGGAGGAGCTCCACGCGTTCGAAGCGGGAAAGAACGTTACGTTTTTTGAGGCTGGCAGAGCCTCCAACTTGAAAACTGCGGTGCTGAGACATGATTTTATGCGAAAAAAGGGGAGAGAATGCCGATGGAGCGCTCGGAATCAAGCTTCTTTTTGAGCTTTGTTCCGGCGTAGTTGATCGGTGAGTGTCACGCGAAACATTTGGCTGGCTAGCCAAAACACTCCTGTGAGAGGTATCGCGGTGAATGCCGCGAAGCCCCAGACGTACGCAGGTGTTTGGGCCGGTACGAAAGGACGTAGCATATACGTCATAAACAGGAAGAAGAGACCTGTTAGAAAGAGATCGAAAAGAATAGTCTTCGAAGAAGTGAGTTTTTCCGTAGCCATGAGAAGAGCCGTATACGATTGGGAAAGCCCGGTATTTGGCAATCATTAAAACGATGTGGTCGGGTTAACCAGTGATTTGGGAGAGATGGATTGACTGGCAATAAGCGGGTATACCCAATTTCTCCTTTCTGTTTCTAAGAATCAGCGTCGAATCCGGACTGTGACAATGCCGTCGCAAATTTGCATTCTCTTTGACCCAGAGTTGGATGCGTCATTCAAAGAAGAAACTGGAACCACGGCCTGTGAAAAAAGTTTCTCTGAAATTTAAGACTATAATTATCTCTGATGTTCATCTGGGCACCCGCGATTGCCGGATTGATGAGGTTAATTACTTCCTGAAACATACCCACTCAGAGCGCTTGATTCTGAATGGAGACATTATCGATGGGTGGAGTTTATCCCGTAAAGGAGGGTGGACGAAGCAGCACACTCGGTTCATTCGGTTGATTCTAAAGAAGTTAGAGAAAAAGGATACAGAGGTCATTTACCTCCGTGGGAATCACGATGACATTCTCTATCGTTTTCTTCCCTTGGAGTTTGATCGGTTGCATATCGTCAATGAATTCATCCATACGACGCCTGCTGGAGACTATCTGGTCGTACACGGAGATGGATTCGATTCTATTACGACGAATCATAAGTGGGTAGCGATTTTGGGAGATGTTGGTTATCAGACTCTTCTGAAAATAAACCGGCTCTATAATCGCTATCGCAGTTGGCGTGGGAAACCCTATTACTCTTTGAGTAAGCAGATCAAAGCGAAGGTGAAAAGCGCCGTCAGCTTTGTGGACAAGTTTGAAGACAAGCTGCGGGACTTGGCTCGTGATCGGAAGTGCCGGGGGATTATCTGTGGTCATATTCACACTGCGGCAAACAAACAAATCGATGATATCCACTATTTGAACAGTGGAGATTGGGTGGAGTCGCTGACGGCATTGGTGGAGAATTTCGACGGGAGCTTTGAAATTATTGGCTTCGATGAATTTGAGCGACGGCTAGAGGAAAAGGCGGCTCGGAAAGCGAGCGAAGAAGAACAGGCCCAGGAATTGCCGCCGGTTGAAGAGGATCCTTCCTGGGAGAAGGAAGTGGTTCTGGAGAATTTTAAAGAGTCGGCTTAGGCATAGGGATCCACTCGAAAAATCGACTTGCACCGAGTTGAGTGGGCGGGCATGTCGGTAGCGATGGATATAGAAAGGAATTTGGGGCTCCAACCGATTGCCGGAGTCATGGAGGAAGAAGGGCTTCGGGCTCATGATCTTGTTGCGGCGGCCGAAGACGGCCTGACTCACAAAATGGTTGCAAGGGCTTGCAAGGGACGCCGTTTGACTAAAAACGCCAAGGGAAAGGTGCGTTCTTCTTTGGAAAAGAGAACGGGTAAGTCGTTTAAAGAAAGCGATTTGTTCAATTATTGATACCTCCTTCGGGCTTTCCGAGGCTACTGTTTTGTCGTCAATAAAAATAGGTCAGACAAAGTGAAGGTTAGGGAAAAGGAGGAATTGCGGTTTTCCTGATGGGCGGCAAGCTGACTGGGGTGGTAGGTAGGCAGTCAGGATATCGGGGACGATTGGCTCCCACTCCTTCGGGAATGCTTCATGCGGGGCATGCCCGGACATTCCGGGAGGCTTGGGTCAGGGCGCACAGCGAAAAGGGTACGCTGGTTCTGCGGATGGAGGATATCGACCGCGAGAGATGCCGTCCGGAATATGAAGAGGCAGTATTGGAGGATCTCGCTTGGATGGGGATTCGCTGGGACGAGGGTGGTTTTCGAGGAGGGGAGTATGGTCCATACCGGCAGAGCGATCGTTTGAAAGAACACGAGCGGGTATTTCGTTCGTTGATTAAGAGTGGTTTTGTCTATCCGTCAGATGCGTCTCGAAAGGAGATTCTTGCCGAGAACCCCGGCCGGGAGATTGATGGAGGTGTCTTTTTCCCCGGCAACTTCCGAAAAAGTGCCGCGGGGTACACGCCGCGTACGGATGTAAATTGGCGCTTTCGGGTGCCGGATGGACGGCGAGTTGTCTTCAAAGATGGGGAGAGGGGCACGGTGAGCTATGTGGCGGGTGAGGATTTTGGAGATTTCTTAATTTGGCGTAAGTCTGGATCTCCTTCCTATGAGTTAGCCGTAGTGGCAGATGATATCGCTATGAAGATTACAGAAGTCGTCCGTGGAGAAGATCTGCTGCTCTCTACGGCTCGTCAGATATTGATCTATGAGGCGGTGGGCGCGCGCGTTCCCCGATTTTGTCATGTGCCACTGGTCTGTGAGGAGTCGGGGGCGCGCCTTTCTAAAACAGCGAAGTCCGTTTCGATTAGGGAGTTAAGAGAAAAGGGATGGACCCCGGAGGAAGTTTTTGAATGGGCAGATCATCGTGCTAAACTAGTCGAGGTCCCAGGGGAGAGCTGATCTTTTGGGTATTGATGGTTAGAGTTCTGTCGGCTCATCGATCTGCTTGGGAAAACTGCTTTTTGGCAGGATTGAAAGTCTTCACGGTATTCGAGAGTTAACTGACTCTTTACCGGTTGACCTGATGCGTCTCGGCTCACAGCCTCAGGTCCGGTCTCGCAATTGAACGATTCTCCACACTTTTCTCATGATCCATAAGAAAGCCGATCCGAAACCCCACGAAGAAACGTTGAACCCGACATTCGGGTCTCGCTATATCAGCGAACCAATTCCGCGGTATGCGATGCCAGAAGGAGAGATGCCTCCTCAGACGGCGAAGCAAATCATCCACGACGAGCTGATGTTGGATGGAAATGCACGGCTTAATTTGGCAACTTTCGTGACGACGTGGATGGAGCCGGAAGCTCGTGAGTTGATGCAGGAAACGTTCGAAAAGAACATGATCGACAAAGATGAATATCCACAAACCGCTGAGATCGAGATGCGGTGCGTGAATATCCTTTCGAAACTGTACAACGCACCTGAGGGTGAGACCCCTTGCGGATGTTCCACGATTGGTTCCAGTGAGGCCGCAATGCTCGGTGGGATGGCCCTCAAATGGCAGTGGCGGAAGCGCCGGGAAGCGGCCGGGAAACCAGCGGATAAGCCCAATCTGGTTCTCGGAATCGATGTTCAGGTCTGTTGGGAAAAATTCTGCCGTTATTGGGAAATTGAGCCTCGGTACATTCCGATTGAGAAGGGTCGCTACATGATCAATTCGGAAGAAGTGATCAAACGTTGTGACGAAAACACGATCGGGGTTGTTGGTATTCTAGGTACGACGTTTACTGGGCAGTACGAACCGATTAAAGAGATTAACGATGCCCTTGAAGAATTGAATTCCAAGACAGGCTGGGAGGTTCCGCTACACGTGGACGCTGCCAGTGGTGGGTTTGTTGCTCCTTTTCTTCAGCCGGATCTTGAATGGGATTTTCGCCTCAAATGGGTCAAGTCGATCAATGTCTCTGGTCACAAGTATGGGTTGGTCTACCCAGGCGTAGGATGGATCATCTGGAGAGACGAAGACGAGTTACCCGAAGAGTTGGTCTTCAAAGTGAACTATCTCGGTGGGGATATGCCGACCTTCGCCCTCAATTTCTCACGCCCGGGAAACCAGGTCGTTGCTCAGTATTATAACTTCATCCGTCTAGGAAAAGAAGGGTACCGACGCTTAATGGCTTCTTCACGTGATACCGCTCGGTTCCTCGCTGGAGAGTTGGTTAAAGTTGGGCCGTTTGAGATTCTGGGGCCGGGCGAAGACATTCCGGTTTTGGCCTTCCGCATTAAGGAAGATGCAGACGTCAATTACACCGTTTTTGACATCTCTGAACAGGTTCGCCATCGGGGGTGGCTGATCCCAGCCTATACTTTGCCGGAAGACGCCGCCGATATCGCAGTATTGCGAATCGTAGTGAAAGAGGATTTCAGCCGAGACATGGCCTCACTCTTGTTGGAGGATCTCTCTAGAATCTTGGAGCATTTTGCGGAATTGCCAAACGATAGAGAAGGCAAAGAGGATTCTGCAGACGGCAAACACCGCCCCAAATGTTAGAACTCTAGGCGCAAAAGCCGGTTATTCGGCCATATTTGCCCGTTTGAGTTTCCCGCACTGGTGGGATTCCATTTGATCTGCAGGTACCGGTAGTTGACACCTATCGCAAATGATATGGTTGCCGGGCTGCAATTTTTGGTCGACGGAGATTCGCTCGTCGAAAACGAAACATTCGCCTTCCCATAGAGTTTCGGATGGGGGTGTCTCCTCAAGGTAGCGGAGAATGCCGCCCTTGAGGTGATACACCTCGCGAAAGCCCTTTTGGAGAAGGAGGTTGGTCGCTTTCTCACAGCGGATGCCGCCGGTACAGTACATGGCGACTTTCGGGTTTTTTTCGGGATCCAAATTCTTCTCAACCCACTCTGGAAATTCCCGGAATGTCTCGGTGTCGGGATCAATGGCTCCTTTGAATTTGCCAACGCTGGTTTCGTAGTGATTGCGAGTGTCGATGAGGGTTACCTCTTCTTCCTGAAGAAGCCGGTTCCAATCGGCTGGATCGAGGTAGATGCCGACCTCATCGCGTGGATCAACATTTTCTACACCGAGAGTAACGATCTCATTTTTTAGGCGAACCCGCCAACGTTGGAAAGGACGCTGGGTGCAGTTTGAGTAGCGAATTTCTAAATTCTCGAGACCGTCGCGCGCTTCCAGCATGCTGAGAAAGGATCGAACCTGATCAGGAAGACCGGCGATAGTGCCATTGATTCCTTCCGGGGCTACCAGAATCGTTCCACAGAGATCCTCCCTCGTGCCGAGATCGAATATCCATTGGCGCATCTCCGCGGTATGGGCGACGTCAGTGAATCGATAGAGGGCGGCTACGAGTAGTTCTGGTGAAATTGATGATTCTGGCAACTGATTGTCCATGGACGCTATTTCATCGCATTGCGCGCCGCTGCGTCAATCTCTGTGAGATGCCATCGTGCTGGCCGAGGCCACCTGTCAAATTAAATTGATCTGACAAAGGAGGCTGGATTGTCGAATTCGGTTGAATCTCTCTCGGGCCTAACGCATGAAATCTAGAAATGTTTACGATTTATCCTGCTATTGACCTCCGCGGCGGCCGTTGTGTGCGGTTGCTTCACGGAAAAGCCGATCAAGAGACTGTCTATTTTGAGGATCCTCTGGAGGCCGCGGAAAAGTGGATCGCCGAAGGTGCTGAGTGGCTGCATGTGGTGGATTTGGATGGTGCTTTTACGGGAAAGCCTGCGCATTTGGAGATTATTTCGCGGATCGCTGCCCTTGGTTGTCGAATCCAGGTTGGGGGAGGCATGCGAAATGAAGAGGTCGTTGAAAGGACCTTGGCCGCAGGTGCAGCTCGTGTGGTTTTGGGAACATCTGCTGTAGAGAATCCGGATTTCCCCGCAGCGTCAGTTGCGCGTTTCGGGGCTGACGCGATCGCTGTGGGTCTCGACGCCCGAGATGGTAAGCTCGCGCTGCGTGGTTGGGTGAAGGGTACCGAAGTGGAGACGATCGATTTCGCTAGTCAAATGGAGAAAGTTGGCGTGAAGACTGTAATTCACACCGATATTGCGACGGACGGGGCATTGACCGGTCCGAATTTAGTTCGCCAGGCCGAGTTGGCAGAATCCTGCGGTCTATCGGTGATCACCTCCGGGGGAGTTTCTTCGCAGGCAGATGTGGAGGCGCTGGCCGACCTGTCCAACAAGCACAATAACGTTGCCGGAGTCATCGTCGGGCGCGCTCTTTACGAGGGTCGTGTATCGGTTCGCGAGATGATCGAAGGTACGCGGAATCGCTGATTCTGCGTGTGCCAAGTCAGATCGGGTCGTCTGGGATCTCGCTTTCCGGTTGGATTGCTAGATTCAGAAGGATTCTTACCCGATTCTTGTCGTCTGCCTGGCAGGAAATGCCGATATCGGCGGATTCTGCCAGGTTCCGGCAGGTGGCGAGGTGAAGCCCAAGGCCGAGAGAATTTCCGGTTAGGTTGAGCCTCGAAGAGGCATAGGGGGAGAATATGGCTTCGGGCGAGCCCGCGATCCTAAGTAGTTCGTTCAAACCATCGCCTTGAATTTGCAGATGGAGAGTGTCCTTGCCGTTCTCATTGCGGATCCAGATCACTATGCTGAGTTCATCGTCCGTTGGCAGTTTCGCTGCTTGGCCGATCTTTGAGAGAACCATCTTTAGGGTGCGGAATGAACCGTTGTAGGTGCGAATTGCTTTCTCTTCACACCCACTGAAAAACACCGAGCATTGGTTCTCGAAATCGGATGAGGTTAGCCACTCTTCAAGGGAACGGACGCTGAATCGGCTTTCGCGGGACGGGCCCTTGGGGCGGTTGCTGCTCAAATAATCGACCATCTCCATGAAAATGGAGTGCAAGTTTTTGCCGCTTCGTTCGATGTATTCTGCCATCTCCCGATGTTCGGATGATTTGATGTCGTCAGCGAGGAGTCCGGAGAAACCGATTATGCCGTTGAGCGGAGTATTGAATTCGTGGCAGAGGAGTGAGAGCACCTCGTCGTGGATGCTGCCGGCGCTGTTTCGAAATTTATCAGCGCGAACCTTTTCTTCAAAATAAAGTCGATGAGCTTTTGAAACCAGTTCTCGCAGATAGACCAGATCACAAGGTTTTGTCAGGTAGTTGAAAGCCCCGAGGTTGACGGCTTCAATGGCAGATTCCATGGACTGGTGAGCTGTCAGGATAATGATCTTTTGCTCCTGATCGATCTTCCTGAGTTCGCGCAGTGTATCCAATCCACCTAGGTCGTTCATCCGGAGGTCGAGAATGACGACGGGAAATGACTCTTGCTTGGCAGCTTCGATCGCTTCTCGCCCGGAACCAGCCAACCTTACGGAAAAGTCCTTTTGTAATCCGAACTCCAACGTCTCTCGAATGAGGGGCTCATCGTCGACGACGAGGATAGATTTCTTGGCGGCTCCTTCCATTGACAAGTCTCTTTGTTGACCTATCGAATCAGACATTCCGCCGTTTGGCGAGAATGTGATTAGCTTTTAATTACTCTGAGGATGGAAGCGACGGATGGGTAGAGAAAAAGAAGCAGAAGGTGAGACCTCCGTTTTCTTTTTGCCGTACTTTCATTGTTCCACCGTGGGCCCGTACATGAAAATACGCACAGATGAGAAAGACACCAAAGTTTCTCGGATTGGCGCTTCGCACATTGAATGGATAGAGGAAGTCGTCTGGAGAAACCCCGGGGCGGAGGGGTTGATTGTCTGAAATTTTAATTTCGACACCCGCTTCACTCGATTTTTGGAGCTGGATTGAAATGCATGAATCCCGGTTCAGTGAAACGACTTCTTCGGCGATCATGAAGTGGAAGAAGTCTGCGAGTCGTTCCGGATCTCCCGTGACGGTATATGGATCGCTTCCCCGCTCCACGGAGAAGGTAATATTTTTGCCTTCGCAGAGTTCTCGATTTCGGGTGAGGCAACGATCCAGCAACTCGGAAAGGTCGACGGATTCGAGTCGTTCCGTCTCCAGCGGGGCGTCGACTAGGCGAAGATGGGAAATGTTTTCGGAAGTCGCCCGGATGTGTTCCCGGATCCGTTTGAGGAAGCTCAGGTAGGACTCGTCAGTTTCTTTACTCAGGTTCTCGCTGATTTTCGAAATAAGAAGGTCGAAAGGGCAGAGAGCATTGTCGACGTAGTGGCTCAAGCTAATGGCCACGGTGCCCACCTCAGCGACTTTTTCATCGAGAACGGCGTCCTTCAGTTCCTCGAGACGACGATTGATAAATTCCCGATCCCGGGCGGACAGATGATAGCTTTGCCGGGCTTCGGCGATTTCTTCGCCGAGACTCTGTAGATTCCACGGTTTGGAAATAAATCGAAACACGGAGCCCTCGTTGATGGCACCGACGAGAGTTTCGATCTCGGTATAGGCGGTGGTGAGGAGGCGGATCTTGTCCGGAAATCGTTCGCGAACCTCATGCAGAAAATCAATTCCGCTGCCTCCGGGCATTTTTTGATCGGCTATAACCACGCCGATCTCGTCGCTGTGCTCCTTGAGGACCTCCATGGCTTCAGCGGTGGAGGGAGCGGTAAATACCGAAAATTGATTGCGAAAGGCCTTTTCAAATACCTTCAGCGCTTTGATCTCATCGTCTACGAAGAGGACGGATGGTTCTTTCTGTGCTGAGGATGTCATTGGTCTTGTTGGAACATGACCAGTAATTTGGCCAATTAGAGGGAATTAGAATCCCAACGGTCATAGAGAGTTTCGAGCTCCTCTTCAAGAGCAGAATTGTCTGTTTTCGAACATCCCGTGATTTTTACAAGCTGAGCGTTATTCCAATTCAGGATTAAGGCACCAGAATCCTTTTCCAAAAGCGGTAGGAGGCGGAATAGAATGAGTGAGGAATCGGAAGGGCTGGGCTCTGTAAGGACACCGAAAATCGAATGGAGTACAGCGGCTGGGTCATCGCCATTCGACTGGATTGAGACGGTGTGCGCGCCCCCACCGCTCTCGACGGAACAGTGCAGTTCATTTTCGCCACCGAGTTGTTCCTGCAGCTTCTCCGCAAAGAGGGAGACGGACGAATCGAGGGGCATCGAATTGGACTGCCAGAACGTGAGGATCCTCTCGTGGGTTTCACGCTCTTGTCGCATGAGGTCTTGCAGTCCGCCTCGAAGAAACGCGTTGCCTGCCCGAGCGGGGTTTGTGTCGAGACTCGTTGGAAGAGCTGCGATGAGAGACGACAGGGCCGACAGAAGGCCATCACCCACTTCGCCGCCGAGTGCGCTGGAAATCACTTGAAGAGTTTTTGTTCGATCAGCGAGAACGATCCGCTGGAAGGTGCTCATTTTGATCGACATCAACTCATTGCGCTCGGTCAGCAGGGAGTAGAAATCGTAGGCGCGTCGGAGGATCATCTGGAGGTCCCGTAGGTCCCATGGTTTGACTACGTACTGATAGATGCGCCCTTGATTGACCGATTGGATTGCGCTGTCGAGGTCGGAGTAGGCGGTGGTAAGGATACGGATCTTGCTCGGGTAGAGCGCGTAGACCTTGGACAAAAATTCCACCCCGGTGGCCTCGGGCATGCGTTGGTCGGATAGAACGAGTGCGATCGAGTCGCCTTCTCGCTCAAGAGTTTCGAGGCCGTCGCGTACATTGGAGGCGGTCAGGACTCGAAAATCGCGGGAGAACGCTTTGGCGAAATACTTAAGGGCCTTTTCTTCGTCATCCACATAGAGGATGCCTGGTTTTTCGATATCGGTAGAGTCACTCATGGCTGTTGTTCTGTGAAGATTCTGGAATGGAAATCGTGAAAGTCGTTTCTTTGCCAGGGGTGGAGGACACCTCGAGCGAGCCTCCATGATTCTCGACAATTGTTCTGCAAATGGAAAGTCCCATCCCCATTCCCTCACCGACATCGCGAGTCGTGAAGAATGGGTCGAAAATACGATTTATAATCTCGCTCGGAATGCCCGGACCATTGTCAGTGCAGCGGAGAGTGATGCCTCTCGAATTTCTTTCCCCGCGAAGAATAATCCGGGGCGGTTGGGAGCCGGTGTTCTCGTGAAGGGCGCGGCCCGAGTTCGTGAACATGTTGATGAGGACGTGAAGCAGCTGGGTTTTCTGACCCACAAACGCAAGATCCTCGGGGAAATCCTCGACGAACTCGATCTCCTCCAAGTCGCGAGTAGCGATCTTGCGGGCCGGATCCACGATCTCTCGCAACGTGAACCTGCTTTGGCTCCCGGGTTTCTCTGGGTAGGCAAACGTTTTCAGATCTCGAATCACATCGATGACTCGTCGAATGCCATCGCGGATATCCTGAATGGTTTCGAGAGAATCCTTGTCGAACGAATCGGCGTCCATCTCGAGGAGTTGGACGCCTGAGTAGGCGTAATTGAGTGGATTGTTGATCTCGTGAAGAAGACCCGCCGAGAGAGAACCAAGCGCGTTTACTTTTTCACTTTGAATCAATTGCGCTTCGGTTTCCTCCAGTTTTCTCAGCGTATCTTGCAACTCCTGATTTCGATCACGAAGGCTTTTCTGCAGATCGCCCGATCGCAAGAGGTTTTCGATTCGCGTTTGTAGCTCCAAGCTACTGAAGGGCTTGAGCAGAAAATCATCGGCGCCTGCTTCGAGGGCATGCATTTTGGATTGCTCATCAACCCGGGCCGTGAGGATGACGATCTTTCGGTCGGAGTGTGTTGGGTCCTTCCGCAATTCACGGCAAATGGATAGTCCATCCCGGCCGGGTAGCATCCAGTCAAGAAGAAGAAGATCTGGCTGGAACTCCTCGATCAGGGCTTCGGTACGGCTTCCTTCCCGCGCCTGAATCACCCGATGCCGCTCGGAAAGGAAACTGGAGATATATTGGAGCACGTCCGGTTCATCTTCGACTACCAGGATGGTAAATTTCCCGGATCCGGTTACCTTTACTTCGTCCAAATCAACCGAACGATTGACCAGCGTGCGATCAGCAGATCGAAATGCTTGCCTGAATGGCTCGGCATCTTCCGATGAATGATCCATGATTTCGAGCGGTTGCACGGTTTCCTCTGATTCAGCGGAGGCGGGAAGATTGAAAGTGAAAGTTGAACCCTCTCCCGATTCGCTAAAAACTTCTAATCTCCCACCGTGCTGCTCCACAAGCTCTTTTACTAGAGCGAGCCCGATTCCCACTCCCTGGGAAGGCGATCCGCTCTCTCCTCCGACCTGATAGAATCGGTCAAAAATCTTCTCGATGTTCTCTTGGGGTATTCCCACTCCGGTATCCGATACACTTATACAAATAAATTCTCCGTCCTTCTTCCACTCGACCGTGATAACGCCGTGTCGAGGTGTGAACTTAATCGCATTGGTCAAAAGATTGAGGACAATCTTCTCGAGTTTTGAGGGGTCGGCTTCGAGAGTGTCGGTTGCTGAACCCTCTTTGAGTTGAATCGAGACCCCTTTGGAGAGGCCGAGGTGCCGAACCGAGTCGATGATGCCCAGTAGATAGGGGCCCACTTTGAAGTGGCGGAGGGAGAGTACATTTTCTCCCTGCTCCATCCGGGTGAGGTCCAGGAGGTCGTTGATCAATTTTAAGAGGCGGAGAGCGTTTCGTTGGGCCAGCAGTAGATTCTCGTGCACCTGGTCGGGCAGATCCTGAGATTTCTTGAGGATGGTTTCAACGGGTCCTAGAATCAGTGTGAGAGGAGTCCGCAGTTCGTGGGTGATGTTTGAGAAGAAATTGGTTTTCAGGCTGTCCAGCGCTTGGAGATCTTTATTCTGAACATCCAGTTGATGGCGGAGTTCGAAATCACGAAACCGAGCGCGGGTCTGTATCCCCGATGAGATGACACAGATCGCCCCGGTGATGAGGATGAAAAAGCTGTTGTTGAGGAAGATGGGTTCGGCATCGGCCGAGAGCGCATTTCCCGAAAACAGGCAGATCGCGATATAAAAGGCCAACGCAGAGGCGCAGACAAACCCGGTCTCTTTCATGTTCCACGGCATGAGAACCGATAGCCCTAGGAGGATGAGATTTATCCCGGCATAGTAGGGAGAGGTAGCTCCCTCGGTTATGGCGATCATCAGGCCAAAAGTTCCGATATCGAGTAGGCAAGCGATGAGGCCCAGAGCTATGACGAACTTGATCGAGGAAGAAGGATGGACGAGAAACAGGAGCAATCCGGAGATCGCTGCGACCAATATTCGCAACCGAAATAGTTCCCAGACTTGGTCTGGGTAGACCAACATGTCGATGAAAACACCCGGCGGGAAAAAGAGTATAGGGAAGAGCAGGGCTACCCTCAGTCGGCTGATTCTTCGCTTAAGATCGGCCGAGCGGTAGGCGTCCATAAAGCTGGTATCCGCCGCCTGTGCGAGGTCGCTCATCTACGGTTTTCGAATGGTGAGGAACACGTTCACTCCGGTCTCGTCGCATTCGACAACGGGAGAACTGCCACGAGGGGAGAGAGACTTCATGGTTTCCTCGTCGCGGTAAATTAGATACCACTCCAAGAGATGTTCCATGGTGCAGCGGTCTGGATTGCGAGGGGTTACATTGGTCACTACGAGGAGCCCTCCGGGTTTAACCCACCGGTAGTAGAGGCTTACTAGGTTTCGGCACACATTATCGGGGAAATAGTCGAAGAGGCCGGCGCAGTAGACGACATCGTAGGTGGGGACGATCTCTTCCTTCTCGTCGTGAACGTCTTTCAGCAATTCGTCGATCGACCTTTGTACGAAGTTGATCGCAGGCTGCCGGCCGGACACTTTGACAGACTCGTCAATGCGGGAGGAGGTGTACTGAAGAGTTTCTTCATTAAAGTCCATTAGAGTGAACGAACACTCTTCGCAGGAATCGCTGTTGCGGATAAAGCGCTGAACTTCAACGGCCGGGCCGCACCCGACGTTGAGAATGTTGCAAATTCGCATGCTGTCCTGCACGCGTTCGGCTTCCTCCGTTAAGCGAGCTTCGAGAAAGTCGATTCGGTTGCGGTGGGCGGTGCAAGCAGCGGCATTGGTTTGCAGGTCATGGAAAATTCGGGCGTAGGTGCTGTTGCCTCGCGATGGAGACTCCTGCAGCATCATATTCACCATCTCATAGTCTCCCGCGTACCCAAGGGGCTTTGTGAAGGTACGGTGGGCGAACGGTGCGCACAAAATGAATGGGTGAAGCTCTCGGCGAGCGAACGCTTTGTATAGAGGTACTTCTTCTTGGGGGATCTTCCGCGCTACTTGTTCAAATGCCTGGAGGAACCCGCCGATCTTGTTCGAGACCGCTCCGGATACAGATGTATGAAACTCCTCTTCATCGATGGTTGTTTGATGGATGTCTTCGAGAAGAGCGACCTCGACCTCTTCGATCCATCGGCTGATTTCTGCGAAGAAGTTCCCCATCTTATTTACGATGAGTTGATACTCTGGAGAGAGGTCGTGTCCCTTTTCCCATCCTTCGATAAATTCTTCAATTTCACTCTGAAGGTTCTTTCCTGGACGCAGGGCACCCGGATCCTTCCAGGAGTCAGTAAACGTTGCCGAAACGATTGTCATGAGCCCCGTGTTAACGATGCTTGTGACCACTCCTTTTCCGCGGTAAATGACCCTTTCTCCCCGTGAGATGGTAACCTCTTGTAGCACCTCACTGAGCTGTATGATTGAGAACGGGTTGTATACCTCGAAGACGGCCATTGAGCGGGTTATATGAACCAGGGTTCCCCTGCCTCGTAATCCTTGGCTGTTGCGAAAAGAGACAACACTGTCGATACCTGAAATCGTTTGTTCCACAGAGTAAAAATTTAAAGGCTAAGCGATGATGGTTGGAAGGAGAAGGAGTAAATAGACATCTTAAAAGGTAAGGCCGGCGCGGGTCAGAACGATCCCTCCGAGATCTCGCAGGCTGGGGCCCTTGAGAAACTCCATGGCTGAAATGGAGACTCCTGTTCGGGCTTTTAGCTCGAGGCTCAGTTCTAGGAGCAGTAGGGAGTCGACGCCCATTTCGCTGAGCTTCGATTCGGGTTTGATTTGATCGGGGGGTATTTTGAGAACTGCGGAAAGGCCGGAGGCTAAGCGTTCTTCGACGAGGATGATCTGTTCTTCTGGTGGATGGGATTCGAGTACTTGGCGTAGTTCAGTGAGTACAGGGTCTTCTTCTCCCCCGGAGGCACGCTCGACATGTTCCGCGAATCGAGGGTCCCCATTGAGTGCTGGGTGACTGTCTTGCCATTTCTCCCAGTCCAAGGAGAACGCCGCCACTTGAGGGAGGTCCGCGGCTAAGGATTTTTCCAAAACTGTGAGAGCTTCTTGGTTGCTCAATCCTGTGATGCCGGCTGACTCCAGGATGCCCCCTAGTTCACTCGATCGGGCAACGACTCCACTTTCCGAAAGGGCTCCCCAATTGATCGAGAGAGCGGGGACTCCTTTAGACCTAAGGTCATGGCAGGTCGCATCTAGAATGGCGTTTGCGGCGACATAGTTGGATTGTGCGCGATTTCCGATCAGTGAAGAGATCGACGAGTAGCACAAGAAGAAGTCTAGTTCTGCGGATGGAAGTTCCTCGAGGAGGTTGAGCAATCCCTTCACCTTGGGCTCGAACACTCGGGAGAATTTCGCTGATTCCATATCCAGTAGTGGGCTGTCGTCCAAAACCATTGCTCCGTGAATAACTCCGGCTGGAGTGAAACCATCGCTGCTCATTTTTGCGGCAGTGGGTTGTAGGGAGAGAGGGTCTGTGACGTCGCCTTGCTCGACCACTATCTCGGTGTCTTCGCTGTCTAGTAGGTTCAGGGTCTCTCTGAGTCCGTCCGAGTCCATCCCTCGACGGCTTAAGAGAATGACTCGCCCGGCTCCTTGTCGGCAGAGCCATTTGGCGGTTTCGAGGCCAAACCCGCTCGTGCCTCCGGTCACCAAATAGGACCCGTCGGAGCGAATCCTGCCCGGCTGCCTCGGGGAGGAGGGGATGTCGACAGATCCCTTTCGGTAATCGAGTAGGATCTTTCCGCGATGTTGGCTTTGGGCCATGAGCTGGAACGCCTGCTGTATCTGATTGGCGGGGAAGAGTTGGCCGGGGTCCGGTTGGAATTCACCGCGGTCAAACCGGCCGACTATCTCTTGCAACATTTCTTTGATCAGTATGGGACGCTCCAAGATCAATCGATCTATGTCCACTGAGGCGAATAGTATGTTCCGATTGAAGCTGCGAAGTGGCAGGCCCGAGTTTTCGATGATATCTTTTTTGCCTACTTCGATGAATCGCCCCCCGGACCTGAGAAGTGAGAGGCTCTCGTGTTGGGCGGGGCCAGCCAGCGCGCTGAGGACTACGTCCACTCCTTCACCGTTGGTAGCTTTACGGATGCCTTCGGAGAAACTGAGGTCGCGTGATGCATATACGTGCTCGATTCCCATACTGCGCAATGTGGAGCGTTTTTCCTCGCTTCCGGCTGTCACAAAAATTTGGGCACCAATTCGGCGTGCCACTTGGATCGCCGCCATGCCCAGGCCGCCAGTGGCTTGATGGATTAATACGCGTTCCCCTTTTGACAGGTTTGCTAGCCGCTCTAGTCCATGGACCGCTGTGAGATAGACTACGGTGATTCCAGCTGCCCAGGGGCCGGCTTCCCTGGGGGCGGGCACGAGGAGAGATGCTTGCGTAGTTGCGTACGAGGAAAAGGCGTTCTGCGCGAATCCGATTACGGTCTGGCCGACTTGCATCACCGGTTCAAATCCGTTCCCAGCGCGAACAACCTCTCCGATGCACTCCATGCCGATTGAGTCTTCGAAATAGGTGTCTTTTGTCGCTATCGTGCTGAGACGGCCGACCACCTTCAGGTAGTCTTTGTAGTTGAGGGCCGAAGAATGAATGCGGATTTCAACTTCCTTTTCACCCGGCTCTCTTCGATTACAGTTTCTGTAGGAAATGGATTCGATTCTCTGGGCGCCGCTCAGCGTCATGGCGATGGGCTCGTCGACGGATTGCTCGGCCATTCGTACCGGTGCTTCGGGCAGATCCGATCGGCGTAGTGTTTTCTCCGATCGAACATTTTTATGGAATGCGATCTCGCCGAGACTTCCATTGGCAATCTCTCGCCAGACTTTCTTCGCACATTCCTCGCTTTCCATTGTGCCGAGTTCAATCGAGCGGAATCTTACAGATGGTGATTCGTTTGCGGCGAGGGTTCCGAGGGCGGGCAGAGAGTAGGCTTCGCGGTTGTCGTTGGAAATGGGGTCTGCGGATGGTTGTCCGCCTCTTGTTAATACGGTAAGATCCATCGCGCTCGAACGTTTCGAGATGGCTTGTATGATTTCGAGGAATACCAAATTGCACTTGAGGATCCTTTCATAGTCGGCGGTCTCCCTTTGGTTTGCTGTTCCTAGGGTGATGATCACTCGACCGCCTTCCGGAAGGACCTCGGTAATTTTACTCTCTAAAAGGTCACGAGTCTTGGAGTCATCGAGCATGAGGCATTCGATGCCGCGACCACCGAGAGCTTGGTGGAGAGATGGGTCGGAGAAGCTGGTATGTCCGATAATGATTGCTGGAGGAATACACGAGACTTCCGTTTTTCGAGGTTGGTCCTCTTCTTTCCAGAATGGTACGTAGGTAGAAGGTGCGTCGTTGCTGATCGCTTCCGTATCAATCGCCTGGCAACTCATTTGCTCGATTATGGCGATCGCGTTCCCCGATTCATCGGTAAGCCATACCTGCCCCTCCAGGTAGGAATCGGTCTGTCTCAGTAATCTCCCGAATGCGTAAAATCGACGTCCCGATCCACCGAAAAATCGCATCCTTTTCATTCCGTTCGGGACAAAAAGGCGGTCTTTGCGGGCAATGTAGAGGATGGGTTGTAGGCATGCATCCAGCAAAGTAGGATGCATGAGGTGGTCGGCCTGGTGCAGGTCGACTTCTGTTTCCAGTGTTGCAAAGAAGCACTGATGACCCGTGAAGATTTCCGTGATGGGTCGAAAGGTGGGGCCGTAGAGCAATCCTCTGCGGTTCAACTTCTCATACATCGTATCCAGCGGGAGGGGCTTTCGGCAAAGTTCTTTGGCTTCTGCTAGGTCGAAACTTGGAGGAGTCTCCTCACCTCTCCGGCTGATTCGACCACGAGCATGTCGTTGTGTGGTTCCCGAGGAGCCCAGCTCGCGACTTCCAATTTCAAAGGAGCCAGTTTCAGGGTCGATGTGGGATACTAGAAGTTGAATCTTCTTTGGGTCGATGATGAGAAATTTCTCAAAATCGACATCGGCTAGAACGGATGACTCTTCTCCATATACCTCCTTTCCTAAGGCGAGCGCAGCTTCTACGTATCCCATGCCGGGGAAAACGGTTTGGTCGTGGATGCCGTGGTCTGGTAGGAATGGAAAAAAGTTTCGGTTGATTTCGACTTCCCATGTTGGATGAGGGGCTTCGATCTTCTGATTGAGATAGATCGTTCCGTCGAGGCCGATTCGGTCCATGGTCGATTCGTCCGATTCACTCCAGTAGGTATTTCGCTGCCACGGATACTTGGGCAGGGTGACTAGTTTGCCTCGCGAAGAAATTTTCGTCCAATCGGGGCTCGCCCCAGCATTGTAGAGGTCTGCGAAGGCAACTTGCAGGTTCTCGAGTTCTGGTTCTTTGCGGCGTAGCGAGGGAACTGAATGCATCGAATGCCCCGAATCAGCTGCGATCTCCCTAATCGAGTTCCCTAGCACTGGATGAGGGCCGATCTCGAGAAATAGATCGTATCCGTCCTCAAGCATAGCCGATATCCCCTTGGCGAATCGGACGGGTTCTCTAACATTGCGCCACCAGTATTCATTCGTCCATTCCGTGCCATCCGAACGGTTTCCGCTGACTGTGGAGTAGAGTGGGAGGTTTGGCGGTTTCGGGTCCAGTGTCTCGAGTACGGCTAGGATTTCTTCTCGAAGAGGATCCATCTGGGGGCTGTGATAGGCTACCTCGACCCGTAGAAACTTATTGAAGATCTCTTGTTCCTTCAGGTGGGATGAAATCGATTCGAGGCTCTTCTGGTCGCCCGATAAGGTAACTGATTGGAAGCTATTGACTGCGGCGATGGAAACCCCCGGAAATCCGATAAGGTAGGGTTCCATCTGGTCTTCGGGTAGACCGACGGCGAGCATGGTCCCCTTGCCAGCCTCTTGTCCCTGGAGCCGACTCCGGTGATAGCTAACCAAGAGCGCTTCCTCCATCGTGTACACTCCAGCGAGGTAGGCTGCTGAGACCTCGCCAACGCTGTGACCTATGATGGCAGACGGTTCTACACCCCAGGAGCTCAAAAGTCGTGCCAAAGCGATTTGAATGGCAAAGTTTGCGGGTTGTGCGATCTCGGTTCGCGCTATCTGTGAGTCAGACTCACTCTTCAGCATTTCCTCGCGTATCGACCATCCAGATACGTTGATGAATGCTTTATCGATGTCTTCCAGGGTCTGCCGAAATATTGGTTCAGACCTAAATAACTCATGCCCCATTCCCCACCATTGCGGGCCCATTCCCGTGCAGACGAATACGGGCTTTCCGGAGGGTGCAGTTGATTCGCGGCCGATTCTGACCGAGCGGGATTCTTCGCCGATGGAAGTGGCCATCAGTTTTGTCCTGAGGTCTTTCAGGTCTGTCGCGAATATGCCGGCACGGTGGGTCAGATGTGAACGTCGTTGGGTCAGCGTATACTGGAGGTCCTCCACCGTCATTTCCTTGTTTCGACGGATGGTGAACGCGAGCCGTCCCGCCGTTTCGTGGAGAGCCTCTGGGCTTCTGGCTGACAGAGGAAAAAATCGCAGCCCTCCCTGTGCGTCTCTAGCCTCCGCAGTTTCGTGTCTAACTTTTGGTGGGGAGGATAGGATCGCGTGTGCGTTCGTTCCTCCGTAGCCGAAGGAGTTCACTCCCGCGTAGAGAATTTCCTTCTCCTCAATGGGTGGAAGGTCGATGCTCTTTGATGCGATCTCAAGGCAGTAGTCTGAAAAGGGGATCTTTGGGTTCGGATTATTGAAGTGGAGGTTTTGGGGGACTTTCCGATGTTTGAGAATGAGAGCAGTTTTGATCACGCCGGCGATCCCGGCTGCGGCTTCTAGGTGGCCAATGTTTGTTTTGACTGAACCTACCCGGAGCGGGCGGTCGATTGGTCTACCTTTCGCGAAGTTCGAGTGAAGTGCGCGGGCCTCGGCCGGGTCTCCTGCCTGGGTCCCTGTTCCGTGAGCCTCGACGTAGTCGACTTCCGCGGGTGAAATACCTGCCTGTTTGTAGACTCGTTGCATCAGTTCTTCCTGAGCAAAGCTGTTTGGAAGCGAAATTCCCGAGGTGCGGCCATCCTGGTTGGAGCCTGTCCCCTGAATCACGGCATAGATTGAATCCGCGTCGGCGATCGCCTTTTGAAGAGGCTTCAGAAGCACGATTCCGGCCCCTTCACCGCGCACATATCCCGCGGCTGTATCATCAAATGCTCTACAATTTCCGTGCCAGGAGAGGAATTGTCCCTTGCTCATCATGATCGGGTACTCTGGCCGCATCATGACGTTTGAGCCTCCGGCGAGTGCCATTTCGCACTCTCCGGTTTCGATCGATTTGCAGGCACAGTGCAGTGCCACGAGTGATGACGAGCAGGCTGTGTCGAGGGTGAAGCTTGGGCCCCGTAGGTTGAACGCGTAGGATAAACGGTTGGCTAGAATGGTCATCGACGCACTTGTCGCCGAATGGGAACCAGCTAGTATTCGGTTGGAGGGTTGCGCGATATGGATGAGGTGATCGAGGCAGAATCCTCCGAGAAATACCCCGGTTGGTGAGTTCTCCAGCGATTCGAGCGGGATTCCTCCATCTTCAAATGCTTCCCAGGCGGTTTCGAGCAGAAGTCGTTGCTGGGGATCGATACCTTGCGCTTCACGCGGAGACATGCCGAACGCCATCGGATCAAAGGTGCGCACGTTCTGTTGGAGAAATCCACCTTTTGCTACATAGGACTTTCCCGGTCGATCCGTGTCTTCATCGTAAAACCGTCGTGGGTCCCACCGGTCCGTCGGAACTGGCGCGGTTGCGTCTCCGCCCGATAGGAGAAATTTCCAAAAGGAGTCCGGAGTGTCACAGGAAGGGGGAAGCCGTAGGCCAATTCCAATGATCGCGATTTGTTGAGGCATCTATCAGGATCCAAGTCGTGTTTTGAAAACGAACGTAAAAGTGAGGTATTTCAAAGATTGTATATTGTGGGGTTTATCCCCATAGTCACAATCATGCGATTTCTGAATCGTGGCTTTTTGCCAGTTTTATCCTTTTTTTACTTAATGTCAGCTGCTTCGGTTTTGAACGCCGAGGGCTTCCGAAATGCGGCGCCAGGTGCCTATGCTCTGGGTCAATCAGGGGGGCGGCTCGCTTTCATCGATGATGCGAGTGCGGTGACGGAAAACCCTGCGAATTTGGCTGATTTCGAGAAGACGGAAGTCCTCCTTGCCCCAGCGTTCGTTTATTTTACCAACGAGGTCGAATATTCGAATGGCCAGAAGGCCAAGTCGGACGATCCTCTCAAATTTCTTCCCAATGCGTTTGTTGTATTTCCCACTTCCAATGAGAAGTTAGTCATTGGGTTAGGGGTTTCCGTACCTTTCGGGCTGGGAGCCGAATGGGAACAGACGGGCGCTTTTGCTCCCGGCGGCATCTTGCGGTATACTGCGCCGTATTCGAGCGAATTGCTAACGGTCCGTATCAATCCGAACGTTGCCTATAGGGTGAATGAGAGCGTCTCGATCGCAGGAGGTTTGGACCTGATGTATTCCAGACTGAAGTTGGAACAGTTCTTCCCCCCGGTCGGTCTTGCGGGCTTGCAGTTGGTCTCGGCAGAAACTGTGGCCGAAACAGATATGGATGGTTGGGGCGTCGGCGCCAATCTCGCGGTGACTTGGGATGTTACGGAGAAGGATCGATTGGTCGCTACTTGGCGTTCCGAGATCCCCGTCGATTACTCCGGTGATGGGAGCATAGGAAATCTCACTCCAGAGGCGCAGGCGTTAGGATTTACTGAGAACGGTGATGCTCATACCGAGATTACTTTTCCACAGATATTTGGATTGGGGTATGGCCGCAAGATTACAGAGGCTCTAGTGGCGGAAGTTCAGTTCGAGTGGGTCGGCTTCTCGTCTTTCGACGAACTGAACCTTGATTTTGGGCAGAACACGGCCTTGTTCGGTGGAAATAATGTGATTCAGCAAGATTGGAAAGATTCGTACACTCTCGGCCTCAGCCTTCGCTATGACTTTGGTGACGGGCTTCGGCTTCATGGCAGTTATCAGTATTTTGAAAGCCCGATTCCGGACAATACACTGAGCACTACCATTCCGGATGCGGACCAGAACGCGTTTACGGTGGGACTGACCAAGAAGTGGGAGATGTGGTATGTGGGCTTCGGATATTCGTATGTTCTGTACGAAGACCGGACCACGACGGTTGCTGGTGTCTCTGGAAAAATGAAGAGCAACCTCAATCTCTTCTCGCTGAGTCTCGGAGCAGCATTTTAATCGATGAAATGATGCCCACATTGTGGGTGGCTTCGCGCCCGTTTTAGGCCCTTTCATCGCTCGGGGATTTTGCTTTGTAGCGCTGGGTAAGGGCTTGTTTGCGGAGTGGAGTTCCGTTTTATTAGGACTCCATGGGTTTGCAAAAAGAGACATGGACTTCCCGGTTGGGTGTGATCCTTGCCGTTGCCGGAAGTGCTGTTGGGCTGGGTAACTTTCTTCGATTTCCAGGTCAGGTTGCCGAATTCGGGGGAGGAGCATTCATGATCGCTTACTTCGTGTCGTTTGTTCTGGTCGGGTTGCCAGTGTGCTGGGTGGAATGGACGATGGGACGTGCCGGGGGACGCTATGGTTTTAATAGTGCACCAGGCATTTTTAGCTCTGTGAGTCATTGGATGGGGGCCCGCTATTTAGGGGTCGTTGCCTTCGTTATTCCCGTCTGCATCTATATGTATTACGTGGTAATTGAGGCGTGGTGCCTCGCCTACGCGGTCAACTACCTCAGAGGCGTGATGGGTTTTGACCAAACCAGCGAGGCGAAAGATTTTTTCGGAAGTTTAGTTGGGATCGATACGGACGGTTCTGCGCTCCATTTCGATGTGAAGCATGTAGGGGTGTATTTTATCGCCGTTTTTGCTCTCAATTTTATTCTGATCTACCGAGGTATCGCGAAAGGGATTGAGTGGTTTTGTAAGTATGCGATGCCTACGCTCGTCATCGTAGCAATTATTGTCTTGGTCCGCGTGCTCACACTCGGAACACCGGATGCAGATTTTCCGGATCGGAATGTCGAGACGGGTCTGGGCTTTATGTGGAATCCGACAAAGACTTTCCTCGAAGAACGTACCTTCGATGATGGTGGTGACCCCATGGGCTGGGATTCTGAAAATGCGAATGAGGTCGTTGCTGCAAAAAATATCAGCTTGGCCCAAATGAAAGTCGATGCGGATCCTGAAAAGTATCGTCTGGTGAATAAGGGGATCATTGGGCAGCTGTCAGAACCGGATCTGTGGCTAGCGGCCGCTGGACAGATATTTTTCACCCTATCTGTCGGCTTCGGGGTGATCATAACCTATTCAAGTTATTTAAGAAGAAGAGATGATGTAGTCCTGAGTTCTCTGGCCGCTTCCAGTGCAAACGAGTTTTGTGAGGTAGGTATCGGAGGCCTTATTAGCATACCCGCGGGTGTCGCATTTTTTGGAGTGGCCGGTTTGGCTTCTATGGGGTTAACCACCTTCGGAGTCGGTTTTACGGTCCTTCCCATGGTCTTCGGAGAAATGCCCGCCGGACAATTTTTCGGCTTCGCCTTCTTCTTCCTCCTCTTCCTAGCCGCCGTGACAAGTTCGATATCCATGCTCCAGCCAGGGATTGCCTATCTGGAAGATGCACTCTCGATGAATCGGCGAATGTCAGTCGTCCTGCTGGGCCTGATCACCGGAATAGGGGGCCTCTTGGTAATCTATTTCAGCGCCGATCTCAGGTTGCTCGATACCCTGGACTTTTGGGTCACAAACCTGTTGATGGTGTTCCTCGCATTCATTCAGGTCGTCTTATTCGCCTGGGTGATCGGTGTGAAACGAGGAATCCAAGAAGCCCAGAAAGGATCGGCGATAGGAATTCCGAAAATATTTGGATTTATTATCAAATTTGTAACGCCAACCTTCCTTATCCTAATTTTTACCGGATGGTTCTATCAGAGCGTGCTGGGTTTCCGTTTCGATGGCGGAGAATCAAAAATCAGCCCGAGAGTGAAAGACTTATTCATAGAACCCCAGTTGGTCTCTTGGATAGGCGTAGGCATCATTCTATCCCTATTTATTTTTGGAATTCTACTTGTTCCTGCGAAGAGGATGGTTCGCAGCAAAATCAGTGAAGCAGAATCCAGGGGAGACGGCTTATGAGTATCAGTGGTTGGATTGTTATGTCTATCTCGATAGGGAGCGTCACAACGCTCTTTATCTGGTGCCTGTGGAAAGTATTAACCACCCGGGGAGAGACCGAGCACATGCACGGCTTCGAAATCGACCCAAAGGATCTGGATTAAAACCTTTGTATCCCCAGAATATAGATCAGACAAATTAGTATTGACGGAGGCCGGTGCGGAGTGGTAGTTTTGGAGCATGAGTCGGAGACGAAAGGTATTGGGGGAGACTGCTTATTATCATTTGATGAGCCGAAC
>DGMY01000088.1 GCA_002388665.1 Opitutia bacterium UBA4506 | reverse complement strand
GGGGGGATCATACAACCGAGCCCGTATACCAGACCGCCAATCCGACCCACCCCGATTCACAGAATCGAGGCCACCTTGAATCAATAGCCTCCGTACTCGGCTCGGGGGGATCATACAACCGAGCCCGTATAACAGACCGCCAATCCAACCCTCCCCGATTCACAGAATCGAGGCCACCTAACTCATTCTCACCACACAGCAGAGGCGACTACCTCAGAGAGAAAGAGCCTCAATGATCCCGACACTACGCTCCCGGACGCAATCCGGTCGCCAGAAGGGTCACAAATCCCGGTTCCTGCTCCTCCTTTGAGACGGGAGTCACTTCCACGGACCGGAAGCCTGCGTCGCGCAAATATTGATACAGGTCATTCTCCGAAAACCCGAGCCACTTGTCCGCGTAGAGCTCATGCGCTTTCTCAAAGCTATGCTCGGCAAGATCCAACACCGCCAGGCGCCCTCCCGGTTTCAATATCCGGAAGGCCTCTTCGATGGCTTTCCGAGGTTTCTCCGCGTGGTGTAATGCCTGACTGAGAATCGCCAACTCGACAGACGCATCCTCCATCGGCACCGATTCAATGTCGCCGAGCTTATACTCCAGGTTCTTCAACCCATTCTTTTCAGCCAGCTCCTTCCCGACCTCAACCATTCGCGGTGATCGATCGATACAGAAAACCTTCTCCGCATTGCGAGCGAGCAACTGGGAGATCATTCCCTCTCCTGCCCCCAGGTCAGCAACCCGGATGCGAGGTGAAAGCAACAAAAGAAAATGCCCCAAAGCCTGCCAGGAGCGGCCGGGACAATAGCTGCGCCCCAATCGCCCGGCGACTAGATTAAAATAGGTCTCGGCAACCTGCTTGCGACGGGCGAGGATTCTCTCCAGGTTCCGCAAATCTTCGGCAAAGACCTCCTCGTCCTCCGCGACGACTAAGGCCGACTCCACCAAATTCCGGACGGGTCCCGACAGCGCGGGATTCACCCCGTAAAAGGAGTGCTTTCCCTCTCGGCGATCGGCGACCAAGTTCCCCTGGCGTAGGAGCCCCAGGTGGGAAGAGATCCTCGATTGGCCCATCCCCAGGATTTCCTGGAGTTCGGCAACCGAAAGCTCTTCCCTCCTGACGAGGGCCAGAATCCGAGCGCGAGTCGGCTCGGAAAGCAGGCGAAGAGTCTCCCAACCTTCCGCCATAGCTCTCCCGTCTCAGTAAATTTGGCGCGATCCAATCAGACTACCAAGCCTGATCGACCCAGCGCCCGACGGACTCGACCTTCCACTCTTCCTTCGCACCATCGACTTCAGTTTCGACGGTATCTCCGACCTTGCGGGACAGGAGGCGTTGGCCAAGTGGAGTGAGGTACGAAAGAATATCGCTGTCAGGATCACTGTCCCAAGCACCGAGGATCGCGTATTTACGGACTTCTCCGGTCGAGCCTTGAAGGAGCTCAACGACCGAACCGATGCCAACGACATCAGTCGATACATCGCCGAAGTCTGTAACACGGGCCCGGGCCAAATCTTTCTCCAGCTCGGACTTACGGGCGAGGAGCGTATCCTGGTCCTGGCGAGCCATCTTGTACTCAGCGTTCTCACGCAAGTCCCCGTGCTCTTTCGCAGTCTCGATCGCCAACTTGTTCTCAGGGATCTTCCTACTGACGAGATCTTCGTACTCCTTCTTCGCCAGATCAAAGCTCTTCTGCGAGACGGTAAGTACCGAGTCCGTAGCAGCTTCTTGATCCACCGAAGCTTCCCGTTCGAGCAAGCTCTGAATACTGGGGAATTTCCGGATGAAACGAACGAGAAGGGATTTCTTCGTAAGATCGTCGAAACCCTGATTGAGCAAGAGGGTTTGAGCCAAGTCACGAGCGGTTTCCGCCGTTCCCCGATCGAGGAGCAGAGGAATCAACTCAGTGTCATCGCTCAACGAATCAGCCAAAGGAATCCGACGCGCCGAAGCGTTTTGCAAGGACTCTAAATCGATCGCGTAGAATACAGCATTGAGCAATCGTGGGCTCAGCAGGCTATCAATCAGATCCGCATACTTTACTGAATTCCGGTTCTTGATGATCCAGTGCAGAATCGGTCCACGCATGGTCTGCTCGTTGAGCCAACGCTCGAAGCACTCCTGGACCCGCTCATTCTTCTTCTTTTCGTAGAGGAATGAAATGCACTCACTGGTGAACTTACCTTCACTGTGGCGAAGTAGTCGAACAATGATCTCTTCCCACTTGTCCGGATAAGTCCGGGTTAGGAGGTCGAGGAATCGGTGGTAGTAAGCGGCAGGAAGCTCATCGGCGAGCTTCTCCAAATTTTCAGCAGATTCCTCGATGATGGAGAATGAAGTCGGCTCCAAGGTCTCGACGTCGATGTCGGTCGAATCGTCACGAGCGAGGTCATTGCGCACCCAAACACCGTGCAAGCGATCTGCTTGAGACAGTAGCTTCGTGCTGCCAATCGCCTTGGTCAGGGTTTCCAGAACACTTTCGAGGTGCTCTTTCAGCTCGTCCTTATCTCTCGAGAGGACGTAGAGCTTCTCAGCGAGAATGATTTTCTGCTTGGCCTTTTTCGTAGAGAAGAACTCTTCGAGAATTTCCTCCTCTGGAGTGATCTCTTCCTCGCGGAGTACAAATGGGTCCGTCTTTTTCGCAGGAACCGCAACCCGTGGCTCGCGAACCAGCTCTTTCTTGGTGTCTGTCCACCATTTCTTGCGCTTGCGGTCCTGAGCAATGAGGAAGGCGAGTTGGCGCTCGATCTCGATCGCGGTCGCCTGCTTTTCTTCTTTGGCGGCCAAAATTGCGATCACAATACCGACTCGGTCCTTGTCCAGCATCTGCTCGACGACCTCTTTCTCGGTCCTCATGCGCACGAGAATATCGTTCGCGCCAAGAATCTCCAACTTATTGACACAGAAGGCAGGGTCCATGGCGTGACCGTCTTTGCCCTCTTCAAAGTCAATAATGAGTTTGTTTGAGTCGGCGTCGTAATCTTGAATCTTGCCGAACCCCCAACTTCTGTGAATGCAATAACTGCCAGGCTGCATCGCCTCCAACTTTTTGCGCGACGCCTCGAGCTTCGCGTCTCTGGCAATCAACTGTTCGATCGTTTCTGAATCCATAAATGTTTGTGGCAAGCTGCTCTTTCGAATGAAGTAAAACGAACAATAGTGGGGACATGAACAAGAATGACAACAGTTTTTCGACCAGCGGGCAGCGGCTCGCTTTGACTTGGATGACGCGCTACCTGCGTTCACCTGCCAAAGCGTCCGATATTCGCGACAATGCAGGGGGCGCAAACGACGGCCCTCATGCCGAACGCCGTGCGAGACGTCTGTACTCTGCCTGCCTGAGGAATTTGCGGCTCTACCGCGAGATTCTCGCGCCAAACGTACGCCGCAAGCCGACTCCCGAGGTAGAGGCAGCCCTCCTTCTCGCCTTGGCGGAGTTGCATTCGGACACCGACAACCGCACTCCAGCAATCGTTGACTCCTGGGTGAACGCGGCTCGAAAGGTCGGCGGAGCCAAGGCGGGAGGATTTGCCAATGCCGTCCTCAGGCGGGCGTCGAGCCGTCTGATAAAAGTCATGAATGGAGAAATTTCTTTCCCGCCGGCCGTTAGATTTTCTCACCCGGATTGGTTAGTCGCCCGATGGGTTCAGCAATTCGGAGCCATGGAGACCGAGCGCCTGCTCAGCTGGAACCAGGATACTCCTGCGGTCTACGCCTCTCCCCGCGAAAGCGCTTCTCCCATCGAGGGCCTTTGCGAAACCCGCTGGCGACGGTTCTATCGACTGTCCCAAGGGATCTCCCCCGAACTCCACGATTCCCTACAAAACGGAGACTGGACGATCCACGATCCCGCGACCCGGATCGCCACAGACCTACTTTCTGCAGAGCAGCCGGAAAAAGTGTTGGACCTCTGTGCGAGTCCGGGCGGAAAAAGCCGCACGCTCCTCTCCGCCCCCAAAGGCCCCAATCAACTGATCTCCGCGGACCGAGCCGAACGCCTCGACGAACTGACCGCCAACCTCGCCCCATGGTCCGATCGCGTGTCCACTGTCGCTATCGATCTGGAGAAACCCGAAAGCCTGCCGGCCGACTGGGAGAGATCCTTCGATGCCGTGCTCCTCGACGCTCCCTGCTCAAACACTGGGGTGATTCAGCGAAAACCCGACGTAAAATGGCGGATCACGCCCGAGGACATAAAGAAGATGCCCCATATTCAGTTGGCCTTTCTCCTCCAGGCGGCCCGCTTTGTCCGCCCGGGCGGCACTCTTATATATAGTACCTGTAGTCTCGAGCGAGAAGAGAACCGCGATGTCGCGGACGCGTTTCTGGAGTCCGCCCCCGGCCAAAGCTTCGAAATGACCGCTGCGATCCACGCACTCCCCACTCGAACTTTCCACGACGGAGCTGGCGTCTATCGCTTTATCCGTGCCATGGATCGTTGACACCACCCCACGCAGGACATAAACACTTGGATTCTCTTGGCACTAACAACCCGAGCTTCATTATGGCACTCTCAATAGGAACGAAAGCACCAGACTTCACACTCAAACATAAAACCGAAGACGGCCTCAGCGATGTCTCTCTCTCCGACAATCTCGGAAAGAGGAACACGGTGTTACTCTTCTTCCCGTTCGCGTTTACCAGCGTCTGCATGTCCGAGATGTGCTCGGTGCAGGATACTCTGAACTGCTTTACAAAACTAAATGCCGAGGTCTACGGCATCAGCGTCGACAGCCCGTTCACCCTCGAGGTGATGGCCCAGAAGGAACACATTACGTTCCCGCTCCTCAGCGACTTCAACAAGGAAGTGGCGAAGAGCTACGATGTCCTTTACGAAGATCTCCTCGGTCTCCGGGGCGTCGCAAAGCGATCGGCCTTCGTCATCAACAAAGAGGGAGAGATCACCTACGCATGGTCCAGTGACGACCCTAAGAACGTCCCCGACTTCGCAGAGCTTCGCGCTGCTATTACAGACTAATCGTCTCCAAAAAACCGAACCAGTTCCGAGCAACAACCAGATATTTCGCAATCCATGACCAATCCGTTCAATAGTCTTCAGTCCTTCCAAAGCGGTTCTTCAACCGGAAAGATCTACTCTCTTCCCGAACTGGAAAAGCAGGGAGTCGGGCCGATTAGCAAGCTCCCAGTGAGCATCCGCGTTGTCCTTGAATCCGTACTTCGCAATTGCGACGGAGAACGGATCTCTGAAGACGATGTGAAACGACTGGCCAATTGGAATGCAAAGAGTCCGGTCCAAGAAGAAATCCCATTCACCGTTTCGCGGATTGTTTTGCAGGATTTCACCGGGGTGCCACTCCTCGTCGACCTCGCCGCAATGCGTGACGCTGCGGCCAAGACCGGAAAAGAACCGTCCGTAATCGAGCCACTGGTCCCCGTGGACCTGGTCGTCGACCACTCGGTTCAGGTCGACCGGGCCGGGACCGCCGAGTCTTTCCGCCAGAACCTTCGCTTCGAGTTCGAACGCAATCGTGAACGCTACGAGTTCCTCAAATGGGGCCAGCAAGCTTTCGAAACGTTCAGCGTAGTTCCTCCTGCCATCGGCATCGTTCACCAGGTCAACCTGGAGTACCTCGCCAAGGTCGTTTTCGAAAAGAAGATCGACGGTGAATCCGTTTTCTACCCCGACACTTTGGTCGGAACCGACTCGCACACCACGATGATCAACGGTCTGGGGATCGTCGGCTGGGGCGTTGGCGGGATTGAGGCCGAAGCCGGAATGCTTGGTCAACCAGTCTACTTCCTCACCCCGGAGGTCATCGGTGTCAACTTGACCGGCGTCCTCAAAGAGGGCGTGACCGCGACAGACTTGACTCTGCGCATCACCGAGATGCTGCGTGAGCAAAAGGTTGTCGGAAAATTCATCGAGTTCTTCGGTGAAGGTGTCGAGGACCTCACGCTTGCCGACCGGGCAACCATCGCAAATATGGCTCCCGAATATGGTGCGACAATGGGATTCTTCCCCGTTGACGAACAGACTCTGGACTACCTGCGTGTAACCGGACGCTCCGATGAGCAGATCGCTCTGATCAAAGACTACCTGACAGCCCAAGGCCTTTTCGGAATTCCCAAGAAGGGCGACCTGGAGTACACTCAGGTCATTGATCTCGATATCGGTACCGTCGTCCCCTGCACCGCCGGCCCCAAGCGTCCGCAAGACCGGATCGATGTTCCAGAACTCAAGGCTACTTTCAAGAAGCTCCTCGAGACGCCCGCATCCGAAGGAGGCTTCGGCAAAGCTGACGACCTCGACCGCAGCGTTCCGATCATTCCGGTAAGCGCATCAGATGGCGAAGAGGTTTCCGGCGGAGACAATGTCTCTCCTGCCGACCAAGCAAACGGTCGCAGTGAGCTGGAAATGGTTACCAATCGTCCAGCGCTACCCGGCCGCGAAGAAGCTCACACCCACTTGTCAGAAGAAAGCCTGCAACATGGCTCTGTCGTGATCGCCGCGATCACCAGCTGCACAAACACGAGTAACCCCAGCGTTATGATCGCCGCTGGTCTCGTCGCAAAACGCGCCATCGAGAAGGGCCTCGACGTTCCCGACTACGTCAAGTCCAGCCTCGCACCAGGATCCCGCGTAGTGACCGACTACCTGCGCAAGACCGGGCTCGACACCTACCTGGACAAACTCGGCTTCCAACTCGTTGGCTACGGCTGCACGACCTGTATCGGAAACAGTGGTCCTCTGGATGATGAGATCGAGGCAGCTGTCCTCAAGGGCGATCTTGTCGCCGCTAGTGTCCTTTCCGGAAACCGCAATTTCGAGGCTCGGGTCCACAGCTCCATCAAGGCGAATTTCCTCATGTCTCCTCCTCTCGTCGTGGCATACGCGCTCGCAGGGAAGGTAGACATCGACCTCGACTCCGAACCAATCGGCACCGGAAGCGATGGCAACCCGGTCTACCTAAAAGACATCTGGCCCACGCAATCGGAGATCAAGGAGCTCGTAAATACTGGGATTACCCCAGAGATGTTCCGCGAGAAATACTCCGAGATCGCAAACGCCAATGAGGAATGGACCGCCATTCAGACTACCACAGGCGACCTCTACGACTGGAACGAGGACAGTACCTACATTCAGAATCCTCCCTTCTTTGAAGAGTTTGGTCCCGAGCCCGGCTCCATCGATCCCATCAACGATATGCGCCCTCTCGCCATCTTTGGCGATTCGGTCACGACCGACCACATTTCTCCCGCCGGTGCGATCCCCGAGGACGGACCCGCAGGGAAGTTCCTCGTATCCAAAGGCGTCGAAAAACGTTTCTTCAACTCATTCGGTTCACGACGCGGCAACGACCGCATCATGACACGCGGTACTTTCGCCAATGTGCGTATTAAGAATCGCCTAGCCGGAGGCAAGGAGGGTGGCTACACCCATATTATGCCGGAGAACGAACAAACGACGATCTTCGACGCCTGCACCACCTACCGCGAACGCGGAGTCCCACTCATCGTCGTTGCTGGCAACGACTACGGAATGGGAAGCTCCCGAGACTGGGCCGCCAAAGGCACCGCCCTTCTCGGAGTTCGCGCCGTTATCGCTCAAAGTTACGAGCGAATCCACCGCAGCAACTTGATCGGAATGGGCGTACTGCCACTTCAGTTCAAGGATGGCCAAAGTGCCGATTCGCTCAATCTCGACGGAACAGAGGTGTTCTCACTACCCGAGCTTACCAACGAACTGAAGCCGCAAAGCGAAACCACTCTGGTGATCAAGCGGGCCAACGGGAATCTTGAAGAAGTCAAGGTACTCGTCCGTATCGATACCGGAGTCGAGATCGAGTACTTCCGTCACGGCGGTATCCTCCCCTACGTATTACGCGATCTCACAAATTAGTAGTAATACAATTACCCCGACAAGGACTCAGCTCATTAGAAACTACCTATGACCGAGGACGACAGACCGATCTTCACTGTTGATACATCGGGTGAACCCGTGGTTTTACGGATCGATGGGCGTGCGAGCTACATGACAAGCGCGCCCGTCAATCACTTGTTCACCCACATGCTCGACAGAAGTAGAAGCAACTTCCTCATCGACTTCCGCAAGTGCACTGGAATGGATAGCACATTCCTGGGCATTCTGGCCGGTGCCGCCATGAGGATTAAGCGAGAATACCCCGAAGGGGGTCTCCAACTTTGCAATCTAAATACTCGCAATTTGGAACTCGTGAAAAACCTCGGCCTGCACCGTATTCTTACAGTACTACCCACGATGGGCGAAGATGAGCAGAGCGACAGCGAATCCGAGGCTGGCTTCAAGTCGCTTCCCAACCAAAGTGTCGAGTCGCAATCGATGCTCGCCGCCCACAAAAACCTGATCAAGGCGGACGGATCGAATGCATCCAAGTTCGAAGATGTGATCAAATTCCTCGAGAAAGAGACGGAGTAAATTTCAGGCCCAGAGCCACCAAAGCCCTATCGCTCACGATAGGGCTTTTTTTTTGGGTTCCGACCTCTTCGCTTTACGTCGAAAAAAGCCCCCTTCCCTCGCAGCGAGAGAAGGGGGCGACTTCGGAAAATCCGGAGCGTGTACTCTTTAAGAGTAAGTATTCAAACTGTTAGCACTTGGCAGATTCTTCATCAGAGGTTTTTGCTCCATATGACAGAAGGCCTGCGCCAACCAGCATTAGAACTCCTACTGTACGTTGGCTTTCACCGTGATCGGGACCGAGAAACCGTTGTCCAGGCGGACAAGGATGGTCGCTTCCAGATGATCCCCTGCACTAAGACCAGCGGTCTGCAGTGTCAGAGTGAGGGTCTGCGTGCTGTCCGATACGAGGGTACCTGAGGACGGCGTGACCGCCAACCAGTCTACTGTATCGTTCATGCGAACAGTGTAGCCAACTGAACCGCCAAGCGTACCAGTGCTAATCACCACGTCCACGGGAGTCGTTGTTCCACCAGCTACACCAGTGAGGGTGACGAGATACTGGTCCGCGCCAATTTCAACGGGGCGAATGGGGAACAAGGATCGATCACCATGCTCGATGGCACCTTGATCTGGCGCATCTCCAACATACTGATCCGCGAAGTTGAGAAGGAGTACTCCATCGTCTATCCCCGACGAACCGGCCGCGAGCCGGAAGTCACCCACGGCGACATCGACAAAGGTAGGTGCATCATTGAGGATGCCATTGGGCTCCTGCCCTACTGAATATTCCGTGCTCGCATTGGTCCAACCCTGAGTCGATAGGTTGTCATAATCGAAGCTGTTCCAAGGATTCTCTTCAGCATCGCGAATCGTCCGATTGTAGTTCGAGTTCGAATTCGTGGTTCGGATAATGTTGTTCCTCGTTTGTCCGAGGAACATCGAACGGTTGGAATCACTGCCGAACCCAACTCCAGTCAGGCCGTTTCCTCTTCCGTGAATCGTATTGTTGAAGAAGAAGCTCTTCCCTTTCGAGTAGCTCGTCCCTCCTCCCAGCTTAACTATCGAGAAACAGCTTCCACGGTCGTCTCCCTGATTGAACATCAGATTTTGAAAGACATAAGAGGGTCCAACAATACAGGGAGCGAGGCTTAGCCCTACATAGCAGCTCTCGATTCTGTTACCAAAGAACCGGGTGTTCATTTGGCCGCCATCCATCTCAGTGGAGTCGTCATTCGCGAAGGCGAGCATATTGCCGTAGACATCACTGTCCCGGTAGAACGACCCTCGATCACTATTATTGTTTTCACCTTCAATCACGTCATTCCATCGAATCTCGTCGCTACCGATCAGGTCGTTGTAGCGTACCACGTAATTGCCTTTCATGTACTTGGCGGTGGTCCCTGTAATGTTGTTTACATAGATCGCACAGGGCCCTGCAGGGTGATTGCTTCCCTCCCAATTATTGGCGGAGGTTCTCGGATCGTGCATGTAGCATCGTTCAATCGTTACCCGTGAGCTCTCGTAGAGGTGTACACCTGCATCCTTGTTGATCGCGCGATTCGTTCCCGCGTTCATATCCGATTCGGTTTCGTACGAGTACACACCCTTCGTGAAGTTTGGCTCTCGAGCCCACCCTGACATTTCGCAGTTCACGATTCGGATTTGATCCGACATCTGTACCTCAACTGCGTGCCGGCGACCTCCTTCAATTTCCAGGCCTTCGAAGATGATGTAACTACTGTTGAGCACCTTCAGGGCGACATCGTTGGCATAACCACCATCAATATCGCCAGATCCAGTTCCGGTAATCTTTATCCAGCCATCTGGAGCTCCGTGCATATCTTCAATCAAAAGGCGTCCACCGGAGTAGAGGCTCGCGACCGAGATGGTCTGAGCGATCGTGGGAGAGGAATCCCAGGTTTCAATCGTTTCGCCCGCTTCAGCCAAAGGCGTTCCGTTTGCCTCCAACACTACCTGCACTTCGTATTCAGTCGCGTCATCCAAGCCGACGATACTGCTGCGGTACTCGTCACGAACATCATCATAAACCGGCTCATACGCTTCGTACCACTGGGTCGTTCCAGCTTCGCGATAGAAGACATGAGCCACTTCATCCGTGACTTGCTCTTCACGACTTACATGGACGCTGAGAGATTCATAGGTCGATACGAGCCGAACCGGGAGGTTTGTGGATTCCAGCAGGTGGACTTCATCGAGGTACAATTTCGCCCCCGAATTATTCTTGGGAAATGAGATCTTAACCTTCACATACGTCGCTCCAGGAGGAGCGTAGTAGTACGGACTCGAAAACTCCCGGTATGGAGCTGTTCCTTCAATATCTAAGATGGTGCTCGTTCCTCCGAGACTGGACGTTCCATCAGCGGCAACAAATGTAAAGGTCAGTGTTGGAGAAACGAATACATCCTCGATCGCTGCCAAAACTGATAGCTTGTAATAGTTTCCGGCGGTCACAGGCATCAAATCATGGTCATAAGTCTTAAAGAAACTTGCCCCTCCAATTCGAATCGCTTGAGCACCTTCTCCGACAACTGTGGTCTCCAATCCGACTCCGCCGTTCCAGTCGGAAACACCGCTTTCTGCTCCGGGGTCCGGGGTTAAGCTCGTCAGATCCTGCGGGATAAATGTGGAGGAAACGATTCCAGACTCATCGGCTTCCGTTGTAATCAATACGTCGTCAATATAAGAGGTACCAGTACCGGGCTTCGCAGCCGCATAATAGAAACGGGCGTACTCAGCCGTGGCGGGAGGATAAATACCGTCCGCGAAATAGGTAGCATAGGCATTGGTTCCGGTCAGTGTTGCGAGGTGATCCGAAGCAATGTGCGTGTCGGATGCATCAAAGTAGCGGATCTGAACCAATCCATCCGAGGTTGCGTTGTCCGAGGCCGCGGCAAACGAGATCGCGTACTGCTTTGAGGGATCACAATCGAACTCATACCAAGACTGCTTCCACCATGTACCGTGAATATGGGAAGATGCATTCAAGCCCTCATAGGCATTACTGCTCAGGCTCGCGTGCCCTTTGGTCCAACCCGTATATCCATCCTCAAAACCACCGTTCGAGTTCACCGTGACCGGTAGGTGAGAAAACAAATCGCAAAACAGATCGTCGTAATAGATCTTCCCTGTCGGGGAGCCGGTATGCCCAATATAGAGTTGAATCTTCGCATAATCCGCGGAGCTGGGAACCGTCGTTATCTTTTCTAGATAGGTCCAGTCCTGCGTTCCCGAGATGGAAACCCCGCCGATCGTCGAGATGAACTGATCATCGGAGGTATAGAAAGATACGCGCATCCCGCCGGAACTGGCAGCAATGCTATCACTCTTAAAATATCCTCCAAAGGACATGATCTGCCCCGGTTCACAGACAACCTCCTGATCAATCATTTTCCAGAAGGTCTGCTGATTCAAACGACCAGACTGGGCGCCGGAGTAAAACTCAACCGTGTCCAGAGAGATTCCAGACCAATGAGAAGTTCCCGATTCAAAGCCAGGGTTTTGCAGCACTTCTACCGCCGGTGAGAAAAGAGGAAACAAAAGCGTACAGCTTATTGCTGCCGCGCGACGAAACACAGTTCGATAGGTCATGGTCAATCCTGGGGTTGAGATTGGGTTGCGCTCAATTTTGGGGATGATACGCAATATTACTGATACTAACTGTCCTTGAGGACGGGGACGAAAGAACTCCCATGCCCTGACTTAGTCAAGGAAAAGCGTCGAGCCTCTCTTTTGTCATGAAATTTTTACGCGCCGCGATCGGTTCAATTTTCCGTAAATGGCAACGATCCAATCGAGGGATTCACCCACCCCAAAGTGCTCGAAATCTCGACGGATCAGCCGCGAGAGTCGACCTCTCTATCAGCCTATCTGCTGGGGACTCTCGCAAAAACTAGCTGCGCTCGCCCACTGCCAGTGCCCTACCAGACACCCGCTTCTTCCAAACTGCGAACAGCTGCCCCCGGCCACTCCCGATTGGCAACTGGGCTCGCAGGGCTGGGGTGAAGAATTCTCATCACTTTCCCTTTCGTCGCATTCCGCAGGAGGCATTTTTCGGCGTAAGCACCCACCCCGACCAAAATCTCCGGAGAAAGAATTTCCAAGGCTCGCTTCAAGTACTGATCACAGGCTTCGTCTAACGGCTTACGCTCTTCGGCCGAGAGTTTATCTGGCGTTCGATTGCGGCCCCCTTCCTCCATAAAGACCAAGGGACAATAATTCAGCACAAAGTGATTTGCGAAGAACTGATCTGCAGTTCCAAACTGCTCCTTGAACATCCCCCAGAACCGGCGACCGCTCACCTCCGATCGCTTACAGGAAAATCCCTCAATCGGGCGCTTGGGATGCTCCGGTTCGGGCTTTCCAATATCACATTGGATCCCCAGCCAATCGCGAACCATGGACACCTCTCCAAAAGGAACGCCAACCTGAGCCATCCCCCAGGGCCCCGGATTCATTCCGAGAAAAATAACCTTTTTCTGACCGCTCCCCCACTTTTCCAAATAGATCTCGTGCGCTTTCCACGCGTATTCGAGTGGGTTATAAACGTAGGCCGTAGGTTCGGCAAAATGCAGCGCATCGACATTCTTCGACAACTCCCGCGTGGCTTGAATCAATTCTCTACTCATCTTTGAAACTCCCGTCTTGCGTCCATTGCACTGCGCAATGTGACGGAATCCGCATAGGTAACATCTCCCCCACTCGGCAACCCAAAACCAATTCGGCTCGCCGAGATCCCCAACTCCTCTGGCAGGAGAGCCTCAGCAATGTAGTGGCAGGTCGCCTCACCCTCAATGTCATTGGACAAGGCAAACACGATCTCCTTCACCCCCAGAGACTTCAGTCGCTCGGAAAACCCGCCAAGGTTCACATCCTCCGGGCCGCGGTTCTGTAGCGGAGAGAGCTTCCCATGTAGAACGTGGTACAGCCCCTTCCAGCCCCCTGCCTCTTCAATCGCAACCAAGTCCTGGATTTTCTCCACGATACACAAAGACTGCTGGTTGCGAGAGCGGTCGGAACACACGACGCATCGCTGTCCGGTCCGCGCCAGGTTGCCACAATCGGGGCACCGATCAATTTCTCTCGCCGCCACTTCAAGCGACTGCGAAAACTGCTCCATGCGTCCACGATCACCGACCAAAAGGTGAAGCGCGATCCGCTCAGCCGATCGCCTTCCCAGTCCCGGAAGTGTTTTCAGCGAGGCGACTAAATCGTCAAAAGGATCATCCATTGCTGAAAAGAATTTTTCCGATCCGACCAGACCCGTTATGTTCTAATGCTTTCCTGTAATCTTTCAATGGATACATCTCTTCAATATTAGTAAACAATACCCCCTGGCGAATTGCCTCATAGGCCTCATTCAAGAGAGCCTCCGCCTCCACTCGACCGTGCTTTCGGTTCCATCGATCCAGCCAGAACCCGCAAAATCGAATATCATTAAAAATCAGTTGTCGGGTGGGAAAGCGGACTTTCTCGCCAGTCATCCCACCAAACGTGACGACGGTACCGCCGTCTGACAGAGACTGCGCAACAGTGAGAACACTGGTACCCCCAATCGAGTTCAGTCCAAGAGGCACCCGCGCGCCTGCCGTCGCGTCACGAATCGAACCGACGGCATCACGATGATCGAGAACGACTAGGTCTGCCCCCAACTCCTTCATCGGGGTGACTAATCCTTCGCGACGAACCAGACTCGCTGTATTTATCCCCCTCGCCCGGGCGAGTTGTATAACCGCAATTCCTACTGCCGAGTTACCGGCGTTCTGCACAACCCAGTCTCCCTCTTGGAGATCTGCAAAATCTCTCAACAAACGAATTGCTGTAGGAGGGTTTACTGCCGCGAGGGCCGCTTGTTCTGCAGCGATGTCAGAGGGAACTACCGACAGAACGTCTGCCCTCGACACGACATGCGAGGTCCAAGCGCCCCCCTCACCCGGTAACCTCACCTGCTTTCCTTCCCAATCGGATCCGACCCCCGGGCCGAGCTCGACGACTGTTCCGACTCCTTCCCGGCCGCCGATGGCAGGAAGACCGCGCAAGTTCCCGTAGGAACCACCAATCATCCCCAGATCCGAAGGGTGAATAGCAGCGGCATCCATCCGTATCAGGACCTCTCCATCTCTCAATTCCGGCAACGCAAATTCTTGGAGCTTGAGCACCTCATCGGGGTTCCCATACTCCTCGTAAATGAGTGCAATTCCTCTTCTATCCGGCATCGAACGAACCTAGCTACAGAAGCATCGGGTGGCAAGTAGTCAGACCCAAATGTTTTCCCGCGCGGTCCCCTGGGAACACTAGCGGTCCACCCTCATCAACTGGGCACCGTCCCGATTCAACTCGGCCTCAAACTCCGCTCTCCTCGGGTCCAACTCAGACAGAAGCCGGTGAAAATTTGCAGAATGATCCAAATGCCGCAGGTGGGCCAATTCGTGTAGAATGACATGATCCTGAGCGCCTGGAGAAAAGAGCAACAGGCGCCAATTCAGCGATATCGTGCGATTCCGCGAACAGGAACCCCATCGGCTTTTCTGGTCCCGCACGGTCACTCGCCCCGGATTGAACCCATGCACAGCGGCCAACTCGCCTACCCGGTCACTCAAAGCGATTGTCGCAACTTTTCTAAATAGCTTTCGCAAGGGCAAATCCTCTCCCTCGCTCTGGGCACGAATCATGAAGATTCCCTCGCCCCGCTTCTCATCATAGATCCATTGACTTCGGCCTGAAGCCACATTCCTCACCTCCACAACGACACTCTGTCCGCCAATCGCAATCGTTGGACAATGTGAAAGATGCTCTCGAAGCGTCAGCACGGGAGACAATCTCGCTGCTTGCTCCTCCACCCAACCACGATGATTCCGCACAAATTCCTCCGCCTCGCGCTGCGGGCAATTCCATGGAACGCTAACAATGAGACGATTCTCATAATCAAAGCCCATCCTCAATCGCCGCAATCCCTTCTTCCGCTGATACACCAACGGCACTTCGACCTTCGCACGGGAATAGTCCGCGGGCGCCTCGAATGAGACCCGCTCACACAGCGACGACTCCTCGGACGATCGATCCAACTGACGGTCCCGGGAGCTCATGAATTCGAAAGACGGGAGCCCCGCTTTTCAGGGACTACGGGGCGAATCAAAAAAGTGATCATTTCCCGCCCCGCTGATCGTTCCCAAGTGAATCCGCATCCCAAAACAGAGCTTGCCGCAGACAAGACCCCGGCTCCCGCAACGGCATTTCCAGCCGGAATAGCCCTCCCCTACTGGCGCTATTCCGTTGACAGTACGTGAGACAGCTATTTCCTAAACTCTTTTCCTGCATAGGAGAAATTACCTCGTTAAAAAAACCAAAAGACAACAGTATGCCAGCTAAAAAAGCCACGAAGAAGGTGGCCCGTAAAAGGGCCCGTAAAGCGGCAAAGCGCGCGACCCGCGTAGCAACGCCCAGCAAGAGTATCTACGAATTCGGTGCTAAGACCGACGGAAACTCAAAACTCCGGGAACTCCTGGGCGGCAAGGGCGCGAACCTAGCTGAAATGGCCCGCATCGGGCTCCCCGTTCCCCCGGGCTTTACCATCACGACGGAAGTCTGCACGTATTACTACGAAAACGGTCGCAAGTATCCAAAAACCCTAGACAAAGATATTCGCTCAGCCGTCTCTTCCATCGAGAAGCAACTCGGTAAGAAGTTCGGCGCAGCCAAAAAGCCTCTGCTTCTTTCTGTACGTTCCGGCGCTCGTGAATCGATGCCTGGAATGATGGACACGATCCTCAACCTCGGTCTCAATGACAAGACCGTCGAAGCGCTCGCGGAAGAATCCGGCAACCCTGCATTTGCCTACGATTGCTACCGCCGCTTCATCGGTATGTACGGCGACGTGGTCATGGGAGTCCAGCCTCTTCACGAGAACGACCACGAACCGTTCGACGCATGCTTGGACGAGTTGAAGAGCGAAGTGGGCGTCGAGCTCGACAACCAGTTGAGCGCCGACGACCTCAAGGAATTGATCAAGCGCTACAAGGCTTTGATCAAGGAACGCACAAAGAGCGCCTTCCCTCAGGATGTCTACGACCAGCTATGGGGTGCTGTTAGCGCCGTCTTTGGCTCCTGGCAGAATGAGCGCGCAACGCTCTACCGTCAGAAATACAACATCCCTGCCGCATGGGGTACCGCCGTCAATGTCCAGGCCATGGTCTTTGGAAACATGGGCGACACCTGCGCAACCGGGGTAGCCTTCACACGTGACCCTGCCAACGGCGAAAAGGTATTCTACGGTGAGTACCTGATCAATGCACAAGGGGAAGATGTTGTAGCCGGTATCCGCACACCCAACCCGATTGCTCAGTTGAAGGACGAGATGCCAGCGGCCCACGCAGAACTCGAAAAAGTTCGCCGCCGCTTGGAGCGTCACTTCAAGGATATGCAGGACTTTGAGTTCACCGTCGAAGAAGGGAAACTCTACATGCTGCAAACCCGAAACGGGAAACGCACGGGTCTCGCCGCCGTTCGTATCGCTGTCGAGCTCGTCAAAGAACGCCTGATCAACAAAAAGGTCGCTCTTTCCAAAATTCCTGCCGACTCGATCTCCAGTCTGCTCGTCGCAGTTTTCGACGAGAAGGCGATCAAGAAAGCCAAGAATCTCGCGACCGGCCTCCCCGCTGGTCCAGGTGCTGCCTCCGGTAAGATCTGCTTCACTGCCGATAAGGCCGAAGCCGTTGCAAAGTCCGGTGGTCACGCAATTCTTTGCCGAGTGGAAACCACTCCAGAAGACCTGCGCGGCATGATCGCAGCAGACGGCATCCTCACTTCTCGCGGTGGTGTGAGCTCGCACGCAGCTCTCGTCGCCCGCCAGATGAACAAGGTCTGCGTCTGTGGTGCATCCGATGTAGTCATCAACTACGGAAGCCGTACTTTGAGCGTCGGCAAAACTTCGCTCAAGGAAGGTGACGACATCTCCATCGATGGAACCACTGGTGAGATTTACGCAGGGCACGTTGACACGGCACCTTCGGAAGTTGACCAGGTTCTCAACGGAAAGAAGAAGCCACAATCCAGCTACACTTACCAGCTTTTCAAGCAGGTTATGGATTGGGCCGACAAGTACCGCAAGCTGGGCGTCCGCACCAACGCAGACTCACCCGAGCAAGCCAAGGCAGCCGTAGCTTTCGGTGCCGAAGGTATCGGCCTTTGCCGCACGGAACATATGTTCTTCGAAGGCGATCGCATCACTCACATGCGTCGAATGATCCTCGCCAGCGACGAGAATGAACGCCGTTCCGCACTGAAGAAGCTTCTGCCGTATCAGCGTCGCGACTTCACAGGTCTGTTCAAGGCAATGGGCGAACGTCCGGTTACGATTCGCTTGCTCGATCCTCCTCTTCACGAGTTCCTCCCGCATGACGACTCAGCCAAACGCGAGCTCGCAAATGCACTGGACGTCAGCGCCGAGGTCGTTTCCGAACGAGTTCACGCCCTCCACGAAGCCAACCCAATGCTCGGCCACCGTGGTTGCCGACTCGGGATCTCCCATCCGGAAATCACCGAGATGCAAGCTCGGGCGATTTTTGAAGCGGCGGCTGCCTGCTACAAGCTGAAGAAGCCAATCAAAGTCGTACCTGAAGTGATGGTTCCTCTGGTTGGATTTGCGGATGAGTTGAAGAACCAGTCCGAAATCATCCACCGCGTGGCCGCTGAGGTCATGGAAAAGAAGAACGTGAAGTTCAAGTACCTCGTCGGAACGATGATCGAAGTACCACGGGGTGCCGTCACCGCCGATGAGATCGCCGAAAGCGCTGAGTTCTTTAGCTTCGGTACCAACGACCTGACCCAGACCGGCCTCGGAATGAGCCGTGACGACGCGGGTTCGTTCCTCGGAAAATACAAGGATCTCGACATCCTCCCGCAGAACCCGTTTGCCTCGATCGACGTCAAGGGCGTTGGCAAACTGGTTGAGCTAGGCGTGAAAAACGGTCGCTCCACGAAGAAGGACCTGAAACTCGGCATCTGCGGAGAGCACGGCGGCGATCCCGCTTCCATCGAGTTCTTCCACGGGGTTGGCCTCGACTACGTCAGCTGCTCGCCACCACGCGTCCCAGTCGCCCGACTGGCCGCGGCACAGGCTGCGTTGAAGTAAATCGGCTTCGCCATTCAATTCTTTGATTCAGGCCCCCGGGAATGCTCCCGGGGGCCTTTTTATTCTCCAGAAGGTTTGCCTTGTCCTTTTCTGCTCAATTCGGCAAATTTTTCATCCTAGTGGAAATTGAATCCTGTACGTCCGAATCGGACGGTGATCGAGAGAGTCGATCTCCGTTTTATCACTCCGCATCTATCACTTCAGAAGGCATAGGGTCGAAGAGCCCAATGAATAAGCCTACTCTGCAGTTCAAGCTTGGGGTCCGTCACCATGGGTAACGAACTCATTTACCTAATCCTCGCGGTGGCATTCACCGTGAGCATCTCCGCCCTGTGCTCAGTGCTAGAGGCAATGATCCTCAGCACAACCACGACTGAGATCGAGGGTCTCAAACAGCGCCATCCGCTCATCGGCGCCCGCCTCGAGCGCTACAAATTCCAGATTGAGGAGACCACTTCCGCCATTTTGAGCCTGAACACGATCGCCAATACAGCCGGTGCCAGTGTCAGCGGAGCGATGGCCGCCACCGCTCTCGGGGAAGACAATGTCGTCTATTTTTCCGCGGCCCTCGTCATGGGCATTCTGATATTTTCCGAGGTCATTCCAAAAAATATCGGCGTCCTCTACCGCCCCGCTCTTCAACCGATTTTAATTTACCCGTTGCAATGGATCCGCGTGGTGATGCTTCCGGTTTCGTTCCTCTGCAAACTGGCAGTTCGTTTCTTCGTAAAACCACAGCCTTCCAATGAAACACCCGACGAGGAAATTCTCCTCCTCGCCGAGAAGAGTGCGAAAGACGGTGATTTGACCGAGAGCGAAAGACGCATGATCACCAACGCACTCAGCTTGGACACCATTCCGGTGAGCGAGATCATGACTCCCCGCACTGTGGTCACCGCCCTCGAGAAAGAAACCTTGGTTGAGGAAGTGATACGCGATTTCAAAAACATCCCATTCGCCCGAATCCCCGTATACCACGACAATATCGACGAGATGATCGGGGTCGTACGCCGTCGGGACCTCTTGGCTAAAATTGCCGATGGTCATGGCGAAACCACAACCGTCGGCGACTTAACTTACGATACGGTTTTCATTCCAGAAAATGCGACCGCCTCCGACGCCCTCCAGATTTTTCTGAAAAACCACCAGCAACTCGGTGTCGTAGTCGACGAATACGGTTCGGTCGCCGGCGTGCTGACGATGGAAGATGTGATGGAATCTATCCTCGGGCAGGAGATCTTCGAACATGACGATGTCGCGATCGATATGCGCGAACTCGCCCGCAAGAAGAGTGAAAACCGCAAAGCATCCCGGAGCTCCGAAAAGAACTCCGGTGAGAACGGAAACGACCAGCCTTCCCAAGGATGAAAGAGAAATCCGAACGCAAACTCCACAGTGTAGCAACGTGGAGCTGGATCGTCTTGCGATGGACGGCGATCTTTCTCTACTACACTCTGTTTATTGTCGCGATTGGTGCGGCGACCGCCTGCCTGGTCTTCCTAACACTCGGCAAGCTCTACTATCCCGAGGGGTCCTACCGGGACCTCGCCCTGAGCGGTCTCAAAGTTGGCACCATTTTGTCTGGAATTTGGGGTATCGGAGTGGCCATCGTGAAGTGCTTCGTCAAAGGGAAAGCTGAACGGGACGCCCGGCTATGAAACAATCGCAACGCGTCCGCATTTTCGGTGGTGGCTTTTTCATCGGCTGCATTTTGGCGGCAGGTATCTCCCTCTTCCGCAACGCTTCCGGCCCGCCTGAGGTTGAGATCACCCTGACTGAGTTCACCAGAACCGTAGAGCCCGTCTCCCTCCCCGAACTTCCATTTGAACACAAGCCAGCCTTCAGCACCTGGATCAGCGAGGAGTCCGAAGAGGTCCGTTGGCTTGTGCCGGATTTCGAGGGTCGATTGTGGAGAGTATCGAGCAATGGCGAAGCCGTTGAGGTCGTGCTCGCCGATCGACTGCGCGTCGAGGGGAATCCCGGGATCGAATCCCCTGCCCTGCGCGCCGGTCTGGATCACAACAACTTTGAGATCCTCGATTTCAATCCTCACGAGATGATATTCATCGTGAAAATCAATCCTTTCGAACCCAATTCAATCGAAGAAAATCTGGAAGTCCTTCTGAGTCGGGACCCTTACATCATCGGTGCTTCGCCTATTCCCTACGCAGCCGAAGAATCCGAAGCCAGTCAGTCCAATTTGGATTGATTTCCCTCACCCCAGTCCCAACATCCCACTATGGTTTCCCTAAAACAGTTTGCCTTTGGCGGATCAGGCCCAGCTTCGACGGGATCCGAGCTGGGTTTACTTGGTTTGCGTGTCTTCACAGGCATTGCAATCGCTCTCGCTCACGGTGTCGGAAAAATGCCACCGTCTGACGGTTTCATCGGTATGGTGGCCGACTTGGGCTTTCCCGCGCCGGTCCTCTTTGCTTGGGCGGCCAGCATTTCCGAATTGGTCGGCGGCCTCTTTCTCGCGGCAGGTTTTTTGACCCGGATTTCCGCCTTCCTCGTTCTGACGACCATGCTTGTCGCCGCATTTGGAGCCCACGGCGGCGACGGGTTTGCCGATCAAGAAATTGCCCTGCTCTATGCCGCGGCGACTCTCCCTTTTGTTTTGGCCGGTTGTGGACGCGTAGGCGTCGACCAACTCTTCCGCCAATCCTAGTTTTCATCCAACACTACATCGATCCAATCCTCCTAACTACTAACGAGCCTTCATGAAAATCGTCTCCCTCCCGACAATCATTCTAGCCGCCTTGGGCGCATCTGTAAGCAGTGCTTCCGCAGGCGCCTACATCCAGGGCATTGTCCAATGGCTGGACACTGACTATGATAATTCCACCGGTATCGGTGCCCGTATTGGGTACGCTTTCGACGAGATGAACTCCATCGAGTTGGAGTTCACACAAACCGATCTCCGGTCCATCGATACCACCTACACCTACCAAGGTGATGATGTAGCGGTCAACGGTAAGGCCGACCTCAGCATCATCCTACTCAATTACCGGTTCACCTACCCTCTCACCGAACGTTTTCGCATCCTTGCGGGCGCCGGTCTCGGCGGTACGGTCGCTCAAGTGGATATCTCCACTCAATACGGGGACGGCGACGGAACCAACGGTGTGTTCACTTTCCAAGGGTTTGCCGGGGTCGAGTTCTTTATTCTTCCTCAGCTCTCCGTCCACGGAGCCTATCGCCTGATGGTCTTCGACGACTTCACTTACAAGGGCGATGATTACCGCATCACGATCGATCCGGGCAACGCTCAGATCCTGGAAGCTGGTCTCACTTTCTATTTCTAGAAAAGAATCCTACAGATTTCTTCACAAAAAAACCGCGGCGAGCAATCGACCGCGGTTTTTTATTGAAGAGAAAACCTAGTATCGGCTCAGAGCCCGAGAGTGACTTGAATCGATTGATTCTGAATTTTGATGTTCTTCAAAACAGCTGCTGCGAGCGCGATTTTGAAATCTTCTGTGTTCAGCTTGTAGACCGGAACACTCTGGAGAAATTGATGCGAAGCTTGAGTCACGGCATCAACCACTTGCGACGAAAGATTGGAGGGAACTTCGGGGATATCGATTTTATCCACAGTAGGCTCGTTCAAGAAGAACTGCAAGGTCTCGGCGTCGTACCGCAATCCGGAAGAAATCGTAACGCTCCCCTTATAGGTTTTGTCCAGTAATCCACCACCAAGACCCAGTTCGGCATCCATCCCGATCTCGATCCGGTCTGTAGACTCGAGAAGCTTCACCGATGGATTGGAATAGGTGACTTTCACAATCTTGAGGTACCGATCCGATTTAGGGAAGGCACCCACAAGCGCCTTGTCGATCATCGGCTGAGTAATCGAGACCGTGATGCCCTTCGTCTTCAGAAAGATGAAGGCGGCCAATCCGAGTACAATCAATAGTACGAGAGCAATAGTTAGCTTTTTTCCCATATCCCTGCATCTTCAAGAATTCACGCTGCGGAGCAAGCTCAGACAGCTGGAGGGATCGTATCGATGCTGACTCAATCACCCCCGAAAGCGGCACCAATCCGCTCATCTTCAGGACTAGAATCTCTCAACCAACGAGGGCTGATCGGAAGCGCGATGTATGGGATTCCCCGCCCGGGCCGGTCGTACGCACAAAAAAAGCGGCGACCTCGAAAGGTCGCCGCGTAAAATCGTGCTCGGTTGAAGCCTTTGAGCCTAGCTCTAGACCGACGAGGAAGTCTCCTGCCGGAAGGTCAATTCCTTCCGATCGGGATTCTTGTCGATCATGATCGGCTCGCCCGGCTTGATGGAACCACCGAGAATTTCCTCAGCAAGACCATCCTCGATGTATCGCTCGATCGCACGGCGCAACGGACGTGCCCCGTACTTCTCATCATAGCCTTCTTCCAAGAGGAATTCCCTCGCCGATTCGGTCAAACTGAACGAAATCCCGCGGTCTGCCAGGCGATCGAGTACCCGCTGCAATTCGAGGTCCACAATTCCCTTCATATGGACACGCTCCAGCGGACGGAAGATGATCAGCTCATTCAGTCGATTCAGGAATTCCGGCTTAAAGAGGCGTTTCGTCTCGTCGAGAATTCGTTCTTTCGCTTTATCGAAATCAGCCGTCGTGTCTTCCGTACCGAATCCCATCGATGAATTCTTTTGGAGAATATCTGCCCCAACATTCGAAGTCATGATCAAGATTGTATTCCGGAAATCGATCTTGCGACCAAGGCTATCCGTCAATCGTCCTTCTTCCAAAACTTGAAGCAAGAGTTGAACGACGTCGGGATGCGCCTTCTCGATCTCATCCAGCAAAATCACCGAGTAAGGGCGACGACGCACCGCTTCGGTCAGCTGACCGCCTTCTTCGTACCCCACATATCCGGGAGGAGAACCGATCAGCCGGGAAACAGAGAACTTCTCCATGTACTCCGACATATCGACCTGAATGATCGCATCGGCACTTCCAAACATCGACTCCGCCAATGTTTTGGCCAAATGCGTCTTCCCCACTCCTGTCGGTCCGAGGAACATAAAGGAACCGATGGGACGCCGTGGATCTTTTAGATCCGCACGCGATCGGCGGAGAGCTCGGGAAATCGCAACCGTCGCTGGATTCTGCCCCACTACGTGAGCCTGAAGGTCCTGCTCCAGGTGCAACAGTTTCGCGCTGTCCTGCTGCTCCATCCGGGTGAGCGGGATGCCCGTCCAATCCGAAATGACGTGTAGAATGTCGTCCTCGCTCACCGTGATCTTCTGCTCTTCACGACTCTTCTTCCAGTTCTCAAGCTTTTCCTCGCGCTCCTTGCGCAAGCGTTTCTCTTCGTCGCGGAAACGGGCTGCATCCTCAAAGTTTTGAGCGCTAATCGCCTCTTCCTTCTTGGTACAGACGTTTTCAATCCGATCTGAAAACTCTTCGATCTCCGGCGGACGCTCAAGGGAGTTGATCCGAGCCCGAGCTCCCGATTCATCAATTACATCAATCGCTTTATCCGGGAGAAACCGGCCGGTGATATAACGATCCGAGAGCTTGGTGGCCGTCTCAAGAGCGTCGTCTGTGAATTCGACTTTATGGTGCTCTTCGTACTTCGAGCGAATTCCCTTTAGGATCTGAATCGAGTCCTCGACCGATGGGGGATCGACCTTCACCGACTGGAATCGGCGATCGAGCGCACCGTCTTTCTCGATATGCTTCCGATACTCAGCAAGGGTCGTCGCACCGATGCACTGCAACTCTCCTCGGCTCAAGGACGGTTTGAAAATATTTGATGCGTCCATCGCACCTTCCGCGGCACCCGCACCGACGATCGTGTGCAATTCATCAATGAAGAGAATGACATTCCCGCACTTGCGGATTTCATCCATCACCGCCTTGATCCGTTCTTCGAACTGGCCGCGATACTTCGTCCCAGCCACCATCAGAGCGAGATCCAGAGTGATCACCCGCTTATCCAGGATGATCTCCGGAACCACACCCGATGAAATCTCTTGGGCCAGGCCTTCGACGATGGCAGTTTTCCCGACACCGGCTTCACCAATTAGGACAGGGTTATTCTTCGTCCGTCGGCAGAGGATCTGAATCACACGGCGGATCTCCTTCTCCCGGCCAATAACGGGATCGAGTTCCCCTTTCTTTGCCATCTCGGTCAAATCGCGCCCGAAGGATTTCAACGCTGGAGTCTTTACCTCTTTGCGCTCTTCCTGTGGGTTCGGTCCTACGCCAGCAGCTTCCTGACTGGTTTCAGGGTTCTCGCTGAAGTTTGGATCCAACTCGATCAGAATCTCATTCCGGCATCGTTCGATATCAACGTCGAGTGAGCGGAGTACCCGCGCAGCTACACCGTCCCCTTCGCGCAACAGTCCCAGGAGGATATGCTCGGTACCCACATAACTGTGGTTCAACGCCTTGGCCTCCTTGTTGGCCAGAGCCAGCACCTGCTTCACCCGCGGGGTGTAGGGGATGTTACCGGTCGGCTTGGTTTCCGGACCAGTACCCACTTGTTTCTCAACGGCGCTGCGCACCGTGTCCAAACTCAACCCAAGCTTCTGTAGGACGTTGACCGCTACGCCTTGACCCAAGTTGATCAGACCGAGCAACAAGTGTTCGGTACCAACGTAAGTGTGGTGAAAACGATCGGCCTCCTTCCGCGCGAGAGCTAAGACCTGTTGCGCACGAGGCGTAAAATTGTTCATCGGCTCCATATCTAATTTACTATATCTGAGTGGTCAAAGAGTCAACGGGCACATGAATTTTGTCCCATTGCGTCAAGATGGCGCTGCCTCGTAATCGGGCTCAGCAATCGTCGCGAAGTAGTCCCGCACCGACGAAGCCCGCAACGCATCGCGAGCGGACGACTCGATCTCGGACTCCGCAAGGTACTGTACATGGGCGGGTTGCGCCTCAATGAACAGTCGATCAACAAGACACCGTGTATCCTTGGGGAACATTCCAAAATCGGCTCCCAGGCGAATAAGAGACAATAGACTCATACCCTCTCCCGAGCTTAAAAGATGCCCGTTTCGAAGAATTCCATAGGCGCGCCCGATTCGGTCCAAAATCCGGTTTCGGTCCGTCTGCAGCAAACGCATCCGGGCATTCTCCTCCTGGACCCTCACAGTCTTCAGCACGTTCGCCAACCGTTTGAGGATCGCCTCCTCCGATTCACCCAGTGTTTGCTGATTCGAGATTTGAAAAATACTGCCCGATGCGTCCGAACCTTCACCGAGCCATCCTCGGACCACCAGCCCAATTTGGTTCACCGCCCGAATGACCTTCTCCATGTTCTTCGTCATGACCAACCCCGGGAGGTGCATCATGACCGAAGCCCGCAATCCCGTGCCCACGTTCGAGGGACAGGCGGTGAGAAAACCGAGGTGGTCCGAATATGCAAAATCCAGGTGCTCTTCCAAGGAGTTGTCCAGGGCATCAATGGTCGCCCACACTTTGTCTAAGTGGAAACCGGCCAACATGGATTGGACCCGCAGGTGATCCTCTTCATTGATCATCACTGCACAGGACTGATCCTTGTTGATGATGACCCCGGCCCCTTCGTGCCCCTCGATCAGCTCGCGACTGACCAAATGACGCTCGACCAAAATATTCCGCTCCATCTCGGAAAGATCCTCCATCCGCAGGGCAACTGAGGAGTCCATACCCTTCCCTTGTCCAACCGCTTTCGCGCAAATCTCGAACACTTCCGACCGCTGCGAAGCGTCCGAGTGATTCGGAAAGGACCGATTGCTCAAATTGCGTGCGAGCCGAATCCGAGTGCTCAGGATAATCGGAATCGAAGAACTGTGCAGGTGCGTGAGTTCCGAATCACTCCGGATCAGGGAATCTATTTTAAGCTCCATCAGTGACCTCCGTCTCAAGGGTGCGCAACTCGTCGCGATACACCGCAGCGTCCTCAAAACGCTCTTCTCTGACCGCGGCTTCCAGTTTTTTCCTCAATTCCATTTGTTTCTTCTCGACCCGCTGCCGCTGAACTCCGTGCGCGGGAACTTTACCTTCATGACTCAGGCCAGGTTGGATTTTCCCGAGCAACTCCGGTAGAATGGGCTCAAATGCTTCGTAGCAGTCAGGGCATCCAAACCGCCCCGTTTGCTGGAGTTGGCTATCGTCACATCCGCATTTCGGGCAAGCGTGTACTTCCCCTCCATGTTCCTGCACCGCCGCCGCAACTCCCTCCGCCAGCTTGGCAAAGGGCTCTATCTCAAAGTCCGCCGCCATGCTGTCGTTAACTTGACAAGATTCGCAGAGATCGACTTTACGAATCTCTCCGTCTACTATCTGAGTCAGGTGAATCGTCGCCGGCTTCCCGCAGTGAATGCACTGTTTTGGTTTCGCCATCCCTAAAAGATGGGCGAAATTCTGCCGCGGGTCAAATCCGAGTACCGTCTCCAGTGACGTGTTCTTTAAATTTTTCGAGCAACCGAAGAGTCGTCGGCCCAGGTCGTCCGTCGCCGATGACACGGGAGTCCACTTCTACAACCGGAACGACTTCGGCCGCGGTCCCGGAGACAAAGCACTCGTCCGCCACCCAGATGTCGTATCGAGTGAGGTTCTTCTTCTCCACGGTCAATCCGCATTCTCCGGCGATCTCGATCACGGTGTCTCGAGTGATCCCACGCAGGCTCCCCGAGGCAGTGTGAGGCGTGGCCAGCGTAGTCCCTTGAATGATGAAGACGTTGTCGCCACTGCACTCGGCTACGTACCCCTGCTCGTTGAGCATGAGCGCCTCCGGGTGGCCCGTGGCCTGCGCCTCGATCTTCGCCAAAATATTATTGAGATAGTTGAGCGACTTTACCATCGGAGGTAGCGCCGCGGCACTGAGCCGACGGGTCGGAACCGTTACGATCTTGAGGCCGTCTTCGTAGTACTGCTTCGGGAAAAGCTCAATGGTGTCAGCAATGATGACCAGCCCTGATGGACCACAACCCCGAGGCGATAGTCCCAAGGACCCAACCCCTCTGGTCACAATCAATCGGATGTAGCCGTTCGACAAACCGTTTACGCGGCATGACTCACAGACCAGCTCCCGCATTTCATCCCGGGACACCGGCATCTGCAGCAATAATGCCTTTGCCGATTGTTCCAAACGGACCAAATGCTCTTCAAGCTTGTAGATATTTCCGTCGTAGAGACGGATCCCCTCAAACACCCCATCTCCGTAGAGAAACCCATGGTCAAAGACCGACACTTTTGCGTCTTCCTTCTCTACGAATTCACCATTCAAATAGACCTTCATCTAATCGCGGTATGATGCAGTCACCCATCGGTGTCCACTAGAAATCCTACTCCGCAAATCATTTCGCTGCGTACGAGCTCTCCACCGCGATCCGGCCCGCCCGAAATCAGAGCCTAAAAATGGATCGGTTCAGCCCGCAATCCACCCAATCTCCCCACCCCTCAGATCCACTTTCTCATGCCAAAATAATGAGAACCATTCTCGATTCCCGACCTTTCAATAGTTCTGCTAATCAAGAGGTAAAGAAATGTTTATAGAAATGGAACTTCTCCGAAAACGGCATTGCACTCGCCCGATCAGGGTATAACCCTCTCGAATAGCTTTCAACATACAGAATAAGGAAAATAATGAGTCCCATCGGATTATTCCGCACATCTCTCGCGAAGAAATTTGTGATGGCCATCACTGGCTTGATACTTGTCGGATTTGTTCTCGGCCACATGCTGGGAAACCTACAGGTGTTTGGTCCGCCCGAGGCGATCAATAAATACGCCTACTTCCTCCACCACATTCTTCCGTGGGAGGTACTCTGGGTCGTACGCATCGTCTTGCTGGTCGCCGTCGTCCTCCACATCGTATCCGCCGTTTTGCTGGTCATCGAGAATCGCAAGGCTCGGCCCGAAACCTATGAGGACCAACAGCTGATTCAAGCGTCGTTCGCCGCACGGACGATGAAGTACTCGGGGCTGATCGTTCTCGCCTTCATCATTTTCCACCTCCTTCACTTCACGGTCCAGAGTATCGATCCGGCCTTCCGCAATTTGCGCTTCGATATTGATGGGAAAGACTCGCAGGACGCCTACGCAATGATCGTCCTCGGATTTTCCAATGTTGGGGTGTCCGCTTTCTACATTCTCGCGATGGCCCTCCTCTGCTGGCACCTCTCTCACGGTGTTTCCAGTATGTTTCAATCCCTCGGCTTCCGGAACGAAATTTGGCGAACTCGCCTGAACCGGTTTGCCCTCGCATTCGGTCTGCTCATCTTTGCCGGCTTCGCCATCATCCCGATCACATCGCTGATCTCCTGGTACGGCGGACCTGATATTGTCTACGCCTCCGAGATCCGCCAGGCCACTGAAAACTGGGATGGAGAGACACCGATCTACGTCTCCTACCCCGAATCGGCTAAACACTAATTTTGCGAAGGAACACACGTCATGGAATTTAACGCAAACATCCCGGAAGGCCCACTCGACCAGAAGTGGACGAAACACAAAACCAAGATCAAATTGGTCAATCCAGCCAACCGCCGGAAATACCACGTCATCATCGTGGGGTCAGGTCTCGCAGGAGGCGCCGCCGCTGCCTCTCTCGCAGAGATGGGTTACAATGTCAGCTGCTTCTGCTACCAGGACAGCCCACGCCGCGCCCACAGTATCGCCGCTCAAGGAGGTATCAACGCTTCCAAGAATTATCAAAACGACGGCGACAGTACGTTCCGCCTGTTCTACGACACGGTGAAGGGCGGTGATTTCCGCTCACGTGAAGCCAATGTTTACCGCTTGGCCGAAGTTTCCGGCAACATCATCGACCAATGCGTCGCTCAAGGTGTTCCGTTCGCCCGCGAATACGGAGGGCTCCTCGCAAACCGTTCATTCGGGGGCGCACAGGTCAGCCGTACGTTCTATGCCCGCGGCCAAACCGGCCAGCAACTCCTTCTCGGTGCCTACCAGCAACTCAGCCGTCAGATCGGTCTCGGTCAGGTAAAGATGTACAATCGACATGAGATGCTCGATGTCGTCCTTGTCGACGGTCACGCCAAGGGGATCATCACCCGCAATCTCGTCGACGGGAAGATCGAGCGCTTCGCCGGAGATTGCGTCATCCTCGCAACCGGAGGATACGGCAATGCGTTCTTCCTCTCGACCAACGCGCAGGGCTGCAATGTCACCGCCGCCTTCCGCGCCTACCGCCGGGGGGCTGGTTTCGCCAATCCTTGCTACACTCAAATTCACCCGACCTGCATTCCGGTGCACGGGGATCAGCAATCGAAACTGACCCTCATGTCCGAGTCCCTTCGGAACGACGGGCGGGTCTGGGCACCCAAAGACCGCGAAACTGCCAAAAAGATTCGCGAGGGTAAAATGCATCCGGGCGATGTCCCCGAAGACGAGCGCGACTACTACCTGGAGCGAAAGTATCCGTCCTTCGGAAATCTTGCGCCTCGCGACATTTCCTCCCGCGCCGCCAAGGAAGCCTGCGACGACGGTCGCGGTATCGCCAGTACCGGTCTCGGGGTCTTCCTCGATTTCCGCGACGCGATTCAGCGGTTTGGTAAAGACACCATCGCCGAGCGCTACGGGAATCTCTTCGATATGTACAATCGAATCACCGGCGACGATCCATATACGACGCCGATGATGATCTATCCCGCCGTCCACTATACAATGGGTGGTCTCTGGGTTGATTATAATCTCGAGAGCAACCTCCCCGGCCTTTTCGTCGCCGGAGAAGCAAACTTTTCCGATCACGGTGCCAACCGACTCGGCGCGTCTGCACTCATGCAGGGCCTCGCCGATGGGTATTTTGTCCTCCCGTACACAGTCGGGAACTACCTCGGAACCCAAGGCCTGGCGGCCGCCGGCAAGGTAACCACCGACGCACCCGAGTTTGAACAGGCCGAATCCGATGTCCGGGCAAAGATCGACAAGCTCTTGTCCATTCAAGGGACCGAAAGCCCACGCAGCTTCCACAAGCGTCTCGGAGACATCACTTGGTCCAAGTGCGGAATGGCCCGCGACAAGGCCGGTCTCGAGCAGGCAATTGTCGAGATCCAAGCCCTGAAGAAGGAGTTCTGGGAAAACGTCAAAGTCGTCGGAGACGCCAATGAGATCAACCAAGAGCTCGAACGCGCAGGACGCGTGGCCGACTTCATGGACTTCGGCGAACTGATGTGCCGCGATGCTCTCATGCGCGAAGAATCCTGCGGTGGCCACTTCCGCGTCGAACACCAATACACCGAAGAAGACGAGATTGTTCAATCCGGCTACCTCTCCCCGGGAGAGGCCAAGCGACATGACGACGAGTTCGGTTTCGTCGGGATCTGGAAATTCGAAGGAGAGGATCAGGTTCCCTCCCTCCACAAGGAGATGCTCGAATACGAAGAAGTAAAATTCGCGACCCGTAGCTACAAGTAATTCAAAAGGAATAGAACTGATGAAACTTCACCTTAAAATTTGGAGACAGAAAAACGCCAACAACCCCGGCGGTTTTGAAGGCTACGATCTCGATGATGTGTCCGAGGATTCGTCCTTCCTCGAAATGCTCGATATTCTCAACGAGCAACTAGTCGACAAGGGGCAATCCCCCGTCGCGTTCGACCACGACTGTCGCGAGGGAATCTGCGGGATGTGCTCGATGATGATCAATGGTCACGCCCACGGTCCAGAAAAAGCAACGACCGCCTGCCAATTGCACATGCGCCATTTCAAGGATGGTGACACGATCACGATCGAGCCGTGGCGCGCAAAGGCCTTCCCCGTGCAAAAAGACCTGATCGTCGACCGCACCGCCTTCGACGGCATTATCCAAGCCGGCGGCTTTATCACCGCCCGTACCGGAAGCGCCCAGGACGCCAACCTCACCCCCATCGGAAAAGAGGTCGCCGACAAAGCAATGGATGCCGCAGCCTGCATCGGCTGTGGTGCCTGCGTGGCCGCGTGCCCCAATGGATCCGCCATGCTCTTTTCCGGCGCCAAGGTCACTCACCTGAACTCTCTCCCACAAGGCAAAGCCGAACGCGACCGCCGCGTACTCTCCGTCGTTCACGCCATGGACGACGCAGGTTTCGGAAACTGCACAAACTACGGCGAATGCCAGGAGGCCTGCCCCAAGGAGATCAAGCTAGACGTAATCGCAAAGATGAATCGCGACTACGCCCTCGCCTCCGTTCGAAGCTTCTTCTCCAAAGCAGGCTGATCAGCCCCCCCCTCTTTCACAAAGCCCTTCCAATTGCGGAAGGGCTTTTTTGTACCCAAAACCCGTCAATTTCTTTTTTACCCGCTAACCTAGATCAGGCAAAACTCACACCTTCCCGCCCGCTCCGCTTCCGGTCAATCCATTTTTGTCTGACAATGGATTCCGCGAGTGAACGGTCTTCTTCTGGCGATCCTCTGTGAAAGCGTTCCTTTTTCTTGCTTCCAGTCGATGGATCCGAACACTCCCGTAATTCATGGAGAGTCCAGTATTCGCGATAGCAAACCAGAAAGGCGGGGTCGGTAAAACGACTTCTGCCGTAAACCTATCTGCCGGACTTGCGGCGCAAGGCATTGACACCCTTCTCGTGGATTTGGACCCCCAGGCAAACGCCACCAGCGGTCTTGGTCTCGAAAAGGAAGAGGGATCCAGCTCCTACGGTCCCCTTATGGGTGAAGGGACTCTCTCTGAGAAAATCGTCGAGTCGGGGAGAGATCATCTCTTTGTGATCCGATCCGAGCGCGATCTGGTTGCCACGGAGGTTGAGCTTCCACGAGACGCGGACTACCTGTTTCGATTCAAGGGATTGATCGATGCGCTTCGTGAGGAATACGACTTTGGCGCAATCCTTCTCGACTGCCCTCCTTCATCGACAGTTCTCTCTCTCAATGCTCTCGCTGCCGCTGATTATTTGGTGGTCGCCCTGCAATGCGAGTACTTGGCCATGGAAGGCCTTGGTGAGATTCTCAGCATGCAAAAGCAGATTCAGGAGGGAGGCGTCAATGCCAACCTGAACCTCGCCGGCATCCTGATGACGATGTTCGACATCCGTACAAACCTTTCCAATCAGGTGGTGTCAGAGGTCAGATCTCACTTTGGCGATCAGGTATTTTCTTCAATCATCCCGAGGAACATCCGTCTCACGGAAGCGCCCAGTTTTGGGCAGACGATTTTTGAGTATGAGAAGTCCAGCTCCGGGGCCTTGGCCTATGAGAAGCTAGCCAACGAGTTCATTACCCGGTTCAAGTTGAAACCTGCCTCTGCTCAATGACGAGGACGAGCGAGATTGAAGAGAAGTTGGGGTACCACTTTCGCGATCCCGGATTACTCGAGATTTCGCTCACCCACCCCTCTGCACTGGCCGAGGGTCTGTCCGAGGAGTCGAATCAGCGCCTCGAATTCCTAGGGGATGCGGTTCTTGAGCTGGCCGTGTCCGAGAAGCTCTATTCAGAGAATCCGGGGGCTCCCGAAGGTCCGATGACGACATCCAGAGCCAGCTTGGTGCGAGGGCCTTCACTCGCCGAGTTAGCGCGCACGATTCAATTGCAGGATTTCCTCATTCTCGGCCCTATCGCTCGCCAGAATTCAACCCACCTGAATCAAGCGGCTCTCGAAGATGCTCTCGAAGCACTTTTCGGCGCGATCTATCTCGATGGGGGGCTCGAAGCGACACGCAGTGTGCTGAACAAACTGTTTGAAGCCCGCTCTTTCGATGTCGATACGTTTAAGAATGTCGAGGAGAACCCCAAGGGCGCACTCCAGGAGTCTCTGCAATCCAGTTCCCCCGAAGAACTTCCCGAATATGCGATCGAGAAGATTGAAGGTCCTCCACACGACAGGACGTTTGAGGCTTCAGTCCGCATCGGTGATGCAATCGTGGGACGCGGAACCGGTACGTCAAAAAAGGCCGCCGAAACCGAGGCCGCACGCCAGGCTTTGGAATATATCCGCAACTCCACCACCGGGTAGACACACTCTTTCCGGATCTCCCACTTTTTTCGAATAGATCCCGCATTCTTTTTGCGTGGGCAACAAAATCTGTTCACGTTATTGCCTTATGCATCTGCCCCGGTTCATGCTCGCTTTCCTTCTCGGAACCTATCTCTCCGCAGTAGAGACCGAATTTGATATTGAACCTATTCCCGAGGATGAACCCCCTGAAGAACTGGTACTCCCTCTACGGGAAGCTCTCCAGCTCGGCTTACAATCGAATTTTAGCCTACGGGTTGAAACCCTCAACCCGCGAATCGCGCTGGAAGACACGGCCATCGCTGAATCCGTATTCGATCCGCAATTGGGTGCATCCGTCTCTTGGAACGAATCGCAATCCTCCCAAGCCGCAAGTACTCTCGAGGGAGCCTCCCAGCCTCAGGATCAAAACATGGATGCGGATGCCTTCGTCTCGAAGCGGTTTAGTCCGGGAACCGAGGTACGCGCCGGTACGGGATTCAACCGGCACGAAACCAATTCATCCAATGCTCTTCTCGATCCCGACTACCGGTCGGAGTTCGGTGTGCAGCTGCGACAACCGTTGCTGAGAAATTTTGGTACCGACGTCAACCTGGCCCCAGTAAAACGGGCCAAGGCGGGCTTTCAGCAAAGTCAAATCGAGTATGAAAGCTCCCTCGCAGACTTCTTTGAAACCCTGATCAACGCCTACTGGGAAGTCTCTGCTGCCCGGCGCCGTCTAGCCCTCAACCAGTCCAGTGTCGATCTAGCCAAGACCATCCTCGATCGGACCCAACGGGAGTTTGATCTCGGTCTGGCCACTCGATCCGATATTCTGCAGGCTCAGGCCGAACTCGCCACCCGCCTGGAAGCACGGCTCGAATTTGAAAAGGATCTCGCCGACCAGAAGGATCGCCTTCGTTTCATCCTTGGAGAAAACCTACAAAATCCCTCGGCCCGATTTTCTACAATCAGCCTCCCCGAACCTCCCGTCGAGACCGATACCATTGCCAAGATCCTCAGCGAGGCCCTCGCCTTCGATCCCGATCGCCGTGCTCTCGAAAAGCAACTCGACCAGCGCCAATACGATCTACTGATCTCCAACAATTCCATCCGCCCCGACCTCGACCTCGTGCTGACTGGAGACTACCTCGGCCGCGAAGACGAGCTGGGGGCTTCCTACGATCAGGCGTGGGCGCGCGACGGCTACCAATGGAGTGCCGGCCTTGAGGTCAGTTTCCCCTGGGGATTTAACGAGGAAAAGGCCCGCAACCGCCAGAATCTCCTACGCTTCCGCCAGACCCAAATTCAAATTGATCGAGCTGAGGCCCTTGTCCGCCAAGAGGTGCGAACCGCATGGAGACAACTCGAAAATGGTCGTGCGCAACTCAACTCCGCGCGCGCCACGGTCCTCTTGCGCGAAGAGGTTCTCCAAGCCGAAGAGGCGAGGCGGGAGAGAGGTCTTTCCGATATCAGCGATGTATTGGACGCAGCCCGACAGCTCGATGATGCCCGTCTGCGCGAGGTCAACGCGACCCTCGCGACCATTCTGGCTCATACTCGACTCGGCCAGCTCGACGGTAGCATTTTCCGACGCAACGGGTTCAACCCGCAGACTCTCTTCGGCCGGAATCTTTCAACGGCAGACATCACTCCTCAGGAGCCGCAATCATGAAGAAAACCATTATTTCCCTCCTCATCCTCGCAGCCTTGGGCGGAGCTGGATGGTATTTCTGGAACGCGTGGGACCAATCCCGCGAAAAGGATACTCCCAAAGAACGCCAAAACTTTGAGGTGGTCCAACGTACAATCGAACAAAACATCGAAGCCACTGGGATTGTTGAACCATTGATCTCCACGGAGGTCCGGTCCGAGATTAGCGGTCGTATCGATACGATCCTCATCGAGGCCGGAGACACTGTCGAGCGTGGCCAGAAATTGATCGAGCTCGATCGCAATACTTTGCGAAACGAACTTACCGAGGCCGAGCGAAACCTCCAAGCCTACCAACTCCGGGTCGAACAAGCAGAACGAAACTACAATCGTCTGAAGCTTCTCACGGAACAAGAGTACGCGCGTACCAGCGAATTGGAGGATTCACTGACAGCCTTGGAACTCGCCCGTCTCGAACTCGAGGTGCGCAGCACCTACGTCGAAACGGCCCGCGACAATCTCGATAAGGCTACCATTCTGGCCCCGCAAGCAGGGGTGGTTTCCGACCTCACAGTAAACGAGGGCCAGGTCATCGTCGGTGCAACATCCGTCAATCAAGGGACTCTGTTGATGAAGGTAAACGATCTCAGCGAGCTAGTCGTCCGCTCATCGATCAACGAGGTCGATGTGATGCGTATTTCGGATGACACGACAGTTGAGATTTCCTTCGATTCGATTCCCGATCATCTCGCAACGGGCCAGATTACCGACATTTCCCGATTTGGCAGCGCAGAGAATAGTGTACGGGTTTTTCCAGTAGAGGTCACGTTTCCCGCGACCGACCCACGACTCCGGTCCGGCATCACGGCCAATCTACTCTTCCCGATCGAAACGGTGAGCGATGTTCCCGCAGTTCTCATCTCAGCAGTCTTCAAGATCCGCGGAGAACAGACGTTGGTTATCGTAAAGCCCGATGGAGAGTATGAGCTCCGCGCTGTCAAAACCGGCCTGAGTGATACGGAATACGTTCAAATCCTCGAAGGCGCCGAGATCGGCGACAAGGTGTCCCTCACTCGCCCACCCGGCCTCGAACGCATGACCCGCCCGATCCGATAATGAGTACCCCGACCCCAAAACGACGCGGTGAGGTCCTCATTCGCCTCGATGGCATCCGCAAAGAGTATCAGCTCGGTGAGACCACCGTCCGCGCTCTCGACGGTGTGGATCTCAGTATCTGCCGGGGCGACTACTCGGCGATCCTGGGTCCTTCCGGCTCCGGCAAGAGCACGTTGATGCATATTCTCGGGTTCATGGACCAGCCAACAGGGGGTAAGATGTTTCTCGGGGAAAGGGAGGTCAGCAACATCCGACCGGGAGATCGATCAAAGCTCCGCGCGACCGAGATCGGGTTCGTCTTTCAATCGTTCAATCTGCTTTCCCGTCTTTCCGTTATCGAGAATGTTCTGCTGCCTGTCGAATACGCCCGCCGCAAGATCGAGAATGCCGACGAGACCGCGGTCGAGATGCTCAATCGCGTCGGGCTGGGCCATCGCATCCATCATCGCCCCTCCCAGCTTTCCGGAGGAGAGCGCCAACGCGTCGCAATCGCACGGGCTATGATCAATAAACCTAGAATTCTCCTGGCTGACGAACCAACCGGAAATCTCGATAGCCGGAACGCCGCAAATATACTCGAGCTATTCGATCATCTCGCCGACGAGGGCAATACCCTCGTCCTCGTCACCCACGACGAATCCATCGCCCACCGGACACGCCGGGTCATCCGGGTCCTCGACGGAAAGGTCACCGAAGAAGAGGTGGAACGATGATCATCGCCACCATCACCAAGCAAGGTATTCGCGAGGTGTGGAGCCACAAGTTCCGCTCCTTCCTTTCGATGATCGGCATCATTCTCGGTGTTGCCTCTCTGGTTGCCATGATCGGAGTCGTTCAGGGGATGATCAAAAATTTCACCGTCTTCTTTGAAGAAACTGGAGGGATCGAGAAGGTCACGATCAATTCCACCGAGGCCCCCGAAGAACAGCAACACATCGCCTTTCTTTCACCAGGGTTGACGATCTCTGACTTTCAGGCGATTGAGGCGTCTGTACCGTTGGCGGAATACGTCTCTCCCGAGGTCGATATCGGCTGGACTCGGATGGTCCGGGGAAACAAGCGCACGGGCAGCCGCCCAAAGGGTGTTACCTCCGATATCCAAATCATCGAAAATTATGAAGTCGCCGAGGGCCGTTTCATCGGGGACCTCGATAATCTACACGCGCGCCCGGTCATCGTGATCGGATCAGAGATGGTCCGCCGCCTTTACGAGCGGGGAGAAGATCCCATCGGCACCCAGGTTCGCATTATGAATCAGCCGTTCACCGTCATCGGCGTTCTGAAAAATTACGAATTCAACCAGAACGGCCGCAACGCCCTTCGCCGGAAGAACTGGGCGGCCTTCATCCCCGCTCAAACCGCCGCTCAGCGATTCCGTGGCGACAACAGCGTCAGTGAGTTGCTCCTCAAGGTCTCACGCTATGAAGACCTTCGCGACCTCATTCCTCAACTGGAGAACGTCCTCCTCCAACGGCACAACGGTATCGAAGATTTTGAAATCGAAACCCGGGAAGAGCAATTGGCCGAATTTCAACAGCTCGAGAAATCCTTCACCTACTCCTTGGGTGGAGTAGCGGGCATTTCTCTCCTGGTCGGTGGAATCGGGATCATGAATGTTATGCTGGCCGTAGTCTCCGAACGAATACGAGAGATTGGCGTGCGAAAGGCAGTGGGTGCCCGCTCAAGCGACATCTTCTTTCAGTTTTTGGTCGAGTCCACAGTCATTAGCGTGGTCGGCGGGGTGTTTGGCATCCTCCTCAGTGTCGCCTTTCTGCAGATCCTATCGACCTTTATTCCCGATGGAGACAACATCAACCTCTTCCCGGGAAATGCCATGATATTTGGTTTTATCTTTAGCGGCGCGGTCGGACTCTTCTCCGGTCTCTATCCGGCATTCAAGGCCGCTCAGCTCGATCCAATTGAGGCACTTCGCTACGAATAACAAATCAATCGAAGCGTCTACTCGCCCCTCAAAATAGCAGGCTCGTTACCCCGAAGTTGATCTGAAAATCACCTTCCCGTGTGTCGCCACGCCTAAAAATCATCTTCGCATCAATCAGCCAAGCGTTCCCCAGCCGGTGCCGCCATCCGTACACTTGCTTAGTGATCTCCTGACTCTGCCCGTTGTATCGCATCTCGAATAATATCCAATTGTTGCGATTCACCGCGACTTCCGCATCCCAAAGGAGTTGATTCACTTCGTGCTGCAGGGATTGAAAATACCAGGTGCTTTCCCAACGGTCCCCGTCCCGAAGACTGACTCCCGGAACGAGTTCGATCAAGGTCATCGACTCACTGTCGACACGGGAAAACAACTCCAACCCTAACCAGGGGGCCGGTACCGCCGTAATGTCGAGTAGTGTACTGCTCGGCAGGGAGTCTTCTCCTTCCCGGCTTTCCATAAAATCCTGATAAATCGAAAATGAACCGAGAGCCCGAAGGCGCTTCGGCTCGCCGTAGGATCCAGCAAGGATCCGATTTTCCCAGCCAATTCGGAGAACTTGCTCAGCACCCGTGTCCGATCGATACACCAAATCTGAGAAGCCAAGTGGATTCACTCCCGAGGTGTAGACATCCGGATAAATGCTAGGGATATCGTCCTCCGGCATGCCGGATTGTGGCATCCATCGATACCCCATCATCGGGCGGGTCTGGTGCACGAGACGATCAATATTCCAAATCTCGCTCTTCACCGGCCATTCCCGGTGGAAATCCGCGCCGATATCGACCCCGACCTCAAACAAAGTCGAACTCCCATCCGTCCCCGAGTCCTGTACGTCTTGGTAATATCGCTCCCGGACTCCCGTCACCGGGGTGATCGAAAGCCAACTCACCGTCGGCAGCGTATAACTCAAGCGATACGCCGCTTCCCATCGATTCGCCGAGGCCTCCACGTCATCATCTTGATTCGCCCGGTCCAAGCGGGAGAAATCGACCCAACCTTGATGCTTAATCGGGGTCACCCCAAGATGAGCCGGTTCCAAGGCGAGTGACACCGACGGAACTGCATCAATTGACTCCGTCATGTCTAGCGTACGGTACCGTCCCAAAGCCGTAAAACTGACCGGCCCCATCGGCACGAAAAGTTCCGAAAAAGACTCCGGGGCGAAATAGCGACTCTCCAATTCCGGGCGAAAATCACGAAGCACCTCAGTGTCCGAACGTTCCTCGAGTTGGTTCACAAAACTCCAACCTTCCCGCTGGTTGACCAACCCTTTCGCCAAGACATACCCCCGGTCCGTTCCAATGGGATCTCCAAATCGATCCACTCCCCTCAGGGAATCGCTTCCCTGATCTGAAATGAACCCACTCAGCACGGAACCTTCCGTATAATACTCCCCAGTGGCCGAAGATCCACTCCAACTAAAATCAGGGGAAACGAGTAGTCCTCTGAGCCCGAAATAAGCAATGGATGGGCTCAGCCGAACGGCGGGAAGTGCTTTAAAGGAAACCCCAAACTCACCGTAAGTCCCAAGCGTATCACTGAACCCAGCTCCTAGATCGAACGAAATTCCCAAATCCCAATCTCTCGCCCACGCTTTTGGCAGGTAGAGAACTGGCACCGGTCCTATTCCCAGTGTGACCCCGTACAAGGTCACATACTCGGCCCCGGCCTTATGCTCCATCTTCTTCGAATTCACCCGAGGGCCCCAGTCGCTCGGATCATTGAGGTATACCCCCACACCTTTGAAAACAGATTTCTCTTCACTTCCTCGAACCTCGTCCGCCTCCAGCAAAAAGCCCCCACTTCCCGAACGCACATTCTCAGTGTAGACCGACTTGTCATCCCCGCCCTCCACTTCCAAGCGATCCGTCAGAAATCGGCCATAGGAAAATTGAAGAACGACTCCGTCCTCCGCGTCGATCGAACGATTCTCAAACGAGAGATCAGCCTTCCCCGCGGTTAAAATAAAGGGAACCTCCGTGTATGAATCCGGCCACCAGGCTTCGAAAAAATCTCCCTTCCGCTCGCGGGGGGTCAGGTCGACCTCTAATCCGCTATTATCCAGAATCATTCCGTCCGAAACGCGGACCAGCCCATTCTTACGATCCCATACAATCCGTCCCGCTTCCAAGCGGTACGGCCCGTAATCGGCCTTTGCCGGTCCAGTTACCGTGATCGTATTTGATTCAAAGTCATAATCCATCTGGCCCGACGAAAGAATTTCCAATGGTCCAGCCGGCGGTGAAGCCTCCTCAGCATTTACCGCCGTGCCCGCTCCCAAAAGAGATAGACCCCACGCACCAGCAAACACTCCCCGAATAAATCGAGAAGAACGCCAAATCAATGGGGATTGTGTTGAAGTTCGGGTCATTCCGTGTGAGCATTCCACCAACCCACAGCAAAAGCTCCAACCCAAAAGACAAAGACTATGGCAGAATATTCCCTCTCCACTGCGCAGCGATCACGAATCATCCAAGCAAAGGAAAGAGAACCCCATGCATCACTCGGGATGCACTCCGCAAAGTCAGGAGCCAAAAAGGGTGTGGTGGTCCGAGCCTACCTACAAAATGCAGACAACTGCCAGGTGGTCACTGCCAACTCAAAGGGAGAGGAGATTCGATTCCCGCTCAAAAAGATCGATGACTCCGGTTTTTTTGAGGGATTCTCCGATGCGATCACTTCAACCCAGTCCTACCGCCTGAGAACCAATTTGCCCAACGGTGAGATTCGCCAGTTCTTCGACCCCTACTCATTTCTACCCACCCTCAGCGAGCAAGACCTCTATCTCTTTAATCAGGGGAACGAGCATTTCATTTACAATAAGCTCGGCGCTCACGAAAAAATCATCGACGGGACACCAGGGGTGGCATTCGCCGTCTGGGCTCCCAGTGCGAAGAGAGTCTCGGTCGTCGGCGACTTTAATCAATGGGATGGACGATACCACCCAATGCGTTCCCTTGGAAGTTCCGGGGTTTGGGAACTCTTCATCCCCGGCCTCGGCGATGGGACTACCTACAAATTTGAGGTCCACGGGGCCGACGGCAGCCTCCGCCTCAAAAGCGACCCCTACGGGACCCGGTTTGAGGCCCCTCCCCACAACGCGTCCATCGTATGCCGAGTCAACCAATACCAGTGGAATGACCAGGAATGGATTCAAAATCGCTCCAATAAAAATTGGAAAAAGGAACCCATCTCGATCTACGAGGTCCACCCCGAATCCTGGAAACGCGTAGAAACTGATGGAAATCGGCCGCTAACCTACAGGGAAATGGCCCATGAATTGGCCGACTACGTCTCTGAACAGGGCTTCACCCACGTTGAATTCCTCCCTCTGGCCGAGCACCCATTCTCCGGATCCTGGGGCTACCAGGTCACCGGCTTCTTCGCTCCCACCCACCGGTTTGGTTCGCCTGAAGATTTTCAGTATCTAGTCGATACATTTCACCAGCGCGGGATCGGAGTCATCATCGACTGGGTTCCCGGGCACTTTCCCAAAGATAGCTTCGCCCTCGCCGAATTTGACGGTTCCCACCTATACGAGCATGCGGACCCCCGCCAGGGAGAACACCGAGACTGGGGTACCCTCATCTTCAACTACGGCCGCCATGAGGTCCGTGCATTTCTCATCGCATCCGCTCTCTCATGGTTCGAACGTTTCCATATTGATGGCCTCCGGGTCGACGCTGTCGCCTCCATGCTCTATCTGGACTACTCCCGCGAGGAGGGGGAATGGATTCCAAATCAATATGGCGGGCGCGAGAACATCGAAGCCATCGAGTTCCTCCGCAACGTAAACGACTTGGTTCACAACTATTACCCAGGCGCCATTACAATAGCCGAAGAATCCACGGCCTTCGGCGGTGTATCTCACCCCACCAAAGAGCACGGCTTAGGCTTCGACTTTAAATGGAATATGGGTTGGATGCACGACACCCTAAGCTATTTTTCCAACGATCCCATCCATCGGAAATGGCACCAGAACGAGTTGACCTTCGGGATGCTCTACAATTTTTCCGAACACTTTGTCCTGACCTTCTCCCACGACGAAGTAGTACACGGCAAGGCCTCGATGCTCATGAAAATGGGCATGTGGCATATCCCCGAAAAAGCAGCAAATCTCCGGGCCCTTTACGCCCTAATGTGGGCCTGGCCCGGCAAAAAAACCCTCTTTATGGGCTGCGAATTCGGTCAGGCCTCAGAGTGGAAGTACGACGGCTCCCTCGACTGGCACCTGCTCCAATACATCGACCACTACGGAGTCAAAGACTTGGTAAGGGATCTAAATTTCCTCTATCAAAACGAACCCGTCCTCCCCGACACAGACCACCGCCCCGAATGTTTCCAATGGATTAACTGTGACGACTCCGAAAACAGCGTCCTAAGCTTCGTCCGACTTTCCGACAATGAAAAGGGAACCTTCTTGATCGTAGGAAACTTCACCCCCGTCGAACGCAAAGGCTACCGAGTAGGCGCCCCCTACCCCGGTTTCTGGAGAGAGTGCATAAACACCAACGCAGCAGAATACGGCGGTTCCGGTGAAGGCAATAACGGAGGCACCCCCACAGAACCAACCCCCTGGGACGGCCGCCCCCACAGCCTACAACTAACCCTCCCCCCTCTCTCCGTAACCATCTTCCAACTCCAATAAACCGGCCCCTCTTAAACAGCCGAAATCCCATGGAAAATCGAAATATTTTTTGTCTGGTAAATTATATTTGACATTTTCTGCTCTCTGCTGATGATATGTGGACAGATGGCACAAAAACGGATCAAGAGAGCAGAAACGGCCTACTACCACCTGATGAGCAGGACAGTGAATGGCGAGGCTCTGTTTCGAAAAAGGGAGAAAGAGATTCTTCGAAAGATGATCTGGCAGGTATCTGAGTTTTCGGGGGTTCGTGTTGTGACTTATGCGGTGATGAAGAATCACTTTCATCTGCTCGTTGAGATACCCGGTCGGAAATCGATTTCCGATGCTGAAATCGTTCGTCGGTATCGGGTACTTTATCCCCGTCCTACTCCCTGGCACCCTATGCTTCCCGAGGTATTGGAGAGCCATTTGCGGGAGAATTCTGAGGAAGGGAAGTTGCTGCGGGCTACGCTGACTAGACGCATGCACGATGTTTCCTGGCTCATGAAGACGCTAAAGCAGCGATTTGCGGTATGGTTCAATCAATCGCGCGACCGGTTCGGGCCTCTTTGGTCGGAGCGGTTTAAGAGTGTTTTGGTTGAAGGAGATCAGTGGGCGTTGAGAACTGTTGCGGCGTATATCGACCTCAATGCTGTCCGTTCGGGCTTGGTCGAAGATCCTAAGGACTATCGATTTTGCGGATATGGCGAGGCGATTGGCGGAAATGAGGTAGCTCGGGCTGGGATACTCGGCGTTTGCAGGGACCTCGAATCGTATCGAAAGCTCTTGTACGGGTCTGGGTCCGGGGTGCGAGATGGGAAGGTTTCAATTTCTCAGGAAAAAGCACGGCGAGTGATTGAAAAGGAGAACGGAAAAATCCCGGTTGCTACCGCATTGCGATGCCGACTTCGCTATTTCACGCAAAGCAAGGTTCTCGGATCTGCCGAATTCATTGAGAAGGAATTGAGGGCTCAAAATGCGAAACGAAAGAGGCCTCAGAAACCCTGTCGTCTACAAGGGGCCAACTGGCAAGGGTTGGCCGTACCGAGTGGACTCCGGAAAAATTGGTTCGGATAGTTGCTCGACTATTCGTCGCCCGGGCAGGCGAGGAAATCGTGGAGCTTGTATCGGTTCAACGTACGCCGAGCCCAATCCAGAGTCTCGTTAACTGCCCTTTCTTTGACCGCGAAGCGATCACCTGGGAGAACCATTCTCTTTGACCATACCCCTGAAGGCGAGAAATGTGCGGCGTATACCGTACCCACTGGATTTTCAGCGGTGCCCCCGTCGGGTCCAGCAAACCCAGTGACAGCCATCGCGTAGTCCGAATCCAAGCGCTCCGCGGCCCCTGTGGCCATCGCTACAGCAGCCTCTGCACTCACGGCACCGTGTTGCTGAAGAATCGCTTCCGGGACATCAAGCATCTGTACCTTGGTTGCATTTGTATAAGCGACCACCCCACCCGAGAATACTTTTGAGGCACCTGGGACATCCGTAAATGAACTCGCAAGTAGCCCGCCGGTACAGGATTCTGCAACTGCTAGGGAGCGGCCCCAGCAGCGAAGCTGAAAAATCAGTATCTTCGCGAGAGAGTCATCTCCAAAGCCAAAAAAGTTTTCCCCCAAGACAAGGCGGCACTCTTCCCCGACCTGATTCACCGCCGCAGTCCCAGTATCGGGACTGGCAGGGGAGAGACGGACGTCTACGATCCCAGCATGGGCACAAAAAGCAAACTGCACGTTTGGCCGGCTTTCCATAATCGGGGCCAACCGAGTTTCTACTGCGGATTCACCCATCCCGGCTGTTCGCAACTGCAACCAAGAGGAGCAGTCGCAGAGACAACCTTTGGTTTCCAATTCTGGAAGAACGCTTTCCTCCATCATCGGCCGCAACTCTGACCGGGGGCCGGGCAGAAGATAAACGAAACACTCTTCCCGGTGGATTTTTAACCCTGGAGCGGTTCCCCAGCGATTCGGAATCACCTCAGCCTCCGCTGGCCGCAGGCACTGCCGCAGATTATTCTCCGACATGCTTATTCCGAGGGATTGAAACTTCTCCCGAATCGCCTTCTCTACCGAAGCATCGTGGATCAACTTTGTTCCGAGAACTCTGGCCATCGCCTCTTTTGTCAGATCGTCGGCAGTCGGCCCCAATCCTCCCGTGACAAAAACAATATCCGCAGATTTCATCGAATTGGAAATCGACTCGGCGATCTCTTCCACATCGTCGCGCACCACGTGCGCCTGAATAAGGTCTCCCCCACGTCTCGACACCAGCTGTCCGATGTAACCAAGGTGAGAATTATCGCGGATCCCGAGCAAAAGCTCGTCTCCGACATTGACGACTGCTACTGAAAATTTGTGGCTCATGAATTAGAAAGGACGGAAATTCCGTTGATTTGACAAAACATGACGCTACAGAGATCCTTAAAAATTGCGAACTCCAGAGACAGGTAATCTCAAGGAAATTCTTCGTCGGCTGCCACACAACCCCGGCGTATACCTCATGAAAGATCGATTGGGTGAGGTGATCTACGTGGGTAAGGCCAAGGACCTGAAGAAGAGGGTTTCCTCGTATTTCCAACCCGGGCGCTTTCGCCAAATTGATCAACCGAAGATTCGGACGATGGTCACGCTGGTACACGACCTCGAAACGATCGAGGTTCGATCTGAGGCGGAAGCTCTCTTGCTAGAAGGGCGACTCATCAAAGAATACCGTCCGCGCTACAATACTGATTTCACTGACGACAAACGCTTCCTGCTCATAAGAGTCGACCTAGGAAGCAAACTGCCGAAATTTCGTCTATCGCGCAATCGCACCCAAGACGGATCCCTATATTTTGGCCCATTTGCCCATGCGGGGCCCCTCCGACGGACTCTCACGCAGATGAGGCAAAAATTCGGCATTCTTCTGGCCGATGCGAATCCGATTACGCTCCCTGACGGACGTATCCGTCTCTATGACGACGCCCGGGCAGAGATCTACGGCCATGCCAATGAGCTGACCCCAGAAGAATATCGGGAACGGGTTCAAAAAGCCTGCACATTTCTGGATGGTAAAAGCCGGGAATGGCTCCGCGACCTGGAAGACGAAATGCGGGAGCGCGCTGCCGAACATCGATTTGAAGAGGCCGCTGCTCTTCGGGACACGCTCCTCGCACTGAAAAAGACAATCGAGCAGACCCGGAAATTCACCCGAGCACTGCCGGAACACAACATCACTGAAAACACAGCCGCACGCCTCGCTGAGGTCCTCAATCTTGATCACGCTCCCAAAACCATTGAGTGCTTCGATATCAGCCACATTTCCGGGAGCTTCACAGTAGCATCTATGGTTCGATTCTCGGCAGGGAAACCTGACAAGAAGAACTACCGGCGATTCAAAATCCGGTCATTCGACGGAAATGACGATTTTCGAGCGATGGAAGAAGTCGTCGGACGCCGGTACCGCCGCATTGCGGAACAGGGATCCCCTTTCCCTGACCTAATCGTAATTGATGGGGGTAAAGGCCAAGTAACAGCGGCACTGAGGGCGTTTCTCATACTTGACCTCTCCCCGCCTCCGCTCATCGGATTGGCGAAAAAGGAGGAAACAATCATCTTCGCCACCGAACGGGCCCCAGTGCGACTCCCTCTCCATGACCCCGCAATTCGCCTTCTTCAGCGAGTGCGTGACGAGGCCCACCGATTCGCGAACTCCTTCAATGCGGAACTCCGATCCAAAAAGATCCGGGAGTCGATTCTCGACGACATCCCCGGCCTCGGGCCAAAGCGCAAAGAGACGCTGATGAAGGCCTTTGGATCCATCCAGCGAATTCGCTCGGCCACCAAGGAGGAACTGCAACAGATTCCGGGGATCGGAAATAACTTCGCTCACGAAATTTTCGAGTTTCTCCACACGAAGCAAAAGCGTTCCTCGCCGCAGCGCCACTTCCTCCCCCCCTCCTAAACCACCGGGTCCAAATCGGACTGAGCCCCCCTCCTCAATCCACAGAAATCCCTAATCTAGGTAAGCTGGTAAATTAAAGTTGACGCGCGGTGAGAGAACTGGGGATCCGAATAATTACCTCAATGGTCGAAAAAGGATTCCCCCTTTGGGCAATGGGATTATAGAGTCGCGCCTATGGAATTGAAAAGATCGGCAGTGATCATGGCAGGTGGACGCGGGGAGCGGTTTTGGCCGCAAAGTCGACTGCGTCGTCCCAAGCATCTTCTTCCGGTGGTGGGAGAGACGCCGATGCTCCGGCAAACGATTGACCGCTTGGACGGGCTGGTACCAGCAGAACGGGTTTGGGTGATCACAAATTCAGAACAAGTAGACGCTGTGCGGGAGATCTGTCCCGAGATTCCAGCTGAGCAGATTGTGGCCGAGCCCGTCGGACGCGACACCGCGCCCGCAGTCGCCCTCGCGGCCCTTCTCGTCGAGCAAAACTCTGGCGATCACGCCTTTGCGATGCTTCCGGCCGACCATGTGATTGGCAACACCGAGGCGTTCCGGGCTGATTTGCTTGCAGGATTCGACGCGGCTGAGAAAGATCCCGTGATTGCGACGATCGGGATCACGCCTACCTTTCCTGCGACTGGATACGGTTACATTCAATCCAAGGCCAGCGACACCACTAAAGCGCTGCCCGTTGAACGGTTCGTGGAAAAGCCCGACCTCCCCACCGCGGAGAGTTATCTGAGCAACGGCGGGTTTTATTGGAACGCTGGTATATTCATTTGGCGGCCCTCCACCATTCTCGGCGCGATTGAGAACCATTGCCCAGCGCTCCACGAATCCTTCAGTTCAATTCGAAACGCCCTTGCGGCCGGAGAACCCCTTTCCGCAATTTTACCACGGGAGTATCCTCAACTTGAGAAAATTTCGATCGACTACGCCGTCATGGAGAAGGCCGAGAACGTCGTCATGGTCCAATCCACATTTGACTGGGATGACGTCGGCTCGTGGCCAGCAATTGAGCGGCACCATCCGAAGAACGACGACGGAAACATCTTCAAAGGAACGGTCGTATCCGAGCAGAGTGCCAACAACCTCGTGTTGACCGAAGGCGGGCACCTCATCGGTCTCGTCGGGGTCGAGGACCTCATGGTCATTCACACCCCCGACGCTACACTCATCTGCCCAAAGGACCGCGCACAGGACGTCAAAAAGCTCGTCAAGCAGGTCGAGGCATTGAAGGACGGAAAATCCTACCTCTGATGGGTGAGCGGGAATCCTGGTTGGGCATCGACTACGGATCGAAGCGGATCGGTCTGGCGCACGCCGATGAAGTACGCGTTCCCGTCCCCCTCGCTGCCGCGGTGGACGGAAACGAAGACAGTCGACTCGACTACATTGAGAAAGTCATCCGCGAAAAACGGGTGAGTGAGCTTGTCCTCGGCTATCCTGCTCGACCCGATGGAAGCGCCGGAGAGATGGCCAAAGTTGTCGAAGGCTTCCGCGACCGCCTAGTGGAGCGCTGCCCCCTGCCGGTTCACCTTATCGACGAAAGGATGTCCTCCCAGGACGCAGGGCAGCACTGGAATATGAAAAAGGCTCGCCGGAAGCGAAAGACCGGCCAGCTCGATTCCGCAGCGGCGACATTGATTCTACGCGAGTTCCTCGACAGCTTGGGGCCTCTTCCCTCCGAACTCCTGCTTGAACCCGACCCCCACAACTGCGACGATTCCCGCAATGCCTAACGAACCGGACGCCCTACACACTGGCCGACAGATTATGGAACTGGAGGCCCAATCCATTCTCGACGGCTCCAAAAGACTTGGCGATGAGTTTCAAAAAGCCGTAGACCTGATCCTCCACTCCCCTGGGAAAGTCGTAATAGTAGGCATCGGAAAGTCGGGACACATCGGCCAGAAAATCGCCGCGACCCTTCGCAGCACCGGAACCTCATCGGTATTTCTTCATGCAGCCGAAGCGGTTCACGGGGACCTCGGTCTTTTTTCCCGTGGCGATCCCATCCTGGCCATTTCCAAATCGGGTGCGACCGAAGAAATCCTCCGACTCGAGGCCGCCATCAAGCGGACCGGCTCCCCGATCATTGGAATCCTTGGCAACCGCAATTCGCCCATGGCAAGCTGGGTCGACGTAGTCCTCGATGCATCGGTTGAACGCGAAGCCGATCCTCTCGGCGTAGCGCCGACCTCCAGTGCGATTCTAGCACTCGCGATCGGCGATGCCCTCGCCGGAGCCCTCGTCGAAGCCCGCGGGTTCACCCGGAAAGACTTTCTCAGCCTCCACCCCTCCGGCCAACTCGGGAAGGCATTGAATCTAAACGTCGAGTCAGTCCTCCACCCCATCGAACATCTCGCTACCGTCGGCCCTGAAGCGACGGTGAAGACCGTTCTCATGGCGATGACTCGAAAACCACTCGGCGCAGCCTGCGTGGTCGACTCCGCCGGCAGGCTCCTCGGAATTTTCACCGACGGCGATCTCAGGCGCGGACTCGAAGGCGACGAGCACCTTCTCAACCGTGAAGTCGCCTCGATCATGACCCACAACCCCGTTTGCGCGCACCCCTCGATGGATCTCCAAACCGCCGCCGAGCTGATGGAAGCACGCTCCTCTCAAATTTCAGTCCTCCCTGTCGTCGAACCCGACGTTTGCACGCTAATCGGCCTCATCCGTCTCCACGACATTTACCAACCCTCGGTTACCTGAGTCATGACGATTCCTCTCTTTGATCTAACCCGCCAGAACAATGCGATCATGGACGAACTTCTCGCGACCTCCGCGCGAGTTCTTCGCTCTGGTCAATTCATCCTGGGAGAAGAAATCACGAGCCTCGAAGCAGAAGCGGCCGCAGTACTGGAAGCTCCCGCATCGTTATCAGTCAGCTCAGGGACGGATGCCATCTTGCTCGCCCTCATGACGGCCGGAATTGGCCCGGGGGATGAAGTGATTGTACCCGATTTCACTTTCTTTGCGACAGCCGGCTGTGTAGCCCGAACTGGCGCCCGACCGGTGTTCGCCGACATCTGCCCCTTCAGCTACAACCTTTGCCCCGAGTCCGTCGAAGACAGAATCACCGAACGCACCCGCGCGATCATTCCCGTCCACCTCTTCGGTCAATCCGCCGACATGACCCGTCTTATGCCCATCGCCCAAAAGCATGGCATAACCGTCATCGAGGACTGCGCCCAATCGATCGGTGCCACGCATCACGGGAAAGTCACCGGTACGATCGGCGACTACGGCGCGATTAGCTTTTTCCCCACAAAGAACCTCGGAGGATTTGGCGACGGCGGACTCGTCCTCGCAGCGGATTCCGACGACATGGCGCTCGCAAAAATTCTGCGGGTACACGGAATGGAACCCAAGTATTTCCATCCGGCCATCGGGGCAAACTTCCGCATGGACGCCCTTCAAGCCGCCCTCCTCCGGATCAAAATTCCGCTGCTTCAAGAGTACAATGCCAACCGGCGGACCAATGCAGCAACCTACCTCGAAGCGCTGGCGACCTCAGACCACGCCTGGCAACCCGTTGAGGAAAAGAGCCCGAGCATTCCCGAGGGCGCCCGCCTGACCACTCCCCTCATCTTCTCCCACAATGAGACCACCTGGAATCAGTTCACCGTGCGCATACCCGGAGAGAACCAGCGGGAATCCTTCCGCACCCATTTGCAAACCGCGGGAATCGGCTCGGAGATCTACTACCCTCTCCCACTGAGCCAACAGGAGTGCTTTGCGCCCTTCGCCCCACACTCCTGTCCAAACGCGGCTCAAGTCGCCAGCGAATGCGTCAGCATCCCGATCTTCCCAGAGCTTACGGAGGCCGAGCTGGCCCAAGTGGCGGACGCCATCCTCTCTTGGCTGGATCAGTAATACGTCCCCGCAAGGGAACCGGCTGGCCGGAGTCCTCCCTCCCCCCCAGATCAAGAAAAAGGTTCTCGGCAAAGATTTGGTCACTTTCGAAAAATCTCAAAGGTTTTCCTATTGAAAAATAGTTTGGCTCCGAGTGTGCTGTAAATCCCCCCGGAGGTGCATAGATTCCACCCCAACAACCAATTTCGACTCCACCTGAACACACACTGGTCCAACCACTATGAGAACTGAAATCCGCGACTTCTGCTCCAGCCTTTCTGACACTCTCAAACCCTTCCAGCAAACGATCGATGAAGCTCTCCCCGAGATCCATCGCGCCGCTGCTCCTTTCGACCTGGGCGACCTGCTCAACGGGCTCAAAGCTGACCGTGAGGAGATGAAGAAAATCATCGAGCAAGTCGAAAACGAAGAAGCCTACCTCCTGATTTTCGGGCCATTGAAGAGTGGAAAATCGACGCTCATGAACGCCATCAGCGGCTCCTACGTGAGTGAGGTTTCCAGTCTGCCGGCCTACCCCTGCTTGGTCTACGTCCGCCACACTGACACCCCAAAGTATTCGCTCACCCGCTACGACGGTAGCACGACATCTTACCCGGACAACTCGACCCTGCAACAAGTCGTCCGCGACGCTCACTCCGAGCTGGTAAAGGCGATCAAAGAAACCGAAGACCGCGATGAGATCTTCGATCCGGAAACCCATTTCCGCAGTGCAATCCGCCGCGTTGACATCGGCTTAACTGCCACTGAGCTCGACCAAGGTGCGGCAGTCCTGGTCGACACTCCGGGGCTGTATGCAAAGATGAAATTCGGCTACGACCGGATGACCCGTGATTTCCGCGACCGCGCAGCCTGTGCCCTGTTTGTCGTTAAGGCCGATAACCTCTTCCTCGAGCCGGTATTCGACGAGTTCAACGACCTCCTCTCGAATTTCAGCCGCATCTTCCTGGTCGTCAACACCGACCACTCCAAGAAAGATCTCGAACCCGACGGGCGCCTGCGCCCCAGCCTCGAGAGTACCGATCCGGACCAAATCATCAACGCCTTCCGATCGCTGGCCATCAACACCACGATCCGTCACGCCTTTGAGGAAGGGAGACTCCACGTCTACCCGATCGACCTCCTCCACTCCGCGCAAAAGATCCTCGGCAAAGGGCAACTCTCGCCGGAGGAATTGGACGGGGGCACCGGCCACGAACGCTTCCAAGCGTTGAACGACGACCTGGAGGAATATCTCAACGGAAGCGGATACGTTCGGGAATTTAAGACGGATACCTTCCGCCGGGTGGACCGGATGCAAGGTGGGCTCGAAACCCATCTTGGGGCCCGCGCAGTCGATCAATTCCGCACCCTGAAGAACAACGTTGAGAGCCGCCTCAATAGCGCGAATCAAAAAGTTGCATCGGTCGACATCTTGCGTGAGATCGATTGGAACGAGTCGTTTGCGGATGCCATCACCGATCACGAGCAAGTCCTAAAAACTGACTCCGAGCGCTACGTCAAGCGCCTGACCTCCCGCGTCTCCGACGTCATCGACGCCTGGTTCGAGTCCGAGGAAAGCCTCCTCCAACTCGAGAAAGACCGCCTCGAACCACTGCTCGAGCGAGAATCTTCTACGATGATGGAAGAAAGCCGCCAGCGCATGCGTTCCCTCTTGGCTGAACCCAACGCAGGCGCGAAATTTTCGCCCGACGAGATCAGCGCGCTGATGTCACTGAAGATCGACCTCAACGACAAGCTCCTCAGCGAAATGGAAACCGCAGAGACCCCGGCCTCGGCTCCCATGGATTCCGTCAAAATTCCTCCAGAGAGCATTCCCACCACACGGGTCTTCCTCGACTACCTGTTCCTGCGCAGCAACAAGCGCGTGCGCAAAGCTCTTTTCGGTAACCTCGAGACTCCCTCAAAGCCAGTCACTCCTGATCAAAAGGAGAAGCGCCTCGGCGCGGACGCCCGGCAATTCATCTCCGACTACTTGAAGGACCACCTCATTCTCACCATGGTCGACCAGCCCCGCCAGGCAGGGCTCGAGTACCTCAAGTCCTACGTGAGTCGTTTCCAATCCATGCTGGAAGAAATTCTGGACGGCCATCGCGACGACGCATTGGAGGAACTCGAGTCAGCTCGTCGTGCCCAACGCCAGCACGAAGTCATCGAGAAGAACACCAACCGCCTCCGGACCCAGTTTGAGTCCCTGAGCAAAAAGTTGGACAGCATTCGCGCCCAGTTCGTCGATGTGCTCGAAGAGGACGAGAGTGAAGAGCAGGACGATGAACCCGGCCAAGAACTCTTCGTCGACGAAGAAATCGATTCGGGAGACGACTCCGATACGAAGGTATCCTGAGGTCATCCTCCTTCGGGTCCCTCGTGGATCAACCGAAGGCCACGGATAGCCCAATTCCTTTCTGGCGGAGATCCCGACGGAAATTTTCCACAAAAAAAGTCGCAGAACTCAGGTCCTGCGACTTTTTTGATGCCCCCGGTTCGGGAACGAAAACGATTAGAAGCTAAAGGAGTATTTCGAGAGTCGATTACGGATCTCATCAATGACCCTCCGCTCGTTCTCCTCTCCGTGCGCTTCAAAAGTCACAGAGAAACGAACGTAGGCCCCAACCTCATCCCAAGGAACCGTGCTGACCAACTCGTTGCGGATGAGCCATTGGCTGAAATCTTCCCCCGTGGAAAAAGTGATCTCTTCACCCGCCTCAGTTTTCGCGGATTTCGGGGCCTTCACATAGAGGAAAAAACTGCCCGCAGGCTTCTTCGCATTGAATCCGGAAGAACGGAGAGCCTCGACCAGATTGTCCATCCGGCGTGAGTACTTCGCCGAAATTTCTTCGGTGATCCAAGGACGAGAGAGAGCGGCTTCTCCTGCCTTCTGAATGGCAAGGAACTGACCGGAGTCCGAGTTGTCCTTCACATGGCCGTAAGCGGCAACAATCAAAGGATTCCCCACAACGAAGCCGATCCGCCATCCAGTCATGTTGAAACCCTTCGAGAGAGAGTGCAGCTCTATCGCTACATCCTTTCCGCCGGGAACCTGGAGGATCGAAAGCGGCTCGCCTTCAAAAATCAACGCAGAGTACGCCGCGTCCTGGATCACAATGATCTCATTCTTCTTCGCGAACTCTACAACCTGCTCAAAAAACTCTTTTGTCGCCGAAGCCCCGGTTGGATTGTTCGGGTAGTTCAAGACCATCATCTTGGCCCGCTTCAAAATATCGGCTGGGATGGCGTTCAGATCCGGGAGAAAACCACTTTCCTCCCGCAAAGGCATTTTGTAGACCTCACCGCCATAGTACTCGGCATGAGTGCCCAAAACGGGATAGCCCGGGGTAGTCATCAGCACGACATCGCCCGGATTGATAAAGCACGCGGGCAACATCGAGAGTGCCGTCTTCGAACCGATCGAGTGGAGGACCTCAGTCTCCGGATCGATACCGGACACCCCGAAGACCTCTTCCATGTAATGAGCGGCAACACTCAAAAAAGAGCTGGAACCATTGTCGGCATAACCGCGATTCTCAGGTAGCGCAGCCTCACGCTGCAGTGTCTGAACCACCTCAGGATAAGCCATCTGGTCCGGCTCGCCGACTCCCATGTCGATCAAAGCCATCTTCGGGTGCTCCTTCATCGCGGCCCGCTTCGCCCGTTTGATCTTCTCGAACTTATAAATGGCAGTATCCTTGCCAAAGCTATCTCCACCGATGCGCTCGGAAAATTGTGACTGTATGAAGGACTCTTCCATAGTTCCCCTTTTTTTAGGATGAATCGACGCGAAGCAAGTAGCTAATGTGATCAATCAATATTTGTTGGCGACAATTTTACCTTCTCCTCCCCTGCGTGATCCCCCCACGACCCTTCCCTGGCCCTTCCCATGTCATCTATTTTTGACCTGACAAAGTAGCATCCGGCTAAAACCGGGGGGAGAAAGTGGAGAAAAGAGGAAGCGGAGGCGGTTCGATTGGGCTCGATTCGATTGGAATATGCGAGGGAACCGAGGTCATTTGAACGGTTTTGTTTGAAAAAACGGCGAAGATGCCCTTTCTCTCAAGGACTTATGCAGGTCATCCGGTCCATCAACGAAATGCAGTCCACTTCGATTTCGAATCGGAGTAAAGGTCGATTGATCGGTTTGGTGCCGACGATGGGCGCTCTCCACGAGGGGCATGCGAGTCTAATCAAAACATCGCTCGACAAGGCCGACCTCACGGTAGTCTCGATCTATGTGAATCCGACCCAGTTTGCCCCGAGTGAGGATTTTACGGAATATCCGCGAAATCTCGAGGCGGACCAGGCACTTTGCGAGGAAAACGGCGTGGACATCCTGTTCCTTCCCGAGAACGAAGACGTCTATCCCTCCTCGTACTCAACGTATGTCGAAGAAGAATTGGTGAGCAAGGGCCTCTGCGGAGTCTCCCGGCCGAACCACTTCCGCGGGGTGACCACCATCTGCACCCAACTTTTCAATATCGTGCGACCCGACGTCGCCGTCTTTGGCCAGAAAGATGCGCAGCAGTGTGCGGTCCTTCGCAAGATGATCAACGACTTGCACATGCCGATCGAACTCGCGATCTCCCCGACCATTCGCGAGGAAGACGGCCTGGCAAAGAGCTCCCGCAACCAGTACCTCACCCAGGAACAACGCAAAGACGCCGGACTGATCTACAAAGCGCTCATGGAAGGCAAGACCCTGTCGGACAACGGAGTCCGAAGCGTGGATCGCGCGATCGCGGAGGTCACCCACACCCTCTCCCAGAGCCGGCGACTGCGAATCATCTACGCCGCAATCGTCGATAAGAACCTGATGCAACCAGTGAAGGAGATCGTCCCCGGCGAGTGCCTGATCGCGGTTGCCTGCTGGCTCGATCAAGTCCGATTGATCGACAACATCGAACTGTAACCCCCGGACCTACCTCCCGATTTTTTCTACAATTGAAAACTTATGATTTTGACGCCGTTGTCGTAGGCAGCGGAATCGCCGGATTGAGTTTTGCCCTGGGTCTCGCCTCGCGCGGACGGACGGTTTGCATCGTCACCAAGAAGAACCGAGCCGAATCGAACACGAACTACGCGCAAGGCGGCATCGCCTGCGTGACCTCCAGCTCGGATGACTTCGAGTCCCATGTAAAGGACACCCTCGATGCGGGAGACGGCCTGTGCAACTCGGCGGTTGTACGCCAGATCGTTCAGGATGGCCCGGAGCGGATCAAAGAGATGATCCAAATGGGGGTCGAATTTTCCCAGTTGGAAGACGGCCGGGTATCCCTCGGGAAGGAAGGTGGTCACTCGAAGCGACGGATCCTTCATGTGAAGGACGTAACCGGACGGGCGATTGAACAAGCGCTCCTGCATGGGATAAACGAAAGTCCGCTCATTGAGGTCCGCGAGCACTGCATGGCGATCGACCTGATCACCACCCGCAAGTTGAAGAAGTTTGGCTACACGGGGACCGACGATGAGAACCGCGTAGCTGGCATCTATTGCTTCAACGAAGTAGACCACACGGTCTTCGCCCTCCGCACCTCCTCGGTCCTTCTCGCTACTGGAGGGGTTGGGCAGGTCTATCAGTTTACTACCAATCCCGATATCGCTACTGGCGACGGAGTGGCGATGGCGTATCGCGCTGGAGCAGAGATTCGCAATCTCGAGTTCGTTCAATTCCACCCCACCGCCTTCTTTTCTCAGGATGGAAAGCGTTTCCTGATCAGCGAAGCCGTCCGCGGAGAGGGAGCGATCCTGCGCAACAGCGAGGGCGAGCCATTCATGGAGCGGTATCATCCGCGCAAGGATCTCGCCCCGCGCGACATCGTAGCCCGGGCCATCGATTCCGAAATGAAACGGTCGGGAGCGGAACACGTCTTTCTCGATATCACCTCGATGTCCAAAAAGGAGCTCGAAGAACGGTTTCCCACGATCTACGCCCACTGCCGCGACAACGGCATCCACATCGAAAAGGACCTGATTCCCGTGGTTCCCGCAGCCCACTACCTCTGTGGCGGGGTAGCGACCAATCTCTCCGCCGAGACCTCATTGAAGGGGCTCTACGCCTGTGGCGAAGTGGCCTGCACAGGACTTCACGGCGCGAACCGCCTCGCGAGCAACTCCCTCCTCGAGGCTCTGGTCCTCGCTCATCGCGGGGTAGAATCGGTCGATCAATTCCTCACCGAGTACCCTGGGGAGATCGACAGCCTCCCCCCCTGGGTCGATGGCAACGTCAGCAACTCGGACGAGCGGGTCATCCTCTTCCACAACTGGAGTGAGCTCAAACGCACGCTCTGGGACTACGTTGGAATTGTTCGAACCACAAAACGCCTCGAACGAGCGCGGGCGCGAATCCAGCTCCTCTCCCGCGAGATCAACGACTACTACTGGAACTTCCGGGTCGAGCCCAAGCTTCTCGAACTGCGAAACATGGTTCAGGTAGCCGATCTAATGGTACAGTGCGCCCTCCAACGAAAGGAAAGTCGGGGGCTTCACTATATCCTGGATTATCCCTCGCTCTCGCCAGAGGCCCTCGACACCACAATCATCCGATAGTCGGCCCTTTCGCGTATTCAGGGGCCGCGTTCTGATCACCTAAAACGTGCTGGCGCCAGTCCGCTCCATGATCCAGTAGAGGATTTTTCGAAAGCCCGACTCATCCTTAAACTCATCGTAGGGGACGCTGGAGACGACCCCATTCGGAGTTTCTGCGGGCCAATCCCCGGCACCATTGGTCCAAATAAAGGTGAAGTAATTCTTCACATCGACAAAGAGGGGATCCCTGGCCGGACCCGTCACGCTCACCGAGGTTTCCAAATTGAGATTATCCAAGTTGCGCCGCGTCCAATTGGCGGAGCCCAGAATCAGCGAGTCCACCGCTTCCCCGTAGTCGAAGAACGCCATTTTCGTATGAAACTGCTCCCCCGCGGTACGGTACCATCGCACCTCGACCCCTTTCTTTATCAAACTCGCCGCAACCTGCCGATTGGGAATGCCGTTTTTCTCGCGGCCAAAAGCATCTTTGTTTGGGTCCATTAACAGGCGAATCCGCGCCCCTCTCTCAATGGCTTTCTCCAAGGCATCCTGCAACTCCATGTCCGAAAAATAGAAGATGGCCAGATCTGCCCGATCCCCTCGCTCCAGCCGGTCGAACCGATCGATCAACTCCCGCTTAATCGCCATTTCGGTGAGAACAACCGCCGAAAGGGTCGCGTCATTCCCACTAGCTGATTCGTAATCACGATCCAGGAACTCTTGGATCAAACGGGGAAACTCTTGCCCCGTCGAAAACTCATAGACCGCGGCCTCGGACTGCAAAAGATCGGCCGCCAGCGGTCCCGTAAAACCGAGAGCAACATTGCTGTGCATGGCACTCGCACTGTGTGGATTCCCTGAGGTTACTAGCCCAAACAACTCCCCTGAGAGATTTCCCGTGATCAAAGTCTTGCGATGATTTGCCTTAAAATTCAGCAATTCCAAAAAGGCCGACAGCCCGATCCTGCCATCCCCAATCGGGTTCTTCAGCATCTCCCCCTGAGGATCGCCCCACCACTGAAAAAATGTACGCCAGACGGGAGAGAAGATCTGATTACTATCCCGCAGCTTCCGCAGATCCGTCAGTACCACCTCGATCCCATTGCTTTCCAACTGTGCGAAAAGCGGCTGCTCGAGTCCGCCATAGAGAGTATTCAGCGGATCCGTGATCAGAATAATCGGCATCTCGGGATGCTTCTTCCGAGCGCTGATCAAGGCATCGATCAATTGTTGGGAAAGTGACGGCCCCTCCACCCCGTCCGGAACGCCTCCCGCAAACTCATTGACGAGAAAGAAATCCGCGACGACAAAACCATCGGCCTGCTGGATCCGCCGAAAGACCTCCTCAAAAATTTCCTGCTGCACCCACGGCTGATCATCCTTCGTCGACGCAGTAACATCGGCAAAAAATTGGATATCCTTTGAATTGAGCACGCGGTCGGGCCCGCGAAACTCTATTCCAGAAGGTAGAGGTTTCCGAACATGGTAAAAGCCCACCACCCCAACTGCGAAAAGTGTAACCAGGACAATGAAGAGCAATAATCGCATAATCTTCGATTCTAGAAGAGGGAGCTACTCAACTCCAGCCACAAAGAGCATCAGATAGATCGCGAGAAGAATGAGCAATGACCCTCCCAAACGGGCAACCAGGATCCAACGGGGAAGCTCCCCTTCCCGGTTCCCAAACCAGACCCCAATCGTCGACACCATGATCACCGCCCAGAGACCACGGCTCGAATACAGGGTATTGGCGACAGTGGGGTCCTCATAAGTCAGCGCAATGGCGAGAAGAGAGGCCTGCACCCCCAAAAGAGTACACCCCCAGAGAACCCACGGCCAAGCCTTCCTGGTTACCATCCGTAGTGGCGCACTGAAAAACGGAATCAAGAGAAAGGAGAGAAGAGCGACCGTCCCAAACAAGACCACCACAAACGCAGGCCGACCAAATCTCGCAGACCAGGCAGAAACGAGATTATCACAGGTCGCGAAAAACAATGCGGAGAGCGCAGCCCAACCAATCGCGGCGAGGACCGCTTTCCTCCCGCCGACCGAACCGCGGGTCAAACCGAGAAGCGAGACGGCGACCCCGGCAAGGAGCACTGCGAGCCAACCGACCAGCGACATCTCATAGCCAAAGAAAATACTCGCCAAAATCGCTACGAAAATGACCTTCGTTCCCATTGTCGGGGTCACGACCGAAACATCTCCGACTCGGATCGCGACGAAAGTGAAGGTTTGTCCCAGGAAAAAGAATACCGCCGCGATCATCGGCAGGTAGATCAACTCCCAATGAATGGGCTCCGATTGAAAGGGGATCATCACCGAGATCAGGAGCCCCATTGCAATGTTCGACAAAAACAGAACCCGCGTAAAACCGACGCCCTCCTGAAATCCCCGCTTAAGGAACAGCGACGACAATGCGTACAGGAACCCCGACAAGAGAGGCAGAAAAAGTAGAGGCCCCATTCCTATGAGGAAAGAAGGTATCGGCTCAAGGCCAACCCGGAGAGCGCGGCCCCTTCGATCCGGGCCCCGCCAAATGAATCCCCGGCGAGACCAAGCGCAAAAGAATCGTTCCAGTAGAACGGAGAGCTCCAGACGCGCGTTGGCACATTGTAGCGCCACCGATGAATAGACGCCTCTACAACGTCAGAATCAAGATGACGACTCGCCGCCTCGATAAGAACTGGCAGCCGCTCGTCATCCGCGGCATCCCAATACTGCCGCGCAAACTCGGGAGAGGAGTGAACGGTCACGGCCGAGACATCCGGCGAGATGCCCTTCTGCGTATTGTCGCCCATCCAGACGACAGGGCCGTCTTTCACTTTCATCGCGCCGGGCGCCGGAATCCCACTCGGGCCGGAAAGAACGAAGAGCCCGGTCAAGCACGGCTCGTAATCCATCTCGGAAAGAGCTACCCAATCCGAACCGGGAAGCTGGATCCCGGACTCACTGAGCAGGGCCACCGACTGTGGCACAGGAGGAGTCAAAATCAATACATCGGCCTCGTAGGATCGCCCCCCATCGGACTCCGCCCGCCAGCCTACGCCGGACCAGGACGCGTTGACCAATCGGACCGAACGCTCCACATCGAGAGGCGCAGCGAGAGCTTTGGCCACATCGGTCATTCCAGCGTTCCCGCGATACCGTGGATACTCCTCCGGCCCGGAATCCCACGGAGCGGCCCGGAACCACTCATGAACGATCCCTTGGTCGAGCCATCCCATCACCCGCTGGCGAAACTGCTCGGAGCGAACGGTAAAAAACTGGGCGCCGTGATCGATCCTCGCACCCGCCATCCGGCGTGTCGCCATGCGCCCGCCAAAGCCACGCCCCTTTTCGACGACCTTGACGCAAACACCTGCCTCCTGCAACTCGGAGGCAACCATCAATCCGGAAATTCCAGCGCCTACGACGAGAACCTTTTTGCCAGCTACGATCACCGAAGAGATCTACTCCTTCCCAGTGATCTTCGCAAGCGCCGGACCGACTTTGCTGTCTTGAAAGACGAACCCGTCCCGCTGAAGTACGGCCGGGACTGCGTGCACGCCCTCAAGCAACATCGAAGTTCCCATCTCACCGAACGCCAAACGAATCGCCGTCCGCGGAACGGGAATCACCGCCGGACGATTCAGCGCCTCACCGAGCGACTTCACAAATTCCTCATTGGAGACGACCCCGGGAGAGACTACATTGACCGGCCCCGAGTAGGAAGAACTGAACAGCAAGTGATGACAGATGCCGACGTAGTCCCGCAGGCTTACCCAAGGGAATGGTTGCTCGCCGGATCCAATTCTGCCGCCCGCCCCTTTGCGGAAGATCGGAAGCATTTTGGCCAGCGCTCCTCCGTCCTTGGCCAAAACGGCCGAAGTGCGTAGGAAGCAAACGCGTGGTGCAAACTTTTCCGCACGCTTGGCCTCAGCCTCCCAGTGCAGGCAAACGCGCGACAGAAAATCGGTACCCTCCCCCTCCTCTTCAGTCAAGGACGCCCCCATCTCCGTCGGACGGTAGAAATTGATCCCCGAAGCGGAGAGAAAGACCTTTGGCGGCTCTTGCAACGAAGCCAGCCCGTCCACCAACAACCGAGTCGAGCGAACCCGACTGGAGTAAATCTTCTCCCGGACCTCTCCGGTCCACCTCTTGGCAATAGGTTCCCCGGCCAGATGGATCACCGCGTCAAAACCCTCCAGAGGAGACGGATCAAACTCTTTGTCTTCGGGATTCCAATACACTGTCCCGTCGGCTCCCGAACGACTGATCACCACGACCTCGTGCCCCGCCTCGCGAAGCGAGTCCCGCACGGCACCTCCGATCAATCCAGTACCACCCGTGATTGCGATCTTCTGAATATGGCTCTCTTCCCTGGTCATTATTCTACCCCCGTCTCAAAAATAGTCCTAACTCTTCCTGCGATCTTCGATCCAAACCCTCTCGTCCCCAAACACTCGAATCGCCTCGGAGTGGGCGGCGATCCGCCGTTCCAAATCGAACTCGCTCGGGGTTTCCACCGTATAGCTCATCTGCGTATGATACTTCAGCAGGTAAATTTGCTCGGGCCAATGATCTCTCAAACCGGAGTCGCTCGGGGGGTGAATCAGTCCCGGCGAGGTTGTCGGCCAGCCGTCGATCTCCCCGCTGGCATCGATGCCCACATTTTCTTCGAGAACCGAGAGCAAAGCTTGGCATGGGTTGGGAAGCGCCTCGCGGTTGTGCTCGTACAAATATCCGCCACGTGCCTCCCAATCCTCGTGCAACCCCAAAGCAGCGTGAAACTGCCAATTTCTCGTCGCCAAAAGCTCTCGATGGGCCCTCGACTCCGGCGCGCGCAGGTATCGATAGTCTCGATTCAGATCGATCCCCTTCTCGGTCTCGCGGGTTCCCTTCTCCAGGCCGGTAGGATTCAGAACCGGAAAGATCACCCATCCGAAATCATAAGAAAAACTGTCTGCGGCCAGCGCTCTCTCAATCGCCAATGGACCGGCCGGCTCATCACCATGAACCCCAGTGGAGAGATAGAGCAGCGGTTCCATATCTCCACCCCGGACCAGGACCGGTAGACCGTAGGGTCCGATCGCGGCAAAAGTTTCCATCTGGAACCCGACTCGAGCCGCCAACGGACGGATACGCTCCAAATATTCGTTTACGGAAAACCGCTCATCCCGGGCGGAAGAATCACGGCCTTTTTCTCGATTTCCGCTCACAGCTTCGCCGCATGGAACGCCTGATCAAGGTCGGCAATCAAATCATCGGTATGCTCGATGCCCGGAGACATACGAACCAACTCAGGCGTAAGCCCGGCGGAGACCTTCTCCTCTTCCTCCATCGAATAGTGGCTCATCGAAAACGGCAGCTCGATCAGCGACTCGACTCCCCCGAGGCTCACCGCCAGCTGAAAAACGCGAACGGCCTTCACAAACCGGATTGGATCGACCTGGCTCGTCTCGAGCTCAAAGGAAAGCATTCCTCCCGGTCCCGATTGTTGACGGGCTACCACCTCGCTTTGCGGAAAGTCCGGCAACCCTGGAAAATTCACTCGCCGCACCTCCGGACGCGCGCTCAGAAACTCGGCGATCCGCACGGCATTGTCCTGGTGGGCCCGCATACGGGTGCCGAGCGTTTTGATCCCCCGCAAGACCAGCCACGCATCAAACGGCCCCTGCCCCAGGCCCGCCGAAGCCACGATAAACTCGATCTCTTCGGCATACTGTTCCTCGCGGCAAATGATCGCGCCCCCGACCACATCGCTGTGGCCGTTCAGGTACTTGGTCGTCGAGTGGACGATGATGTCCGCTCCCAGTTCAAACGGTTTTTGGAAAACGGGTGTGAGAAAGGTATTGTCCACGACCGAAATTAAGTCGTGCTCTTTTGCGATCGCAGTCATCGCCGCGATATCCACTACCCGCATCATCGGGTTGGTCGGCGTCTCGATCCAAATCATCTTGGTTTCGGGACGAATACTCGAGCGAACCGCCTCCTCATCCTCCATAGCGACGAGGGAGAAAGTGATGTTGTATCGGTCCAGAATCCGTAGAAACAGACGGAGGGTACCCGCATAGGCGTCCCTCCCACAGATCACATGGTCTCCGGCTCGCAGCATGAACAGGACGGATTGGATCGCCGCCATTCCACTGACGCAGGCCCAGGCCCGATGACCACCCTCGAGACTCGCCAAATTCTGTTGCAACGCCTCGCGGGTTGGATGGTCGCAGCGCCCGTAATTGAAATGCGGCGCTTCACCCGGCTTCGGAAACGAGAAGGTTGACGAAGGGTAAATGGGCGTAGTGATCGAGCCGTGGGTTTCATCGATATATACTCCCGCATGAACGGCCCGTGTGTCCAAATGCTGTTTATGATCACTCATTCACTACACTTCTAGGAGCGAAAACCCTCTCCTGACGAGACGAATTCGGTGCGCCCCCTGGGATAAACCTGTCCTCGCTGACCCCGTGGCCCAATTTCCTTTCCAGAAATCCGGCTCGCGCTCGACAATCTCCGACCGGCAAACTACGATTCTTCACTTTGTCCGAATGCGTACCTATATCACCAGTTTTCTCTGTGTAGTCGTCATTCTGGCAGGTGGATGTGCATCGAAACAAAGGCCGCTGGCAGAGGAAGCGGCGTCCGGGCGAATCCCCGGGCTCGCCACCGAAAGCACACCGGAGGTCCCCACCGACATTCAAGGACTCTGGGTCCGCGATTTTGGTGAACCCGAACTCAATGCCCTGATCGAATCGACCCTGCGCAGCAATCCGGATGTCGCATCAGCCGCGGCCCAGCTCCGTGCGGCCATGGCGACAACCCGCATCGTGGGGGCCGAACAATACCCGCAGGTCTCGGGACAATTCTCCGGCAGCCGCGGCCGATCCGTCAGCCAGATCGATATTCCGGGCTCGAGTGACACTCTCCAGACCCAAACCACGAACCGCTTCGAGCTCGGCATGAGTCTATCGTGGGAGGTCGACCTCTGGGGTCGTCTGGCCGATGCCCGCCAGGCCGCCCTATTTGACCAAGAAGCTTCCGCCGCCCGATTCGCCGCCACCCAACTGGCGCTGACCACTTCGGTCTCGCGGGCCTGGTTCCAAGCCCAAGCCCTGAGCATCCAACAATCGATTGCCGAGAAACTCCTCGAGGTGGCCGAGCGGAGTCTTCGGGCCACCAAAGATCGGGTGAACCGCGGTTTAATCGGCAGCCTCGAGCTCAGTCTCGCTCGTTCGCAGGTCGAAGGCGCCAAGGCCGAACTCGAATCCCGAACCCGCGAAAAACGCAACGCCATCCGGCTCGTTCAAGCACTCGCGGGCTCCTACCCCGACGGCACTCTCTCGCCCAAGGACGAACTCCCCGAGCTCTTCGACCCACCCCCGGCCTTCCTCCCCTCTGAAATGCTCGCGCGCCGCCCCGACCTCATCGCAGCCAGTCTCGAAATTTCCGCCGCCGATTCCCGGGTCTCCGAAGCCGAGAAGAGCTTGATCCCCAGCATCTCACTATCGGGGAGCTACGGAACCGCGAGCGACGAGTTATCCGACCTCCTCGACAGCAATTTTTCAGTTTGGAACATCGCCGGCAGTCTCCTCCAACCCCTCTTTCAGGGCGGTCGGTTGCGGGCCGAAGTCGAGCGCCGGGAAGCCCTCCTCGCGGCCTCGATTGCAAACTTTGAGTCGACCCTGATCACGGCGCTGCGGGAAGTGGAGGACGCCCTCGACAGCGACGCCTACCTGCGGGAGGCGGCGAAACGTGCGGCAGAGTCGGCCCGCCTCGCACAGGAGGCCGCCACCGTCGGATTTGATCGCTACGAGCGGGGCCTCATCGACCTTCTCGATGTCCTCGAGCTACAGAACCGCGCTTTCGACGCCTATAATTTCGCAGTCGACCTTCGCCTCGCCGCCCTGCTGAACCGCATCGACCTCTACGCTGCGCTCGGGGGAGGATTCGAGCCACCAGTCGACCCTGAGCAGACCCTTTCCCAGAATCCATGAAAACTCTTCTAAAGGTGGTCCTCCCACTTCTTGTCCTGATCATCGCAACCGCAAGCATGCTCAAGATGGTCGCCTCGAAACCGAGTCCCGAATCCAGGCCCCAGGGAGTGATTTCCACCCCGGTCGACTACGTCACTGCGCGATCCGCACCGATCACACTCACCGTCGCAGCCCAGGGAACGGTATCGCCGAGACTCCAGGCCACCCTCGCCGCCGAGGTGGGAGGAAAGGTTGAGACCATCTCCGATCAGTTCGAGGCGGGGCGGTTCGTCCAGAAAGACGAGATCCTCGTCACCCTCGACCCGACTGACTACGAGGCGGCCGTGGCCGAGTCGCTCGCAAATCTTCGCTCCGCCCAGACCTCCCTCGTTCAGGCTGAGGCCGATGCCGAACAGGCGATCAGCGATCTCAAAGAGGTCGGCGTGGACAATCCTTCTCCCCTCGCCCGCCGCGAACCACAACTTGAGCAGGCCCGCCTCCGGGTCGACTCCGCCGAAGCCGCCCTCGCCCTCGCCGAAAAGAATTTGGAGCGGTCCCGCATTCGGGCGCCCTTCGACGGCCAGATTATCGAAGCCCTCGTCGACCGAGGCGATGTCCTCGCCAATCGCGGGACGCCCATCGGCACTTTGTACGGGACCGCCACCGCCGAGATTTTACTCCCCCTCTCCCGAAACGATCTCCTGCACCTCTCCCTTCCGGATTCACCGTCGGAGATGAGCCTCAAGAATTCGGCGAAGCCGCAGGTCGACATCATCCTGGGCTCGGAGGCGGAAGCTACCCGCCGGAAGGGCTGGATCGACCGGCTCGCCGGCACCGCCGACCCTATCACCCGCCTGCGCTCTGCCATCGCCCTCTTTGAGGATCCGCTCAATCTCGCCCAGGAAGGCGAGCGTTCCATCCCCTTCGGCTCCTTCGTCTCGGTCAGCATCGAGGGCCGACACCTCGAGTCCGCCTTCCGCCTCCCCATCGTGGCCCTTGTCGGGGGCAACCGAATACGGGTAATCGACGCAAAGGATCAACTCCAGGAGATCCCAGTCGAGATAGCGCAACTCAACACCACCGACTTCATCGTGACCGCCGGACTCAACGACGGCGACCGGGTATGTGTCACGCCGCTGGAAACGTTTGTCCCCGGCTTGCAGGTCCACACAGACGGGAACCCGCCCGCGCCCGCGAGTGAATCGACCCCGGAAACACCGGATCCCACTTTCGAACAATGATCGCCTGGTTCGCCAAAAACGGGGTCGCTGCCAACCTTCTGGCGCTCATTTTCTGCGTCGGCGGGGTGCTCGTAGCCCTCAGCATCAAGCTGGAACTCTTTCCCCAGTTCTCGCTCGACACCGTCTTGATCTCGGTCCCCTATCCCGGGGCCGCCCCCGAGGATGTCGAGGACGGCATCTGCCTGAGAATTGAGGAGGAGATCCAGGACCTCCAGGGCATCGAGAAGATCACCTCAACTGCGACCGAGGGCATGGGCGTGGTGGTACTCGAGGTGGAGCGCGGCTATTCTCCCGCGAGACTTCTCGAGAAGGTGAAAACCCGCATTGATGCGATCGATAACTTTCCCGAGGAGGCCGAAGAGCCTGTCGTCGAGCAACCCGAGATCGAGCGGGATACAATCACCGTCGCCGTGTTTGGAGACATGGACGAGAAGGGTCTCAAGGCCTTGGGCGAAGTGGTCCGGGATGAGGTGACGCTCCTTCCCGGAGTTTCCTCCGCCGAGGTCACTGGCGTCCGCGACTTCGAGATTTCAATCGAGCTCAGCGAGGAACGCCTCCGCGAGTACGGTCTCACTTTCGGTCAGGTCGCGTCCATTCTGAGTTCGTCCTCACTCGACCTCCCCGGCGGTTCGATCCGAACCGAGCAGGGCCAGATCCTTCTCCGCGCCAACACTCTCGCCAAAGACGAAGCGGCGATTCGGGAGATTGTTCTCCTCTCCGACTCCGACGGCGGCATTATTCGCGTCGGCGATGTGGCAACGATTGTCGATGGATTCACCGTCGATCCCCTGGTCACCCGATTCAATGGCAAGCCCGCCGCGATGATCCGAGTCTTCGAGGTCGGCAACCAAAACCCACTGAACATCAGCCGACAAATTCGCTCCTATGTTGCGGAGAAGAAGCTACTCCTGCCCGAAGGTGTGCAAATCGAGGCCTGGCGGGATTTTTCCATCTACCTCAGAGATCGACTCAACCTTCTCATCAACAACGGTGTCATCGGCTTCCTCCTCGTTCTCGCCGTCCTCGCCCTCTTCCTCCGTCCACTGCTCGCGCTCTTTGTCAGTATTGGGATTCCCATCTCCTTTCTCGCGACCATCCTCATCATGCCGTCGCTGGGGCTAACGATCAATCTCGTCACCCTGTTCGGCTTCATCCTCGTCCTCGGGATCGTTGTCGACGACGCAATCGTTGTCGGCGAGAGCGTCTTCTCCGAGTTTCAAACCAAGGGCCCCGGAGCGGACAGTGCGATCCGCGGGACCCAGCGCGTATCAATTCCCGTCACCTTCGCCGTCCTCACCACCGTCGTCGCCTTTTGCCCGATCTTTTTCATTCCGGGGACGATGGGGAAACTGTTCTACGGTATCCCTGCGGTGGTCATCCCGACCCTCCTCTTCTCGCTGGTACAGAGTAAACTCGTTCTCCCCTACCACCTCAGCCTCTGTCGCGTCGGTCAGCGGGAACGGTCCAAGATCGGTTTCATCCGCAAGAGTCAACTCGCCATCGCCGATGGGTTGGAACGATTCGTCGACCGGATCTACCGCCCCTTGCTCGAACTGGCCATTTCATGGCGGTACCTGACCGTCACTCTCTTCATTTCCACGCTCCTCTTTATCGTCGGGATCCTCGGCATCGGCTGGGTTCGGTCCGTATTCCTCGCACCGGTACCATCCGACTACGTGGTCGCCCTCATGAACATGCCGGAGGGCGCCCCCTACCAGATGACGGAGTCCAATGTCATGCGGATGAGGGAGGCTCTCGAAGAAGTCCGCCTCGAGCTCCAGGAAGAGGGTCTGCGCGACCCCATTCGCCACCTGTCCATCACTCAGGGCGGGGCCCAATTCCAAGGCGGCGGGCCCGGCGGATCAGAGGATGGCTCCAGCAACATTGGCCAAGGCGAGATTTCTCTCGAGTTGGTCGACCCGGAGGTGCGCGACATCTCTGCGCCGGACCTCGCCAACCGCTGGCGCGAGAAGATCGGTCAACTCCCCGGCATCCGGGACCTCACGTTCCAGGCCGAAGCTGCCAACCCGGCCGGATACGCGATCAATCTCCAGCTAACCGGTCGCTACTTCGAAGATCTCGAGGCGGTCGCCGACAGGATCAAGTCAGATCTCAATACCTACAAGGGCGTGTTCGATGTCCGCGATTCGAATTCCGAAGGCAAGGAGGAGATCAACCTAAAGATTCTCCCTTCCGCTCGCTCCGCCGGCTTCACCCAGGCCGACCTCGCGCGTCAGGTGCGGGGAGCTTTCTACGGCGACGAGGTCCAGCGGATTCAACGGGGGCGCGATGAGATCCGTATCATGGTCCGCTATCCCGAGGAGGCCCGCAATCAGTTGGCCTCCCTCGAGAGTATGTGGATCCGCAACGAGCAAGGAGACCCCATGCCATTGCGCAACGCAGTCGATCTGGAGATCGGGGAAGGATTTTCAGAGATTACCCGGATCGATCGCCGACGGGCCATCAATGTCTTTGCCGACGCCGATGACTCCCAAACCAACGTCAACGACGTGATTGCGGGGCTTCGGGAGAAGACCTTCCCCGCTCTCGAACGAGAGTACCCGTCGGTCGACATCACCCTCGAAGGCGAAAGCCGCGAGCAGGGAGATATCCAAATGAACATGGCCCGCGGGGGTGCCCTCGCCGCTCTCATCATTTACGCCCTCCTCGCCGTTCCCTTTCGCTCCTATACCCAGCCTCTCATCGTTATGTCCGTGATCCCCTTTGGGATCGTCGGCGCGATCGGAGGTCACTGGATCACCGGGCAGGACTTCAGCGTCCTCTCGATCCTCGGGCTCGTCGCCCTCTCCGGCGTCGTAGTCAACGACAGTCTCGTGCTGGTCGACTATATCAACCAGCATGTGCGCAAGGGAGTGCCCCTGTTTGAAGCGGTCCGCAACTCCGGCGCCCGCCGCTTCCGCCCGGTCCTGCTCACTTCACTGACAACCTTCGTTGGACTCATCCCCATCCTCCTGGAAACCGACCTTCAGGCCCAGTTCCTCATCCCGATGGCCACGTCCCTCGCCTTTGGTATCCTCTACGCGACGTTGATCACCCTCTTCCTCGTCCCCTGCGTCTACTTGCTGCTGGAGGACGTGAAGAATCTGTTCCGCAGCAAAGATCGACGCGAGCTCGCCACCCGCACGGATTAACCAACTTCGGGCTTCGCACCGTTCTCCCCATCCGCACAGAACAGGAGCGGTGTAAACCACAGCAAAACCGCGGCGATTAGGTAATAAATCGCCCATTGCGGTTGGTCGAAGAGGGTTTCCCGGTATCCCGCCCCCGAATACCGATAGCTGTGGATAAACCCAACGCCCGCCAAGACCGCGCCCACGACTGCCCACATCGCGCTCTTCCGAAACTGCCGGTCAACGATGTGACAGACCATCGCAGAGAGGATCATACAGGTGTAGAGATATCCTGCATTGAGCGCGAAAAGACCTTCAATGGACAACCCTTGCATCGAAAAGACCGATAAGTCCGTCGGAAGCGACTCACCCCCGGACCCAAATCCCAGCGCTCCCCAGGTGCGTTGCAACGTCAATAGGCTGTAGGCCGCCAAGGCGGGAATCAGCCCGATCGCTACTGCGGGGATGTGCGAGCGGGGGACCGCCTCGAAGGCCTGACTGGCGATAGTCAGTCCGATCCAGATCAATATGGCCATCCCTGCTTCAATCGGGATGAGCCCCGAGAGAACACTAATCGACCCCGTACAAAGCAGAATCGTAAAGAGGATGCCGGTCAGGCTGCTGTAGCCAGCCCTGGCACCGATCTTCTTCCACCCGGGATGTCCTATATAAAGAGTAGTGGGATACGGTGATCCAAACACTCCCGTAAGGATCGATCCCAATCCGTTGACCACGAGCGGCCCACGGGTCGGATACTCGTCTCCGGCCGCCGCGGCGGATTCAATGTTCATCAACGATCCCATCAAGCTCAACAGCCCCATGGTCAGGATCACCGGAAGGTACGGAAGGAGATAGGGAAGCGCCGCAATGATCTCTCCCACAACCGGGACAGGTAGAAACAGCCCGACATGATCAAGGGAAAGCTCCAGGCCCTGCGCCGGACCTCCACCCGTGATTCCCCGCTGCGCCCACACGACAATCAGTCCGACCCCCAGCACGACCACCCCACCTGGCAATCCACCTTTCACCCGCATCCGTCCAAAATAGAAGACAAGGGTGAGCACGAGGGTGACGAGCCCCACCAGGGGAAAGGAGTAGGCGCGAAAGAAGTAATCCGCCCCGATGAACAACAGGCCAACCCCACCGATCGCCGAAAGGAGGGCTGCCCGTGGAGTCACCCGCCGAATCCATCGCGCAAAAAAGGCCCCAACCGTTTCAACCAGTCCCGAAACCACGGCTGCGAGCACTCCCGCTCCCCACGCACTGCGCAGGGCCTCCGACTCGCCCACTCCCGCCGCCAGCGCGTCCAGTTTCACCGGGAGCATCACGGTGAAGGTAAAAACGATGATCGTGAAAATATTAATCCCATACGGCAGGGCACAGACATCATTCCTCCCCTCCCGTTCTGCAAGCTTCCGCGCCAGATGGGCAAAATAGAGATTTCCGATGATCAGACCGACCGCGTTCCCGGGCAGCATTCGCGTGAAAAAGAGCTCCGCGTCAAATCCCAACACCCCCAATGCCAGTGAATTGATCAGGAGCAGCATGATCAAATTGTCCAACCCTAGGGCAAATAGCCCATCAATGTCCCCTTTTACCCACCTCTTCATGACCGCATATCTTCCGTTCAAGTTAATCGGACACAGCGAAGGGGGCACCGAATCGAAGAGCAAGACCTAACCCCTCTGCCCAACAATCCCCCGAACACAGTTCGGAGGCTACGTAGCCTCGATTCTCTGAATCGGGGGGATTCCTGCAACCAGCCGGAATACAGCATCCCCTCCAATCCAACAATCCCCCGAACACAGTTCGGAGGCTACGTAGCCTCGATTCTCTGAATCGGGGGATTCATGCAATCAGCCGGAATACAGCAACCACTCCAACTCCAACAATCCCCCGAACGCAGTTCGGAGGCCACGTAGCCTCGATTCTCGGAATCGGGGGGATTCCTGCAACCAGCCCGATTACAGCATCCCCTCCAATCCAACAATCCCCCCCGAACGCAGTTCGGAGGCTACGTAGCCTCGATTCTCGGAATCGGGGGGATTCATGCAATCCAGCCGGATTACAGCATCCCCTCCAATCCAACAATCCCCCCCGAACGCAGTTCGGAGGCTACGTGCCCTCGATTCTCGGAATCGGGGTAATTCCAGCAATCCAGCCGGATTACAGCAACCACTCCAATCCAACTCCCCCCGAACACAGTTCGGAGGCTACGTAGCCTCGATTCTCGGAATCGGGGGATCCCTGCAACTAGCCCGATTACAGCACCCCCTCCAATACAACAATCCCCCGAACGCAGTTCGGAGGCTACGTAGCCTCGATTCTCGGAATCGGGGGGATTCCAGCAACTAGCCGGATTACAGCAACCACTCCAACTCCAACAATCCCGCGAACACAGTTCGGAGGCTACGTAGCCTCGATTCTCGGAATCGGGGGGATTCCAGCAACCAGCTAGACTACAGCAACCCCTCCAATACAACAATCCCCCGAACGCAGTTCGGAGGCTACGTAGCCTCGATTCTCGGAATCGGGGGATTCATGCAACCAGCCCGATTACAGCATCCCCTCCAATCCAACTCCCCCCCGAACGCAGTTCGGAGGCTACAACCTCACCTTCAAAATAACTCCTCCGCCCTCTGCCCTCCGACCTCTGCCCTCCGCCCTCTGCCCTCTGCCCTCTGCCCTCTGCCCTCCGACCTCTGCCCCAGAAACCCGCCCACAAAAAAAGGATGGTCACCGGATTCCGGTTTCCACCCCTGACTCCCGTTGCGCGCAATGCGCGGTGCCGAGAGTAATTTGCCGGGGAATCGGCAATTCCATGGGGAGGGACGACAACCGCCCCTCCCCAGGAATTTCCAAAAAGGCAATTATCCTTCCCGCCCGTGACGGGCAACAAGAAGGGCCTGGTTCGCAGCAGCTTCCCGCTCGCGTTCGCTCGCACTCGTTTCGAGTCCGAAGAGATTGTCCATGGGGACCTTCAAGATGTCCGCCAAGAGCAAGAGCTCTGCATCGTTCACACGGCGAATGCCTGCTTCAATTTTAGAGAGACCCGCGCGGGATAGATCCCAGCCACGTGCTGAGCAAGTGGCGGCCATTCCCTGCTGGGTTGTACCGCGCTCCATACGCATCCGGCGCAAGTTCACTCCGATTAGATTTTTTTTGTCTGACAGTTCCAATGTTTTTCCTGGTTGAATAAAACATCCCTCGCAATGGGGGATTCCCCCATAACATTTACGATCCTGCTCCGCTGCGCAATGATTTTTTTTCACAAATTCGGAGCTTTTCTCAAATTTAGCAAACCTTCCGTCGATTTTACGTAAAACCCACCGGGTTGCCCTTCGGTCAAATCGACCCCAAACGCTCCGATTTCCCAAACCGTCTCCCGCGCCAAAAAGTCCGCCGCTGCCCCACCTCGCCTCTCGATCATTTTCAATAAAATCCATGGTCCGAAATCCTTTCTCATCGACCGATCAATTCCTTCAATTGACTACATCTCGCTTCGGAGCGACAGAAGGCGATTCAATTTCATTGATTGAAACGCTATTTCGCGACTGCGGCATGTTTCAGACATCAATTAGGCACTATTGCCTATATCTCATTCCTGGATAACGGCTTCTCTAAACGTGCCACACAGGTGCCTCAATCAGTGCGATTCCGGCGCGAATTTATCCCAGAATCGGCTTGAGCGGAACCGCGCCCGCTCCTCGATCACCGCCCTGAGAACGGCTTAAAATCTACTCTCGTGGTACAAAATTCGACAAATTTTACCCTGAGGTAAAAATTTCCACCCCTGATGCTTCGTAAAATTTTTGCTAATTCAAGAATATCCCCACTAGTTCTCGCTCTACCCCTATTTCAGTGCACTCGTGCAATCCACTCAGAATCAGCAGGTTAAGATTTTTCGCAACTTTTTCTCCATTTTTGCAGCTCCGATTTACGTATTTATAAAATTAATGTTACAGGAATAATGGGCCCACGAACTGCTTGGTAATTTCGAGTAAAGAGTTCACGAATTTTCAACGAAAACACCTTCCATTCCTAACACATGAACAAGAAGCCACAAGACACGTCGTCCTGTGCACCGTTTACACCATTCGGTGCCAACGGGCTTGCTCAAGAACTGTTGGCAGACTCCCACGATCTGACCCGACGGGAGTCGGAGGTGTTGGAATGGATTGCCGAGGCCAAGAGCGACGCAGAGATCGCGGTCATCCTCGGGATCAGTCGCCGTACCGTAAATCACCATGTCTCCCGCATTCTTCGCAAGATGGGGGTAGAGAACCGAGTCGCGGCTAGCCGGATGGTTCTCGAAGCATGCTTTCGGAGGAGTATGGAATCATGATCGGCACTCGCATGCAGGGGATTCGGCTCCTCAAGCTATGGACGCTCGCGGGCGGAGCCTTCCTCACCTACTGGGTCTGGTATGTCACCTTCCTGCCACTCTACACGCACTCACTGCCTTCGTTCGGCAGATACTTCGTCTATTCGGCATTGATCTTTCTGGCGGTCGCGATCGAGCGGATCATGCGCAGCCGGTCCCTCGCCCTCGCCCCGGCCTACCAATCGGCGGACCGCTCGCTGATGTCCTGCTTCCGCCAAACCTGCATCGCCCTCTTCATGGTGACGTCCTACTCCTTCCTCAGTAAGGACCACGTCATTTCCCGGGCATTTCTCATTTCCTACTTTTTGATCCTCCCGATCGTCCTCCTCGGATTGAACCACTACGTCATTCCCCGTCTCACCCAACGGATTTTCAAAGGAACCCGCCGCCTTTCGACCGTATTGATCGGCGAACCCGAGATGGTGCGGAAGAAAATCGCCTGGTTCCGCGACCGCGAGACCCTGGGGCTGGATCTGATCGGATACATCGGCAACGGTCCGGACGGCGAGTCCATCGACGGCCTCCCCCACCTCGGCGCAGCCTCCACCCAAAAGGAAACCCTCACCCGCCTCCGCCCTTCCACGGCAGTCTTCCTCGATCCACCGGAACTGTGCAAGAACCTCATCGACCACAAGCTCATTGGGGACAAGCTGGGCATCCGCGTGGTTCACATCTGGGACCTCCAAGCCAGCCTCGGCGTGGTACCCGTCATCCACAACGAAGGCGGACTCCAATTCCTTGGCTTCCACCCCGAGCCCCTGGAGTGTCCGTTCAACCAGATGGCAAAGCGCTTTTTCGACTTGGCGATCGCCCTTCCGATCTGCCTCTTCGTCCTACCTCCACTTTGCCTACTCGTATTTCTCTCCCAACTACGTCAATCCCCTGGCAAACTGTTCTTCATCCAAGAACGGCACGGCCAAAACGGACGCCGGTTCCGCATGGTTAAATTCCGGACGATGTATGAGAATAACGACGACGAAGCGCGCCAAGCGACCAAAGGCGACTCCCGCATCTATCCGATCGGCGCCCTGCTTCGAAAGCTCAGCCTCGACGAATTCCCACAATTTATCAACGTCGTCCTCGGTGACATGAGCGTGGTCGGGCCCCGCCCTCACCTCCCTCAGCACGATGAGGAATTTGCCGAAGTGTTCGACGCCTATGCCGTCCGCACTTTCGTAAAACCCGGCATCACCGGCCTGGCCCAGGTCCGCGGATACCGCGGCCTCATTAACACCCCCGAAGACGTCCGCCAGCGCGCAGAATCTGACATTCACTATCTCGAAAATTGGAGCCTCACCCTAGACCTATCGATCATCCTCCGGACAGCCTCCGGACTTATCGTACCCTCTCGCAACGCTCACTAATCCGAAACTCTCAGCATCCAATGAAAGCAACACCTATTACAATCGGAGGAACTCTGATTTCCGCAGTCTCCTCGACCTTCGGCGCCGGCCTTCTTCCAGATTCAAAGCTAGCACTCTACGCAACCGTCGACGCCAGCGTTGAATACACCACCAACGTTTTCCTCAATGCAGAAGAAGAGGAAGATACGATTTTCTACGTCACTCCCGGGCTCGCATTCAGCAAGAACGAGGGCGCCATCCAAATCAACGCCTACGGCGGATACGAATTTCAACGGTACGTAGACTACTCCAACAACGACGCCGAGAACGTTAAAAGCAACATCAGCGTCAACTTCCTCGGAAACTCCGCGATCAATGGAGGCGTCTACGGTGGCTACAACGAAACCACCAGTGCCAGTGGTGCGATCGGTGACGTGACCCGGACAGCCGACAGCGACGCTGGCGGCAATGTGGCCTACTACGTATCCGAGCGAACCGGCCTCGAAGCAGCAGGAAACTATCTCTACTCCGACTCAAAAACTGCAGGATACTCCGACCGGGAGATCTGGTGGGTCAGCGGCGGCGGCTTCTACGACTACTCAGAGGCCCTCACGCTGAACTTGGACGTCCGCTACCGCAGCACCACCGTCAAGGACACCGATGACGCCAACGATTCCGATGACATCGCTGCGATTGTCGGCGCCACCGGCCAACTCCTCCCCACGGTTGAGGGTATTGCCGAGGTCGGTATCCAGCATCGAAAATTCGATGTCTCGGGCGAGGACGACAAGACCGCCCCCTACTTCCTCATCGGGGCCACTTGGAACATGTCCGACCTTACCGATGTCATCCTCACGGTCAGCCAGGACTTCAACACGACTTCCAACAATCTCTCAGAAGATTCGTTCTCGATCGACCTCAGCCTCGAACACAACTTCACCGAAGACTTTTCCGGAAACATCGGGGCAGGATACCTCGATGCGAGCTACACTGCGCCTCTGGCCAGCGACGAGCGCGACGACACCCAATGGAGCGCCTTCACAGGTGCCAACTACCAATTCACCGACTGGGGTAGCATCGGCCTCCAACTCTTCTACGCCGACCGCGACTCCAACGTATCAGAATTTGAATACAAGGATTTCAGCGCCATGCTCACCGCATCGGCACAGTTCTAGCAGTAAGAGAATTCTTACTACCTACGATGCCAAAGTTCTTTCGACACCGACTCCGGAGGGCGATCACCGCTCATAGTATAATACTGATCGCGATGAGCAGTCTCACCCCCGGCTTCGGGGCGGCGGACACGCCGGCGGAGACCGAATCGGAGGGACCGGCACTGGACAACTACCTTCTCGCGCCCTTCGACAGCGTCGCAGTGACTGTTTTCGACGAGCCCGACCTGGCCACAACCCAGCGCATCACAGCCCGGGGCGAGATCACTGTCCCTCTCTTGGGTACCGTGACGATCGGCGGTCTCTCCATCGAGGAAGCCAAAGAGTCCCTCGCCAAGTCATTCGTCGAGGAGGAGTTTCTCCGCGCACCCGAGGTCTTTGTCACCATTGAGGAGTTCTCCCCCAAGCGGATCACCGTCCTCGGTGAGGTGAGCGAACCCAGTTCCTTCTCTCTCCCTATGGGCGCCAACTACCTCGAAGTGGAAGCCGCCATCGCCATGGCCGGCGGCTTCACCGACATAGCCAAAAAATCGTCCATCCGCGTCACCCGCAAAGCGAGTGACGGACGGGAGAAAGTTTCGGTCATCGATATGGACGATGTCTTGACCGACGACTCCGACGGGTTTGCCACCACCCGCTTCAAGATCTTCCCAGGGGACATTCTCTACGTCCCCCGCCGCTACTTCTAAGCGCGGAAATCGCTGGCATCATGAAAATCAGAACCACAGGGAACCAAAGCGATCTGGATAGGCAAAAATGCCCAGAGGGCGGAGCGTCAGAGGTCAGATGTCAGAAGGCAGAGCGTCAGAAGGCGGAGGACAGATGGCAGAGCGTCAGAGGACGGTGCGGAATTGTCCCTTTCCACTTTCCCACCTCCAAACTTTCCACTTGTAGCTTGCGACTAATCCCACCTTCCAACCTTTAACCTTCCACTTTCTCACATTCCCACTTTCCCACTTTCCCAACGCCGAACGGCGTTCCCCCGAACCGCACGATGCGGCCCACAGTCCAGCTTCACGTTCTCGTTAATCTGCCCACAAGGCCGACCAAGGGCGGTAGCGTGCCCGCGCGAGGGGAAGACAGTGGGAAGGTTGAAGGTTAAAGGTACGAAGGTTTGAAGGTTTGAAGGTAAAAGGTTTGAAGGTGCGCAGGTTGGGAAGTGGGAAGGTATTAGGATCGAGAGCAACGGCTCGATCTTAAAGAATTGAAACATGAGAACTGAGCATGGATTCGCGGAGCGGTTTGAGGATTTGTCGATTTGGCAGAGGAGCCGAACGCTCGTCGGAACGATCTACCTCTCCTTTCGTGATTTAAGAGATTTCGGATACCGAGACCAGATCCAGCGAGCAGCCGTGTCGGTAATGAACAACATCGCCGAGGGTTTTGAACAGCAGTCTCCAACCAACTTTGCCCGCTATCTGGATATTGCAAAAGCATCAGCCGGAGAAGTTCGTTCGATGCTCTACCTAGCAGAAGACCTCTCCTATCTGAGCCACGATCAAATAATCGAAATACGGGATTCGTACGAGATCCTATCCCGCCAAATCGCCAAATTCACCGCCACACTAAGAAAATAACCCACTCGAAACCTCCCTTCCCCACCTTCCAACCTTTCACTTTCCCACTTTCCAACTCTCCAACCTCCCCACTCCCCACTTACGACTTTCGACTCCCCTCCCCCTCCCTACTCCCCAAAACTTGCGACTTCAAACTTGCAACTTACGACTTCTCCCACCTTCAAACTTTCAAACTTTCCCACCTTCAAACTTCCCACTTTCAACTTCTAACAAATGCCGAAATCAACCAATCCGTTCCAAAGCGACCAAGCCACCCTCTCTATCGGAGACCTAATAGGCATCCTCCGCTATCGATGGCTCCCGGGCGTAGCCACGGGGGTGATCATTGCCACCGTCGTCGCCTTCATCATGCTCATGCAGGCACCCGTCTATCAGGGACAAACTACCCTCATGATCGAAACCACTCGAGAGCGTGTTCTCGGAAGTATGGAAGATGGAATGAGCAACCAGAGCACCAGCCTATCTATTGCTCTGATCACCCACCTAGAAAGACTTCGCAGTCGCCAGTTGGCAGAAGCGGTGGCAGCAAAACTCACCCCCGAACAAACTGCCGCTTTGGTAGCCCCCTATCTCGACTCTGACGCCCAAGAATTAGCACCAAGTCCTGTCGGAATCCTCCGCTCAAGCTTCGAGGTGAAAAGTCAGAGCAATTCGCCCTTTCTGATGCTAACAGGCACGCATGCAAACCCCCGCGTCGCTGCGTGGATTCCCAACCTCTATGCCGAAACCTACATCCGCTATCTTACGGAAATGCGGTCAGGTTCAAGCCAGATCGCAGTCACATTCCTCGAGGAGCAAGTCGCCACCGCTCAAGAAGAGGTAGAGTCCGGCGAAGAGTCGCTTCAAGCCTACCGGCAAGAGAACAACCTGATCTCCATTGAAGAAAACCAGCAGGTCGTTTCCCAAGAACTCCAAACCCTCAACGAAGCTCTTAATGAGCACCAGATCCGTCTGGTCACCATCGAATCCCAACTGGGACAGATTGAAGAAGCGGGAACCGACCTTGACTCACTCTCAAGAATCCCAGCCCTCGCGGAGTCCGAATCCATCGAAATCTTGATAAATCGCCTAGAAGCCCTCGAACAGGAAAGAGACCTTCTTTCGCGCAAATACCTCCGACGCCATCCAGCGATGATCGACAACCAAAACCAAAAGGAGTCCTTAAGTCGGCAGCTCTCCGCAGCCGTCTCTCGCCGTGAAGCCACCCTAAAGCAAACTCAGAACGGGATCGAGACCGAGACTTCCATTCTTCGCAAACGAATCGCCGAGGTCGAAACCCGCGCCCGCGATCTCGACCAATTGGCCATTCAATATAAAGTCCACGAACGCGAGGTAGAGAGCAAACGGCGCACCTACGAGCGACTCATCGATCGCCTTAATGAGACATTAGTCACCTCCCAGCTCGACACTAGTACTCTCCGCACCATGGACGAGGCCACCGTTCCCACGATTCCCATAGCACCTTCTAAAACGAAAACGATAATTGCTGCCGGGTTCCTCTTTGTTCTTTGCGCCCTGGGCATTCCGATCGGTCTGGAACTCATCGACAACCGAGTCCGCACTTTTACCGACATTGATCGCGTCCTCCAAAAGCCTCTTCTGGGCGATGTCCGCCTCATTGAAAACGAGGACTCCACCGAGGCTAAAGCCAAAGGAGTTCTCGGAAATCAGGAAGAGATCACTGAAGCCTTCCGCAACATCTACAGTAATCTTCACCTCAAAGATGCGATCCCCAGCACCTTTACAATTATGGTCTCCAGCACCATCCCTTCGGAAGGCAAAACCTTTGTAGCCATCAACCTCGCCTCCATCTACGCCCGCCACAATCATAAGACAGTGCTTATCGACACCGATCTGCGCCGGCCCAGCCTCGCCCGTAATCTCGGTGTCAGCAACGAGAAGGGTCTTCTCTCCTGGCTACGCTCCATCCCCGCCGGAACTCCGACCGATTCCAATCCCCTCGCCAACCCCGAACTCGGCCTAACTCGCATCACTGAAAATCTGGACCTGATTCCAGCTGGAGGTTCGACCAAGTCACCGACTGAGGCCCTTAGTAGTAACCATCTCGATATCCTAGTCTCCCAATTAAAGGAACAGTACGACCTCATCCTCTTCGACACCCCTCCAGTCGGCGTCTTCCCCGACGCTACCATCCTCGCCGAATTCACCGACACCTCCATCTACGTCGTCCGACAGAAAAAAGTCCCACGGGCTGCCGCGAAACACGGTGTCACCCTTCTCGACAAATCCCGCTCCCCCGTCATGGGTGTCGTCCTCAATGGAGTCACCTCCAACCCAGCCGCCGGTCGCGGAACCTATCAGGATTATGGCTATGGGCAATACGGGGCCGAGTACCGGTATCACTATCAGAAGAAATATGGGAAGGAGTATACTTCTAAATCCTAGAATCATCCCCAAAAAATCACATCCCGCATACACCCAATGAGTCTTCATTCATTTGAATAGACCCAAAATAATAGAGTGGGCGTACCTCATTAGCACCACAGCAAGCGCTCAAATCGCGATCCAAGCGATCAGTTTTGGGTGCGGATTGTTGGTCATTCGTCTCCTCCCGGTTGAGGAATACGCCTATTACACGATCGCCAATACAATGCTTGGAGCGATGACAATCCTAGCAGACGGCGGTATTTCCACGGGCGTCACAGCGTTGGGAGGCAGAGTTTGGAAGGACCGAGATTCGCTCGGAAAAATCGTCGCCACTGGGATCTCCCTTCGGCGTAAATTTGCCTTGGTATCACTTGCGGTAGCGATCCCCATTTTAATATATTTGCTCAAAAAAAACGGTGCCTCTTCAATCATGTCGGGGCTAATTGCACTATCCCTGATCCCCGTTTTCTTTGCCAACCTAACAAAAAGCATCCTCGAAATCCCACCAAAACTTCACCAACGAGTAGGCCCCCTCCAGAGGATTCAGGTATCCACCAGTTTGCTACGACTCCTGTTCACTGCATTTACACTATTCATCTTCCCTCTTTCCGCTATGGCAATTCTCTGCACGGGATTGCCACAACTAATCGCAAACCGAAAGACCAAAGATCTCTCACAGAACTATACAGCAAGAAACTCTCAACCCGACAATCATAATCAAAAAGAGATTCTTAAAATCGTTAGACGCGTACTTCCAGGATCGATTTACTACGTATTTGCCGGTCAAATCACGATATGGGTAATTTCCGTATTTGGAAATACCACTTCAATCGCAGATGTTGGAGCCCTTGGACGTTTATCCCAAATATTAGTCTTATATTCTTCATTCGCCGGAATATTACTCATTCCCCGTTTTGCGAGGGCTCCAAGCATTCGATCCGTTTTAATTGAACAGCACTCGATCATCATCGGATCCGCCGTCATATTTTGCTCTGGAATTATTGTTTTTTTTACAATATTTCCAGAGATATTTCTTTTACTGCTGGGTGCTCAATATTCATCACTCGACACAGCCTTAGCCCTATCAATCACCGGCGGATCAATCAATTTAATAACTGGAATCATGCATTCTACAAACATCTCAAGAGGATGGATTATACGACCATTAATTTCGATCCCATCAACTCTAATCATTCAAATATTAATAATCTCTTCCTCTGAATTGTCGACGACTATCGGCGTACTCAAAATGAGTATTCTACTCGGCTTCACCCCATTAATTTTCGAAATAATCAACTACGCATCAAATATTTACTCCTGCAAAAAGGAACCAACAACCCAACCAAAACCATAAACACAGTTAAAAGTAAAAAAGTTAATCTCGGACTAAAAGAGCGCATCCTCTTCCGCCTGCGCCACCGATATTTCCCCTATCGCCGAATCAACTCCATCTATTGGCGCATTCTGGGCATGACCATTGGACAGGGCACCAAACTTCCCAGAATCTATGTAACTTGGCCTCATCAAGTATCCATCGGATCACACTGCCGCATTGAACATGGTGTCTATTTCCACTACGACGGAGTTTACCAACACGGTCCATCGATCGTCATCGGAAACAATTCATTCATTGGAAATTTTTGCGAATTCAATGTCCGTCGAAAAGTGACAATCGGCCAGAATTGCTTAATCGCCGCAAATTGTCGTTTTATTGATCATGATCACAATATCGAGGGCTCTGGGAAGCTACCTCCAAAAGCCGGGAAAGAAGGGGAAATCATTGTGGAGGATCATGTATGGATTGGAGCGGGCGTATGTGTCCTTAAAAATGTTCACATTGGGCACGGTGCGGTTGTGGGTGCAAATGCCGTCGTTACGAAAGATGTTCCACCAAACCAAATCTGGGGAGGCGTTCCTGCACGCAAAATTGGTGACCGATCTTCTTTTTCCAAATGATCCGACCACACAAATGATGTGAAAGAATAGAGTCTTTATCTCCTTCAGGATGAGGATTCATAACATACCAATTTGCGCCAAGAACCCAAATGAAACTCATATTCCTTTGCGGCAGTCTCGAACCGGGTCGGGACGGTGTCGGCGATTATACTCGCAGACTCGCAGGCGAGTGCATCCGCCAAGGACATCAAGCGAAAATTATCGCCCTTCACGATCGGTATATTTCCAGGGAATATTCGAGTATTTCCCCGCAAAATATCGAAGTTCAGAGTTGGGAGGATCAAGATGATTACGGAACCTTGGTTCCCTCACTTCGCTGGCCAAGCAATCAAAGTTGGAAAAGACGAGGCGAGGCGCTACATCAGATTATTCAAACGGAACGACCCGACGCCGTAAGTATTCAATTCGTTCCCTATGCCTTTCAACGTAAAGGACTTCCATTCGGTTTCGTCCGTATGATCCGAAAAGTTGCACGATTATCCCAAACAAGATGGCATGTCATGTTCCATGAGTTATGGATCGGGCGACGACATTCACGCTTTGGATGGGCAATTGGTCCTGTTCAGAGGAATCTTTGCCTAGCACTGCCGAAAGCATTATCTTCTCCGCTAGTGCATACACACATGAGCGGCTATCTGGAGATGCTAACCGCTTCTGGTCTCTCTCCCCAACAATTGCCCCTATTTGGAAACATTCCCGTTTTTAAGAATGTTGAAATATCTCCACCTGTACCGGGACTATCCAAGAATGCACGGGTAATCCTCCATTTCGGAACATTTTCGCCTCCCGTTGCTCGCCTTCATAAGCGGCTGAAGGAATTGCGCGATGAGTTTACACCTACCAAAACTGATTGCCATTTCGTATCAATCGGCTCCGCCGGCCCGCACCGTACAGCGGCTAAGAAAGTTGCAGTGGATCTTTTCGGCGCAGAGAAAGTTCATTTCATCGGTAGAAACTCCAGCGAACAGGTTTCAGCCTGGATGCAGCGCGCAACGATTGGCATTTCCCGCTCCCACCTCCAAATCTATGAGAAGAGTGGAAGCACAGCAGCCATGCTCGAGCACGGATTAGAAGTAAGGCTAATGCCTTCAGATGGGCTCCAGAAAAACAATGATCAACACCCACGGTTTCCCCCGAATATTCTGCCCTCCCTGAAGCGTACAACACAGATATTCCTCAGAAACATTGAGCTTCAATAATCGTATTTATAGCTCCTTCCACAAGCATAAAACGAACTATATAGATTCTTGACATCTTTCCTTTCCTATTAGTCATTCAAAAAGCTTTCAAGATTTCGAAAATAATACAATTCAACAACCCACTAAAGAATGAAAAAATTTATTTACAACAACTTCGAGTATTTACGAAAACCTCAATCGATTTTGAGGCGGCTGTCTCTCCCTTGCAAATCGAAAAGCCAGCATATAACTTGCAGAATGATTGCAAAAAAGAATATCACAATCCGCCTCTGCGAACCTGTCGGAAAAGCAGTGTTCCTATACGGCGTGTATGATCTTGGCTTAAGCGAAGCTATTATTCGTCTATTAGACCCCGAAGATCGGGTCGCAGACATAGGGGCAAATATTGGATACTCAACCTTACTCTGCTCCTCTTTTCTAAATAATTCAAAACAGATTCATGCATTCGAACCACATCCACAAACCTTTGAAGAAATAACAAAGAACCTCTCCTCAAATGACTGTCAAGCCAATCTCTATAATTTTGCCTTGTCAGAAATACGAACCCAAAGTTTTCTTACTATTGAAAATAGCGATCACCGAGGTGCCGCATATGTTGCACCTATTGGTATACCTATCGATTTGCAACGCCTTGATGACCTAGACCTTGACATCAATTTTATTAAGATCGATATCGAGGGTCACGAGCTTCCTGCATTAAAAGGAGCAGAACGAACCCTGACAAAGGTAAGAGATTTGATATTCGAAGACGAGAGCTCAAATAATTTTGAACTTCACAGTTTTCTGACACGTTGTGGTTTCGAACTCTTCAAAATCGGCCGCACCATAAATGGGCCAAGAATATATCAGATACCGGATCACGAAAGAAGAGTTTCTCTATGGGAACCACAAAACACGTTAGCGACAAAAGATCCGGAAAGAGCTCAAAAACGCTTCTTCGCTCGCGGATGGCAATGCCTAAAATCATAGCTCCTTTCGGCTGCCAAATTCCTTGTTTCAATTCTATCCTCCACGAATTCTTGTGAAAATTCTTTTCATCAGTTATACATTCCACCCAGCAGTCGGAGGAATCGAATCAAGCGCACAATTACTGCTTCGAGAGTTCAAGCAACGAAATTGCCAAATAGTTGTTGTTACACATACGCCTCTCCGCGAAAACCATGAATTATCCGGTTTCGACATCCACCGCAGACCAACCCTTTCGACCCAACTGCAGCTAGCCCGTTGGGCTGACATCATCTACCACCACAATCCTGCCTTTTCTTTCTGGATTCCATTTCTCTCCAAACGACCAATTGTCTTTTCAATCCACACTTGGGTGACTCGTACCGACGGTCGTATTAGCTGGAAGGATCGTCTCAAGCAAAAGGTATTGTCCCGCTATCCCTGCATCGCCAATAGCAGAGCCACTGCCGCACATTTACCTGGGCCTTCGACAGTGATTGAAAACGCCTACGACGATGAAATATTCACGAATCAAACACCTTGGAACCAAAGAAATGGGGCGGCATTTGTTGGTCGACTCGTTTCGGACAAAGGAGTGCCAACCGTTCTGGAAGCGATTGCCAAGGCAAAACAGCAAGGCCTCTCGATGCCATTCAAAATTATTGGCTCAGGCCCTGACCAGGAAGAATTGCAGGAACAGTCCGACCGTCTTGGGATTGGGGACGAAGTTGTGTTTCTAGGACGACTGGATCCCGAACAGATCAATGCCGAGTTGAACCAAGTCAAGTACCTGCTGGTTCCTTCAAAATGGGCGGAACCCTTTGGCATCGTCGCTCTTGAGGGGATTGCTTCCGGATGCATCCCCATTGGAACCAACCAGGGAGGACTTGTCGATGCGATCGGTAAATGCGGGCCGCTCTTCGATAAGGACCAATCCGATCAACTCGCGAAGTTGCTAATCGATCTCGAGACCCATCCAAACCTTGTTGAAGAATTCCGCAAACACCATCCGGATCATCTCAATACACATTCCCCACGGGGAGTGGCCGATCAATATCTTAAAGTGTTCAGAACTGCCATTGCGACAAAGAAAAAATTGAGAGGACGTAAATAGACCTATGCGAGTCCATCGTAATGGACATCGACGATTTCACCAGAATGATCATTTTTTCCCATCCCACCGGAAACGCCAACGCTCGGAATGCGATCCGTGGCCTGCAAGATGCGGACCTGCTAGCAAGCTTCCTGACCTCCGTGGCTACATTCGATGGGAATTTATATGATCGACTGAGCCGATTACCAGGATTCCAAGAGTTCAACCGTCGACGTTTTGACACGGGGCTGCAAAGTAAAACCCGTCAAAATCCGTATCGCGAACTTCTCCGACTTCTATCGACGCGGGCAGGCCTATCTGCTCTCACCCGCCACGAAACCGGCCCATTCTGCATTGATGCCGTTTATCGTTCCATCGACCGATTCACCGCCAAGCGACTGGCCCGCCAAGCTCATGCCAAGTCGGGATCTTTCACGTCACTGAAGCGACAAAACTGCCCACCCCTCCCGTCGGCCCATCTATCTGCAGCATACGCCTATGAGGATGGCGCCTTGGAAACTTTTAGCACCGCGAAATCCCTCGGACTCTGCACCATTTACGACCTCCCAATTGGATACTGGCGGGCCGCCCGAAAAATCCAGACCGAGGAGGGGCAACGGTTCCCGGAGTGGGCATCCACCATGCCCGCCTTGATCGATAGCGAAGCAAAAGTCGAACGGAAGGACGAAGAACTCAAACTCGCGGATCAAATCATTGTCGCAAGCTCTTTTACGGCTGCAACTTTACAAGAAGCACCTTTCGCCCTTCCCGAGGCGATAGTGATCCCGTATGGGTGTCCGGAGGTTCGTAAGATTGATGGCGTAAAATCGACTTGCGAGTCAGATCGCAGATCCCCCCTCAAAATCCTCTTTGTCGGAGGCCTGAGTCAGCGGAAGGGACTGACCTACCTTTTTGAGGCGGCGGATCAACTGGGATCGGCAATCGAATTGACGATCATTGGGCGAAAGCCTGCGGCGGAATGTAAACCTCTCGAATCTGCCCTCACCAAACACCGTTGGATCCCCTCTCTTCCCCATGAGGAAATACTGAAAGAAATGTCCCGGCACGATGTCTTTGTTTTCCCTTCCCTTTTTGAAGGGTTTGGACTGGTAATCACAGAGGCGCTGTCCCAGGGGCTTCCCGTCATTACGACTCCGCACACCTGCGGACCAGACATTCTGACCAATGGAGAGGATGGTTTTATCGTCCCGATTCGAGATAGCCAATCGATTGCCGAGAAACTCGAAGAACTGCATCGAGACCGCACCCTCTTAGCCTCCATGAGTGCCGCAGCCCGACAAACAGCCGAACGCAATACGTGGTCACAATACCGGACCCGGCTGACGGAAGCCGTCCGATCGACCATCGAAACCAAACTTTCGTGAACCGAAAAGACATACAGATCCGGCGTCTTCTCTGGCTCTATTTCTTCCTTGTAATCTTCGAGGGGGCTCTCCGGAAATGGCTTCTTCCCGGCCTCGCTCAACCGCTTCTGGTAGCGCGGGATCCGGTTTGTATCATCGCGATCCTTCTCGGTTTTCACCATCTACAGAAACAACCTTGGGTCTTTGGTTTTGTGGGAGTTGGGGCCCTGGCAATCCCTCTCGCAATCGCATTTGGACACGGCAACCTCCCTGTCGCATTTTTCGGAGCAAGAATTTTGCTCCTGCACTTTCCCGTGCTCTTTCTATTTGGCGCAGTTTTTGACCGCGCCGATGTGTGGAAATTTGCAAAAGTCACGCTCCTCATTGCAATTCCGATGACGGTGTTGCTCGCCTTTCAGTTTTACCTCCCTTCCACTCATATCGTCAACGTGGGCGTGGGCGGTGAAGGCACCTCAATCTTTAGCGGGGCCGCCGGGCGGCACCGCGCCTCAGGAACCTTCAGTTTCACGAATGGACTCACCTCCTTCTATGCCTTGTCCGGCGCTCTGTTTGTCGGTTGGTTGATCGCAGGGCCACGACCCTCTCCAAAATGGATTTGGGTCAGCGGAGCCAGCCTCATTGCCGCCCTCCCCCTAACGATCAGTCGTACACTCGCATTCTACTACGCCATTACGGGGCTTTTCGCGCTTATTTCCACGGGAGTTTCGCCAAAACTCCTGAAACGAATGATTCCAGCCGCAATCGTTCTGGCGATTGTCGTGGCCGGTATCTCTCAAACCTCTCTATTCCAAAACTCTCTGGAAGCCTTTTCGGCCCGCTGGGAATCGGCCACCCGTATAGAAGGCGGAGACGATGGGCTTATCGGAGTCATCGAGAATCGAGTCATCGACTACGGCCTCCTCAGCGCTTTCCAGAATTTCGACGAATATCCGATCACCGGGATGGGCATCGGACTCGGAACCAATGTGGGCGCAAAACTGATGACTGGGGAACGCACGTTTCTCATCGCCGAAGGAGGATGGGGCGCAATTCTCGGTGAACTCGGTCCGTTCCTCGGACTCTTTCTACTGGGATACCGCATAGTGTTTGCCTGCGCGCTGGGAATTGCCGGACTTCAGGCAACTCGGTACGGCAATGCGCTCCCGCTGCTTCTGGGAAGTGTCGCAATCCAAGCCATGTTTATGGGAAACACAAGCCAACCCACAGATCTGGGATTTTTGGTTCTCAGCTGTGGCCTCATGCTGGCAGCTTTCAATGATTCGGAGGATCTCGAGAATCCAGAAACAGAGGCGCTTCCATCCTCAAAAAAGATACCGCCTTATGCCTAACGTCCTTATTATCGGACACTACGCCAAAGATGCCCAGGAGAGCATGGGCCGCTATGGGAGAATGCTTGAGACAGGATTTCTTCAAGCCAATTGGAGTGTAAAGACTCTAGTTCCCCCAGTCCGATTCGGCAAACTTTCGATAAAATCATCGGGCTTGGGAAAGTGGCTTGGCTACTTGGATAAATTCGTTCTTTTCCCGATTCAGATTAAGCGACAAATTCGAAGTCTTCAAAAGGACGGTTCCCCCTATCTCATCTGTCTCCCCGACCACTCACATGGCATCTACCTCCATTGGTTGAAACGTGAGCCTCACGTAGTCCATTGCCACGACCTACTCGCCATACGATCGGCTCTGGGAGAAATCCCTGAAAATCGAACCGGTTGGACCGGACGAATCTACCAGAAGCTCATTCTTTCCGGACTGAGAAAAGGACGAAACTTCATCTCGGTCTCCCACGCGACCGATCGGGATCTCCGGACCCTCATTGGAACGAATTTGGAATCCGGGGAAACCCGTCGTTTCCACGTGGCTTGGAACGGGCTCAACTATCCATTCCACCCCATTAAAACTGAAGCCCTTTCGGAACGCCTCCAGAAACTTCGCGAAAAATTTAATCTGACCCGCGCCCCCTACTTCCTCCATGTGGGGGGAAATCAATGGTACAAAAATCGACCGGGAGTCCTCCGAATCTTTCTCGCCTATTGCCGAAGGTTTCCATCGAGTGACTTTCAACTCATTCTGGCTGGCAAGCCGCCGAACGAAAATCTTCAGACCCTCGCCCAAGAGAGCGATTTCATGGGAAGAATTCACTTTCTCACCGGAGCCAGCGACGAGGAGATTCACAGCCTTTACGCAGGGGCGACCTGCTTTCTTTTTCCGTCTCTAATCGAAGGTTTTGGTTGGCCGATCGCTGAAGCCATGGCCTGCGGAACCCCGGTTCTGACAACCGACAAACCACCCATGACCGAAGTCGGAGGGAAGGCAGCCTTCTATATCCCCCCAATGCCCCGATCAAACGACGAGAGAGAAGCCTGGGCAGAGGCTGGGGCGGAAAAGCTTCAGAAGATCGTCGATGAGGTCAAAAAACATCCCCAGAAAATTCGAGCGGAAGCGGTTCAATGTGCCCAGCGGTTTGATCCAAAGGATCGGTTCCAAGAGATTCTCTCGGTTTACGAGGAACTTGTCTCGAATTCTGAAATACCTCCCTCTTCGACCATTTCATGAACATTCTTCAAATTGTAGCCTCGATGAACCCCAACGAAGGTGGAGTATCAAAAGGCATCCGAAATACCATACCGGAACTGAATCGATTGGGGGTTACAAATGAAGTGGCTTGCCTCAATTCTCCGGGTTCCGACGAACTCTGGGACGATTCGTTTACGATCCACTGTTTAGGACCGTCAAAATCCTCCTGGGCTTATTCTCCATTGTTAAGACCTTGGCTCGCGACAAATCTATCCCGGTTCGACGCGGTCATTCTCAACGGACTCTGGCAATACCCCGCCATGGCCACCCGCAAAGCCTGCTTATCCCGCGGGACCCCCTACTACGTCATGCCCCACGGCATGTTGGATCCCTGGTTTCAGCGGGATCCCTCGCGCCGGATCAAGGCCATTCGCAACTGGTTTTATTGGAAAGGAATCGAGCACAAGACGATCCGCGATGCCGAAGCGGTCCTCTTCACCTGCGAGACGGAAAAGCTTCTCGCCCGCGAACCCTTTCGCCCCTACCGACCCAAGAAGGAGATCACCGTCGGATACGGAATCGAAGAACCGCCAAAAGAATCCCCTCGAGAGAAAGAGGAGCTTTACAATCGGTGCCCGGCTCTGAAGGACCAGACCTACTTGCTGTTCTTAAGCCGCATTCACCCCAAAAAGGGTTTGGATCTATTGATCCAAGCGTATGCCTCGCTTCGCGATGCAGTTGCAAGTGACAAGTTACAAGTCGAAAGGGAACCATTTCCAAAGCTGGTGATCGCCGGGCCGGGTCTTGAAACTCCTTACGGGAAGAGATGCCTCGAGCTTTGCCAAAGTCTCGGGCTGCCCACTCGAATCCCCACCGAGAATACGAAGGCTTCATCGACCTCTTGCCCCTTGCCGCTTCACACTAGCCACTCTGCCCCAGGTCCGGCCGCCTACTTTCTCGGCATGGTCGACGGCCCTCTCAAATGGGGATGCCTCCGCAACGCCGAAGCCTTCGTCCTCCCCTCCCACCAGGAGAATTTCGGCATCGCGGTTGTGGAAGCCCTGGCCTGCGGAACTCCCGTTTTGATCTCCGATCAAGTGAATATCTGGCGGGAAATCGAAAGAGACGGGGCGGCCATCGTCGGGAAGGACAACCTTTCCGGAACCACGTCTCTGCTGAGAGATTGGCACGCACAATCCGAAGACACGAAAAATCGGATGAGTCGAAACTCCCAAGCCTCCTTTCGAACCCATTTCTCGATCGAAATGGCTGCAAAAAAGTTTATCCGTTCAATCGAACCCGCCGACAAACGAACCCCCCGGAAGAAGGAGGAAGCAGCAATACCATGTCGGTAAACAAAGACACTCGCACCGGGCCCTCGTTCGGCCTGTCGACACGACTCCTTCGGATCCTCTGGATATTTTGCTGGCTCTTGCTTTGTCGGTGGACGCCTCCGCCGCTCCATCGATGGAGGGCTTTGGTCCTTCGAGCCTTTGGGGCGAAACTGGGGAAACAGACTCACATCTATGCATCGGCTCAGATTTGGGCGCCCTGGAACCTCACGGTCGACGATCAGGTAGGAATTGGTCCCAAGACGATGATCTATTCCCAAGGCAAGATCAGTATCGGAGCCCGCGCAGTCATTTCCCAAGGATCCCACCTATGCGCCGGAACCCACGACTACAATGATCCCGGTTTTCGTCTCATCACAAAACCGATTGTCATCGGCGCGGATTGCTGGATTGCGGCCGAAGCCTTCATCCACCCCGGAGTTACTCTCGGAGAAGGTTGCGTCGTCGGAGCTCGCTCCGTGGTTACCTCTGATCTTCCGGAATGGAGTATCTGCAGTGGCTTTCCCGCGAAGGTTCTTCGAGAACGAAACCAACAATTGAGCAATATACTCTGAACACGGAATCCAACTATACAAAAAGACAATGAAAACACCTATCGCAACTCGCTATGGCTGGGAATCTGCCGGCGCGGAACACAGCCATTCTTACCTTCTAGAATCCATCGAGAAAATTTTTTCCGAGAGAGCTAGAGTTGATCGATTGATCGACATTGGGACAGGCAACGGTGCCACGCTCGATTTCTGGAAATCCAATGCTCAAACGGTTTGTGCGATGGAGCCGGATAAAGATGGTTTTGAATTTGCACAGCAACAACACCAAGATGTCGATATCCGGAGGGTTGGGGTAGGAGAGGCCTTCGGTGAAGACTGGGAAGAGTCCTTTGATTGCGCAGTTTGTCTCGAAGTGGTTGAACATCTATTTAACCCCGAGGAATTAGCCCAGACAGCAAATAGGTTATTGAAACCCGGTGGTTGGTTAGTGGTATCGACTCCCTACCACGGATACCTCAAGAACCTTACCCTTTCGATATGCAACAAATGGGATTTCCACCACCACCCTATTCGAGTTGGTGGCCACATTAAGTTCTGGTCAAAGAAGACTCTCGTAGAACTATTCAGCGAACACGGGTTCAAATTTCTTTCCTTCAATGGATCAGGGCGTATACCGCTCTTATGGAAATCGATGATTTGCGTCTTTGAAAAACAATGATCTCCAGCTGAATATTTATCGGGATCTCAGCAACTACCAATTATACTACCTATCGCCTGCCAGACAGCTCCCGATTACGAAATAACCCAGGCACTCCTAAGATTCAAAAAAAATAGTCCGAATCTTTTTCCTTCATTTTCCTCAATAAATCGTCTCATAGGATCGCTAGACTCATGTCACTTGATCTTACCATCGCAATCCCCTGCAAGAACGAAGAATCGAACCTGCCGGGATGTCTATCGGCCATTGGTCATTCGTTTGCGAAGGAGATCATCCTCATCGATTCAAACAGCACGGACCAAACTAACGAGATCGGCAGAAGATTTGGGGCACAAATCCTAGACTTCTCGTGGAATGGACAGTTCCCCAAGAAGCGAAATTGGTTTCTCCGCAATCACCCTCCTCAAACTGAATGGATTCTCTTTCTTGATGCGGACGAATACATCACGGAAGCGTTCAAAAAAGAAATCCGTGAAGAGATTTCTAATACAAAGAAAGCCGGATTCTGGTTACACTATAACATCTACTTTCTTGGGAAACCGCTCAAAGGAGGAACTCATGAAAACGGTAGTACTCTTCCGAGTCGGAAAAAGAGAACGACCACTTCCCCGACAACCATCAACGATGTCCAAAAGACATTTAAGCACATCTTGATATTAAACCGAAACACCTCTTCGAATCACCGGGTATGATTTCTATTGTTATTCTCACTTTGAATGAAGAAGCGGATCTCCCAAAATGCCTCGAATCCATTCGGTCATTCGATGATATCCACGTCCTCGATTCCGGAAGCAACGATCAGACTCAGAAGATAGCTCGAGAAGCTGGAGCTCTAGTAACGAAAAACCCCTTCAAAACATTCGGCCAGCAAAGAAACTGGGCACTTCAAAATCTACCACTTAAATACAATTGGATTCTATTCCTCGATGCCGACGAGATCGCCACTGAACCCTTCATCGAAGATCTACAAAAATCTATCGAATCAGCCGAGCAAGCAACTGCGGGCTACTACTGTACTTGGAGATTGATGCTAGACGAAAAGTGGCTTCGACGAAGCGATGCCTTTCCAAAATGGCAGTTCAGAGTTCTTCACAAAGATCGCGGAGAGTTTACCGATTTCGGACACGGACAGAAGGAAGGAAAGGTCGACGGAAAAATTGAATACATACAAACCCCCTACGACCACTACGCATTCTCAAAAGGTTGGCACTATTGGTTCGACCGACACAACCGATACTCCATACAAGAAGCGAAGGGCCGCCTTAAGGTTCGCGGCAACTGGAAGAAGATATTCTCGAAAAATACTTCTGTTCGCAATCAGAACATAAAATCCCTACTGGGAACATCTTGGCTTTTCCCCATCGCACGCTTCTGTGCTCCCTACTTTTTGAAGTTTGGCTTTGTTGAAGGGCGAGCGGGGTTCATCTATTGCTTCAACATCGCGATCTACGAGTACCTAGTGGTCTTAAAGGCAAAAGAGCTCATTAGGAATTGCGACAGATCTAACAAACGGAATTGAGTCCGCCTAAAACTACTATTCAAAAATTACCTCTCTTTCTCCTCATCACGTACTAGTAGTATCTACTACAAAACGGAGGTCCTGGACACTTTTGAAATATGGATATTTCGCGAAAGAAATATGTCTCACCGCAGATGCGAAGAGGAAAAATCAATAGCTCGGAACCAGCACTCGAAACGGAAACTTCAGGAGCATCTCTCGGGCTCTCCCTCAAGACCAACTGACTCGACTTTCATTCGTTCACAAATGCATTGCGTCTCCTGCGGGAGGCAACCCTGAGCCAACAAACGAATCGATCCCTCTTAGTCGAGCGAACCTCTAAAAACCTCAAGGCGATACGCTCTCCGAGCTCAAAGACCGCCCCAAGAAATCTGCCCGCAAACTAGCCCTTCCCACTTGCGACTTCCCTACCTTCCCACCTTCCAACCTCCCACTTCGCCGGGTTGCTTCAGCGCCCACCACGAACCGGCCGGAAGAAACCTAGTCGCCTAATGTCCCCCAACCCCAACCGGTAGTGTATCCTCAACAGCCGCGGGCAAGGCTGAAGCCATGCCCCACTTGGCACTTCCCACTTGCGACCTCCCTACCTCCCCACCTTCAAACCTTCCAACCTTCAAACCTTCCAACCTTCAAACCTTCCAACCTTCCCACCTTCAAACCTTCCCACTTCGCCGGGTTGCTTCAGCGCCCACCACAAACCGAACGGAGAAACCCTAGTCACCTAATGTCCCCCAAACCCAATCGGGAGCGTACCCTGAACAGGCCCGGGCAAGGCTAAAGCCATGCCCCACTTGGCACTTGCGACTTGCGACTTCCCCACCTTCCCACCTTCCAACTTTCCAACCTTCCCACTCGCAACTTTCCCACCCGCTTCAAACTTGCGACTTTCAACTTCAAACTCCTCCCTTTCCCCCCTCCGCATCACGCTCTGGGGGATTAACTACGCACCGGAGCTGACGGGGATTGCTCCCTACAACACGATGCTGGCCGAATGGCTGGCGGCTCAGGGTCATGACGTGTCGGTCGTGTCGACATTTCCGTATTATCCGGCGTGGAAGAAGCGGGCGGAGGATCGGGGGAAGTTCTATCGCAAGGAGGGGGTGAACGGGGTGACGCTTTATCGGGTCTGGCACTACGTGCCTGAGAAAGTGTCGGCGGCGAAGCGGATGATCCACGAAGCCTCCTACGTCTGTCTTTCCTGGATACGAATGCTCTTTCTCCCGCGGCAGGACGTGGTGATCGTGGTATCGCCTCCATTGCCCCTTGGGGCGGCGGCGTGGGTCTATCGGCTCATTCGCAGAACCCCCTATCTCTTTCACGTGCAGGACCTGCAACCGGATGCGGCGGCGGGTCTGGGAATGTTGCAGGAAGGGAAGCTCATCCGCGCCCTCTACAAACTGGAAGCCTTTGCCTATGCGAAAGCGGATCGGGTATCGGGTATCTCCGAGGGGATGCTCGAAGCCTACACCCGCAAAGGGGTTCCGGCGGAGAAGCAAGTACTCTTTCCCAATCCGGTCGATCTGCCCGAAGCGGATGCCTTGCCCCAACGAGGAAGTTTTCGCGCGGCCCAACAAATCGATTCGAACACATTCCTCGCTCTCTATTCCGGAAACCTCGGAGTCAAACAGGGTCTGAATCAGATCATCGAAGCAGCAACGCTTCTCCAGGACGACCCTCAGATCCTTTTTGTGATCTGCGGAGACGGGGCTACCCGTGGGGACCTGGAGAAAATGGTAAAGACGCGAGCGCTCCAAAACGTGCGATTCCTCCCGCTCCAACCGAAGGAGAACTATCACGAAATGCTGGCCGACACCGACCTCGCCCTCGTCACCCAGCAGGCGGGATCGGGCGCAGCCTTTTTTCCCTCGAAATTGCTCACCCTACTCGCCCACGGCCGACCAGTTCTCGCCGTAGCCGATCCCGACAGCGTGGTGACGCAGACACTACAGAAGAACGAATGTGGACTGGTGGTCCCACCCAGCTCTCCCGAACTCTTTGCTCGATCGGTGAAAACGGCTAGGTCCGAACCCGAGCATCTGAGAAATCTGTCGAAGAATGGTCGCCGATATATCAGCCAATTCGAGACCGAGAAGGTATTCCGGAAGTTTGAGAGAGAGATTCAGTCGATGGTTGAGCCCTCTCTATATAACGAAAAAGGAATTGTTCACTGACCCAAGTCCGCCTGCGGAATCATCTCCGCGCTGCCTTCAATGAATACCGTTCGATTGGAGGTGGCCTTTCGCCCAGCAAGCTTGAAAGTTCCCAGCCAGTCACCCAGAGGCGGGACGCCCCTGCCACCTTGCGAAGGCGAGATTCTGCGCGAAGCAGCCTGACCCCACTTGCGACTCCTCCCCACCTTAAACCTCCCAACCTCCCAACCTCCCAACCTCCCAACTTTCAAACCTTCCCTCTCCCCAACTTGCAACTTGCGACTTCAAACTTTCAACTTCTCCCGTCTGCCTCACCGCTTCCCCACACTTGCCACTTCAAACTTGCAACTTGCCACTCCTCCCACCCCTTGCCCACGTTAACTCGACACTCCGGCCTGCTCCGACTGATCCCCTGGTCTTTGGCAATATTTCTCTGCCTCGTTTTGCTGTACTACTCCTTCAAGCCGGAACCGCAGTTTTCGGGGGATCCATTCCTGCCGGGATGGGTGCAGTGGTTTGGCGACACCTTCCCCGATTTTCGGACCTTCGTCCCCTATTTTTGTTTTGCAGCACTGGGTCCGTTCCTAGCTGGAAGGAAGCACCAGGGCCTGCCCGTGAGTGCGACCCTGTGGATAGCAATCGGCCTCGAGATCTTTCTTTTCCTCTCTGAATGGATTCAAGTGTATTTGCCCCAACGCAGCGCGACCTGGATGGATGTGTTTTGGGGTACGGCGGGAATTGTGGCCGGAGCGGTATCCGGGATTGGGGCGTGGAAAATGTGGAGCAACACCGTAAAGTCCCCGAGTGAAAGCCGTCCAGAGTGACGGGGAGATTCGGTGATCAGTCTTCTTCCTCCAGACCTTCAAACTTGCCACTCAGCCCCCCCCCTGTGGGTGGGTTGCTTCAGCGCCCACCACAAACCGGCCGGAGGAGGCCTAATCGCCTAATGCCCCCCAGACCCAACCGCAAGCGTACCCTAAACAGACGCGGGCAAGGCTGAAGCCATGCCCCACTTAAGACTTCAAACTCAAAACCTTCCTACCTTCCCACCTTCAAACCTTCAAACTTTCCACTTCGCCGGGTTGCTTCAGCGCCCACCACAAACCGGCCTGAGAAAGCCTAGTCGCCTAATGTCCCCCCGAACTCAATCGGGAGCATACCCTGAACAGACGCGGGCAAGGCTGAAGCCATGCCCCACTTGGCACTTGCCACTTATGACTTCACCCCCCTGTGGGTGGGTTGCTTCAGCGCCCACCACGAACCGGCCGGAGGAAGCCTAATCGCCCATTGCCCCCCGAACTCAATCGGGAGCATACCCTCAACAGACGCGGGCAAGGCTGAAGCCATGCCCCACTTGGCACTTGCCACTTATGACTTCACCCCTCTGTGGGTGGGTTGCTTCAGCGCCCACCACAAACCGGCC
>DGMY01000041.1 GCA_002388665.1 Opitutia bacterium UBA4506 | reverse complement strand
GTTCGCTGAAGCGTCACGCCACAAGACTGCACCGCTGTGAAATGGATTTCCTGTAGCGTGCAGCTTTAGCAAACGTCACCCTGCCCCACCGTCCAGAGGGCAGAGGCCACAGGTCAGCAATCATCGTTAAGAGTTTAACGTTCTCCCCACCCTCCCAAACCGCCTAATCGGCCCCCCCCCATCCGAGAATCGACGAAAATCTTGTTGCGGCTCCTGCCGCCCCTGACCGACGATAGATCACCCAATCTATCACTATGAGTCGCATCGAGATACTACCGGATCACGTCGCCAATCAGATCGCCGCAGGCGAGGTGGTTGAGCGTCCGGTTGCCGTCGTCAAAGAACTTCTCGAAAATAGCCTCGATGCCAAATCCACCCGGATACAAGTAGAGATAAAGCGCGGGGGAAAGTCGTTCATTCGCGTCACCGATAATGGTATCGGAATGACCCGTGAAGAGGGCCTGCTCTGCCTCAAACGTCATGCGACGAGCAAGATTCGGGTCGCTGATGATTTGCTGCGAATTGCATCATTCGGATTTCGCGGTGAAGCGCTGCCTTCCATTGCCAGCGTCAGTGACTTCACTCTCCTCACGCGCGTCAAGGAATCTGATACCGGCACCCGGATCCAGCTCGAGAACGGCGTGGTGACCGAATGCCGCGAAGAGGCAACGCCAGTGGGAACGAGCATCGAAGTCGCCCGGTTGTTCAATACCGTGCCGGCCCGTAGGAAGTTTCTCAAAACCGACCAGACCGAGGCGGCTCACATAGTGCAAACGGTCCGGCTATTCGCCCTCGCCCATCCTGCCGTTGGCTTCACTCTGAAAGTGGACGGTAGAGAAACCATTGCCTCCCCTCCCTGTCCGGGCCTGCCCGAGCGGATTGCGGAGATCTGGGGCAAAAAGATCCTAAAGGACACTCTCCCTTTCGAACGGCGTTCGGGCTCTGTATTTCTGTACGGGAGACTGGGCAAACCGCCCCTCAGCCGAGCGTCACGCCAAGACCTCGTGTGCATCGTCAACGGTCGTCCCGTCGATAGTCGCACGATCCAGTACGGTATTCTCGAGGCTTGCACCGGCTTCCTCCCCAAGGGTCGCTACCCCGTCGCCTTCTTTTTCCTCGAGATTCAACCGGAGGCCATCGACGTAAACGTCCACCCAACCAAGCGGGAGATCCGGTTCCGAGACGAACCACAGGTCCGCCGCATCGTCGTGGAGACCGTTCTCGATCTGCTTCTCGACCATGGCGCCAAGGAGGATTTCACAAGCGACGATCCCCGGCCTCTGCCAGGAACCAATTTCGAGCGGGTTACACCGGTATCGCAAATGCCGAAGTTTCAGCCCCCGGCACCTCCCTCGACTCCATCCGTCAGTCCCAAGAATTTCCCGCCACCGCCAGTCCTCCCCTCACCTGCCCCCAGTACCACTTTCCCAACTCCGAGGCCGACTCCAAGGCCGGAGCCCGAGCCCCGGCAAACAAACCATCCCGTCCCTTGGAAGTGGATCGGTCCTCTCGGGACTTCGACGATCCTCTTTCGCTCACCGCGGGGCCTCGTGGTCTTCCACCCCCGCGCCGCCTCCGAAAGAGTCCTCTACGAGCAATTTCTCCACGAAACCGAGGAGGGCGACCACCAAACCCAGCCACTCTTGATCCCACAGACTTTCGAGTGGGAACCTATTCCAGCTCAATGCCTCGAAGAGAATCGCGAAGCCTTCGCCAAACAGGGATTCGAGGTCGAGTCGTTCGGGAAAAATTTCTTTCGCGTCTCCGCGATACCCGCTTGGTTCGAACCGGGACAAGCCGAACGATTTTTGAGCGACGCGGTATCACTGATTCGTGACGGTGTCCTGCGTCCCGAGAAATCAGGGCCGTTCCGCGAGCGCATTGCCGAGCTCGCAGCGCGCACCGCTCACCGCAAGGATCGCCGCCTTTCCGAGGAAGAGGCACTTCGACTCATTCGAAAACTGATGCAAACGTCCTCGCCCCACACTTGTCCGGCGGGCAAGCCCACCTTTATCGAGTACGAAGATGGCGAGCTCGAACGCCGCTTCGGGCGACCTGTGTAGACAAAAAAAGCCCTGACTTTCGTCAGGACTTTAAATGGTGGGAGATACTGGATTTGAACCGGTGACCTCTTGCGTGTCATGCAAGCGCTCTAACCAACTGAGCTAATCCCCCGAAAAGGATAAAAATCTATCGGTTTTCGTTCCGTACTCGCAGCATGTTGCTGAAAGCAGCGACCTTCTTCTTCCGGCGCTTGATCTCGGAAGGCTTTTCGAAGTAACGCTTCGCGCGTGCGTCACGGATGACACCCTCGCGGTCGAGGCGTTTTTTGAGGCGGCGGAGAGCGCGTTCTACGGACTCGCCTTTACGGATGTTAACGTCAACTGGCATAAAAATTGAAAACTGGGTGAATTCAGGAAAAAGAAGGAGCAAATACTCTGGAGAGAATGCCGTCAAGAGTTTCTCGCCATATTTTCCAAAATTACGGGTTTAGCATCGATAGGACTCACAAAACCGGGCCGAGCATCGCCAATGTGTTGTTCCACAGCCTGCGCGGTAGTGACCAGCTATTCACGTGATCGAGAGTCACTCGATGGGTTTTGGTTAAGTACATCTGCTGGCGTTCGTACACGGCAGCGGTCATCAAGGGATCGTAGAGCAAAATGTTGTTCTCGTAATTCAATTCAAAGCTGCGCCGATCCATATTCGCAGATCCTATCAACGTAATCTCACCGTCCAGGGTGATCGATTTGGTATGCAGAAGGCCGCCCGAATATTCGTAGATCTCCACTCCTGCCACCAGCAGATCCCGATAGTAGCTGCGGCTCGCCCCGCCCACGATCCACGAATCATTTCTCGCCGGTAGAATCAGTCGAGTCTTCACGCCCCGCCACGCGGCGGCGCAGAGTGCATTCTGCATCGCTTCGTCGGGTACGTAGTACGGAGTCGAAATTAGGAGCTCCCTGCGAGCCGCGTGAAAAAGGGTTTCGAAAATCTCCGGCATCGCCGAATAACGCATGGTCGGCCCCGTGCCAATCACCTGAGCCGGGAACCCGTTCTCGGGAGCGCACAATGGCGACTGGAGAAGCTCATTGATGTTCTCATCCGCATAGCTCTCCCAATCACTCGCAAACAAATACTGATTCTGCCGCACGATGGGGCCTTCGAACCGAATCATCGCATCCACCCAAGGCGCAAACTTCGCTTTCACCAGAAACTCCGGATCGGCGCAGTTCTGACTACCACAGTAGGTAATCCGCCCATCGATGATCAATATTTTGCGGTGATTCCGCAAATCAATCCGCCCCATCAATAGGCGCAGCAACGGGTTCTGAATCGGCAGTGCACGGGCCACGTGGACGCCGGCCTTTTTCAACTTTTTCCAATGCGCCGATTTAATTATCTTCCGCGAGCCCAAATCATCCGCCATGACGCGGCACACCACCCCCCGCTTTGTCGCACGGATGACAGCATCTACCATTTTCAGCCCGTTGTTATCCGCCAGCCAGATGTAAAAGATCAAATGGACGTGATTCGTCGCCGCATCAATGTCTGCGATCATACTATCAATGGTCGCGTTCGAATCCTCCATCAACCGACCGGAATTTTTCCCGACGGGAGAGAATCCGGACACTGATGTCCCGCTGCGAAAGAGATGGTGATAACGCTCAGGAATGGCCAGATAGCCGTCCCCACCCTCACCTTCAACGGGTGGAAACTCCGGCATGCCCGAAACGACCCGGTTCATGCGCGCAATACGACCCCGCCCGATATTGGTCTCTCCCAATAAGATATAGGCAATGATCCCGACAAACGGTACCGTGACGACCACTACGATCCATGCGATGCGCGACGCTGGGTCTCGATGAGGGCGAGTCATCACTCGAACTATTGTCAAGAGCACGGCGACTACGTGCAGAATCGTTCCGATCAGTAAAGTATCCACAATTTCAATGGTTCATTCCTTTAAACAAAGGCCGATTCGACAGCCTTCTTGAATTTATCGATACTACGGAATAGACAGGTAGCCCAAGCAAATCCACCCTCAAAAGAGACAACCCCATCGATTCGGCTCAGAGGGCAGAGGGCACAGCAACTCTTTCGTAGCGTGCAGCTTTAGCAAACGTCACCCTGCCCCACCGTCCAGAGGTCAGAGGTCAGAGATCAGAGGGCAGAGGGCAGAGGTCAGAGGGCAGAGGTCAGAGGGCAGAGGGCAGATTCCATCGCTAAAAGTTTAACGTTTAACGTTTAACGTTTAAAGTTCTTCCCTTCCCTTCCCTTCCCTT
>DGMY01000055.1 GCA_002388665.1 Opitutia bacterium UBA4506 | reverse complement strand
ACTCATGCTCCAAAACTACCACTCCGCACCGGCCTCCGTCAACATCTATTTGTCTGACCTATATTCTCTAATATATCTTATGAAATTGGAATTTTTGAAGATTATGACTGCTTCGCCTTGGGATCCTCGATCATCTCTTCCAGCGTTAGACCCGTCAGGCTCTTTAATCCGCGGAAGCACATCCAAAGAGCAAAGCCGGTCACAACCAAACTAGGGATGACAATCACTGGATAACTCCATGCCATCATCTTTCCCAGTTCTTTATTAAAAGCATCTGAACCAGCTGGACTGACGACGATCCATTTTGCCAAGAAAAAATTTAGGATAGCACTCAGGAGAAAAGAGGCTGCTAATAGGTAAGTTGTGTTTTTCATCAACCGTTCGAACCCCGTATGAGTGCCTTTCTCATCCAATTGATTTTGGATCTTCTCGACTTGAAAGATCTCGGGTCGGTAGAGAAAAACTCTCACTAGCGGTCGGTTGGTAAAAGCAGAAATCAGAGTTACTACACCTAAAATCGCCGGAATTGCGGCTTCTTTTACCGCTACCCATTCTGGCGGTAGCTTCAATAGGCCAATCCCTCCAGTCAGGAGTACTCCGATTATTCCCAAGATCGAAAGAAAATTCCACGTGCGGCGCTGAATGAAATCGTACACGCCGTATCCGAGGGGGAATAGCAGTGCTGCCACGAACAGTATTGTCGAAGGTTCCAAAGGTAAACCCGCGAGTCGTTCGCCAAACCAATCATCTCCCTTCATCAGGAGAATTGACGGTATGATTAGGTTAAAACCTAGGTTCAGCCAGGGATTCTCTGTTTTCTTGGGTGCATCAGTCACCCCTCGGAAAAAATCGTGACAGGTCTACTCCGTAAAGGTAATTTACTAGTTTTCTTTCATGGGCCTTTGAACAGGCCCGCCAACAATTCCGTATTCCGTGAGTTTTTCCAGTCCTATTCGTTGCGTCATCACTGCGGGGCCTACCCGTGAACCAATCGACCCTGTCCGCTATATCAGCAATCCTTCCACTGGGAAGATGGGATTTGCCATCGCTGAGGCTGCGGTTGCGGCTGGCTGGACTGTCGACTTAGTCAGCGGCCCCACTCATTTAAGAGAGCCTGACGAATGCATTCTCTACCCGGTGATTACTGGAGAGGAAATGTTCAATCAGGTCGATGCCCTGTTCGATGCTTGTGATGTTCTCATCATGACTGCAGCTGTTGTGGATTTCCGCCCGAAGTTCCCTATGCCACAGAAAGAGAAGAAAGGGTCGGCACAACTCACGATTGAAACTGAACCAGTGGTAGATATTCTGAAAACAGTGTCCCAGCGAAAAAAGGACCAATTCATCGTCGGGTTTGCGGCTGAGACCAATGATCTCGAAGAATACGCTACGCGAAAGTTAAGGGAAAAGAACATGGATTTGATCGCCGCTAATTTGATTGGGAGTGCTTCGGGGTTTGGATTGGATAGCAATATTCTCACCCTCCTTGGTCCCGACGGATTCTGCGAGAAATGGCCGTCGGCCAGTAAATCCTCCCTTGGACGCGATTTAGTTGCATTGGTGACTCGAAAAATGGAAGAGCGACGCGCGTTAAGCGAATCTTAATCAAGACCACAATCAATGCGACGCAATCGGAACAAGGGTCTGGAGCGGATTCTCGGCCGATTAGAAGATCTGGACGAGAAGAATCTCACCATTCTGGTCAACCGGCTCGTACGGGATCGCCATCTCTTGGAGAGCGTTTTCGACGTCATCCGAGATGGAATCCTTGTACTCGATGGGGAAAGCGTCATCCAATATTCCAATGCAGCAGCTACCCGGCTCTTGGGGCTCCGCCGGCGCGAGATCGGAAATTCAAATATCTGGCGGAGGATCCCTGAATTGGCACATGCCCTTCAAATCGACCCCGATCAGCTCCGACCGGCCCAACGATCTGCTTCGTGCGAGATCGAGATTCACTACCCAGAGACTCGCGTTGTCCAAGTCTATTTCGTTCCGATGGAAGAGGCGACCGAACATGAATTGGGGGACGGGACTGTGGTGGTATTTTCAGACCTCACAGAGATCAAGCATTCGACCAAAGAGTTGATCGAGAACGAACGAATTGCGTCGATCATGATGCTCGCGGCAGGTGTGGCCCACGAACTGGGAAACCCTCTCAACTCCTTGACGATCCATCTGCAGTTGATCCGCCGACAGCTCGAGAAGTTGGGAACATCCGAGAAAACAGCCCGAACGGAGAAGTCTCTGAATATCTGCACTCGAGAGGTTGACCGACTCGACGGTATCATCACCCACTTTCTAGCAGCAGTTCGACCCCAAACACCCGATCTGCGCAAAGTCGATCCCATCGCGATCCTCAACGAGGTCCTCGAGGTGGAGGAAAATCTATTCTCCGAGCGGAACGTCAACGTTACCATCGATCTCGAGGCGATGCCGCCCCCTATTTTTGCTGATCCTGATCAATTGAAGCAGGTATTTTTCAACGTATTGAAGAATGCAGTCGAAGCGATGCCAGGAGGCGGATCCATCCGCATTCGATGGCGCAAGGACGCACGGCATTTCACCCTCATGTTCGCCGACACAGGAGAAGGAATTGACCCCGAAGATCTCACCAAAGTGTTCCAACCCTACTTCACTACAAAAACGACCGGCAACGGCCTTGGAATGATGGTCGTCCAGCGCATTATGCGTGACCATCATGGAACTATCGCTATTGACAGTCGGCCCGATAAGGGAACGGTCGTGACTCTTCAGTTTCCCGTCATCGACCCCGAACGTCCACTGCTCGAAGACAGCTAGCGTCGCCTGGTTCTCATCTTAATTCGCGTTTCGATGCGCCGCAGCCAAAATCTGTAGCCCACCGTCCCCGGCCGCCCAATCCGGCCACGGTGAAGACCTCCTCCCGAACAAAACCCCACCTACCCCAAAGCATTTCCCCAACAACAAAATCTACCGCCTGGGACGCTCCATTGGTAGCAGAACTGACATGTGACATGACTAGAACCTATCCGTTTTATATCGGCAGTCGTCCCGAATCGCCGAACAAGAGTCTAACCGTTCGCAATAAGTATACGGGACAACCGTTCGCATCAGTCGCCCTCGCAGACCGAAGCGACGTATCCCGCGGGATCCAGGCCGCTGTCGACGCCGCACCTGCTATGGCACGCCTTACTCCATTTGAACGCCGGGCCGTGCTCGAACACTGTATCCGGGAATTTATGGAGCGGTCTGAAGAACTTGCTGAAATTCTCTGCATAGAAGCCGGAAAATCGATAAAGGACAGCCGCGGCGAGGTGACCCGTCTGATTGAAACATTTCAGATCGCAGCCACTGAAACGACCCGAGCGCAAGGTGAGGTGCTAAACCTCGAAATAAGCGAGCGCAATCGAGGTTATCGTGGGTTCACAAAGCGGGTTCCGACCGGCCCCTGTTCCTTCATCACACCCTTCAATTTCCCCCTGAATCTAGTCGCCCACAAAGTCGCGCCCGCCATCGCCGCCGGATGCCCATTCATTCTGAAGCCTGATAGTCGAACCCCTCTAGGAGCCCTTATTATCGGTGAAATTCTCACTCGATCGGGGCTTCCTGAGGGAGCGTTTTCGATATTGCCGTGCGAAGTTGAACAGGCAGATGCCTTCACAACCGACGACCGCCTCAAGCTTCTCAGCTTTACCGGTTCACCTCGGGTCGGATGGGAACTCAAAAGACGGGCAGGAAAAAAGAAAGTGGTCCTCGAACTCGGAGGCAATGCGGCCTGCATCGTCGATTCCGGAGCCGATGTGGACGATGCTGTCCAGCGTTGCATTGTCGGGGCCTTCTATCAATCCGGCCAGAGTTGTATCTCGGTCCAGCGAATTTACCTCCACGAATCCCTCGCTGCTCAATTCGAAGAAAAGTTTATCTCAGCAACCGAAAGCCTCACCATGGGTGACCCAGGATCGGAGGATACGTTTCTCGGACCCATGATCGATGAGACCCAATCAAAACGAGTCGAAGACTGGTTGAAAGAGTCTGTCCAGGGTGGCGCCCAAGTACTAACCGGAGGAGAACGAACCGGTAATTTTTTCGAACCCACCCTGCTCAAGAATGTGGACCACGATGCAAAGCTCTATTGCGAAGAAGCCTTTGGACCCATCGCACTTCTCGAAACTTTCTCTGATTTCGAAGCGGTACTCGACATTGTAAACGAGAGTCGATTCGGCATCCATGCGGGAGTTTTTACCCCAAATATCAACCATGCCTTTCTAGCCCGACTTAAGCTGTTTT
>DGMY01000095.1:29682-29824 GCA_002388665.1 Opitutia bacterium UBA4506 | reverse complement strand
GCCCCACTGTGGGTAGGTTGCTTCAGCGCCTACCACGGACCGGCCTGGGGGGGCCTCATCGCAGGATGCCGCCGAAGGCTCGCCGTGAGCCTCACCCGAGCCGACGCGGGCAAGGCTGAAGCCATGCCCCACTGTGGGTAGG
>DGMY01000095.1:0-29539 GCA_002388665.1 Opitutia bacterium UBA4506 | reverse complement strand
AAGCCATGCCCCACTGTGGGTAGGTCGCTTCAGCGCCTACCACGAACCGGCCTGGGGGTGCCTCATCGCAGGGATGCCACCGTTCGGGAGGACTACTCCCCCAATGGAGACTCTTGGCGCTACTTCCCCCATGAACATTCCCGAAGTCGCGCCTATCGCTGGGGCGAGGACGGATTGCTCGGCCTCGACAACATCGGGGTCTTTGACCGCAGCGTTCCGCAAATGATCGGGGGAAAACTGGAGCAGGCCGACGCGACCGCCTGGATGGCTTTCTACTGCCTGAACATGCTCGAGATTTCCATCATCCTCGCCTGTGAGCCAGACGACACCGTCAATACCGCCTACGAGGATATGGCCTCCAAATTCTTCGAACACTTCGTGCAAATCGTGGAGGCCATCAATCATTTCGGCGGGTCCGGTTTGTGGGATGAGGAAGACGGCTTTTACTATGATCAAATCAGTTCGGAAGATGGCGAATCCCGCCGATTGAATACCCGTTCCCTCGTCGGATTGCTTCCCCTGATCGCGGCGATGCCCCTTTCGACTGAAACACTCGACCGCCTGCCCGGATTCAAGAGTCGTTTCGAATGGTTCTACAACGACGAGCTCGGGCGACACGTAGCCCTGGAACAGCGAGAGGGCAGTACGGACTACCTGCTGGCCCTCGCCCCCCCGTGACCGACTGCAACGCATCCTCGACTACATGACCGACGAGGCCGAGTTTTTGTCTCCCCACGGGATTCGGTCCCTATCCCGCGGATACGAAAGCGAACCCCTCAGCACTACGGTCGGCGACGAGACGCTCAGCGTCGCTTACCTACCCGGCGAGAGCGACTCCGGACTCTTAGGTGGCAACTCCAATTGGCGGGGCCCGATCTGCCGTTCTCGACCAGCTTTCTTCTCATCGAAGCTCTCCTGCGCTACGATGATTACTACGGAGATACTCTGTTGGCCACGACCGCAGAGAATGATTCTCCGATCCAACTAAAGGAGCTCGCCATCCAAGTCGCCTCCCGCATGGCGGATCTCTTTCGCCCCGACGCCAACGGCGCCCGGCCCTGCCATGGAGGGCACCGACCCTACGCCGAGGATCCTCATTGGAAAGACCTCGTCCTCTTCTACGAGTATTTCGATCCCGAGACCGTCCGCGGCTGCGGAGCCAGCCACCAAACCGGCTGGACATCCCTGGTCGCCACGCTCCTGCGCAAGCTGCATGAAGATTCGTAGGTCATGACGGTGAATGGGGCCGTCACCCTCGGGCCGGACCACTGCGCAGGTTACCAGCCGTCCAGACTAGCCAACCGGAAAACACAAAAATACCGAGGACACCTACGGAAATTCGCCCCCGACTTCGCCACCCATTCCCCCCAAGCCTTCTGGGTGTCCTTCACTCTTTGGAAATCATCCGATGCCGGAGGCATCAAAGCCAGTAGCCGGTGGTTGAGCGTAGCGACACCACCGGACTCCCGCCCAGCAATGAACCGCACCCCGGCCGGGGTGCCAGCATTTTCTCGTCATACCCACACCGATCCGTTCCTCGGAAGACACTCGAATTCCTTCCAATCCAAAGCCCCACCTAAACCCGATGCAACCCTCTCCCATTCCCCTTCGACTGCAGAATTCAGGTTTACTCTTTTCCCCACGTTTCATGGGTGTACTCTATTCCCTCTAGACATTGGAACGATCTGGCTTAATTTCCTCCAGACAGTGTCATGAAAATCTTTGCCATTGGCATATAGGGAGCTTTAAAGGAATTAACCTCATCAACACTTGGGATTGGTGCACCTAAAAGCATTTCCGAATACTGTGGAGCTAGGCGGTAGCGCGGTAAACGGACTGGTTTTGATCGGGATACTTTTCGAGGACATGCTGGAAAATCGCGCCGCATTTCTGCTCGAAGAGATCTGCGGTGTAATTTTCGGGAAGTCCGGCATCCAGCATCTTTTCAATCTCCACGCGCACCTTCGCCCGCGTGGTCCTTTTGTTTCGCCAGGCTAGAACGAGAAGCTCAGTTTTCAGTTTTGCCAGCATATCTTTGCAGACCTTCTTGATCGTCTCGACCTCCCGGGGAACGAGATCCGGCCCTGGGCGTGTGAGGATGTCGAAAACCGCTAACTCCTCTTCCGTGATCTGTTCGCGCACGTGGCGCGATTCCTCATCATTCAGGTCGCGACTGAGCGAAACGAGCTGCTCGAAGAATTGCTCAATACTGAGGGCTCCGCCGTTGTATTCCTCAATCATCCTCTGGAAGCGGTCGAGGAAATCGTAGCGGGTGGCGTTCAGGCGGATCATCTTGTTCAGCTTCCGCTCGATCAGAGCCCGCAGTTGCTGGGTCTGGGTGTTCTTGGTCTTGCTCTTGGCGAACTTCTTCTCAAGCACCTCAAAATCGACCTGGCTTAGATCGACCGTTTTCCCCTTTTCCCCGGATCTAACGTACGGTTCCGCGACAATAGCTCCATCCAGGGTCTTTTCGATTTCCCCGAGAACCTCGGTAATGTTCACCGGGTCCTTGGTCGCCCGTACCGCTTTGGCGAGTTCGGCGATCAACTGTGCCTTCGGTGCGAGGGTCGGGATGATTGGATCCGGCATCACAGCCTTGTAGAGTTTTTCAACATCCCGGGCATTGGCGAGGAACTCGTCCTTGACTGGGTCGATTCTTACCAGACGCTCGACCGCCCCGACAAAATGCTTTGCTGGGTCATTCGTCACCGCGTCCAAATCGATGTTCTGCTTCCGGCAGAACTCCTTCACCTGCTCCAAGGCAATTTTCAGGGCTTCGATTAGCTCCGTTTTGTTCTTCACCGGCATCTCACCGCCGCCCTTGCCGGAACCGTAGATTGCCAGCGCCTTCTCCAGTTCTTCAAAGACATTGGCGTAGTCCACAATCAGGCCGTTTACCTTGTCGCCGTAAACCCGGTTCGCCCGGGCGATAGTCTGCATCAGGGTGTGCCCGCGCATCGGCTTGTCGAGGTAGAGTGTCGAACAGCTCGGTGCATCGAAGCCCGTCAACCACATCGCACACACAAAGACCAAGCGGAACGGATCATCCGGATCCTTAAACTTCGTCTCCATGTCCTCTCTCACCATCCGTTCCCGGTGCGGCAGAATGTCAAAGCCCTTCGCCTTCATCTCGGAAATCTCGTTCTGCCCCGGCGATACCACCACGGCCATGTCCGTCTCCTGCAAATTACGGAGCCGTTCATTCAAAACCAAATACTGTGCTTGAGTCGGATTCATGGCTTGCAGCGCAGCAATCAACCGCGCCTTCTCTGCGTCCCACTCGGCCCGCACCTTTTCATACATTTTCAGCGATGTCAGCTTGTCGATAGATACGACCATCGCCTTCCCCTGATATCCGCGATCCAGAAAATGGTGCACGATATCTTTCGCCACGACCTCCAGCCGCTCCTCGCGAGTGATCAAATGGTAACGCTGCCCGAGCGCCTTCTTGAGTTTGTCCTCTTGATCGACATCCAGCCCGGCCTCGTCGATCACCTGATAAATCTCCTCGTTCAGCTCAGGGTTCGTGATCTCCAGCTCGGGGGTCCGATTCTCGTAATAAAGCGGCACGGTCGCCCCGTCCTCCACGCTCTGCTTGAAGTCGTAGATGCTCACGTAGTCACCGAAGACATCCCGCGTCCGCTCCTCCCCAACCATCAGTGGCGTCCCGGTGAAGGCCACGAACTTCGCGTTCGGCAAGGCCGTGCGCATATTCATCGCCAGCGTGTCGTATTGACTGCGGTGTGCTTCGTCGGTCAGCACGATGATGTCGTCCCGCTCGCTCAGCACCGGATGCAGCGTCCCCGGATCGGTGCGGAACTTGTGGATCAGGGTGAAGACGTAGCGATGGTCCTCGGTCAGCAACTTGCGCAGGTGGCTCGCACTCGTCGCCTGGCACAGCTCCGACGCCGCCCCGCAAGTCGAGAAGGTCCGGTAGATCTGCGTGTCTAGCTCCGTCCGGTCCGTGATCACCACGAAAGTCCAGTTCCCCGCCAGCTTGCGAAACACCTTCTCGGCGAAGAATACCATGGAGAAACTCTTACCTGAGCCTTGGGTATGCCAAAACACGCCGATTCCATTCTTCGGGCTGCGGCGTTTTGCGGACATTGTTTCTCCACCCTCACCCCCAGCCCCTCTCCCAGAGGTAGAGGGGAGTGCAGAAACGATACTCTCCAAGGCCCTTTCTGTGTGGTTTTGAACTACCTCGTTGGGCAGTCGCACGATCTTGAATCCCTGTGAGGTTAGCGCCGCATCTCGGATTTTGTCCTTCTTGGCGACAGCTACGGTCCCATGAACGCCTCCATCTGCCTCCACGATCAATCCATGCTCCGCGCAGAAGAAATCCGTGATGTAGTCACCGACCTGATGCTGCCTCCGAAACTTCAGCCCAAGAAACCTGCGATCTCTCAACAACTCCCACAGCACCTCCTCCGCAGGAGTCTGCTTCTGCCTTAGCTCGCGCGCCCTCTCAATCATCCCCGCAAACTCAAACCCACCCCGATACTGCGGAAGCTCTTGCTCCCTCTCCCCCTGGGAGAGGGCTGGGGTGAGGGTGGTTTGTAGAGCCGCGATCGCTCGATTGACTCCCAAATACTGATGATTCCTCGCCATCAGCTTCCCGGTCGCGCCCTTCGAATCTACAAACCTTGTGAAGTTCTCCACCAGATCCAGCAGCCGCGTCTTCTCACAAGTCCCGCGCAGCAGGGTGTTCAGCGAAATGTCCGGCGTCTCATCCTCTCCCGCCACCTTCTTCCAATCCCCGAAATGCTCCCACGCCGCCGTCAGGCTGCCGATCTTGCTCTGCACCCCGTTCGAGACCAGCAGGAAGCCGTTGTAGTGGAACAGCTGCGGGATCGTCTCCTTGTAGTCGGCCAAGTTCTTGGATAAAGCCTCACGCACATTCACCCCCGGCTTCTTCAGCTCGATCAAGACCAGCGGCAGCCCGTTCACAAAGCCGATCAGGTCCGTCCGCCGCGTGTAGAGATTGCCCGTGATCCAGAACTGCGAGACCAGCAGGAAATCATTCGCCGCCGCATCGTCCCAATCGATCACCCGCACCACCTCCGTCCGCTGCCCGCCACGCTCCCGATCCGGAATCGTCACCTTCACTCCGCCGCGCAACAGCTTGTCGATCTCCCGGTTTCCTTCCACCAAGCTCAGCGCCGAACGATCCCGCCTCAGCTCCTCCACCGCCCCCTCAATCGCCTGCTCCGGCACCTCCGGATTCAAGGCCTGGAGCGCCGGCTTCAGCCGGCTGATCAACACCACCTCCCGCTTCGTCTCACGGCCAAGGCTGCTTGCACCCGAAGCCCACTCGTCGTAGGCGTTCACCGAGTTCCAGCCCAACTCATGCTCCATGAGCTGGATGGCGGGTTGTTCGATCAGGTGGTCTTCGCTGAAATCGGAGGACATGGCTATTTGGGGCAGATGCCTGCCAGAGCCCTGAGATTATAGCTCTTCACGTAGGCCATTGTCTGAGAATCTTTCATGTCAATAAGTGCGAATGCTCCTATTTTTTTGTAAAATGGGCAAATAGATTCCTTCGCTACGGAGCATTTCACGGAATGTAGGGGTTTCACAAAACCGTGAAACGCCTACAATCCGTGAAAATCTGAAAAGGTTTCCCCTGCGGGTTCTTCTATCTCTTACTACGAAGACGGTGGTCTCTTCCCGAATAGATCTCGATATTCTTTCTGCCAACCGCCATAGGGAGTATCCTTCTCGTATTGCCATTGCGCGACGACACGCTCGACATCCTTAAGTTTAAGACGACGATGATCCAGCATGAGCTTCATGAGCTCGAGACTGGTGATCTGATGGGCTCCGTATAGCTCCGCGAGTTCGATCATGTCCTGATCGTCCGTTACCACCCGAATTTCAAGCACCGCCGCTGTTGCGATGATCCGAGTATCGGTTCTCGAGGGACCTTTGCCGAGTTTCTCGTGAAACTCTTCCTTCACGTGTTCCCACATAAATTCAAAGGTTTCGTCGATTTCCACCCGAGCTTCTCTACTGATGGTGAGAGAACGTTTACGGTTCTCACGAAACTCATCATCAGCCGCCCAACTGAACTTTGTCCGCAGTCGCGGGCTGGATCGAAATTCCGCGTTCAACTCAGCATGCATGTAGAGCGTGAACTCTTCATTACCGAATGGCTGACACAGCAAGGGGTGGATATTCTGGGCCAGCCTGAGGTAGCTGTTCGTATCCACGATGATCTTGGTCTGCGCCATCGCTCCGGAATTACTGTGTCAGCGCATCGTGAAAGGCACGGGCATCCATCGGGTTGATGGCAAGAATTGAGCCGATGGTGGACGGACTCGGTTTCCTCTCCCTGACGTATTCGGCGAAGGCCTTAAAGAAAACGGTTCCGAAGGCCTCCTGAGCCATGCGGACAAAGTGATTCGGACTGGGTTCCTCGCCGTTGAAAAAGTGCTCCGACAGCAAGGGAAAGCGCTCGTTGAAGCGGGTGGTAGACGGATGCAGGATGCCTGGCTCAATCTCCGTGAACTTCAGGTCGTGATATTGACTGTAATGTTGCAGCTCTTTATAGACCGAGAGCGGTGAAATAGTGTGTACTTCCGCGAATCGAATAAGCACATCAACCCGACCTGAATCGCTACGGGCTCGGGAATAACTCGTGTGAGCCTCTTTGGCGCAGGCCTCCGGAAAAAGAAAGGCTCCGGCAAAAGCATCCGCGAAGTTTTCGGCCTCTTCGACTCTTCCGGCTTCGAGCAGGTCGATGGTGAGAACATGGCCAAGCTCATGAACCATCCAGAATTTGAAATCATGGATCTCCACATCGAGATTGAGATAAATCCAAGTGGTCTTTGAATCCGGCAGGTGAATGTGCAGTGCGTTCTCGTGCTGGGATTTTTTACCCCACATGACGGGGACAACGACCGCCTGATATTCCTGAAAAAGGCCGATGAGCTTTTCGAACTCTATCGATTCCGCTTCGGAAACACCAATCTCTCGACGCAACTTCGCCGCAAGACTCTGCAAATAGCTATACTCGGTGGACGGAGTCTTCAAAGAAGGTGGCCCAATGAAAGCGTCGAACTCGAGATGAGGCACGAGCGGACGAAGCAAACGCCCCATTTCCCGGGCTCGATCAATATGCTCGTCAGTCGTTTTACAGCCCCTTCTCTTGCGGAAGGCTACCAGCGCTTCAGGTGAAGCGCTTTGCCGAACAACCAGCTCATCATGCCGGAGCCCCAGAAATCGCCCGAGCTTGAGCAACTGTGGGGGACGCGGGAAGGATTTGCCCTGGAACCATTTCGAAACCGATTCGCGGCTCACATCCAAGTGTTTGGCGATGGTGCTCTGGTTCAAGCCTTTTTCGGTGCAACGCTTTTCGAGGATTTCTGGGTTCAGTCTCTTCACCATATTGGGTAAGAGCAGTAAAAGTTGAACTGTCAACTTTTGTCAACCGGAATGAAAATTCTCTGACTTACGAGGCGAACCCCTCGCCCTCGTGGAGGGAGACATCAAGCGGCTGGATATTAGGGATTGTAGTTTGGGATGTCTTTTTACCGTTTCAATTCCTTGCGTACCGCCTCCAACGCCGGGGCAAAGGCCCTCTCGAACCGCTGCGGCAAATGTCTGATGAACTGATTGGTGGTGGGGTTGATTTGGAACATGGGAAGAGCGATAAAATTTAACAACCCCGTCAAAACGGCCTCATATTGAAAAGACGCCCGTCGTCACCACCGTCGTGGAGTTTCAGAACGATTTCATCGTCGGTTGGGCACAATCCCGACGCCTCCTCTGCTGGCATATCTTCGCTCAAGCAGCTGAAGATGTATTGAATCCCGTGCCGGTCACAGGTTTCCCGAACAACTCGCAGTAGAGCCAAGCGTAGTTTTGCCTGAAGCGCCTCCAGCGCTCCATCGTGATAAACAAAATGAAAAAACCGCTCGTCAGCATAGTTGATCAGGATTGCGAGGTCGAAAGCGATACACAGCATTTTACGGAAGCTGGTTCCACGGTCTTCATCGGTTTGCAAATCGTTTCCGCCGTTGAACTCGGCTCGGAAATCCAAGTTTCCTTCACCATTGGGCTCGACGAATATGAGTGCCGAGCGGTGCAGAACCTTACTGATAATCTCGCGGAAGGTCTGTTGGATTGCCTTGTAGCGCTTATTGCTGCTTTGAATCTCCTCTTCGATAGAGGTAGTCAATGCCCCCACCCGTTTCCGGGTCTCACGCAGCTTCTTTTGGGCAGCGATCAATTGCTCCAAGCGCTCGCTTTTTTCGCGGAGCAGTTCCAGCCCCGCACGGTCTGCGTCCAATTCCCTTTGGAGTTCTTTGTATTTCCGTAGGCTATCAGTCCCTCCAAGAACTTTGAGAATCTCCTGGCGGCGTTTTCCCAGAATCTGATTTTCGGCTTCAAGCTGGGTGATCTCCTTGCGCAGTTCATCGGCTTTCTCTCCCAGCATCGACTGCCGTTCACTTAGGATTTTACGATTAAACGTGACAAGAGCATCGTATTCGTGGGCGAGTTGCTCGGGAAAAGAAATTTTGGATTCTTCGAAGACACGCTTAACGTCACTGAGGTCGAATTCCAGCGAGGTCACGAGACTCTTTTCGATCTGTTGCAGATCGTGTCGAGCGTTGTAGAGAAAGCTGTTGTTCGTTGCAATCTCGGCCTCGACCGAGTCGGCCAGCGTGCGCGTCAGCTCGATTTCCTGACCGTGAAAATCAAACGCGTCGAGAGCCTCCACCTTCCCATCCACCTCGGCTTGCTTTGCGTCGAGACTGGCTCGCAGCTTATCGAAGTCCTTGGGTTTGAGATTTGTTTCCGCTTCGATCTGTGACTGTTTCGCCTTCCAGTCTTTCAGCTCGGTGTCGGCCGCATATTTTTCCGTTAACAACGAATCGTTAAAGCCCAGGATCCGAGCGAGATAGGGCTTCCAGTCAACGTCTTTACCTTTTCCGAATTTCGCCAACTGAAAGACATCCTGGTAGTCTTTCTGAGTCCGGAGAAAGTAGCCCATTCCTTTTCGGTACGTCCAAGGCTTGATCGGCGTGAGAGCGAGCATGCTGTCCAGCAAGCGAACGGCGTTTTTAAACGATTCGCGCCAGTGATCCCATCCCGACTCCTCAAGATCCACAAAATTTGCGTAGGGTTTCTGATGACGCTTGAAGGCGATTTTGGTCGGCTCTTCAACCGAACGTCGGACAGTGACGAATCCCCCGCCGGGAAGTTTGATTTCAAGAAAGAAAACAAAACAATCAAAAAGCTCCGGATGCCGTTTCAAAAAGTGATGCTTATCGACGCCCTTGAGCAGCGAAAAATCAATCACGTCGATCAAGAGAGATTTGCCAAGGTTGTGCCCCAATTTCCTCTCGTCCTTGGGATTGTCAATGCGCGCGACCACGGCATTCAATCCCTCGCGAAAGCGAATCGGGAAAAAGATTTCGGGCTGATTGCTGTAGAGGTGACTCAGTTTCATCGATCCTACTCGGCTTGCCGTTCAAGGTATTCGAAGGAGTCCGTTTGCGGATGGTAGTCGATTTTCCCCATCAGGAAAAGAAAATGGAGTGTAGGCATGAACACGGGATCCGCGTCTTCTCCCAAGGGTTCGAGAGATTGCCGCAGGTCGGAAAACCGACAGATGCGCTCGTCGCGCAGGCGCACAAGCAGAACTGCGGCGGCGCGGAGCACGCAGCTGTCGAGGTTCAAATGTTTGGCCGGGCGGATCATGATTTTTTGCCGATTTCGCAGTTCACATACATGTAGTGAACCATAATTTTGAGCAATCGCCTTTTGGCGGGAGTCTGCAATTCGGGAGCATTTTCCCGGATTAGGCCGGGAATGGCCGACAAGGCATGCTCGAAATTCAGGAATTGTTCGGTATGGACGATCAATTGCTCCTTCAGCTCATTGGCGACGACGTGATATTTCTCCGCTAGATCGGTGTTGCGGGGATTCTTGAGAAACCTGGCAATGTCATCGAAGTGGGGCATGGAGTCCTCTCTGATATGCGCACTATAATCTGAGCTGAGCCCATTGAGCGCGTTCTTTGCCGTGAACCCCGGAGCGTCAAATTCGTGCGCACTGTCAAAGCCGGTCTCCACTGCGGAACGGTGCGCGTAAAGACCGGCAATGATATCCCGGTAGTCCTCCGGTGAGAAATCCAGCGGGATATGGAACCTGTCCAGCCCAGCATTTCTCACGATGTGCGGGTGGGCTCGAAGCTCCTGATGAATGGAATCCAGCCCTAGCAACCACGCGTTGGTGAGCCCCGCTTCTTCTCGGACACGTTTTCGAAAATGCTCGTCGGCTCCCGCCGTTTTCTTCCGGTTGGTGAAGAGCAGATAGTGGGTCAGTTTTCCGTCATCGAATAGACGCTTTACCTTCGGAAGTTCCTTATCCAGCAGCGTTTTTCTAAAGCTGGAATCCGAACAAGAGGCGACCGGCGACTGAACATGCTTCGCCTGAATGACGATTTTGCCACTCGCAGGTGCCGAGTCTGAGGGGAAGCGGTTGGCCGTGCCCTCGAAAATGCCATCCCGGCCACCATCGGGCCCCGGTGAAAAGCCGCTCACACCGACTCCGAGCAATTCCCGACAGATTGCCAAAACCAAGTTCTCGAACTCGGCTTCGCTCAGATCATGGGTAGGGAAATGTCTCATGGTTTCTTAAACTAATGAACATTTGTTCCGCATCAAGGCCGAATCTTGTGGGTAGAGATAACCCACAACCTCGTGCTGTTAACACCGCAAGCGTTCAAAGCGCAATCTGTTCGATGGTCGTGGCTTTGGATTCGTATTGGGGTATTTTTCTTCAATATTCATTGTAAGAGCCATGGTTTATCGTAGGCCATAATTTGAACCGCGTCTGGATATACTCCTGCATGTGGCTTGCCGGGAGAGCTGGAGAGGAGGCCCCGGCTCGGATGTAAAACTCTTCCCCAGCACCGTTCTTGAGATAGACGGGCACTTCACTCGGCTGGCACTCGACCACAAGTAAGCGAGTGCCGTCGATCTCGATGATTTCTGGCTGGATGTAGGCGAAGGAGCCGCCACCCAGCTTACTTTTGATGAGATTGTCCAGGTGCAAGAGTAGCTTGTCCTCGCTGCCAAACTTGTCCTGATCCAGCCCAACGGCTTCACCCGAATCATTGACTCCGACAAACAAGGTGCCGCCCTTGGAGTTGAGGAAGGCGGCGATGGTTCTGAGCACGGCATGCTCCTTTTTCGGGTCAATCTTATTGGTGTGGAGGTTTACTCGGAGCGTCGATTTAAATTCGATCTGAGTGCCTTCGCCTTTGGCGAGCCTAGCCTCATAGGTATCTTCAGCTTCGATCAGGGTTTCACCGTGCGTCAGGCGCTCGAAGCCGTCTGCTATGACCTTTGCGATTCCCTTGCGCCGGGCATCGAGGAATGTCTGATACTCCATTGTTTCCCACCCTTTCGGAAGAGCATGCCAATACGCCTGGTCTTGCTTTTCCTTGTCCGTAAGGCGCTTCCAATATTTGGGAAAGTATTCCGAGGGTGGCTCATCGGAAATCGCAATGTTGTCGTTCCATTCAACCAAAGCGTAATTGGCGATCTGATTGGTGATTCGGGTGCTCGTGAAACTGAGTTCTTTCAAGTAGTTCTGGGGAAAGAGGTGATGCCTTTCCACAGATGACTTGTGCGCGTGTAGCGTTGGGTCGAGCGTATCGCGCACCAATTTTTTGGAAAACAAGGCCTTCGCGTTGAGCAGGTTTAGGGAGGCGTAGTGAGCAAAGAGCAAGGGGCTCGTGGCTGAGGAGGTATCCAGGCGATTCGGTAGCGTCACCGACCAGAAGTCGCTGGTCAGTTCGGCGATCATGACCCGCTCGATCCAACTCAGAAAGGTATCCGAAGTGCGCACCTCCCGGAGGGCGGCAAGATCCCGCTCCATCAATGTCTCCGGCGAACCGCCCGTATATCTTGAGGTGATCGACGCCATGAAGAACCAGCGACCGATCACCTGTCCCAGTGTGTGTGGCTGGATCTTCAGATCAATCCGCCCGATCAGGTAGAGAATATAGCTGTAGTAGACCGTCGTGGCCGAGCTGATCATATTCCCCCCGGTAAAGCCGCTTTGTTTCAGTATCCCAAGGAAATCGTGCCAATGTTGAAGGTTAAGCACATTGCCCTGAGCCGTTTTCAACAGATCAAACTGCGCTACGCGGCGCTCTTCACTGAATTCCTCCGTCTCCATATCTTTGCCACGAAGAACGGAATAAGCCGATTTCAGCCGCGCCCGGCGAAAGGCTATGCCGATAGCGACGCGGAGGAGATGATCCGGAGATGGATTCACGAAGTGATTGTACGGACTGGCCTCCCCCACACTGGGCTTCCTGGCCATCCGGCAAAATTCTTCCAGTTGCTTGCGGCCTTCTTCCCAGAAGACGGACATTAAAGTCAGAATAAAGTCAGCCTGATTGAGCTTCTTACCCTCACTATTGATCCGCACAAAAACTTCAGCCACCTGCTCCTCATCGATATTCGCTGAAAGTTGCAATGTGGTGAACGGGAAGCTGCAAAGGTTAAAAAGGCGCTGCAATGCCACCTCGCAAGCCTTCCGCTCCTCAGCTGAAAACACCTTATCGTTCTTCGTCCTATAACCCTCCAATCCTTCCAAATATTCGCCAATAATTCGATACTGACTAGCGGTAGGAGAAAACAGCTCGGAGATGTTGGCGAGATACTCCGGATCACGGCGAATTGCGGCATCGCATACCTCGAATCTCCCGTCGACAGGCCTGAATGCGATCTCGATGTTCTCGCTCTCGTAGTTTTCGCGAATTACAGGTATCCCTTTCATCACGGCATAGAGCGAGGTCATCCGCTGCTGCCCGTCCACGATCAATAGCTGAGGGATCCTCTGATGCGTGTTGGTGCCGATCAGTTTCGTCTTCTCTCCCACCTGATTTTCCCAGAAAAGCAGGTATCCGACTGGGTAGCCCCGATACATTGAATCGAAAAGATCCCTCACCTTCGCATTCTTCCACACAAAGGGCCGCTGAATATCAGGTAGTCCAATATCGCCCATCTCGATATCATCGATGAGTTTGGAAAGCGAGTATCCGACTTCTTTGAATAGGGTAGTACTCATAATTCTATCTATAAAATTCTATTACCGTCGGCTCGGAACTATTCCGTCATCCGCTCATAGATTGCGGATTCAAACGATTTCCCGGTCCTCGTATGCTGTTCACCCAGCATCTTCAGCAACTTCTTCATCGCGTAATTCCCTCCAGGAGCCAGAACCAACCGATTCACCTCTGCTCGCATTCCGAACCTGTTCTTGATTGCATTTACCGGATCACCGCCCTTCGTGCTTACCGTGAGCCAACCGATCGAGATTTGAACAGAAGTGTCTCCGGGCGGGCTCAGGGAAGAATAGGAATCGAGGTGCTGGGAAATACTCTTCAACCGCTTCTCATGCCCGAGAATCTTTTTGGTATCCTCATCACTCAGATCCCGTTCCAACTGACTGATCCAACTTCGAACACTCTTGTATTGATCTCTCATCTGAAGGGCAGTCTCTACGAAATCTGAAAGATCGGACGATGCCTCAATCACCTCCACTGCGATCGGAGGAAGCTGAATATTTGCCACGAATCCGGGGCGATCAACCTGACGGCAGATCCTAAGTCGCTCGGAACTCACAAAGTTCTCAAGCCGTCGCAGTGCCTCAGGGTGATAAAGGCACCGAGCACGCTCAAATAGCGTTTGTCGCAGAGGATGAGCCGAATAGGGCAACTTGAAGAAGTCCGCACGGGCCAACATTCCGGATCCTCCCCAAACCAATTGAGACAAAAATGGATCCTGGCTGGTCTTACCTTTAATCCATTGCTCCTTGTTCTTCCGATGTGCCTTCCTCAGTGCTTCATTCACGCAAAGCGTGTCACCCATCGCCTCGCGAGCCGGAACCCACTCGCGAGCGTATTCCCTAAATGCCTTGGGCACGACGATGCGTTCGGACTTCGCCCTCGCTAGCGGCGAGGATTCCATCCAGCCACCTCCATAGGCCTCATCCACCCAGACTTCATCTGATAGCACCAAGTGGTTCAACATCTGACAAAGCGCGTCGAAGCGAACCGAAGCGGCTGACACATCCTTATAGCCAAAACCATTTTCCGCATCCGGAATCACCAGTTCTCGAGCAGTCTCTCCATCCAAGCCCTTACTCAAGAATTCAGCAGCGTTTTGAAACGTCCAGTTGTCAGCCAACACTCGAGTCTTCACGACATCACTCCTTTCCGCTGCCCGCCGCGCTCGCGATCCGGGATCGTCACATTCACCCCTCCGCGCAGCAGCTTGTCGATCTCCCGGGTTCCCTCCACCAGACTCAAAGTCGAGCGATCCCGCGTCAGCTCCTCCACCGCCGCATCCAGTGCCTCGGCGGGAAGTTCCGTATTCAGCTTTGCGAGCATGGGTCGCAACCGGGAAACCAAAATCACCTCCCGCTTCGCCTCACGCCCAAGGCTACTCGAACCCGATGACCACTCGTCGTAGGCGTTCACCGAGTTCCAGCCCAGCTCATGCTCCATGAGCTGGATGGCTGGCTGCTCGATCAGATGGTCTTCGGTGTAGAGAGAGTTCATTTTTTGTTTAGTGAAACTGGTAAATCACCAGGGCGGCCACTCGAACTCTTCCGGAAACTTCTTATGAAGTAGGTAGCTTACGCACTCTCGGTAAATTGGAAAATCATGGGCTTTGAAATGATCATTCGTTTGGTCCTCATCTTTGGCAGTTCCCCAATGGTATCCGGGTGGAGACCAAATACCTTTCAGGATACCGGGCACTACCTCCCTGAGTTCAGGAATCTCAAGCCCGCCTCTCCAACCCTCCTTCAATTCTTCGCCCTCCTCCTCGAGCATCTTCACCACCACCTCCTTCCTGAGAATCTTTGAATCAAAGCGCGCGATCGAAAACTGATCGATGTCAAACTCGACTGAAAACACATGCAATTTATCGGCATCCAATGGCAATTTATCGTGAAGAAAGGCTACAACCCTGGTCTTTATTTCGGTTCGCAAATCAATGAACTTATCAAGTAATCCCAGTTCCTTAAGCCCTTTGACTACAAGGATATGGCGCCGACTTGCATTAAAGAAGTCTTCGTTGTCGTAGTCGCCTTCGAGCGAGATACCCCATCCTCTCCCATCACCACTTCTGCAAAAGTAGGCAGCCTTCTCAACGAGATCGCTAACGACCATTGGGTCAGCTTCCTCCATAATCTTTGCGAGAATCTCGTAGACCTCTTCAATTCGAAAGAGGTCACTTCGAACGGCCTCTTTCAATTCTATAAATGCTTGAGGTAAATCACCCCAATCATTCTCAATCGGCTCCTTGTATTCAGGCAATATGGCATCTAGTTCTCCACTGGGATAAGGAAGAACCCATGACATAAATCGCCGATTGTTCGCAAAGTCAGCCAGAGACATGGCATTCTCGATTCGATCTAGCGCCAACTTTCGATTCAAAACCGTGTATTTATCGACTTCGCAGACGTCCGAGAAACTCACTCGATAGCGGTCAGATCCTTTTTTTGAAACAGTTAAAAAACTTTCGTAAAGGTCCTTGCCTGACAACAGATACAGTCTTGGGTCCTCCTCTCCTCCGGAGTGGCACAGCAAGAAAAACTCACTTCTTACAGCGCCATCATGGGTAACCACATATTCTTTGTGCACGTAATGAGTCGTCTTCTCCGTCCCAAAGAATTTTACTTGGATCACCCCAAGGCGAGGGGGGTTTCGATCGAAAAGATTTCGAGATGTGATCCTGCGTTGGATGATGAAATCAGCCCCGTCGATGTCGACAGAACGTTCAAGCACCCAGAACCTGTCCAGCAAAAACGCTTTGGATCTGGCTTCACCAATCGACCCATTTTGGTTCGCCTTGAGCCACGCGGGGTGTTCACTACCGCCAGCCGTGCTCATGGTGCTTTCCGAGCTTCAATTGCGGTTTCAATTGCTTTGATCTGATCGTAGCGAGAAATAAATGTAGCTCGGTCAGTGTTCACGTACGCGTTCCGAGGATCGTCATGTTCAGTGATGCTCAGATCCGAATACAAATCGGAGAGCTGTTGTGCTTCGGTCGACTCAAGTGCCACTACCTTGGTGAATTCTCCGAAAGCAGAAACCTGGAGTGTCTTCTGCTTATACTGATGTCGTTGATTCGCGAAAACATGAGTATTGACGACTGCTTCAATCAATCGCCGCATTGACCCTGCGGCTGTTTCTTTCTGTTCCCGGCTAGGTTCGGAGGGATCACTTAGAATACCGTCGATTACTGTTTTTAGATCGTCTATCTTCTCACTGTAGCTTGCACTGGTGCAGCAGTTTTCAATCACTTGAACAGATAGGAAGTTGTTCAAGCCAGCCTTGTTCAAGGTTACTTGCAGCTGCACAAAGAACTCCCAATTGTGCATGAGAACGACGATCTGCCGATCTGGTCGATCTATGGCAAATTTACGGAGCCTACGGCAGTAGCTTGTAATGTAATTGTAGTCGAAACTGCTGACCGGATCGTCGAATACGATTACCGAGTGCGGGCAGGACTCCAACTCGGCGAAGAATAGTGCGAGTGAGTGGACACGCTGCTCGCCCTCACTGAGCACATCAGACAATGACGAACCGAAAATATTGGGGGCCACAGTAACTGATGATTCACGCCCCTGCCTCTGAAGCGTTACGCCGAATTCCTCCAAAGTGCGATTGGTTAGCGCTTGGTATTCTGTGTCGAGTCGGGTCTCAAAATCAGCAACGATAAGCTCCTCATGCGCGAATTTGGATTTCGCTGTAATCTTCCTAAGCAACGCAGGAAAATCACCAATGACGCGGCCCCATGCTTGGTCAATCTTGGCACTCTTCAATAGGCCGGATAGCAAAGCAATGTTGAAGGAGCAAATTTCCAGGATCTGTAGCGGCTGAGCCTCTGCCTTTAGGCGTTTTAGCTCCTTCTCGCTTTCTGCTCTCCCACTCAGGAGAGTGTGGAGGCTTTCGTGCTTAGGAAGCCAGGCATCACTGACGCCCAAGGAGAGACTTTTGAGTTCTTCAACTGCGTCTAAAGCATCCTGTGTCAGAGCAACACCGAGAACAGAAAAAGGCCCGAGTAATTCCAGTAATTTGCCAATACGCGTCAAAACAATTGGATCAATAGCGGATGATTCGAGAATCCGCCCTGTCCCACCATCTGCGAGAAGTTGGGCGTATCCTTCAGCAACTTCTCTTTCTTTTTTTAGATTCCGGATTTCCTGTGCGATCTCTCCCGAAATGTATTCGTGGTAACTTTTGAAGAGGTTTTGCGCTTCAATTTGTAGCGGCTGCTTACACAACGGGCAGGATTTGTCTTCGGGATGGGAAAGGTCACATTTGCTCGCTGCATACTCAACGAAGGTGTTGAATTCCTCCGGTGGATTTCTGGTCCCTGAGACAAGCTCGTTAAGTTCTTTCCGGGCGGTAGATTTAGCTTCGATCTTTTCGTCGACGGCGATGATATCCTGGTACCAAAGCATCTGGGTCCTGAAGATGAACTCCGAGAGCAATCTCGAACAGTCTGCAAGATCTCGCACCTCCGCTCTTAGCAATCTAAGGCCCTCTTCAGTTAACCCTTTTTCGAGAGTCTCGATTTCCTTGAGAAGTTTAGCGAGAGATTCATGATCCTTAAAACCTTCAGCCTCCTCGATGATTTCCTTAAGCGAGCGGGCCTCGTCTGATGTCAAAGTTGACATATTGGATTCAGGGAAATCGACAAACAGCGCCTTGACCTTTTCCAGATCTGTCTCAAGTGATGTCCGATTCAACCCTTTCCGCTCCATACAGTAGCTTTTGAAGCCAGTCGTCATTTCTTGTAGGCGGCCAAACCCTCCTAGATGAAAGGGAATCAAGCTGATCACTTTTCCGGGATCAACGTTCTGTATCAGGCTCTTTGATGCCAGAGATGAATCAAAATATTTAATTGTCTCCGCGCACAATCCATGGCCGACCGTAGGGGCCCATGTGGCAGGAGTTCCTGCATTTTTGAGCTTGTATGAGAATGAGGGAGTTCCTGTTGGCGACTCGGTGACATTGTGAAGCGGACGAACTGGAGGGGTTGTGTCAGCCAGCGCCTTTAGGGCTTCGCAAAGACTGGATTTGCCGCTGCCGTTCGTTCCGAAGACGATACTGATTCTCTTTGGGAAGCTCAGCTTGAGGGATGCGCCTAGCCGCTTGAATGAAGTGAAGCTTCCAATCTCTTCAAGGTGGTCTGGTGTTGGTGTTCCCCCTGCAGTTGCAACAGCGGTAGAGGTCCGTCGCAGGTAGCTAGCTTTTGCGTCCAGTAGCGCGAACAAGCTTTCCTTGTCGAATGCACTGAGTTGCCCGTCAGACCGCTCAATTGCGGCATCGCAAAGATAGCGAAACCAATCGGAATCCTCTTCATTCGCGAGATCTCGAATGTATCCGATGGCGTCATGGTGTAAGGGAGGCATAGGAAGGTCTACTTTCGAGCGAGAAGTTTTGGGAGAAGGAGGTCGCGGGTCTGGCGGAGGGCTCGGTTGCGGCGTTGAAGGTTTAGAAGTTGATCGGCGATTGGTGTCACAGTCACTTCGTATCGGCTGACTAAATCCTGTGCCGGCTGAAGGAAATTCAGTTTCCGGAAGACACCTTTGCTGATCTCCTTGAAGGTTGCTCCGGATGCATGACTGATGAACGTCTCCACGTTTGCAGTGAGCCATTGGTAGAGGAAATACTGCGGAACTTCTTCGTTTGGAAGACAAGTAATAAATCCTTGGTTGGTACAGGCAGGGACGGTATTAATTGAAATAGCACCGATCGTTGCCCGACTGGTCAGCATGACCGAGTTCGCAGGGAACATCTTGGCTGAGCTCTTCTTCAGGCCTAGCTCAGTGATCTGATCGGCAGAGCATTCCATGAACATGGTTCCTTTGGCGGTCAAATCCCGCGGGGAATACCATTGGATCGTTCCTTCGTCCCAATATTCGTCCACCTTCTTTGACGGAGTTCCTCCACCTGTAATCTCGAAGGATTCATCAACCTCCTTCACCTCCCACCCCTCCGGGATGGGGCCGAGGGGGGAGTCGACGAGGGGGACGGATTCGTGGCCGGGGTAGCGGAAGTGGACGAACCACTCGCGGTAGAGGGATTGCGCCATCTCCTCCAGGATCCGGATGCGCCGCAGGTTGTTCTCGATCAGGTCGTCGTAGGCCGAGAGGATCCCCGCGATCCGGCGTTGGGTGGGGAGATCGGGATGCCTCACTGGGATGCTGCGAAGAATCTTTGTGTTAAGGTTTGGCATCGTAGCTCCAACAGCCTGATTGGAGATGTAGCTGATTACGTTTTCGTCGCGGAGATAGTAGTGGAGAAATGTAGAGTCTACTGGACCATTGCCGAGGGTGATACGTATGCAGCCAGTCCCGCAAAGCCAGCCGTTCTCTCGGGTTGAAATCAATGCTTGGCGCCCAATGTCGCCACGACGCCCGTAGACAATATCACCGGGAATCAATTTGTGCTTTGAGAGCCTAGCTACATTCTCATCGTCGATTCTAGCAATCCCCTCGGTGGATACTTTGCCCTCAGTGATGTTCGTCGGCATAACCACCGGAACGCCCTCCTCGGTGTAGTCCGACTTATGAAGTTGAGATCCGAATGGACCCGTTTTAATTTGGCCGTTTCCGTCGTCGCAGATCGAGCCCAAAGTCGTATCTGTCCAAGACTCTGTCATGCCGTTTCCAAAACCTCCGTGACATTCTCCGCGATGCGTTCCTCCAACTCCCGCGCTTCGGCGTTGAGCACTTCGAGCTCCTCGTTGAGGGCTTCGAGCTGTTCCTTGAAATCCTCGTCGCTGAGTTCTTCGCCCTTGGCGACGCCGACGTAGCGGCCGGGATTGAGCGACCAGCCCTGGGCTTCGATTTCGGCGCGGGTGGCGGCTTTACATAAGCCTGGGACATCGCGATACGCGATGTCCGGCTTACCCTCACCCTCGGCCCCTCTCCCAGAGGTAGAGGGGAGTTTCTTGCTCCCTCTCCCCTTGGGAGAGGGCTGGGGTGAGGGTTGTGGTGCGTAAAATAGCTCGGTGAGTTTTTCCTCCGAACCGTGTTCGAATTCGGGTTCGTCTCCGCGGTACAGCCTCACCACATTAGCAAGGAACTCGTGTTGGGCGGGGGTAAAGTCGCGGTGGGCGCGGTCGATCTGGCGGAAGACGTGGCGGGCATCGAGGAAGAGGACGGTGTCCTCGCGCGGGGTGCCGGTTTTGCCCTTGTCGAGGAACCAGAGGGTGCAGGGCAGTGTGACGGTGAAGAAGAAGTTCGAGCCGACGCTGACCATGACGTCGACGTGGCCGCTGCGGATGAGCTTTTCCCGAATGTCCTGCTCAGAGGCGCGGGCATCGGCGGCGGAGTTGGCCATGACGAAGCCGGCGCGGCCGGTGGCATTGAGCGCGGAATGGAAGTGCTGGATCCAGAGGTAGTTGCCATTGTCGGTGCGCGGCAGGCCGAAGGGGTAGCGCGGATCATCGGCGACGCGGTCTTTGTCGATCTTGCTGACGTTGAAGGGCGGGTTGGCGAGGACGAAGTCGAAGCGGCCGACGGAGTCGTGGAGGTCCTCGTAGTAGGTGTTGCCCTGGCGGATGTCGCCGCTGAGGCCGTGGACGGCGAGGTTGAGTCGGGCGAGGCGGGAAGTGTCGGTGACGCGTTCCTGACCGTGGACGGAGATCTCGGCGGTGGGGTTCTTGTGGTGCTCCTCAACGAAGCGGGCGGACTGGACGAACATACCGCCGGAGCCGCAGGCGGGATCGTAGATGCGCCCGTGGTAGGGCTCGAGGATATCGACGATGAGGCGGACGATGGAGGTGGGCGTGTAGAATTCGCCGCCCTTCTGCCCCTCGGACATGGCGAACTTGCCGAGGAAGTATTCGTAGATGAGGCCGAAGGTGTCGCCCTCCTTGTCCATGGGGATGGAGGCCATGACCTTGAGCAGCTCGGCGAGGGTGCGGTTCTCGAGGACCTGGTAGGTCTTCGGCAGGACGTCGGCGAGGTCGGGGTTGTCCTTCTCCACGGCGCGCATGGCGTCATTGACGGCCTTGCCCATTTCCGAGCCCTCGGGGAGCTGGAGCAGATGCGGGAAGCGAGCTTCCTCCGGCAGGTAAAGCACGCCCTTGGCGTGGTAGTCGGCGGGGCCGATCTTGCGGCGCGAGCCAGGCTGCGGCTGGATTTCCTCCGCCACGGCTGCGAATCGGGTCTCGGCATAGCGTAGAAAGATGAGGCCGAGCACGATGGGAGAGAACTCGGACGGCTTCAGCGCGGCGTTCGCCCAGAGGCTGTTCGCGGCGTCCCAAAGCGTCTTCTCAAGCGCGGCGTGGGAATCATCGGAGGTAGCAGGTTCGGTCCAGTGCATTGTGGAGAGTTATAATTCGATTGCAGGGGTCCGTGCCATTAAAATCAATTCTCGAGGGTAGATCGCCGAGGATGTGGGGACACTCACACCCCCGCCTCCAACGCCTGAATCACCACGCTCCCCAGTTGACGGGTATTGTAGGGATTTCCATTCCCGTTCAGAATACTGAGATTCAGCTCCGACGCTAAATGCCTCAATTCCGGCTTTGCGCTCGGGACCGGAAGACCGTCGCGGCAGACCTCGATGGAACCGTTTTCCAATTCCCGCACTTCGTAGTTTCCGTGCGAGGCGACCCGAACGGCTTTGAGTTCGGAGGTGGATCGAGCGGGGCGGGTTAATTTGCAGAGCGACAGGGAAAGTTTCCCGGCGGCGTTTTCATCAGCCATGAAATCTCGGGCTTCCGCCAAGGGCGCATTGAGCAGAGTTTCGATCTGCATCTCCTCAGTGTTCACCCGAAGAATGATGACACGGTCGACGACGGCGAGGGTATTGGGATTGAAGGATACGTGCCCACTATTGCCCATCATCGCCGTAGTCTTGACGGCGATCCTCTCCCCTTCCCCACCGACCACATCATAGCCTTTCTGGTTCACCTCGGTGGCCATCTGGCCGTTGGTGATCAAAGCCGCATACAATTCGCCAATTCTCCCGACGAGATGACGCAATTCGGTGGGAGGGACGCCCCACTGTAGCTCCCGCTCAAACCAGGCCATCGCTTCTCCGAGCGATTGGATCAGTTGCATCTGGGTAAGGGCCATGGGAATATCTACTTCGCACAAGTTGGGCTAACCCGGTTTGGGAAAACCACCCGCGCTCAATACTCTGACCTATGCGCGAGTGCCTTTGCTGGAGCAATGTAAAAGTTTCACAATAGACGTCTTTCTGAATACGCCACGGCTAGAGAGACTATGGTCTGAGTGAAATGCGGGAGCAGGATGCTCCCACTACTCTGAAAGGCACCAGACCCAGCACAGTACCCGATCGACTTTAGTCGTTCGGATATCACCGGATCGAGCGGCACTCAGAATCACTTAAAATTCCCGACGCCGCCGCCACCGATTCGGCTGTCCACTGCGCCCTCCTCCGACGCAGGAATCGCACGACTAAAGTCAGTCGACTACGAAAGAACAATGGACTGGGAGTTTCCAGCTCCCGCTTCGATTCCGGGGCATTTCGATGATATGGCCTTCAGAATAGGCTATTCCTCCCCACGGGAAAAGCGATCTACGAAAGCCCGAGCATTCACCTTCTCCTCCTCTCGAAAGGAGTGGCCACCATCGGGATAGAAATGACGGTCAAAGCGTATGTCTCGCTGCTCCCGGGGGTCCAAGGGGTCACGGGGGTCCAAGGGGTCAAACGCAAAATATAAAGATCCCTCCCCACAAACCAAATTGCTGCCGCAATTCGCATGCCCCAATTTCAATCCGATGGAGATCGACGGATTCTTGGCCGCCATTTCTTTGCAAAGCCGTCTAGTGATCTCCGCCTCCCAATCGGTCCCTTGGCACTGGAAGCGACTCCTGCGTCGAAGATCTTCTGCGTCTTCAACTCGTTCAGATCGCTCTTCTCCCAAACCACAACTGGATTCCGCTCCCGTAGATCTTTCTCCAACGCCTTTTCTCTCCGATATCCCCGATGAACCACCCCCGGCAATATTGTGCTTCGCCAACGCTTCTCAACGAGCAGGATCCGTCTCATCAACCAATTTCAGATTCTTTGCGTAGCAACGCATCCCGCCCAGTGTCCTGGGGTGTCCACAATTCTCCCCACTTTAGCTACGGTCGGAAAACCTGCGTCTCCAACTCGGTCACCGCCTTATAATGCTTGTAGTTCGCCGTACAAAGACTCTCGCCCTGTTCCACTGAAGTGGCCGCAATGAGAGCATCGGCCATCTGCAGGGAGGCTTTCAGGCAAAACTCCTCGACATAGATGCAGGCACGGTGACTGATATTTTCGTCGATCGGCACGATGAGGAAGTTCAACTCCCTCATAAATTTCCCAATCGCCCTCTGCTCACGCTTGTCACGTGCACCTTGATGTAACTCCATCAGAGTGACTACCGAAATCCGACGGTCGTCGGACTGATCAATGGCCTCACTGGCACGCTCGTTGCCACGAAAGCACCAGATCAGCACATCAGTATCAAAGATCATGAGAGCGTCCCTTACGTAACTCGCGCACCTGCGCATCGACCGTAAGCTCATCCCTGTCACGCCACATGCCGAAGGCAGCTTGACTGCTCGCTTGCTTGCCCGCGCTATTACGCAAAGGAACGATCCGAGCCAATGGACGACCACGCTTAGTGAGCGTCACCTCCTGTTGATTTTCAATCGCTTCAAGGATCTTGGCAGGACTGCGTCGTAAACTGACTAGGCTCGATTTCACATAACGAAGTATGCACTTCAAGTATGCACTTACAAGACAAATCCGCCTCTTTGCTGATGCGCCAAGTGTTGTCGTTACAGTAGCGGACCAGAAATAGGGTCAAACGCAAAAGATAAAGATTTCTAGTCACAAGCCAAGTTGCTGACGTAATTCGCATGCCCCAATTTCAATCCGATGGAGATCGACGGATTCTTGGCCGCCATTTCTTTGCAAGGCCGTCTAGTGATCTCCACCTTCCAATCGATCCCTTGGCACTGGAAACGACTTCCGCGTCGAAGATCTTCTGCCTCTTCGACTCGTTCGGATCGCCCCCCTCTCAAAACACATCTGGATTCCGCTCCCGTAGATCTTTCTCCAACGCCTTTTCTCTCCGGTATCCCCGATGAACCACCCCCGGCAATATTCCTTCACCAACGGTTCTCAACGAGCAGGATCCGTCTCATCAACCAATTTCGAATGCTCTGCGTAGCAACGCATCCCTCCCAGTGTCCTTGGGGGTCCTCAATTCTCCCGGTTGAGGTCATTCATCTGAATTCGGAAAATAATCGAACCGAACAAACCAGAATGGCACTGAATCAGTATTTTCAATTGCAAGAAGCATTCACTGCAGATTTGTAGGGTTTTTGCATCCTAAGTACCATCTGGATTCTCCGAATTTAATATGAGGGCGTGCGGGGTAGCTCTGGTTGATTAAGGGCTATTCCTTTTGCTTCTGATAGCCGGCATTCCGATAGTCAGGGTCGGCTTCGGGGCCGAACCCCAGTTCTCCCCGGCGTATACGGAATGCGGTCATCGCTTCGCTGTAGTTGGGGTCCTCAGCATGGTTTTCTAATTCCTTCGGATCAGCCTCCAGATCGAACAGGACTTCAGGAATATCCTCACCGTAGTACTGATATTTCAGTGCATCCTTTTTGATCATTAGATGGGCTCCACGTACTTGGGAAATGGTTTCGTTATCCCACCCGGATTTGTCCCCTTGGAGTAATGGCACCAAGCTGCGGCTGTCCAGACCGTCTGGAGTTTCCAGCCCGGCCAGGTCGCAGAGCGTGGCGAAGAGATCGCAGAGGTTGACGTTGGCATCAATCACCCTTCCGCCTTCGAAGCCTTTCGGCCAACGGATAATTAACGGGACGCGCGCGCTGGCCTCGTAGAAGCGGGTCTTCTCCCAAATCCCGTGCTCCCCCAGCATTTCGCCGTGATCCGAGGTGTAGACGATGATCCATTCGTCCAGATCTTCTCCGAGGGAACGGAGTCTGTCCAAAACGCTGCCGTAGTGGACATCGATCTGGTCAATCATGCCGTAGTAAGCCGCCGTGGCATTGCGGATCTGCGCCTCAGTCACATCCACAGGCTTGTTGTTCTGGCTGAGCGAAAGCACGGGATGGTTACAGGGATCCTCCAAAAAGACCGGTGCCCGGTCGTGGTAATACTGAAAACGTTCCGGGTCGGTGAAAAACGGGTAGTGCGGTTGGATAAGGCTAAGTTTGAACAAGAGGGGTTGATGCGCGCGCGGCCGTTGGTACATCGGGTCGTGAAAGTACCGATCCAAATAGTCCAGACTCGCATCGGTCACCTGTTGATCCCTTGTCTGGCAGGGTCCGGATTCTCCCCGAGCCTCCTCGACTTCCCGCTGGTTCCCCCATTTGCCAACTCCGGGAGGGGTAGGGTAGCGATCAAACTCATCCTTGATTGCGCCCTCAATATACTTCGGGGTGATGTGGGCGTCCGGGACAATGCGCTCGGTCCAGCCCTGCATCTGATCGCTGCCGGTATGGTGCAGCTTACCGGCACAGACCGTGTTATAGGCGTACTGGCTGAAGCGGCGGGCGAAGGTCATGGAACCGGGTGACAAGTCCTGTCCAAAATGTTCACAACCACAGGTGCGGGGCAGTTGGCCGGACATCATACACTGGCGTCCGGGAATGCAGATGGGGGAGGGAGTATAAGCATTGCGGAACACGACTCCCGTTCGCGCCAGCTCGTCGAGGACCGGGGTGCGAATGACTGTATTACCTTCGTATCCGGTCACATCGGGCCGATGTTCATCGCTCATCAGAAAGAGAATATTGGGGCGCTTTTTCATTTAGGATATTTATACATCAGCTCCTCGCTCTTTGTGAACTTGGAATTGGTTTGCGTCACCTACGCGTCAACGGGGTACGCATTCATAGCAAATGGCTTACTTCCACAAAAGCGGTTCGCAGTAGGGCATTCCTGCGCACACGGCGGTATTTCTCTGTGAACGCTGTGTCTCCGTGTGAGGAAATTCCTGGTGAAGTTGAAGGGGCAGGTTCGCCTTGACAGTTGGAGGAGCAGTACAGAGGCCGGGCCTCACTCAGAGGCACGGCGCACACGGAGGTTTTTCTCAGCGGACCCGGTGTCTCCGTGCCATTGCGCCTCTGTGTGATCCCCACCCCCTTCCGACGCTAAAATTCTTTCGAATCGAAACCTCGAACCTCCTCGGAAATTCACCCCTCATTTCTCCATCGGTTTCCCCTATCCTTGTGGTTGTCCATAATACCCGTCATACCCGCACCGATCGTGATCTCGTCGCTTACATCGGCCTGTAGTGTGACAGCCTTGAGTTCTCCACACCATCAAAGCACTCCGCCGTTCAAGGCGCAGGGCCGTTACAGATCACACGCCCATTCTGCCAATCGACAAAGCCCACAATCTCTATGCCGTGCTGATCTCCAAACTCTGGGAACTTCAACACGTGTCGATTTTAGGCAGATTTATCGACATATAAAGATTGAATGTCGATACCATCGACATATATACCCATCATGTTTAATATTTTAAAATAAATAAACATGACTTGGCAACCTGACCAACCCTACAACCAGCTCCCTCCGCTTCCGCCAAAGGTCGAGCTAGAGAGCATCCGCACGCTCAAAGCCTGTATCGCTGCACGCGCGGCGCTCGCCGCCCTCAAGCAAGCGGGCGAGTTGCACCCCAATCAATCCATTTTGATCAACCTCCTCCCCCTACTGGAAGCGAAGGATAGTTCTGAGATTGAGAACATCGTCACCACCACCGACCAACTCTTTCAGCACGCCGCCGAAGACTCCCAAGCCGACGGCCCCACCAAAGAAGCACTCCGCTACCGCACGGCCCTCAATCAAGGCTTTCAAGCACTCAGCAAACACCCATTAACCACCAAGACTATGGTCGAAGTGTGCAGCACGATCAAAGGACGCCCGATGCACATTCGGCGGGGCGGTGGCGTAGCCTTGGGCAATCCAGCGACAGGACAAATCACCTACACTCCACCAGGAGGTGAGACCACCTTGCGCAATCAGCTCGCCAACTGGGAGGCGTTCATTCATGCCGATGACACACTCGACCCATTGATCAAAATGGCCGTGGCCCATTACCAGTTTGAAGCCATCCACCCCTTTAATGATGGCAACGGTCGCACCGGCCGGATCCTCAACCTGCTCTACCTCATTGAGCTGAACCTACTCTCTCTCCCGATCCTCTATCTCAGCCGTTACATTTTGCAAAACAAGTCCGACTACTACCGCAACCTACTCGCCGTCACCTCCAACAACGCATGGGAAGACTGGATCGGCTACATGCTCGAAGGCATCACCCAAACCGCCACCTGGACCTTAGAGAAGATCACCGCCGCTCGCGACCTCTTCGCACATACCCGCGACACCCTACGCCAACAGCTCCCCAAGATCTATTCGCACGAACTGCTAGAGCTCATTTTTGAGCAGCCCTATTGCCGCATTCAAAACCTAGTCGAGCGCGACATTGCCAAACGCCAAACCGCATCCGTCTATCTCAAACAACTCTGCGACATCGGCGTCCTCGAGGAACAAAGGGCAGGCAAAGAAAAGCTCTTCGTGCATCCGAAACTCATCCAGCTCATGACCCAGCCCGCACATACCTTTGAGCCGTATTCAACCTATCCACCACAGAGGTAATGGCACGACCATCCCCCCCTGCTACGAAATCAATTCCACACACTTTACACTAAAGCGAAATGACCACTGAAATTGGAAAAATCACAAAATGGAATGATGAAAAAGGATTTGGATTTATCAGTCCCAAGGAGACAGGAAGATCAGTCTTTATCCATATCAATGATTTCAGCAAAAGACATAAACGCCCGACTCTAGGACTTTCTGTTACTTATAATCTTTCCAAGGATTCAAAAGGCAGGATTTGTGCGAAGAACGTCTGTCCCGAAAAAGGCCATAAACGAGTGACAAAAGCAGGGAAGCAAAAGACAGCATCACTTTTTATCAGTAGTGCCTTTCTGCTAGTAGTCGCAGGCCTCGTGTATCTGGACCTGTTGCCAATTGGTGTCTTGGGCTTCTACCTTGCGATCAGTCTTCTGACTTTCGGACTGTATGCTAAAGACAAATCCGCGGCACAATCCGGCGGGTGGAGGACCTCCGAAAGAACGCTTCACCTCATTTCATTAATCGGGGGCTGGCCAGGTGCCCTAATCGCCCAAAGTCAACTGCGGCACAAGTCAAAGAAGCTGTCCTTCAGAATCGTCTACGGGCTCACAATTATCCTAAACTGCTGCATTCTAGGCTGGTTGCTGACGCCTGAAGGAAACGAGCATCTTGAAAACATTTTGAAGCAGATTCGAGACATCGATTGGGGATAACTTGAACAGGAACTATTTGTCTATGTGCCCACGGCGAGCCCGGTTCGATATAGATACCGTCAATCTTGCGGAACTCGGCCCATCTACGAATTGCGGTGGCAATAAATTCGGGACCGTTGTCACTTCGAGGGGGGTCCAAGGGGGTCAAAAGGGGGGTCCAAGGGGGTCAAACGCAAAATATAAATATTCCTAGTCACAAACCAAATTGCTGACGTAATTCGCATGCCCCAATTTCAATCCGATGGAGATCGACGGATTCTTGGCCGCCATTTCTTTGCAAAGCCGTCTAGTGATCTCCACCTTCCAATCGATCCCTTGGCACTGGAAACGACTTCCGCGTCGAAGATCTTCTGCCTCTTCGACTCGTTCGGATAGCCCCCCTCTCAAAACACATCTGGATGCTGCTGCCTTTGACCTTTCTTCGTGGAGGCTAGGCGGCCCGGCTCAAGAGGTCCAGACCTCTGTGGATTTTCGATCTCGCGGAGATGAACTCCGGGTTGTCTACGCCGTCTTGTTCGAGTTTCTTTTTCACCACGAAGGACACGAAGGGGGGATCAGAGGACATATCGCTTTATCCCGTCTTTGAGTTTGGGGACATTAAAGTTGCAAATGAGTCCGATTTGGAGGCCCGAAAGCTTCATATAGGTGATGATTTGAGCCTCATGGAACGGATCAATTTTCTGCTGAGACAATGCGAATAGGACGATTCCAGAAGGCCCGGACCAAGAAAACGATGCACCTCAATCGCGCATCCGATCACTTGACCGGAAAGCACCTCAAATTGCTTCGCCATCTCCGGCATGTGCCCCTCTTTTTCTTCGTGCTCTTCGTGCTCTTCGTGGTAATTCTCTTTTTTTCGAACAACGCCTTTTCTCTCCGATATCCCCGATGAACCACCCCCGGCAATATTGTGCTTCGCCAACGGTTCTCAACGAGCAGGATCCGTCTCATCAACCAATTTCGAATGCTCTGCGTAGCAACGCATCCCTCCCAGTATCCTGGGGTGTCCTCAATTCTCCATACGGATCCACTTCCTCGATATTGAGAAGGGGATAGCGGCCACCGCCGGGATCGTTCCAACGTACCCACAGTGGGGCAAGGCTGAAGCCATGAGCAACTGTGGGTAGGTTGCTTCAGCGCCT
>DGMY01000029.1:63368-86186 GCA_002388665.1 Opitutia bacterium UBA4506 | reverse complement strand
TTACGTCTCCGACTCATGCTCCATAACTACCAATCCGCCCCGACCGTCGTCAACATTAATAACGCTGAGTTATAAAATCTAAATTTCGATGGCCACTTGTTGACAATCCGTCAATGAGGCGATGATAAAGGAGTGATGATCTCGTGGATTCAAAATGCTCTAGAAAAAAAGGGGCGGGTAATTTTCATAATTCTCCTGGCTGTAGTGATCGTTTCGTTTGTCTTTGTTATCGGAGAAACGCCGGGATGTGTGAGTTCTGAGCCGGGGGCTCAGGTGCAGAAGTATTATGGATACAGCTTGAATGCTGACGTGGATCCTCGGTCTCGGGAGCTGGTTCAGGAGGTCGTCATTAGTTCGATTGTGAATCGCGGACAACAACCACAGAACGAGCAAGTACTGACCCAGGAGTTTTTATCGAGAGCGGCACTGCTTCACTTGGCTGATCAAACCAAGATCCCTGAGCCTAACCAGCAGGCCTTCGTTCAGTATTTGTCTGGCATTGCCTTTTTTCAGGATGAGAACGGAAACTTCGATCCAAACCGAGTTACGAACTTTCTGGATATGACTCAATTGAGTCGACAGTTTGATGAGGCGACTATCAATCGAGCGCTGAGCAACGATTATCGGATTGGACAATTAATGTCTTCGATTGTGGCACCTGGTTTCACGATTCCGTTCGAGGTTGAAGAACAGGCACGACGGGTAAGGACTTCCTATGACCTGAGTATTGCTCAGCTGGGAACCTCAGCCGTGGATTTGACAGTTGAACCTTCCGATGAGGACCTGGAGACATTTTTCACCCAACAGGTCGAGGCTTATCGAGTTCCTGAAAAGCGCATGCTCTCCGTGGTGACTTTCACTCCTGACAATTTTGTCGCCGAAATTGGCGAACCTAGTGAAGAAGAACTCCAAGAGTATTTCTCATCAAACCGGACCAACTACCTTGATGCTGAAGCGGAAAACCCTGCGGACGCCCTTCCTACTTTCGAAAAGGTTTCGGACGAAGTACTTTCCGATTGGAAAACCGAACAGGCATCTGTCCTGGCTCGCCAAAAATCGGAAGAGTATGTGTACACCCTTTTCAACAAGGAGATCCCCGCTGATTCTCCGCAGTTCTCTGAGGTAAACCAGCAATTTGGACTCGAGTTGGAGGCCCTGCCTCCCATGGTTGGAAACACTCCGCCCGCAGGCACGGACATCCCTGCGATCGCGTTTCGTGAGGCCGTACTTCTGGACGAATTACGGTATTTCTCTGATCCTGTAGAAACCGACAACGGCATTACGGTACTGATTCTCAACGAAGTGATTCCTTCTGCGATTCCACAGCTTGCTGACGTAAGAGAGGAAGTGGTAGCTGACTATACTGAGAAGAAAGAACAGGAGCTACTCGTTGCCCGGGGAGAGGAGATTCGGGTGGAACTCGAAGAACTACTAAAGGAAGGAAATACCTTCGCCGAAGCAGCGGGGTCATTGGGATTGGAAGTGGAACAGTTCGATGCAGTGAGCTGGGAGAATATACCCACAGGATTTGATGGCTCCTCCATTCGAAGAGCAGAATCTCTCCCGAACGGAGAGGTTTCGGCTATGGTGGTCACCTCTGATGGAGGCCAATTCTTGTATGTCGAGGACCGGGGAGCACCTGCGTTCAAACCGGATTCGGAAGAGTACCAGCAATCGAAGAGCATGCTAGCATCCAGTACCTCCCGCCTATTTATGTCTTCGTTCGTAGGGGATCTGATCCAACTAGGAATGGGAGAATCGGAAGGCCGATAAAGGGAGGGCCTTCTAGACAGAGAAGGGCCCCACACGACCTCACGAGGCCAGCGGACCGAGAATGGTTTCAATCCTCAGGCCTCACTGGACCTGAAGCGGAAGCACTCTAGACGGCTGCGATTTTAGGTTGGTCATCGGCGCGAGATTTTCGCAACATCAACGGTTTTCTTCAAAATCGTACACATCATGAGCAAAGTTCTCGAATTTCTTCTTCGCGGCGAACGTCTTTCCACTTCCGAGATGGCGGAGGTTTTACGCATCCCGGCGGAAGAGGTTGAGGCGGAAATTCGGCGCCTCCAGGAAGACAGAACACTGTTGGGATGGATACCCGTTTTGAATCCGGACAAAATCGACGAACAGCGCGTCTCTGCCGTAATTGAATTGAAGATCAGCCCGGAGCGTGAAGGTGGATTTGACCGACTGGCCATGCGAGTAAGCAAATTTGATGAAGTACAAACCTGCTACCTCATGTCTGGGGCGTACGACCTATTAGTCGTGGCGCGTGGGCGCAACCTGCAGCAAGTCGCTCGATTTGTCTCGGAGAAACTGGCAACGCTCGGCGGGGTACATTCTACCGCGACCCATTTTCTGCTGCGTCCTTACAAGGAGCAGGGTCATCTTTTATTAAACGAAACCGGTTCTCCTGAGAAGCCGGCAGTAAGCCCGTAGGCCATGAACGCCTCCACACAATCCAGCCGATCCCTCGATCCGGGTCGGTTTATTGCCAACCATGTCATCGACCTCCCTCGTTCTGGGATTCGCGATTTTTTCGCGATTGTTGCTCAGATGCCTCAGGCGATTTCTCTCGGAATTGGAGAACCTGATTTCGTCACACCTTGGCACATACGAGAGGCTGCAATTTTTGCGCTCGAGCGTGGGAAGACATCGTACACGGACAACAAAGGCCTGATCGAACTGCGCCGTGAAATCAGTTCATACGTTGAGCATGATTTCGACGTGAGCTATTCACCGGACGATGAAGTTCTTGTCGCAGTTGGAGTCTCCGAGGCACTGGACTTAGCCCTTCGGGCAATGGTGAACCCAGGGGACAAAGTCCTCTTTCACCAGCCCTGCTATGTATCCTATTCTCCGAGTATTCGTCTCACTCACGGAGTCGCCGTTCCCATACCCACTTCGGATGAGGACGCTTTTGCCCTGAACCCGCAAAAACTCCGTGAATGCTGGGAGCCCGGCTGCAAAATTCTGGTCTTAAATTTCCCGACCAATCCGACTGGGGGAACTGTGGACCGAAAGACGCTTGAGGAGATAGCGGCTTTTGCCCGCGAGAAAGACCTACTTGTCCTCAGTGATGAAATCTATGCGGAGCTCACCTACGAAGGTGAACACGTAAGTATCGCGTCCCTTCCCGGGATGAAAGAGCGCACCATATTCCTCCATGGCTTTTCAAAAGCCTATGCGATGACCGGCTTTCGAATTGGTTATGCTTGCGGTCCCGCACCATTGATCGAGGCGATGATGAAAGTCCATCAATACTCGATGCTTTGCGCGCCCATTCTAAGCCAAGAAGCCGCTGCAGAAGCGCTACGCAACGGACGCCCCAGTATGGAGAAGATGCGAGATCAGTATCGGGATCGCCGCGACTTTTTAGTCCAACGATTCAACGATGCCGGCCTAAAGAGCCACCTACCGCGCGGAACGTTCTACGCATTCGCCGACATTCGCTGTACAGGGATGGATGAACTGACCTTCGCAAAACGGTTACTGGCCGAAGAAGAAGTGGCCGTCGTTCCAGGAACAGCATTTGGCGAAAGTGGCAAAGGCTTTATTCGCGCTAGTTTCTCTACCAGTTTCAACCGACTCCGCACCGCTGCTGACCGGATTTCCCGCTTCACTGAACGCCACAGCTCATGAGTCGTCCAACTACAAAAGTCCTCCCGAAAGTCGCCCTTGTTGGGCGACCCAACGTCGGCAAAAGCCGTCTCTTCAACCGTATCTGTGGAGGCCGCGACGCCATCGTTCACGACAAACCCGGGGTTACGAGAGACACCATGGCCCGGGATGTGGAAGATCGTTTCACTCTCCTCGACACCGGTGGAATCGGCCTCCCCGAGGAGAACGCTCCTGCCAAGATCGTGCAAGCCGTCGAGGAGCAGGTCTTCGTAGCAGTCGAGTCCTCGGACCTAATTCTTTTCGTAGTAGATGGTCGCGACGGAATTGTCCCCCTCGATGAGGAAATCGCAGAGCGCCTCCGAAAGAGTGCGCGCTGCCCCGTCCGAGTCATCGCGAATAAATGTGACAACGAAAGAGTTGCTGACTCGGTACACGAGTTCGCAAACCTCGGGTTTGGCGAAGCCATTCCCGTATCGGCCGAGCACCGCGTTGGAATCGGCAGACTCTTCCGATCTATTTACGAGAACACTCCCGAACCGACCCAGGTCGAGCAAGAGGAGGAAGAAGAGGACCGCAGAATCCGCATAGCCTTCGTCGGAAAGCCCAACGTCGGAAAATCCTCCATCACAAATCGACTCCTTTCCTCGGATCGATTGATCGTCAGCGATGTTCCCGGGACGACCCGTGATTCCATCGCGCTGGATTTGGATTTTCCCTTTCAGGGGGATCGAATTGGAAAATTCCGGCTCGTCGACACGGCAGGTGTACGACCCAACAGCAAAGTCGACAGCTCCGTTGAATTTTTCTCCAATCTTCGAACCCGCCGCGCCATCGACGAAAGTGATGTCGTATTTCTCCTGTTGGATGCACTCACTGGAGTGACACGGCAAGATAAAGCGCTTGCCGGGGAAGTACTTGAGGCGGGTCGTTCTCTCGTACTCGTGGTCAACAAGTGGGACCTGGCGATGAAGGCGTTCCGCTCGGGAGGCGTGGAAGGCTACAAAAATGCTGAGGAGTTCAAGCAGAACTACCAAAAGGCCGCAGAAAAGGAGTTATTCTTTCTCCCGCAAAGCCCCTTCCTATTCATCTCGGCAAAGACTGGTTTCGAGACTGCATCGATTCTGGGAACTGGAGAACGGGTCGACCACCTCCAACGGATGAATCTACCCACTGGTCGCCTTAACCGAACGATCCGAGATTTGATTGATGCAAGGCCCCCAAAAAGGATGCACGGAAAACCTTTCAAGGTGTTCTACGCGGTCCAGACCGGGTACCGCCCCTTCCGATTTCGGATCTACTGCAATCGCCCGGAAAAGTTCGAAGACACCTATCGCAGATATCTTGAACACGGCATCATTGAGGTTTTTGGAATTGAAGGGAGCCCGATCCGATTTGATTTAGTCGGCAAAGAACGGCGCAACGCGGACGAAGAAAAATAGCATCTTCGGTATTCTGCGGGGGGAACCCGACCGCTCGGCCAGCGACTGACACTTGGACGCAATGAATCTGATATTTCTCTCCAGCGACCCGATTTCCCTACCCTCGCTTGAGGAACTGGCAAACGGGAAAATTTCAGGAATACGCATCACTGCAGTGGTGACGAATCCGGACCGCAGAAGTGGACGAGGCAAAAAGATTCAGCGCAACGTCGTCGCTGCCAAGGCGGAAGAATTGGGACTACCAGTCCTTCAAACCTCCAAGCTGACGACCGATCAATGCAGATCACTTCCGGAATTTGACGCAGCGCTCGTCTACGCATTTGGCCAAATTCTGCCGCGATCGGTACTGAGCCTTAAGCCAAACCGCTTTCTCAACATCCACGCATCTCCACTGCCACGACTCCGCGGCCCCTCGCCGATTGAAACCGCCATCGCCGAAGGCTGGATGACTACCGAAATCAGCCTCATGCGAATGGTTCTGCGCATGGATGCCGGGGACGTGGCTCATCGTCAAACAGTAGAGATCACCCGAACTGATACTGGCCGTTCCCTACGAGAAAAGATCGCTCACGTAAGTGCCTCTCTTGTTCACCGAATACCCGAAGCACTTTCGGATGAAGCGCACTGGGAACGCCAGGTCGATTCAAACGCTACCTGGTGTCGAAAGATCTCAAAACAAGACGCGAGCCTGGACCTATCTCTACCTGCCACTGTACTCGCCGACCGAGCTCGGGCGTTCTCTGGCTGGCCCGGATCCACTCTCCAGATCCATGGAGAAGTTGTGAAAGTGTCGGGAATTGAGGCCGATACTGGCAATGGATACCCTGGAGAAGTCCTCCAAACAGACGAGGTTCTCGAAATCGCAACCGGTTTGGGATCGATCAAGATCTCCCAGATCCAGCGACCCAGCCGCAAAATGATCCCATTCCCAGAGTTTCAACGAACCCATCCTTTGACCAAAGGCACCGTACTGGGGTTCGTACTATCGACTCCACTTGTCCGCCACACACAGGCGCTGTAAGTACGCCTCTCCCCCTCCGCCGGGTTTCAACAAATGGCAACCGGTGAAACAAACGATCACCAGTTCCGTTGAAACATTCGAGTCCGACGGAACCAGCCAGACCTACGCACAAGCGTGGCAATCGAAGACGGGAACCCTTCTTACTCAGGAATCCTCTTGCCCCTCAGAGCGTTCGGAAATCTCTCCTGACTCCTTGAGCTGATCGATTCCCATTTTTTTCCAGAAAGGAACCCCTTTACGATAGGCCGCGCGAGCGATGGCCTGAGCAGCGACCGGTGTCGTGAGATAGAAGAAGACGATCACAATCAGCGCAAATCCCCATGCCTTGACCGTGCCGAAGTAGAGGCCGAAGGCCAACAGAATCAAAGCTGCCCCGAACGCACCGGCCTTTGTCGCCGCGTGCATTCTGATATAAAAGTCAGGCATTCTGAGCACACCGAGCGCGGCAACAAATCCGAAGAACGATCCCAGAAGAATCAAAATCGAAACAATCCAAATGATCACTGGTCACCTCCTTTTTGTTCCAAAAAACGAGCAAAGGCCACGGTTCCCAGGAAACCGACCAAAGCGATCACAAACGCCGCGTCGATAAACATCTGTTGTCCAAAAAGAATCGCAAACAGCACGATCACCCCGAGACAAAGAGCACCGATTAAATCGAGAGCGACGATTCGATCGAACGACGTTGGACCTTTCACAACCCGAATCAATGCGATCGCCAGCGCGGCTAAATAGAGCAGAGAGGCGATGATACACGCCGCACCCAAAGGAAAAGGAAGCTCAGCGAAAGGCACGACGCACCCTCCTTCCATAATCGTCTTGCAACCCCTTTGCCACCTCTTCGGGAGTCCCGTCCATAAACATGCAGTGAATAAAAAGCGTATGACGATCCTCGGAGATTTCGATTCCGAGGGTCCCGGGGGTCATCGTAATGAAATTAGCCATATTAACGATCTGCCCATCAGTCATTCCCTCTACATCGACACCGATAATGGCTGGATTCATTCGATGGCGAGGGGTGAGGACATCGTGAGCAACCCGAAGGTTCGATTTGAGAATTTCACCTAAGTAGAAAATGATAAAAGAAATCTTTGCGATCAACCTCTTCATTCGTGACCTCCTGTTTCGGGCGCATCCAGCACAGCTGAAATATACTCGGAGGAATCAGCCAACTGAGCAGCCGCCCTCTCTGAAAACGCAAACAAAGGTTCGCCGAAGAGTCCGATCACGACGGTACAAATGGCAAGGAACGTAACCGGAATCACCATCCACGCGATATGTCCGTCACCGCAACTCTCTCGCTCACCCTCGGGCGCATGCTCGGGTTGTTTCTTCCAAAACGCCTCTGCCCAAATCTTGGTCATGGAGAATAGAGTGAGAATCCCGACCCCCAAGGCCGCCGCGACAGAAACATAGGCCCCGATATCCAGACCCGATTGAATAATCCCTAGCTTCGCCCAGAACCCCGACAACGGAGGGATCCCTCCCAGAGAGAACGCCGGGATAAAGAACAGAGCAGCCAGCCATGGAGCCGACTTGTACAATCCTCCTATTCGAGCCAGATCATCGGACCCCTTCTTTCGAATGACAATACCACTCACCAAAAACAGATTGGTTTTCACAATAATGTGGTGAATCAAATAGAAAATAGCGGCGGCCAAAGCCAACGGAGTCATGAAGGCGAGCCCGAGCGTCATGTATCCAATCTGACTGACAATGTGGAACGACAGGATCTTCCGCATCTCAAAATGTGACGCAGCCCCGAGAACCCCGGTAATCATTGTGAGCACCGATATGGTAATCAATATACCCTGAATCTCTCCAAACAGAGGGGTAAAAATCAGCGTATAGGCGCGAATCAACGCATAGACCCCCACCTTGGTCAGCAAGCCAGCGAAAATCGCGGAGACCGCCACCGGAGGCGTATGGTAGGATGCGGGGAGCCAGAAGAACAAAGGAAAGACTCCAGCCTTCAAACCAAATGAAACCAACAGGAGCATCGACCCACTGATAATCCAAGTAGGTTCCGAGGCAGTCGCAATCTTCACGGACAAATCAGCCATGTTCAGCGTCCCGAGTTTTCCGTACAGAATACCCGCGCCCGCGAGGAACAAGGCTGAAGCCAGTAAGTTCAAGCAGACATACTTGAGGCCCCCTTCCAGCTCGTTCTTTTTCCCGCCCATGGAGACCAGAACAAAGGACGAGATAAGCATCACCTCAAACCAGACATAGAGATTGAATAAATCCCCAGTGAGGAAGGCTCCATTCACCCCGAAGAGCAGAAAGAGGAAAAGCGGATAGAAGAACTTCCGGATATAATCCTCACCGATCTCGCTCAACGAGTAGATCGCAACAGCCGCCCCCATCAAAGAGGAGATGAACACCATCACAGCCCCAAGACGATCGGCCGCAAAAGTGATACCGAGCGGCGCGGCCCAGCCACCTGCTTGGGCGACGATCACCCCGTGAACATCTGTTTGCCACAGTAGGTATGACGAAGCGATCAGCGTTAAGATGCTGCCCACCACTCCACCGATCCGTTGGAATCGTATCGATTTGGCGGTCAACAGAAGGCAAACCGCTGCACAGAGCGGAACCAAAAGAGGAAGAAAAATGACCAATTCGTTCATGTGTCCGTACTATTGAACGCGTTAATATCGTCTTCCCCGACCGCCCGTTCGGCTTTATGCACGAGGGTCAGCGCGAAAGCGGTCAGGCCAAAGCCGATCACGATCGCGGTAAGAACCATCGCCTGCGGAAGTGGATCCCCGTAGGGAGCCGTAGGAGCCAGCTGGCCCGACTCAACGATCGGGGGACGCCCCGCGAGCAAACCGCCCGAGGAAAACACCAGCAAGTTGGCCCCGTGTCCGATCAAAACGATACCAATCACCAGTTTGACAATACTTCTTCTCAACAAGCAGTAGATACCGCTGCCGAAGAGGATTCCTATAAGAACTGCGAATAAGATTTCCATGGGAATCAGTCTTCCTCCTCTCCAAACTCGCTCAGCGTCGAGAGGCTGAAGGCACTGTGTAGTACGAATCCGATGACAGTCAGATAGACTCCCACATCAAAAAGAACCGGCGTGCCCAAATGGACACTTCCGAGAAGTGGCAATTTAAATCCCGGCAACCACTCTCCGGTCAAAAATGGCCCGCCCCCGAAGACACCGATCACCCCGCTAAAGATAGCGATAGCCAGCCCGACTCCCATCAGAGTAGTGGGTTCGCACCGCAAAAGGCGGCGTGCCTCCTGCGCAGAGTCTCCCAGGCTCGCCAGAAGGAAGGCAGTCGCGGCAATGAGGCCACCGATGAACCCTCCCCCCGGAAGGTTGTGCCCTCGATAAAGCACGATGATGGAAAGGACGATAAGCCACGGGAACAGCATACGCCCCGATTGGTGAAGAATCATCGATTTCATTTGGCAGTCCCCTTTCCTTTTCTGCGGGATCCCGCAATCAGCGCAGCGATTCCGAGAGCTGCGATAGAGAGCACAGTGATTTCTCCCAAAGTATCCAGCGCACGGAAGTCGACGAGAATCACGTTGACCACGTTCTTTCCGTGAGCTTCGGGGTAGCTCATTTCGGCCAAGTCACTTCCGATCGATTCGTGAAACTGGATGGTGAAGGCTTTAATGACCAGAATTGAAATCATTCCGCCGAAAAGTGCTGCCAAAATCGCATCACGCAAACGAGTCGCTTTGGAAGACAAACTCCTGAGTTTCGGCAGACGAAAGATGACAAACATGAACAGAACCACTGTCAGCGTTTCGACCAGAAGCTGTGTGATCGCGAGATCGGGCGCTCCGTAGTAGAGAAAGAGAAGAGCCACTCCAAAACCGACCGTACCGAGCGCGACAAGCGCCGTGATCCGGTTATTTGTACTCGCAGCCAAAATAGCTGCTATCGCCATGATAATGACCAGACCAGTCGACAGAGCGCTCATCGATTCGGTGGAGAAATCGAGTTGAATCCCACCGAATCGCCAAAATGCCCAGGCGAGGAGTCCAGTCGTCAATGAAACGATGATGAACACATAATTGTGAAGGAGCCCCGACTGGAGAATCCGGGTCTGCACCTTGGAAAAGCGAACAATTCCATTAAAGAGGAAATCATAAACGGCCTCGGCCCCTCTTGGGCGCAGGAACGTATTGACCGCAAGATGACGCTTCCAGAAGAACCTCCTGCACGAGTACAGGGTGATTCCGGCAGCCAAAGTACAAAGGCTCAGAATCAACGGAAGATTAACGCCGTGCCAAAGGGAGATGTGCAACTCAACTGGATGCCCCTCAATTGCCGAGACTGCCGGGCCGACAATACTTGAATCGACGAGAAACGGAAAAACACCAAAGACCAACCCGAGCACTGCGAGCAGCAATGGACCGAAGACCAAGCTAAACGGTGCTTCGTGCGGGTGCTTCGGGAGCAACCCCTCTGCCGTTGGCTTGCCCCAAAATGGACTCACTCCAGCTTTAAAAGCCAAAGCCAGCATGATCAAGTTCCCCACGAAGGCAACGGGCAGCGCGACCTGTGCCAATCCTTCTACGGAAACACCAGCGGTGTAGACGTACTCTTTGCCGATAAAACCAAAGAACGGTGGAAAGCCGGCTTTGGAGAGAGCGGCCAACCCTGCGGCAATCGCCGTCAACGGCATAGCTTTCCTCAATCCGCGGAGAACCCGCACGTCTCGCGTTCCCGTCTCGTGATCGACCGAACCGGCAGTCATGAACAGAGCAGCCTTATAGAGAGCATGGCCGATCAAAAAGATGACCATTGATTTAATCGCCAGTTCGGTTCCAACCCCAAGCATCATCGTGAGCAACCCGAGGACCCCCAACGTCGTATAGGCCAGGATCTTTTTTAAATCCGTCTGAAAAATACCCAAGACAACAGCGGTGAGCAAAGTGGCCCCACCGAAACCAGTGAGTGACCAGGCCCACAGGTCTGTGCCACTGAGGGCGGGATTGAGGCGGGCAAGAAGGAATACCCCCGCCTTGACCATTGTCGCGGAGTGCAAGAATGCGCTTACCGGCGTCGGAGCAGCCATTGCATTTGGCAGCCAGAAGTGGAACGGCACTTGAGCACTTTTGGTAAAAGCTCCCAGCAGGACAAGAATCACAATGCCGGTATAAAGAGGAGATGATCGGAGAACCTCAGCAAGCACGCCCAACTCTGAAATTCGATAGGTCTCACTGACAATTCCGATAAGAATAAACCCTGCCAGCATAGCCACCGCACCACCTCCGGTAACCAACAGCGCCTGAAGTGCTTTCTTTCGCGCGTTTTCGTCCTCATGATTGAAACCGATGAGGAGGTAGGAGGAGATACTCGTCATCTCCCAGAAGACAAAGAGAAGAATCAGATTATCGGCCAGGACCAAGCCGAGCATGGACCCCATAAAGAAGAGAAAGAATGAAGAGAAGCGCCCGAATTGCGGATGCCCCTTCATATAGCCTACAGCATAAATCCCGACTAATACTCCTATCCCGGTAACGAGAAGCCCCATCGTCACAGACAGACCGTCGAGGCAAAAATCGAGAGAAACCCCGAAGGCGGGGAACCACTCCCAGGAAACCATCAAGGAGCCATCGGGCTGCGCATAGCCAAACCAAGCGGTCAGGAGCAGTATAAAGGCGACTAAAGGTGGCAACGCTATAAAGAGGCTCCACCCGGGACGGCCCTGACGACCAAAAAGCGGTGCCACGACGGCACCGGCAAAGATCGTAAGAATACTGAGAACGAGAAGCATGAAGATCGAAAGTTTGCCCTATAAAAAAGGAAATGAAGCAGGCATCAAGCAAAAGCAGAAAAAAAGGGCCGTCTCAGATGAGACGGCCCTGAATAAATAGGTCTAAATGACTACTTGGGAGAAAAACGGGGGCATTACATCATGCCGCCCATGCCACCCATACCGCCCATGCCACCCATGTCAGGTGCCGCAGGCTTATCCTTTTCAGGAATATCGGTGATCATGCACTCAGTAGTCAGAAGCAACCCGGCGACGGAACCTGCGTTCTGCAAAGCAGTGCGGGTCACCTTAGCTGGATCGACAACACCTGCCTTGATGAGGTCTTCGTACTCACCAGTCGCCACGTTGTAGCCTTGGTTTCCTTCGGCATTCAGAACTTGCTGAACGACGATTGAACCTTCGACACCAGCGTTGGCGCAGAGTTGACGGAGTGGGTACTCAATCGCCTTGCGGACGATGGTCGCACCAATCGCTTCGTCACCTTCGAGCTGAATCGCATCGAGAGTCTTCGCAGCATTGAGGAGAGCGACACCACCACCAGGGAGGATACCCTCTTCAACAGCAGCGCGGGTAGCGTGGAGAGCATCCTCTACGCGAGCCTTCTTCTCTTTCATCTCTGGCTCAGTTGCGGCACCGACGTTAATGACGGCCACACCACCAGCGAGCTTAGCAAGACGCTCTTGGAGCTTCTCACGATCGTAGTCCGAAGAAGTTTCTTCGATCTGACGACGGATCTGCTTTACGCGGCCTTGGATGTCGGAAGCTTTACCAGCACCTTCAACGATGGTGGTGCTTTCCTTGTCGATGGAAACGCGCTTGGTCCGACCGAGGTCGCTAACTTGAACGTTCTCAAGCTTGATGCCGAGATCTTCAGTAATGCAACGGCCACCGGTAAGAACAGCGATGTCTTCGAGCATAGCCTTGCGACGGTCACCGAAGCCTGGAGCCTTAACAGCGCAGACATTCAAAGTACCGCGAAGCTTGTTCACGACGAGAGCAGCAAGAGCTTCCCCTTCGATGTCTTCCGCAATGATCAAGAACGGCTTGCCTTGTTTCGCAACGTTCTGGAGGAGAGGAAGGATGTCGTTCAGGTTAGAGATCTTCTTCTCGTGGATCAGGATGTAAGCATCTTCGAGGATGCACTCCATGGATTCCTGATCGGTAGCGAAGTAAGGGCTGAGGTATCCCTTGTCGAACTGCATCCCTTCGACAACGTCGAGGGTAGTTTCGATCGACTTGGCTTCCTCAACGGTGATCGTCCCGTCCTTACCAACCTTGTCCATGGCATCGGCGATGATTTCACCGATTTCCAAGTCCCAGTTAGCAGAAACGGTAGCCACTTGGCGAACCTCGTCGCGGCTGCTTACCTTCTTAGAAGCTTTCGCAAACTCAGCAACAGCGGCAGCAACGGCCTTATCGATCCCGCGCTTCAAGTAAACCGGGTTGGCACCTGCGGCAACGTTCTTCAGACCTTCGCGGTAAATCGCTTCAGCAAGAACGGTGGCAGTAGTCGTACCGTCACCAGCTGCATCAGAGGTCTTGGAAGCAACTTCCTTCACCATCTGCGCACCCATGTTTTCGTAAGGATCTTCAAGTTCGATCTCTTTCGCTACGGAGACACCATCCTTGGTGACCGTTGGCGAACCGAACTTCTTGTCGATAATTACGTTACGTCCCTTAGGTCCGAGAGTCACTTTAACGGCTTTGGAGAGAGTTTCCACGCCGCGCAGGATCTTCTTCCGACCCGCTTCGTCAAACAGTAGTTGTTTGGCCATAATATTATATAGGTTTCTGTTGGATTACGGTTGAATTATCCGATGATGCCGAGGATGTCATCCTCACGCATTAGCGTGTAGGTGCTTCCATCGAGCTTCACTTCAGTACCCCCGTATTTGCTTACGAGGACACGGTCACCGACCTTGACTTCGAACGAGCTCTTAGCGCCCGCTTCGTCGGTCTTGCCGGTTCCGAGGGCGATGACTTCAGCTTCCTGCGGCTTTTCTTTAGCCGAGTCAGGAATGATGATGCCACCGCGAACTTGTTCATCTTCTTCGACGTGCTTAACGAGAACACGGTCTCCGAGTGGTTTGATTTTCACTTTACTCATGTAGGTGGTTTTGATTTCGGGTTAAAATCGTAGATTTACGTAGATACTGTGCTTAGCTCTTCTTCTCGTCTTCGTCGACGACCTCGAAGTCCGCATCGACCACGTCATCATCCTTCTCGGATGAATCAGCTTCACCGCCGGCAGGCTGGCCTTCGCCGGCATCCGCACCTGCGGCCCCAGCTTCCGGACCACCGGCCTGACTGTAAATGTCCTGGCCGATCTGAGTGAGGATGCCGGTAATTTTCTCTTTGGCTTCCTTCAACTCGTCTGCGGTAGCGGCTTGATTCTCGAGAACCTTGCGACCATCGGCCACTGCTAGCTCGATTGCACTCTTCTTGTCTTCAGGAAGCTTATCACCGAGATCAGTGATTTGCTTTTCAGCCTGATAGCAGAGGTTATCCAACTCGTTCCGGTTTTCGACAGATTCCTTGCGCTTCTTATCTTCGTCAGCGTGGAGCTCGGCTTCCTTCTTGAGGCGCTCGATCTCATCCTTGTCCAAACCTGAGGAACCGGAAATCGTGATCTTCTGATCTTTACCGGTGCCTTGGTCTTTCGCGGTCACGTGAAGAATCCCGTTCGCATCGATATCGAAGATAACCTCGATCTGAGGAACGCCGCGCTGGGCAGCTGGAATCCCTTCCAAGCGGAAGTTTCCGAGCATCTTGTTATCGGCAGCCATTGGACGCTCCCCTTGAAGAACCTTAATATCCACGGCCGTCTGATTATCGGCGTAGGTCGAGAACACTTGGCTTTTCTTAGTAGGAATCGTTGTGTTTCGCTCGATCATAGGAGTCGAGACACTACCTGCGGTTTCGATACCCAGCGTAAGCGGAGTCACGTCGAGAAGGAGAACGTCGCGCATGTCCCCTTGGAGGACAGCACCCTGAATAGCGGCACCAATCGCAACGACCTCATCTGGGTTCACTCCCTTGTGTGGCTCTTTTCCAGCGAGCTCACGGGCAACCTCAATAACCTTAGGGTTACGGGTCATACCGCCAACGAGAACCAAGTCATTCACTTCGGAAGAAGAGAATCCAGCATCCTTCAAGCATGCTTCAAATGGACCCTTGATCCGCTGGAAGAGAGAATCAGTGATCTGCTCGAGCTTCGCGCGGCTCAAAGTCACATTCAAGTGCTTAGGACCGGATGCGTCGGCCGTGATAAAGGGAAGGTTGATGTCGGTAGATTGAGTCGAAGAGAGGGCAATTTTCGCCTTTTCCGCTTCTTCCTTCAGGCGTTGCTTCGCCATTGGATCACTCAACAAATCAATTCCATTCTCCTTCGAAAATTCTCCGGCGAGCCACTGAATCAGGGCGGTGTCCCAGTTGTCACCACCGAGGTGCGTATCACCATTTGTGGCTTTCACCTCAAAAACCCCGTCCCCGATTTCCAATACGGAAACGTCGAACGTACCCCCCCCCAAGTCAAAGACAGAGATGGTGTGGTCATTCTTCTTGTCGAGACCGTAGGCGAGCGAAGCGGCGGTTGGCTCATTGATGATCCGGTCCACTTCGAGACCAGCAATCGTACCCGCATCCTTTGTCGCTTGGCGCTGCGCGTCATTAAAATAAGCGGGAACCGTGACCACCGCTTTGGTGACCGGCTCACCGAGATAGGCTTCGGCATCGGCCTTGAGCTTCCCGAGAATCATCGCGGAAATTTGCTCTGGAGAATAATCCTCCGTTTTATCACCGACCTGGCAACGAATGTAGGCGTCACCATTTTTGCCTTCGACTACCTCATAAGGGAGACTGCGGGCCTCTTCCTGAACCTCGGCAAACTTACGACCAATCAAGCGCTTTGCCGAAAAGATCGTATTCTGCGGGTTGGTGATGGCCTGGCGTTTAGCAGCCTGACCAACAAGTCGTTCTCCCGACTTGGAGAAAGCCACTACTGAAGGGGTAGTCCGTGCTCCTTCGGAATTTTCAATAACCTTAGGTTCGCCACCTTCCATGATGGCGACACAGGAGTTAGTTGTACCCAAATCGATTCCAATGATTTTACTCATGCCACCTTCTATGCTGGAATGATGCCAGCCACGCAGACCAACTCACAAGCTATTGACTACCAACGAAATAGACATTTACTGGAATATCCAGACGAATGAATCGAACCCGCAAACACTGCCACTGTGTCACGCAAATGTCCCATTTCTCTGGCCCCGTGTCACAGTGTGACACACCCAACTGTCCCCAAACCTGGCCCGGCGATCCGACCGAATTGTCCCGCACACCGTATCAACTGCGCACCCAAAGACCGCCCTCCGAAATGGAAGAGCTACAGAATGTGGAAGCCCGTAAGGGAACGACCCCACACAAGGGGCCTAATTATTTACTGACCGATCCCGAGTCGATCTGGCCTAGCCCGATCAAGATTCGGTAGTCCCCGTCAAACTCGTCGACAAAATCATCGATTACGTCCTCCTGATCCTCGGAAACCGATTCATCTTTGCCCTTAAAGACGATCGCATTCACCTGAGGACGCTCGTCCTGATTCTGATCGTAAAATAACCGCTGCAGCTGCTCAATCCAGCCGGTGACCTCCCGCTCTGGCAGGCCCTCGTACTCATTCGTATCTCCCTTGCTCACTCCGGGAACATATCCATCGAACGACTTCCGGACATCGCTTTCCATTTTATCCCGTAAACGCTTGGATTCAGACTTCGTGTAAACGCGCGGTGGAATTCCCTTTTTGGCCCGGGCAGCATTCTCCTTCTTTTTGTAATCACTGATCCGGCGGGACACCTCTCTCGAGGAAGCCGCACGGGCCTTTCGATAGGCAGACTCGGACTCAAACCCAAGATTCTCGATTTTTTTCAAATAGGCCTCCTGTATTTTGGCCCGCTGCTCCGGAGACTTTTTATTCCTCTCGACGATCTTTTCAAAGCTGGGCATTCCATCCGACAGGATGAAAATCGCATCCGGGCGCTGTTCGAGCCCGGCCACTGTTGCCATAAATACCGAATTACCCTGTGACCCATGAGTCAAAATCCGCTTCGCCATCGGCTGATCGTAGGCTGTGGGGCGGTAATTTTTCTTCCGAAGACCCGTCTGATTGATGCTCGAATTGACAGGCCGGATCCAATTCGCAAACGCCTCCTTGTTCTCCGCAGTGGCGGGGACAAGTTGCGGCTGCCAGACTTCCAGACCAAACTTATCGAACAAGATCATGTTGAAAAGAACTCCCGACGGCAGATCCTCGATGAGCCCGATCACATCTTCCTTAATTACATTATAAGTGGGAATCCCGCCCTTCTTGTCCTGCAGAAGATCCCTCCTCACATCGACGATAAAGAGAAACTTTTCCCCCTTCGCCTTGATATCAAACAAATCCACGGAAACACCGCCCAGGGAAAGGCCTCCCCCATCACCCAGGTCACCAAAATTACCATTCCCTACGCGACCCACGCCAGTGCTACTGTTGATATTGGGCACCTGAATATCCATCTCGGGCATCTGCATCTCGCTGATCTGCTTGACCTGCAACTTCTGCTTTGGACGCTGAGACTTCCGCTGCTGCTCCTGCATCCGCACCTTATATTCCAGCTGAACACGCTCGATCTTCTCCATCGGAGGCGGCTCTTCGAAGGTTGGGTCCTTCGGCATTACCGCCTTATAGACGGTCCAACTACCAAAAGCGATCAAGGCAAGAAGGTGAACTCCAAGAATTCCGAGCATAATGCTCCAGAGAATCTTGTTGGGCGGTTTTTTGCGGGGATGGTACACAGCAATAAATTTAAAGGCGTAAAATCGAAAACTAGAATCTAACCCCCATCCCGTCAACTCCTACCTCCCGACACGGCACCTCAAACCTGGGGGACCCCCAAATCAAATCTCTCCGGGCCAAAACACTCCCCCCTTCGCGATCAAAGAGCCCACATCTCGCCGTCAATTATTTTATTAAAAGACCTGATCTATTATGAAATTAATTGACAGAATTCACCCACTTTTGCATCGCCAACCACGGGTGAGCTGATTGTCTATTCCGATGGATCTATCTACAGGACAGTGGGTTGCGGTATGTGCTGCCGCCTTTGGAGTGGGACTGGGAAAAGGTGGGCTTCCGGGATTGGGAAATTTGGCGATTGCCATCTATGCACTGGCTTTTCCGGCGCGGTTGTCGGTGGGGATCCTGCTGCCTGTGCTGATGGCGGCCGACGTGGTGGCCGTGCTGGTCTATCGGCGGCATGCCGAGTGGAAAGTGATCGGAAAATTGCTGCCCTGGACCTTTCTCGGGGTTGGAATCGGGGCATTGGTATTTGGGAACATAGGCGATCGCACAGTTGAGATCCTGATCGGTCTGATTTTGCTCATTATGACCGGCTTACACTTTTTTAAATCCGCATTTCAGAAAGATCCCACCGCGATCCCAGCGGGGAAGAGTGCCTGGGGATTACGGGTGGCGACTGGAACGATCGGAGGCTTTGCGACGATGATTGCGAATGCGGCGGGCCCGGTGGCTGCGCTTTATCTTATTTTTCTCCGCCTTCCCAAAATCGCATTTGTCGGAACTCTTGCCTGGTTCTTCCTCATTGTGAACTGGGCGAAACTCCCGATTCTCATCGGCCTTGGGGCAGTCAACCTCGATTCAATGAGCGTGTCCCTTCCCGCCATGGGGTTCGCAATGGTCGGAGTCCTAGCAGCCCGCGCAGTAGTCGAAAAGATCCCGCAGAAACTCTTCGAATGGCTGATCTGGATTTTCGTGATTGGGGCGGGGATTCAGCTGCTGCTCTAATCACGCATCCGGATGCCTCTCCCTTCTTCCAGAAAACGAATGCAGGACGTATAGTAAGCAGATCCGGAATAACCGTCTCCATCGTCAACTCCGCCGGCTTTTCCTCCCCGTTCCTGCATTAGCGCATTATTGGCAACCCACCCATTCGCGAGATCCCTTCGGATCGGAGTTGCGCCGGTCGCAATCTCGCGAGATGTTGAGGATGTGACCGAAGAGACCGACAGGCACAAGACACTTCAAGCCATCTACAAAGAGCGCCTCCTCCAACTTTTCCGGGAGCCACTGGGCACAGGAGAACCCGATCCTGGGGCCTTCCGTGGTTGGGCGAAAAATCGAACCTGCGGAGACGAAGTGGCGTTCTACTCGCAGACCAACCAAGAAGGCATCATTACCCACTGCTGGCAAAACACTGCCGGCTGTGCGATTGCGACGGCGACCTCCTCCCTTCTTGTCCAAGCGCTGGCGGGAAAGTCACGCGAGGAGTACCGGCAGACTATCCAAAGAATCCGGGCTCTGGTGTACGAAGGTCATGACGACGGCATCAGTGAGGAGCTCAAATTGCTTTCGGCCGTTCATGAATTGCGCTCCCGCCACGATTGCGTGGGGGTATCGCTGGACGCCGCGAGCAAAGCATTGGAGGATCACGAATGAACGCCGGATGCTGTTCTTGCGGACCTACGGACGCATCCCTCCACACCTCGACAGCGAACAACGACAAGAATTTCTGGTTAAAACTGGGAATCTCTCTGGTAATCGCGGGGCAAAGTATGGTTTTCGGCCTCGCGATCAACGTCGCGAGCCCCCCCTACGGATCCCTCACCTACTGGAGCCTTCATGCGGCTCTCTTCGGCTCGGCTGCAGTAGTGATCGGACTGCTCGGACCCCGACTGGCCCGGGAGTCTTGGGCGGCAGCGCGGCGCGGCAGAATCACAGTGGAGTTTCTCTTTCTCATCACCTGCATCGGTGCGCTGACCGGATCTCTACTCGCGACCTTTACAGGAACGGGATCAGTCTATTACGAAGTGGTGGCCATTGTTCTGGCGGTCTACACTGTGGGCAAACGCACCGGCAGCCTCTCGCGGGACAAAGTTCTCCAAGAAATTGACCGCTACCGGGAAACCTTCGAAACCGCCCGCGAAGTATTTCCAGACGGAGAAGAACGGGTAACCCGGGTCGAGTTCATTCGCCCGGGCGCGCTGGTACGGGTTGCCCCGGGGGAAGCCGTACCGATCGACGGGGAAATCATCAACGGCACCGGGTACCTTGAGCAGTCTCAACTCACCGGAGAGCCTATACCCGTGATCGGCCGTCCCGGGGGAATGATCCACGCCGGCTCCTGGTCCGTAGACGGCACCTTTACGATTCGCACCACCAAGACGGTCGACGAGCGACAGATTGACCAGATTCTGGCCTGGGTAGAACAAGCCCGCGAGCGACCCTCCCGACTCCAGACGTGGGCGGACCATACCATCCAATGGTTTTTACCGATCGTCCTGGGAATATCCGCCGCGACCTTTTTCGGCTGGCTACTCTGGGGAACCGGAGGCTGGGAAGTCGCGCTCTTCAACTCCATGGCCGTACTGCTGGTCTCCTGCCCCTGCGCACTCGGCCTCGCTACTCCGATCGCGATATGGAAAGGTCTATTTCGGCTCACTGAAAAAGGCATGCTCTGCCGTCACGGCGAAGCTCTCGACGCCTTTGCTCGTACCCGGCACATCTTTTTCGACAAGACGGGGACCCTCAGTTCCGCCCAACTGGTGGTACGGGACTTTTATACGCTAGAGACCTCGCCCGTTCCCGCTGCCGAACTACGGAACTGGGTCGCTTCCGCCGAAACCGGGCAAGAGCATCCGGTGGCCCGCGCTCTCAGCGGTTTCGTCGACGAAGCCAACACGACCATTTTGGACCGGCGGCTCCTTCCGGGACGAGGCCTCGAAGCCCGGCTCAAAGCAAACGGAGTCGAGCATACGATCGAGATCGGCAACCGTGATTCGACGCAGGCCATTGCCCCACCCTCACAGCTCCCGGAGAAAATCGTGCACGTATGGGTGGACGGCATCCTCTCGGCAGAAATCCGCGTAGAGGAAATACTCCGCGACGAAGCGGAAACCTGCCTCCAGCATCTCCGCGACCGCGGGATCGAAGTCGACATTCTCTCGGGAGATCCCAATCCGCGTTGGGCGGAAATTTCCGGTGTCACCGTAGAAGGGTCGCTTACACCGGAACAAAAGCGCGCCCGAGTCGAGAAAGCTGTGGAGCGTGGGGAGGAACCGATTTTTGTTGGGGACGGCATCAACGACACCCCGGCGATGGCAGCCGGAGCCGCCTCGGTATCGATTGGCGAAGGAGCCTCATTACCGCGCGGAACCTCAGACGCCGTCCTTTTGGGGAACGACCTCATGACCCTGATCCACGGCATCGACCTAGCCCGGCGAGTCCATCACGGAGTTCGCTCCAACGTTCATTTTGCCATCATTTACAACGGGATTGGAATCGCACTGGCAGCGACCGGAATCCTTCACCCCATCGCTGCGGCCCTCCTCATGCTGGGGTCCAGTGCCACCGTCTCCATACGCGCCCTCCTGAGCGCAGAATTCCCTAAACGCCCATGAAAATCTGCCTCGTCACCGAAACCTTTCCACCAGAAATCAACGGGGTCGCCATGACCCTCGAAAAGCTGGCGCTCGGATTATCCTCTCTCGGTCACAAAGTATCGGTCATACGCCCCCGCCAAGACGAGGAGCCGGAACCCCGGACGGAGTTCTCGGAGATTCCCGTCGCAGGAATTTCACTACCCGGCTACTCGGAACTGAACATGGGCTTACCGGCCTTCCATAAGATTGACCGGATCTGGGAGGAGAGCCGCCCCGACGCGGTTTATCTCGCAACGGAGGGACCGCTGGGGATCGCAGCTCTCTTGGTAGCGCTCGTTCGTGGAATACTGCCAGTCTCGGGGTTTCACACAAACTTTCACGAGTACATGCGTCACTACAATCTGGAGTGGCTCGAACCAATTGCTGAGCAATACCTACGCACGGTACACAACTCAACCTGGCGCACCTTTGGCCCCTCCAAGGACCTACTGGGAAAACTCGAAGACGCCGGCTTCCGCAACCTCCGCCTGCTTGAGCGAGGGGTCGACACAACCCTGTTTAAACCGGAGTGCCGATCGTCTGCCCTTCGCGCCTCCTGGGGAGCCACGGAGACCTCTCCGGTCTACCTGACAGTTGGTCGTGTAGCCTCGGAGAAGAACATGCAACTCCTCTTCCGTGCGTGGGAGAAAATACGCGTGGATCAGCCCGATGCCCAGCTCGTCATCGTGGGCGACGGCCCCGAGCGAAAGGCACTCGAGACGGCGCACCCCGATGCTATTTTTGCCGGAACCCAGCGCGGGGTCGACCTCGCAACGCACTATGCGTCCGCCGACTTCTTTCTTTTTCCCAGCATCACCGAAACCTTTGGCAATGTCGTAACCGAGGCGTTGGCCAGTGGGCTGGTGGTCCTCGCCTTTGACTACGCCGCCCCCGGCAAGTTCATCCGCAACGGTGAAAACGGATTCATCGTTCCCTACAATGATGAGAGTGCATTTCTCGAAGCGATCTCTCCACTAACCCGCCCCAACCAAAACTGGGCACCGCTACGGGAATCGGCACGAGCCACCGGACTCCAACTATCCTGGGAAGCGGTGCTCCAAAGGTTCGTCTCCGACATTCGCGAGGCGATTTCGCAGCAAAAAGCAGACGGCCAGTACCAAGTATAAAAAGGCCCTGATGATTGAGCTTCTCGTCATCGCTATCGTAATCGCCCTAGCCATAGCCCTCCCATGGATCCGGCAATTGGACCCGGGATTGATCCTGATCGTGATCACTGGGCTCCTCAACCTGATCAACCTAGGGATGACGATCATAAACATCATCCAGGCCCGTCGTAGAGATCCTAGATTCCTCACCTCGGGCATTCTAGGTGCGACGCAGGTTTTCATCGGCAGCTCCCTTCTCTGCGTATTCTATTTTATCCTCGGTCAGAGACCGGAAACCTGGCTTTGCGGGCCACCCTTCATCGTAGGGGGAATTCTGGTACTAGCGATCTATCACCTCACTCCCCGACCGCCCCGCTAGCGAAGGACTTGCACCCGGGGGGGGGGTC
>DGMY01000029.1:0-63224 GCA_002388665.1 Opitutia bacterium UBA4506 | reverse complement strand
GCGGGGGGGGGGACGATCCCCACCAACCCCTCAAGAAGAGCGATTGGCGGGACCATCGGCAACCCTGCGAGCAGGCAACGCCCCTGCTACTACGGTGCTTCGTAAGTGACTCTCAAGCGGAGAAAGTCTTTCGCATCCACACCACCGATCGGCTCAACCTGTCGGTAGCGGTGGGTGAAGGTCCCGTCACCATTATCCGTCGGAGCGAGGAAATCGAAACTGACAGGGACAAACGGATCGGCGACTCCGAGATCGTTACTCCCCAGGACCTCGATGGTAACCCCTGCAGGTTCGGTCGCGCGATTGCTCAAGAACTCGATAGTCAACCGGGGGAGCTCCCCTTCTTCCTCGTAAGCCATACCCTCGAGCCGGAACGCGTCTGGCACATCGGGATCACCGTCCACCAAGTACTCGATGATCACAGGCATACCGTCATTATCTCCGGAATCATCGTTCAGATCCGCGAGGGTCAACCCATAGGAGTCGAGGTATTCGGAGACCGGATCGGAAGAACTGGACCGGACTAGAATATTGTCCAGGTACCACTGTCTCGAACCGGTTTCGGAACCATCAGAAGTATAGAGGAAGGCGAGATAAACCGTCGCCTCTCCCTCGAGTGATTCGGGTAGCTCCACCGAACCCTGATAGGAGGAGACCTCGTCGTCTTGGTTGCCAAGGTCCTCGCTGAAGGTGAAGGAAATCGGCGTCCACGTGTCGGTTCCTTCGGCCGGAACACCCGAACCGGAATAATCGGTGGAATAGAGGATTTGGAGCGAAGGCCCTTCGTATGCCTCGCCATAATCAAACTCCAGAACTGGATTCGATGCGTCGGTAAAACTCAGAGCAGGGGAGACAAGATAGTGCTCTTGAGAAGCAGGACCATCGTAGCCATCGGCTTTCGCCTCTTCATCTTCGACCTGCCAACCGTAGTCAGCATCGACACCATCACCGCTCTGGTTCACCCATTGAACCGCGGGATCTCCAGAGAAGTCCTCTTCCCCGATTAGCCCGGCTACCGATGCGGTGGTAGCTGAAGCGGTCACCCCGACCGAATAATCGGTGCCATCAGTGGAGAAGAACGCATAGAAATATTCAGTAGATGCGACCAACCCAGTCTGTAGTGGTGGAACACCCGACCCTACATAAATCACCGTGCCACCGGCGAAGGAATCATTCACTGCGGGCACCGATCCGGCGGCCGAAGTAAATTCACCTGAAGTATTAAATACTACGATCACGTCGTTCCCCGAAACCGGAGCAAAGCCAGTTTGAATCGCGGTATCACCGGAAGGCGTAGCGCTCACACCGGTTGGCGGGGACAATATGGCTTCCGGGTGGGATCCGGGAGAAGCATCTGCAACATTTTGCTCAGTTAGAATCGACCACTGGGCGATATCGAACGTTGATGTCCCGTCCGCTACGGAATCGAGTCGAACTGCGCGGCCATCGACATAGTCCCGGGCAGAGCCGACCCCATCGACGCCGGCCTCCCCGTAGACATCGACCAGAATCCCCGTTGAGGAGCCTCCACCGAAGCGAAGTTCCACATTGTCGTTTCCGTTCATATTGATGTTCCCATTTTCCTGATCCGGCGCTGAACCGAAGGCAGCCGCATAACCCGCAGCACCGACGACATAAGTCCCGCCGGCGGGAATGGTACCGGTCAGTGCGATCTCGGAATTCGGAGTGCTTCCCGCATTAAAGTAGAGAGAAAGGTACCACTGCCCTGCCGCAAGATCCACTGGGGACGCAGTCGGGTTGTAGATCTCAACGTACCGCGCCGAGGCATCGTCAGCCGGATCCACCAATTCTGAGAGGAAGATAGTCGGAATCGGCGTATCGTTATCCTGGATTGTCGCCGTAAACTGACTTGCCGACCCCAGAGCCGCGTTGCCAGAGGAAAGCAGATTTCCAAGGGCGAATATCGCAAATTCTGAGGACTCCAAATCAGAATCATCAGTCAGCGTAACGGTTACAGTTTGCGTATCCCCATGGGATGCAGACGATGGGAACGAGACCGTCGCCGTCGAATAGGAATCGATATCGGAAAGATCCGCCGAGCTCAGACCCGAATCGAAGACCACATCCACATCGACCGATTCCCCATCGGGATTCAAAATACGGAAAGTAATTTCAAAAGTCCCATCACCCTCGGAGACTACCTCTGAAACCTCGACAAATTCAACAATAGGCGAAGGGGTGCCTAGATCACTACTTCCGAGGTGCTCATCATCGCCGGGCAAAGCACTATCGACCGTGCTCAAGTCAACAGCCGTCCAGACCGAAGGGAAACTAGTCACATTTGAACCGGCGGTAAGGTCGAACCCAGCATCCGTAGAAACGCGAACGAACGACGTTTCCGCACCCTCATTCCCGGCATCCGTAAACGAAATCGCATCCATTATCGTTGAAGGGTCCTGAGAGTCTCCGACGAACATAACCACCGAATCGTTCCCATTAAAAAACGTGACCGTTACATCCCCCTCGAAATCACTACCGGGAATCATGGCTGCAGAGGGATCAATAGGAGATGCGGCTGCGGAGTTGGCGACAACTATCGTCGAACCGGCTCGAATCGTGTAGCCATCCAATGAAGTTATCCGATCTGTCGTCGAGGTCCCGGTTTTCCAGTCCTCGGCCGCCTCATTACTCCAGGCAGTAAGGATGATACCGGTCAAATCGATCTCGGAGTCCGAGACATTGGTAATCTCCAAATACTTATTGTTTCCAGAGCCTTCGTAGTACTGGGTGAAGAGAAGACTCCCACCAGCAGACTCCCCGGTGGACACATCTGCTTCTGGCGGAGTTCCGTCCGTTTTATAGTCCGTGTCAGTGCCGAGATTGGAAAAAGGGAAGATCGTAAAGTAGTATTGAGTACTTTCGTCCAAGTTCGAGAAAGTAACCTCTCCCTCCCCTTGATTGACCACCACCTGGCCCGAACCATCGTCGAGGTCGAGATCATCCGAAGGAGCGGTTCCATCCGATACGCCGGGAAAAGAGTCTGTCTCGGAAATTTGGACGACGTACCCGACCGCGCCCGGAATATCCGTCCACGACACTGTAATAGTAGTGAAACTCGCCGAGGCTGAGAAACCCGATGGGTAGCTGGGAGGCTCAGGATCCGCAGCGGACGAAGAAACCGCCGTGATATTCAACATGGGATCGCCGGGATCGTAGGTATTCCCTACTCCCGAAAATGTCGCAACGGTGCCGTCAGATTCCAGCGCCCCAATTAAAAGGTGAAACGGCTCTGCACTATTGATGGCTGCAATCAGTTCCGGTTCAAATGCTGAAAGATCGAGGATCACCTCGACCTGCTCACCCTCGCCCTCGTTGGGGCCATAGGCAAAATTAGATGTTCCTACGGCAACCGGATCGGTTGGGAAATCACCCAGATCGATTCCGTAATCCGAATTCGCATCGAAGGCCATCGTCGCGTAGTTACCCAGATCCACCTTGGAATCGGGCGTAAAGAAGACCGTGAACGGTCCCGCATTCGCGAACGTCCGGTCATTGACGGTCAGGGTCAGTGACGCTGCCGTGATGTCGGTAATATTGGTCCCCTCAAAATCGGCCTTGGAGAGCGAAAACTCGATCATACTGTACTCATCGTAGTTCGAGCCTGCATTTTGGGCGTAAAATTCCGCAGTTCCATTCAGTCCGCCCGCCTCGATCACAGCGCCCTCGCGAGCGGCCTTCGAAATCTGCCCGTGCGAGTAGCTATGTCCCACGGTAAGGAGAATTGCCAGTGTAGTGAGAGATGTCTTCATGGATTTGATCGGTGAAAAAATTCAAATAGATTCATTTACGCGCCGGAATCGCCAGATGGTGACTGGGACCCGAGGAATTCAGTGAGTCGTTGCGTCCGCACCCGCAAACTGGTGCCCGACGCCGGAGGGCGGATAATCATCAGAGTGCGCCGATCCGGGGAAAAATTGATTTTATTAACGAGGACCTTCCGGATATTGTTGCCGTCCTTAATCACCAGGGCGATCGGAGCTGGATTTTCGAAAAAATCGGATACATCGATCGGCCTCGAAGAACCGGGCTTCAGCGTAAAGCGCTCTTCACCCAACAGCCCAAAAAAGGTGGCACCAGTCGAATTGAAAAAGACAATAGAATCTTCTGGAAAGGTCTCCTTCGAATCGACCATGTCCTGGATACGGTACGGCCCCGAACTGTTGGCACCTCGATCCAAGCTGAAAAATAGAATAAGATCTTCACGAGTTGGCTCTAGTTCGATCTCTCCGACTGTCGTGTAGATCTCTTCGCCTTCCGGGCTCAGGGATTTTCGATAGATTCGAAATGGCGTCGGACCATTGTAGGAAAATCCAAATGTTCGCTCGTGCGGGTTGAATCGCAGCTCCTCGACCTTGTCCTGGGGATCGCCCTTCGGGGCGTAGAAAATCCCCGACCAATCGGCGCGGTCCAGAGGAAAAACGGAGAAATCAAAATTGAGCGCAATGACCTCTTCCTCCCCCTCTGGAGAAACCGGAACATCCTGGGCCAGCGCAGACGAGAGTCCCCCGGCGAGGAAAAGAAGGAAAATTAAAATATTAGCTCTCATCGGACCATTCAAACCTCAGCACTCGAAAACGACGTGAATCGGCGACACTCGTCGTCGGATCCATTGGATCGGAACCATCAACTTTCTCGGGCAGTCGTTGGACCACGGCCTCACAGATCGTGCTGGAAACCGTTTCACCGGTAATCGGATCAACGACCTCCCCATAAGCTCGCACTCGGAACGTATCTGACCTCGAAGTCATAAACGGAGCCATCCGGGTAATGATGTCGGACTGCTCAAGATAGACATTCGAGCGTTCCATAAATCCATCATTGATCGGGTCTGCCGCATCAGCTGGATCGCTCCCCGCCTCCTCAATGGCGTCGGAGATAATCCCGGAACTCACAAACTCGGACACACTGTAAAAGGGTTCCCCGCGAGCCTCGATCTTCTCCACGATTCCCGCCGCAATCGCGTCGACCTGATTGTCGTCCAGCACCCGGATCCCTTGGGCAAAAACCCGGTCGGGATTTTGGAGCTCGGCATCACTCATGTAGAAGTCCTCGATATCGGCCTGGTAGCCCGGTAGGCGAAAATAAGTACTGGTGCGGTACACATCGTCCCTGCCTCTGCGACTTTCATCCAACCCCTGCGGAGTGCGCACCGGCGCCCGCAACACGGCGCGCCAGACATCGAGGGACGTAGAGTTGATATTGAAAGATCCGTCAACCAACTCAAATACCGCATCCTCGGAGTCCGCTTCTTCCGGATCGTCCGAAAGCTGGCGAATCCATGGATTCCCGAGAACGCGATCGCTTCCCGAGGCGGAGGCGGTATCCTCAAACTTGGGCGAGAGGTAGTACGTATCGAAAGCCTCGTTCAGCTCCTCACCCCAAGCATTGCCGATGGAACGAGGGGCGCGGCGGTGAATGGAGACCGAGGCGAGCTGGCCGATCGAGATCGCGTCGCCATCGGGCAGGTCGTAGAGGATCGAAAGCCGGTAATCTTCGCTGTGACTCCGGGCGGTCCGGTCCATGATCTGATCGAGGAAGCTGAACAAATTCGCGTCATCCTGAACGATATAGGAGGGATCCGTGCCGATCGGTTCGACCAAATCATTTTTCACTTTGTCGGTCCCGAACACATCTTCATAGGACTCGCTTCCTTCAAATGACGGCTCCCGAAGATCGACCGCCGTTTGCAGATCGCGCATGGAAGTCATGTCGGTCTCATCGGTGCCCACGCGGAAGTGATAGGCAAAAACGTAATCCTCGATGGTATAACTGGAACTAGTATCGCGGGAAAAAGGATTCGCCCCCGTGCGAAACTTTCTCACCACCTCAAAATCGTCGAAAGCCAGACCTTCGAATTCGGCAATGGGATCCAGCTCCTTAATATCGCCCGAACTATCGTACGGAACCATTGTCAACGTGACTCCCCCGGCTGGGTGCTCACCCTTAATCCGGATATCAGCATTGTCATCGGGTTTCGTCTTCGCGCTGGCCGACCAGCGTTCCGTGTCAAAATCACGGGCCAAACCTCTCGCTTGGGTCAGAGGATCCGGCTCCATCACCTGGTACACCTCCCCCGGCTCCAAGACGGGCTGGCTGTTGGAATCGGTAGAAGGTGAGATCTCGATCCACGAATTGATGAAAGTTCTCGAATCGCTCGCGGAATAAGAGGAAAAGTCGTCCAGGTCCTCCTCCAATTCCGGAACGGACCAGCCGGTCGGAAGAGTATAGTTTTCGGCAGAGACGGTTATCGTCGGCAGCCCATCGAAATAAAGCACTACCCCCCGGTCGTAACTGGAGTCAGTATCGCGCGGGAAGCGCAGCGGCAAAGGATAGGGGTTCCAGAACTCTGCCTCAAAATGGTAGCGCACGCGAACCTTCGCATCGCTCCAAGTATGAAAGAGCCCCATATAGAGAACCGCTTCCGACAAAATAGGCCGCGGACTGAAAAACGGTTTTCCAGCGTAGTCCCGCCGGTCCGGCACCCCTGAATCAACCTCCAGATAATCGCCCTTCGGCCCGAGGAACTCCGCGAGATCATCGTTGGCGAGAAAACTGTCCCGATAATCGGAGTCCGAAAGATTCACCTTCAACCCTCCCGAAACTGGATTCTCCAACACGCCGTAGGAGGCCACGGCCAAATCCACCTCGACCTCCTGCAACGTGGTGAGATCAGCCAACGGAGCCCCGGCACTATCTTGAATGAAGAGAACATCCGTCTCGCTGACTGATTCCTGAAGGAGGCTCGCCAATTGATCGTCATCCTCATCGATCTCCGCACTGGGGAAGATCGAAGACAAATCGACGCCAAACGGGGTCACGTACTCAGCACTGCTGCGCTGCGACTCAAACGAAGAGCTCTCGTAGAGCACGGTGCCTCGTCGTCCTCCAGACAAAGAGACAGTGGAGGCCTCACCCCCGACCCACCAACCGACGCGAGCCACCACGGCGCCGTCGCTTGCAATCTCGTCCAAATTCACCTCGACGGCCTCCTGGCTACTATTTCCCGGTAAAATTTCTTTCGAAGAAGCGCCTGCGCCCGCGACTGGATCTGGATTACTGCCCGAAACGAGCCACTCCGGGGCATTTCCGGGATTCTCTGCGTCCCAGACACCCGTCCAGAGACTGCTTCCCGAAGTAGAAACTCCAGCCCCGAGCACCTCTGCCCTCGCCGTTGACCGACGATCTTCGCCCGCCACCTTCTGCAAATTTCCCAGCGCGATGGCCATGGCGAGTCGCGAGCTCTCCCTCGAAACGACAACGCCCTCCTGGTTCGAACTCGACGAAACCGCCACCTGCAACTGAATCGACAGGAGCAAGACCACTAGAAGGACCACCGACATCAGGCTCAAACTGATGATCAGCGCAAAGCCTCTCTCGTCTACTTCCGATTGTGGAAGAAGCCGGCGGGAGGACCTATGGATTTTTAAACTTTTCACTGCTAGTAGTCGTACCTAGCAAATGCCATGCTTGGCATCCGATCCAATGAAGAAAATGCAGATATCAGTTACAAATGCGTCACCTTAACCGTTGATAATGAAGTGATTCTGGAGCAATATTGAGCAAAACCCAAATCATAAACCAGATTCCCTAAAGGGTTGCAGAACCCCTCGAAAGCCTCCTACTATTCTCCATTCAACGATTTGCCGAACCATTAAAACTCTTGAATAAACCCAACAAAGGAAACGCTTTGGACATCGATCAGATCGAAAAACTCGTCGAAATGATGAAGGACAGTGACTTGTCCTCCATGGAAATCGAAGAAGAGACTTTTCGCATTCGTCTTGCTCGCGAGAAAGAAATCGTCGCCGTACACGGTGGCGGTGCCGCGAGCGCACCTGCCCAACTGCCGGCCGCAGCAGCCGCACCCGCAGCAACAGCTGGTGGCGCCGCTGCCCCTGAAGCAGAAGAAAAGGGCATCACTTACGTCAAGTCACCGATGGTGGGAACGTTCTACCGTGCCCCATCCCCTGACAGCCCCCCCTTCGCAGAAGAAGGCGGCAAGATCAAAATTGATTCGGTGGTGTGCATCATCGAAGCGATGAAGGTCATGAACGAGATTCAGTCGGAAGTGAGCGGCAAGGTCCTCGAGATCCTCGTCGAAAACGGCGAGCCCGTCGAATACGGGCAAGCTCTCATGAAAGTGAAGGAAGGCTGAGCGGCGAGGTATGCTGAAGAAAATCCTCATCGCCAATCGCGGCGAAATTGCCCTCCGGGTGATTCGAGCCTGCCGCGAGCTGGGCATCGAAACACTGGCTGTTTACTCGGAAGCCGACGAACAATCGATCCATTGTCAGATCGCTGACGATGCGATTTGCATCGGTGCCGCTCCCAGCGGAGAAAGCTACCTAAAGGCAGATCGCATTCTCAGTGCCGCTGAACTGGCCAACGTGGACGCGATTCACCCGGGGTACGGTTTTCTCTCTGAGAACGCCGACTTCGCCGAGCAATGCGAGAGTTGCAACATCAAGTTTATCGGACCGTCCTCACAGACGATCCGGATGATGGGAGACAAAGCACTGGCTCGGGAAACGGTCAAAAGCGCCAAAGTGCCGATCATTCCAGGCAGCGAAGGCGCCATTTCCGACGACAAGGAAGCGCTCAAGCTGGCGAAGGAGATTGGTTTTCCCGTGATCATCAAAGCCGTATCCGGTGGAGGTGGCCGCGGCATGCGGGTTGCGCACAATGCGGTCGCGTTCCAGCGGGAGTTTGAGACTGCCCGCGCCGAAGCGGAAAAGGCATTTGGTGACGCCTCGGTGTACATCGAGAAGTTCATTCAGGAACCTCGACACATCGAGTTCCAAATCCTAGCTGATGAACACGGCAAGGTGATCCACCTTGGAGAGCGCGACTGCTCGGTCCAACGCCGACACCAGAAGGTTTTCGAAGAAGCCCCCTCACCCTTCCTATCCGCTGACCTGCGTCGTCGGATGGGTCGAATGGCGGTGAAAGCTGCTGAAGCTGCGAATTACAAGAATGCCGGCACAATCGAGTTCTTGGTCGATAAAAATGGGGATTTCTTCTTCATTGAGATGAACACTCGGATTCAGGTGGAGCACCCGGTCACAGAAATTGTGACTGGCATCGACCTGATCAAGAAGCAGATTCAGATCGCCTCAGGCGAGCCTCTGGGCATTGAGCAAAAGCAGGTAAAGATCTCGGGACATGCCATCGAGTGTCGGATCTGCGCGGAAGACCCTTCCCGCAACTTTGCTCCGTCACCGGGAGTCATTGACCTGTACTATCCACCCGGTGGACCAGGGATCCGTTTGGACTCTCACGTATATTCGGGCTACCCAGTTCCACCGTACTACGATTCGATGATTGGGAAGCTGATCACCTACGGAGCTACCCGCGACGAAGCGATTCTTCACATGAATCGGGCGTTGAAGGAGTATCTCATCGGGGGGATCAACACGAATATTCCTTTCCTCCAGGCTATCGTTAGCGATCCGGTTTTCCGTCAAGGACAAACCACGACTCGCTACGTTGAAGAATTCCTGGCCCGGACACCTCGCTATCTTCTCTCCGCGTCTCAACCCGACAAATCCTAAATACTATGGAGCAACCGAACTCATCCGATAACGATTCAACAGTCCCTTTCGTATCCGAGGAGAGTTCGACTCTCGGCGAGATCCGAATCAACCATAGCGTTGTCGCGAACATTGTTCGCATCGCTACGCTGAGCGTCCCGGGTGTTCACGCAGTTGGCGGTGGACGCTTCGAAGGAATTACCGAAATGTTCGCCAAGCGCGAAGGCGAGAGAGGCGTTCGGGTAAGTGAAGACGAGGGCGGCACCTATGAGATCGAGATCCGGGTTCTTCTGGATTTCGGCGTCGAACTAGCCCGCACAGGGGGCCAGATCCAGCAGACAGTCCGTGACGAAGTTTCGAAAATGACGAGCAAGGAAGTCGCTCGCGTCGATATCATCATCGACGGGGTTCACGTCTCCGAAGAGCCGAAACAAGAATCCGGCCAGTGGGCTGGTTGATCTATTTATGCTAGAATCCTTACAGAACTGGTTCGAATCGGCAAAAGGTACCGATTTTCAATTTCTCGCCCAAAGAGAATACTTGATCGTCGCCGGGATCGCACTCGGCCTGATCGTATTGCTCCTGCTCTTGCGAATGCGCCCCGCCCGTCGGATCCGCGCCTTCAAGGGGGAGACCGGTTATGTAGAGATTTCGCGTCACGCCCTTCTCGAGCTGGTTCACTCGGCCTGCGAACAACTGCCCGAGGTACGCAAACCAGCTATCAAGATCAAAGCGCGCCGTAAGCTGAACCTTTCTGTTCGAATCCGCGTCGACGGCTCCGCCCACCTTCGCGATACCGCATCCTTCCTGCAAACACACCTAAAGGATGCACTGGAGAACAATCTGGGCGTAGAAAAGCTAGGAAAGATCGAGATTTTAGTCACAGGAATCCGCGCGGCCAAACGACCCAAGGTCGACTTAAACCAGCGGGAAGCTGCCGAGGAAGCGCCAGCGCCCCGCCCGGTCGAGGAGAAAGCAGCCACACCTGCTCCGACCCCGAAACCAGCTCCGGCTGCGCCGAAGCCCGCAGAGCCCAAAATCGACCTTAACCCGGCGCCAAAGCCGGTCAAAGAAACAGCCAAACCGGCTGCCGCTCCCGAGAAGCCAATCACCGCACCCGTTGCCCCCGCGGCACAGCCGGCCAAAGATCTCGGAGCGAAACCCGGGCCCTCAACCCCCCTGCCCACCAAGGAGCTGAACAAGCCCGCGCCCAAGGACGCCGAACCCGAGAAGGAGGACGAAGCCGTCGCCCCGGAGTCAAAAAAGGCAGATCCCCACTTTTTCGAACGCAAACGCAAAAAGATCTAGCTAGAGTCAAAGGGGGATCCACGAGTGATCCGGTCGAGAGCGACTTTCAGGTCGTCCACCAACCCCCACACTTGAAAAACACATGATTCGGCATGAAGCCCTGCACGGACGACGAATCTCTTATCGAGCTCGGGAAAAATATTCGAAACCCCTGGGCCCGACGGTCCTATGGCCTGATCGCCCCTATATTTGAGCGACTGACCGGGATTCGTGCGGTCAACGGTCTCTACGACACCGCCCGCGGCAGCACGCCGGAAAGTTTTTTCTCCAATACGCTCCAGTCTCTTGGGGTCCGCTATCGATTTAGCGAACAAGAGGCAGCGCGCATCCCTCCCGACGGCCCCGTCTTCGTCATCTCGAACCACCCCTATGGTGGGCTGGACGGCATCATACTCGGAGACCTCCTTCGATCCATCCGCACGGACTCCAAACTTCTCGTCAACTACCTCCTCTTGCGAATGAGCGAGATGGAGCCGCATGCATTCGGCATCGATCCATTTGGCGGTCCCTCTGCAGCCCGCTACAACGCACGATCGGTCAAAGATTCCCTACGCTGGGTGCGCGACGGGCATTTGCTCGCTACCTTCCCCGCCGGAGAGGTCTCCCACTTCCGCCTGGGAGATCGCCGGGTGACTGACTCCGACTGGAATCCGGTCTCAGCCAAATTGATTTTCCGCTCGGGCGCACCGGTGGTGCCGATCTATTTTGCCGGCAGCAACAGCTACTTCTTCAACACGCTGGGAGTCGTTCACCCACGTCTGCGAACCCTACTGCTCGGGCGTGAACTGACCAACAAGCGAAACAAAGAAGTTTCGCTGCGAATCGGGACACCCATCTCTCCGAAGAAGATAGCGAGCTTCAGCAACGAAAAGGATTTGCTCGATTTTCTCCGCCTACGCACCTACCTGCTCGGCGGGTCGGACCGGCGGCCTCGCGGCCCATTGCGCATCCGACCGAACCTCCGAATCCCAATTCCCCAGCGACCCAAGCCCGCCGATCCGGGACATGCGCCACTGATCGAGCCGGTTTCCACTCGGAAGATCCTCAACGAAATCCAGAAATTCCCGGCAGAGAACCTTCTCTACGAACGGAAACAATTCCAAGTCTACGTAGTGAAGGGATCCGACGCTCCCAACATTCTCCTCGAGATCGGGCGACTTCGCGAACTGACATTTCGGGCGGTCAGCGAAGGGACCGGAAAACCGTACGACACCGACCATTTCGACCACGACTACCTCCAGCTGTTCCTCTGGAACATCGAGACCGAAGAGATTGTCGGCGGATACCGAATGGGACAGACCGACGTCATCCTGCCCAACAAGCGCAAACGCGGATTCTACACCAGCACCCTCTTTCGTTTCCGCACCTCTTTCCTCGAGAGCATGAGCCCAGCGATGGAGCTCGGACGCTCGTTCATCGTTCCCAACTATCAACGAAAGTTCGCCACTCTATCCCTTATCTGGCAAGGAATCGGGGCATACATTTCGCGCAATCCGCGCTACCGCTACCTCTTCGGTCCGGTCAGCATCAATTGCGAATACGAAACAATCTCGAAGGACCTCATCATCCATTTCCTGCGAGGCAACAACTTCGACCCCCTCCTCTCGGGTAAGGTTAAGGCGAAGACTCCACCAGAGCGCAGCCGCCTTCTCAGTAAGGAGGAGAAAGAAACGATCGCCCGCGGAGTAAAGGATATCGACGATGTCTCAGCGCTGATCGCAGAGATCGAGCCGGACCAGAAAGGTGTCCCCACATTGCTGCGACACTACGTAAAATTAAACGCCCGCTTTCTCAGCTTCAATGTCGACGCTGATTTCAGCGACGTGCTCGACGGTCTCATGGTAGTTGACCTGCTCGAAACGGACTCCAAAACCCTTCGTTTTTTCATGGGAGGGAAAGAATCCGCCAATCAATTTTACGCGCACCACGGCAAAACAGAGGCTCCGGTAGCGTCTCCGGCTTAGGCGTTCAATTGCCCCGACCGCTGCGAGCGGAGCGCCGATACCTTGATGTCATCGGCCAGTTCTACGCAAAAACGGCCCCCTACAAGAGGAGGCCGTTTCACAAATCGGAGAGTGTACCGAAATTTAGAAGTAGTAACGGACCCCTACGCCCGCATTAAGTTCCAGCTCGGTATCGGGAATCAGATCAAGCACCGGAACCAGCTCAAAGAAGATATCGACCGGCGCTTCGGGGAAAATGTACGAAATCCCTATGGGAACCCGGACACCGAATACCGAATCATCCCCGCCATCGTCTTCCTCGTAGCGGTATCTCCCACCCACACCGTAGTACAGGGGTAGAGAACCCTTCATTTTACCGTTATCAAAGATCTGAAAGTTGTGGATCAAATAATCCGCGTGCAGGTGGAATGAATCTTCGCCCGAGAAAGTCCAACCGATTCCGGCATCCACCGCAGTCTTATCATTGAGCCACTGCTTCAAACTGATCCCGGTTGGATCCCCAGCCATAATCCCGATTCCGATCCCAGAAACGGAGGTACAGGCAACCACAGTAGAGGTAGCCACAAAGAGAAGTTTTTTAATCGTTTTCGTCATCATAATCCTAACCACGATGGGTAATCGAATCTGCTCCTCATTTCCAGCTCGAAAGAAATATCAGTCCGCAATTTTCGTCCCCGGCCTAGAAACGGTCTTGTCACGATTCCCTCTCTTGCCGATTCACAGCAATTTCCTACAATCTCACCTCATGGCAAAGAAGGATTCGAAGGGACCACAGCAGGAGACCGACCCAAACGACAACACCCGCAAACTGCGCGAGAAGTTGCATGAACGGTTGAGTCGAGCCGGTCTTCCTCCCGGCGAGGACCTTCCCGAAATTCCCAGCGCCTTTGATCGCCAATGCCATACGACCTTTGATTTGTTTCGGTTTTCTCCGGAAGAGCTAGTTGAAGAGCAAACCGACGACCCCGAAGAAGCGCGCAATTTCTTCAAGAACGGCGAGAAGTATTCCACGTGGATCCATGTCAACGGTGTCCACGCAGTCGCCAAGCTCCGAGCCTTCGGCGAACTGCTGGACCTGCATCCGTTAACGATTGAAGATGTCATGAACCTGTGGGCACGACCTCGTGTCGACATCAACAAAGACGAGTTGTTTTTCACTGGCCGAGCTGTCGACATCGAATCCAAATCATCGCACCCGAAGGGACAACAAGTCTCCATTGTCCTTCGACAGAATCTCATTATTTCATTTTCCGAAAGAGAAGACGACCTCTTCCGTTCGGTGAAAATGCGTCTACACAACAGTGGCAGCCGTATTCGTTCCTCCGGGACAGCCTTCCTCGCCTATTCATTGATCGACACACTCGTCGACCGCCTGCTTCTCCTCACCGAAGCAGTGGAGGAGATCGTCGTAGATATGGAAGAGTCCATGCTCAACGAGGCCGACAATACCGACCCGGTTCCCATTGGAGAAATCTATCGACGCAAGCGCCAGGTTCTCCGACTAAACCGACTCGCCTTCCCTCTAAGGGATGCCATCCACGACCTTCACGACCTCTCGCCGGAAGTAATGGACCGGTCGATGGGGATATACCTGCGCGACCTACTGGACCACTCCCGCCGCGCGGCCGAACGGGTCGAGCACGCACGCGGCATGCTTCATGACCTCCAGGACTTCCACTCAGCCCGACAGGACAATCGGATCAACCGGACGATGCAACTTCTGACCGTGATTGGGACCATCTTCGTCCCTCTCACCTTCGTGGCCGGAGTCTATGGGATGAATTTCGATCCTCAGGTCAGCCCTTGGAACATGCCCCTCATCGACAACTATTGGGGCTACCCGATCTGCCTCGGCGGAATGGTCGTGTTCGCCGCGGTCATGGTAGGCTATTTCAAGAGGCGGGGCTGGTTGTAAGTGTATCGAAAAATCCGACTCTTCACCTGCCAACAAACCGCGCTATAAATCTCGCCTGAGCCTATACGGCAGAGTGACAAGAGTGAGCCGCTTACTCCAGCGCCTTACGGAACCACTGGCCATACTCCTCACCGACACCGCCGATCGGCAACCAGCACCACTGCGGCGTCTCGTAGGGGTGTTCCTTCTTCCAAAAGAATTCGACCCCGGCCAATTTGCTTCGAATCGTTTTGACCCACAGGCGCACCTCACTCTCCGAGCAGAGCTCCCCCTTCCATTGATAGAACGAACGAACTCCCTCATCGACCTGCACGCAGGCGGCAAGCTTTGAACGCACTAAACCCTTGGCCAGACGCTCCGCATCCTCCGGTGAGCCGACGGTGGTCCAGCCCACAATCAAATCATCTTTTGCCAACTTCCGACCCCTTCGACTCTTTGTCTTCGGACGCATCCGAAGCATCGGCATCCCCGGAAAACACTCCCACAGAGGCGGTTTTCTTATTTCCGCCCACTAGACCGTAGATCAAATAACCCGAAAACAGGACTGCTGGCATCCACTGCCAATTCATGAGCGTAAATACGATAATGACAATAACGACCAGGAATCGCGTCAGGGAATGCTCCATCCGCCAGTTGATCGTCTTAAAACTCGGGTAACTCACACGACTGAACATCATGAAAGACAGGAAGAGCATCAGAATCGGCAGCGCATATTTCCAAGGGCCAATCCGGACGTCCCCCTCCTGAAACCAAAGCATCATCAGCGTGAGTGACACCGTAAGACCTGCCGCGGCGGGGATCGGGAACCCTTGAAAATCGGTACTCCCGCCCTCCTTTGCCTCTGCGGCCACACAGTTAAAGCGTGCCAGGCGCAACGCCCCACAGGCCAGATAGACGAAGGCGACCATCCAACCAGCTCGATCGAACTCGGCCAACACGATCTGAAAGACCAGTAGCGCCGGGGCGACCCCAAACGAGATCATATCGGCGAGTGAATCAAACTCTCTCCCGAACGGACTTTCAAAACCTCCCAAACGAGCTACCCGCCCATCGAGCAAATCGAAGAGAAAGGCCCCGAGGATAAAAAGGATCGCTCGGTGATAGTAGCCAGAGGACGGGAATCCCGTCTTTTGCTGCAGCGCCCCTTCCAAAATGCTGAGTACCGCAGCAAACCCACAAAACAGGTTACCCGCCGTCATCAAATTCGGGAGCAGGTAGACTTTTGGTTCACCCTCTCGGCTCATGATCGCTCCTCCGTTTTTTCGGGAAATCTGGCAATAATCGAGAGTCCTCCCTCTACTTTATCACCTATTGAAACCAGCACCTCACAGTCGGCCGGCAGAAAGACCTCGGTCCGGGAACCAAATCGAATCATCCCAAACCGTTCCCCTTTCTCCAATACATCGCCCGGCTTGGACCAGGCGACAATCCGTCGGGCGATTGCGCCGGTAATCTGGCGAACGGCGACAGAGCGCTCTGGACCGCGAATCGACCATGCCCGGAACGCATTCAAAGCCGATGCGTCGGGGTGGCGCGCATCGAGGTATTTCCCGTTCTTTTCTTCCGTAAAAATGACCTCTCCGGCAATTGGCGACCGATTCACGTGCACGTTGAATACTGACAGAAACACCCCTACGCGGATCGGGAGATCAGGATAGGGACCGTCCACCTGCGTCTCAATATCTGCAACCACCCCATCCGCAGAGGAGACAATTGCCAGTGGATCTGCGGGAATCTCCCGCTTGGGATCCCGAAAGAAGGAAATTGAAAATAGGATCAATCCCCCAAAAACGATCGCCGCCCACGGGAAAACCCAGAGCGAAATCGCAGTCAAAACGACGAGAACCCCAAAGATCCACCGTCCTTCATAGAAAGTTTGCCAGCGCATAAGTGGAACCACTCTTTGCCAACCTCCGGTCGGATGCAAACCTGTTCAATCGTCCACCGCAATTCCCTCACTCCACTAGCAAAACCATCAGAATTCGGTATTAGTATTGAACGCCTCGCTCTTTTCCCATTTCGTGAACACTTCCATGGCCACCAAAAAGACAACTCGCTCATCCTCCGGTTTAGTCGAGAAAGCCGCCAAGGCTAAGATCAACTCCTCGCTCTCGAACGAGGAAAAGATCAAGCTATTGGAGGATATGATTCGCGTCCGCCGGTTTGAAGAACGGTCTCTCCGATCCTATCAACAGGGTAAAATCGGAGGGTTCCTACACCTTTACATCGGGCAGGAATCCGTTGCAACCGGGAGCCTTTCGGTCCTCGGGGAAAACGACCACTTCATCACCGCCTATCGGGACCACGCCCACGCCCTTCTTTGCGGCATGGGCATGAACGAGTGCATGGCCGAGATGTACGGCAAAGCTACTGGCTGCTCCCGCGGCAAAGGTGGCTCGATGCACTTTTTTGCGCCGGACAAAAACTACTGGGGCGGCCACGGAATCGTCGCCGGCCAGACTCCTCTCGGGCTCGGCCTCGCCTACGCACTGAAGTACCAGGAAATCGATGGTTGTGCCATTTGCTACCTCGGCGACGGGGCGGTCAATCAGGGCGTATTCCACGAATCCCTCAACATCGCGGCCCTCTGGGACATCCCGGTGATCTTCATCATCGAGAACAATGGCTACTCGATGGGAACCTCCGAAGCTCGGTCGAGTAAATTTGAAGACAGCCTCGCCAAACGCGCCGAAGGCTATGACATGAAGTGGGAGAGCGTCGAAGCCCACCACGTTTACGTGGTTCGCGAAGTGACCGACCGCTGGGTTCGTTACGCCAAAGAGAACTCCAAGCCGGTACTTCTCGAAATGAAGACCTACCGCTATCGGGGTCACTCCGTTGCCGATGCCAACTCCGAAAAGTACCGAACCAAGGAAGAAATCCAGCGGTACCAAGAGACCATGGACCCGATCAACGTCTTCCGCAAAACCTTGACCGACGAAGGTATCATCGACGACGAGAAGGTGAAGGAAATCGAGAAAAACGCGAAAGAAGAGGCCAATGCCGCCGCTAAATTCGCTGACGAAAGCGATTTCCCAACTGTCGAATCCATCACCGAAGATGTGTACTGGGAAGCCGACAACCCCGACGAACGCAAGAGCGAGGGTCGCTTGTTCTTCCACTCCTGATTCCAACCTTTTGACATTTTCGATATGCCAGAAATTACTTACCGCGAAGCCATAAAACAGGCCCTTTCCGAGGAACTGGAGAGAGACGAACAGGTCGTCGTAATGGGTGAAGAAGTCGCCCAATACAACGGAGCCTATAAGGTCACCGAAGGTCTCTTCGACAAGTTCGGAGGCAAACGTATCATCGATACTCCGATCAGTGAGGCCGGATTTATCGGCATGGGAATCGGAGCTTCGATGCTGGGAATGCGTCCAGTGATGGAGCTCATGTTCTGGAGTTTTTCCTACGTAGCCTTTGACCAAATCGTCAACAATGCTGCGATGGTCCGCTACATGTCCGGTGGTCTTATCAATGTGCCGATCGTGATTCGCGGCCCCGCCAACGGAGGAACCAACGTAGGAGCCACCCACTCACATACTCCCGAGAACTTTATTGCCTACACACCCGGGCTCAAGGTGGTCTGCCCTTCCAACGCCTACGACGCAAAGGGTCTGCTCAAGAGCGCGATTCGTGACAATGACCCGGTCTACGTCATGGAGAACACTCTTCTCTACGGTCAAAAGTGGGAAGTGCCCGAGGAAGAATACCTGATTCCACTCGGGAAGGCAGACGTCAAACGGGAGGGCAGTGATCTGACCATCGTGTCTCACGGTCGTTCCGTCATCACCTCACTCGAGGCTGCCGAGAATCTTGCCAAGGACGGCATTGACGTTGAGGTCGTCGACCTTCGTTCGATCCGGCCTCTCGACATCGACACGGTACTCGAGTCTGTCCGCAAGACAAACCGGGTCCTCCTCGTCGACGAGAACAAGCCGTTCTGCGCCACCAGTTCGCAGATTTCCCACATGATTCAGCTCGAGGCCTTTGATTATCTCGACGCTCCAATCCAACGGGTCACTTCGATCGACGCTCCGGCCATCTATTCAGACCCACTGGAAAAGGAACAACTACCCAACGTAGCCCGGGTCGAGAAAGCCGTGCGCTCCATCCTCGACCAAGTTTCCGCTTAAGGTCCTGATTGGCCTATCTCCAATTAACATCCGATAACACAAGACATTCCCATGGCTGAAATCATCGATATGCCCAAGCTCAGTGATACCATGACGACCGGAACTCTGGTCAAGTGGTTGAAAAAAGAGGGAGAAACCGTTTCCAACGGCGATAAGCTCGCCGAGGTCGAAACGGATAAGGCGACCATGGAGCTCGAAAGCTTCGAAGATGGCGTTCTTTTGAAATATTACGTCTCCGAAGGCGATCAGGTCGAGGTCGGTGGCCCCGTCTGCGCAGTTGGTGAAGAAGGTGAAGAAGCTCCCGAGGTCGAAGGATCTGCCGGAGGCGACAGTGCACCTTCCAGCGAGAGCTCAGACGATAAGGACGAGGCGCCCGCAGAAGAAGAACCTTCCGAGTCCTCCGCGGAAGAAGAGACCGAGGAAGACGACGGTGATTCCCGAGTGAAGGCCTCTCCGCTGGCGCGCAAAATCGCCAAGGATAAAGGAATCTCACTGAGCTCCATCAAGGGCACGGGTCCACACGGTCGTATCGTCAAGGCCGATGTACTCAAGGCCGCCGAGTCGGGCACTGGCACCGCCGCCGCCAGCGAGGCGTCCTCCGGCTCCTTCAGCTCTGCTGCCGGCAATGCATCCTTCCCTGCAGGTGAAGAGATCAAGCTTTCAGGAATGCGATCGGCCATTGCGCGCCGACTCCTGGAGTCAAAGACGACGATTCCACACTTCTACCTCGAGATCGAGGTAGACATGGCACCTCTGCTCACGCTCCGCAAGAGTGTGAACGAAGGGCTCGCAAGCCTCGCGCCCGAGTCGGGAGGAGCCAAGTTCTCGGTCAACGACTTGATTCTCAAAGCGAGCGCAGAAGCACTTCGCCGTGTCCCCGCAGTCAATGCTTCCTGGGCAGACACGAAGATCATCCGTCATGGTGCCGTTCACATGTCTTTCGCGGTCGCCGTCGAAGAGGGCCTCCTCACTCCGGTAATTCGCGATGCCCATGCCAAGAGCCTGCGTCAGATTTCCGCTGAAGCCAAAGAACTTGCGGTCAAAGCCAAGAACAAGAAGCTGAAACCAGATGAAATGTCTGGCAGTACATTCACGGTGACGAACCTCGGCATGTTCGGAATCAACTCCTTCTTTGGCATCATCAACCCACCGAACGCCGCTATTCTTTCGGTCGGTGCCACGGTCTCCAAGCCAGTGGTCGACAAGAACGGTCAAATCGTAGTGGGTCAGCGAATGAACATCGGTATCAGTGCCGATCACCGGGTCGTCGACGGCGCAATCGCCGCAGAATACCTGGCAGCACTGCGCGAGATTGTCGAAGCCCCGGCTTTGATGCTCGTCTAGTCCCGAGGATAGATCTTTCCACTCAAAGGCCCGCTCCGATAAGAGCGGGCCTTTTTTGTTGGTAAAATCAGACGCAGCTAATGTGTAGAAAGTGGATCGACAAGCCCAGAGACAGGGAGCGAGTTCGAAACGCGAAACAACGACACGGCAAAGCCCTCTGAAAAGAGTCTTTGCTGCTGCTAGTCAGGACCAGCAAGATGTCCCCTGAGCCTTTCTACAGCGAGGGATGACAGCGGTTCTATGACGCGCCATACGAAGGTACGGCGCCGATCAACATAGGAAAGCCTACATCAATCCCGGCAGGTTCATCCCTCCCGAGATTGCGGACATTGCTTCGTCACTTTCCTCTTTTGCCTTAACCTGAGCTTCCTGCAGGGCTTCGAGAAGAGTCTCCTTCACAAATGTCACGTCCTCCTTGAGGAACTCGGGGTCGAAATCAACCTCGGTAATGTTGCCTTGGCCGTTGATCTTTACGGTCACGGCACCGCCCCCACTACGGACTTCAATTAGCTTCCCAGCTAGTTCTTCCTGCATGGCTTCCATCTGCTTCTGCATCTTGGCCGCCTGCTTCAAAAGTTTTCCTACTCCTGCCATAAGGAGGGAAATTTTCGCCAAGGCACCCAAGAAAGCAAGTCGGATTCAACCGCCAACTGCCAGTCGTCAAACTTTACACCCCTACCCGCCTCCTAGTAAGATCAGGAAAGCACTCTCACCCCTGGCCATCAAACTGCCGCTCATCAAAATCGTAGCCTCTAAAATTATGGTCTCAGATCGAACTCGATCGCTTTTATTATTGAAACATCAACATATCCTGATTTGTTGATACATTATGAATTTCTTTCGCGACATTTGGACCTCCGGGCGGCCAGTATGCTCTGTTGAGTTTTTCCCTCCCAAGAACGAGGATTCTGAAAAGCAATTCCTTTTGACGGCGGAACGACTGAAAGGATACCACCCCAATTTCGTGTCCATGACCTATGGTGCCGGTGGCAGCAGCCGCGATCGTTCGATCGGGTTTGGACAACAGCTACGGACCGAGTTCGGCTACGAAGTACTCCCTCACCTCACCTGCGTCGGGCATTCCCGGGCGGAAATCGGTTCCATTCTCGACGAGTTTGCAGACCGGGGGTTCAAGGGAATCATGGCCCTTCGCGGGGACCCGCCTCAGGGTGCAACTGAGTTCAAGCCGCATCCTGACGGACTCCGTTACGCCGCGGACCTTGTCTCCTTCATCCATCAGAACCATCCCTCGTTTGCTCTCGGAGTCGCAGGATATCCTGAGAAACACCCGGAAGCCGATACGGCGGAAAATGATCTGCGTCACCTGACAGCTAAAGTCGGTGCCGGGGCCGATTTCATCACCACTCAGCTATTCTTCGACAATGCCGACTATTTTCGATTCGTAAAGAACTGCCGAGCAGCTGGGATCACGGTTCCAATCCTTCCCGGCATTCTCACTGCAGTTTCCTGGAAGCAAGTCTCCCGCTTCTCTGCCATGTGCGGATCCAAGCTCCCAGCCCAATTGGCAGCGGATCTGGAACGGGCCTCCGGCGACCCCGCAGCAGAGGAGGAAGTGGGCATCAACTGGGCGAAGGATCAGATCATTGGGCTATTAAAGGCCGGTGCACCTGGATTCCATCTCTACATCCTCAATCGCTCAAAACCGGCACTGGAGTTGATGCACAGGCTCGGAGAAGAGCTCGGGACCGACTTTCGAACCATTCCCCGCGCGGAGGACAAGAACCTCTAGCGCCATCGAGCCCGGAGACTCATCGGTTCCGCCGAGAGAGTCAGGCCTCCTACCGGCCGTCGCGACCAGGGGCGATGAGTCAAATCGCAGCGAGAAAGGCGTCGGCTATGATTTGATGACCGATAAGGTTTGGGTGTACACGGTCGCCGCAGAGACTCTGGGTTGGACGCGCCGCAAGATAGCGATCGAAAGCCGCTTGCGTATCCACAAAACGGCAGTCTTTTGACTCAGCGATTTTCCTGACGATTGCACCGTACTGATCCATCATTGCGCGCATCGGATCATCACGATTCGCCTCAAGAAAGAAGGGGGTCATGAGAAAAATCCCTTTAACGCGACTTTTTGTCGTTTCAACCAGCTCAGTCAAAACAGTTTCAAATTGCTCCGGATCGACCTGATCCGACAGAACCGCTCGGTCAAAATGGCGCCACACATCATTGATCCCGATCATGATCGAAACCCAGTCCGGCTGGAGGTCCAACACATCCTGCTGCCACCGGGCCGCTAGATCGGTAACCCGATTTCCGCCGCAACCAGTGTTCAACACCCTGACCAGGGTTTCGGGGTAGCGCGCCCCCAAGGCCGCATTCACCAAAGAAACATAGCCAGCCCCCAAGCCCAGAAGCTCCCCAACTGGCCGCGCGCGCCCGTTATCCGTAATTGAATCTCCGATGAAGAGTAAGGTGTCTTTCGAATCAAAAAGCATGGTCCTATCCATGCGACCTTCTCATCGAAAAACGAGTCGAAACTCGTTCGAAAGAGAGAATATGCGGCACTACCCCGCGAGTTTCGCCGCGACGGCAATCAAGCGATCGACCACATTGGCGACCGCTTTAGAGGCCCGCTCATCGGTCAGATTCCCCTCCTCGTCAAAAGCCTCATACGCATGCGGAACGGCCCGCTCCTCAGGAATGACGGTCACTCCAATATTTCCGAGAATATCCCGTAAGTGGACGAGGCCCCGCATCCCACCCAGAGCACCAGGAGACGCAGACAAGAGGCCAGCAACTTTACCCGAAAACTGAGCCAACGACTCTTCTCCCTCGGTCGGACGAGAAATCCAATCAATTAGATTCTTAAGAAAAGGAGTCACCGAGGAGTTGTACTCGGGGCTGGCAATCAAGAAAGCATCATGGGCATTGAAGACTTGCTTCAGCCGGTGTACCTCCTCCGGCAAGCCCTCGGCCTCTTCCAAATCACCGTGATACAAAGGCAGGTGAATCCCCGCCGCATCCAGAAGAGTGGCTGATCCACCCTTCTCAAGAATCATCCGATACGCGTGAGCGGCCAACTTGCGATTGAACGACTCCCGACGCGCGCTTCCAGCAAATACCAAAATTCGTGATTGATCGCTCATACCTCCACCCTATGGACGAAGCAGAGCAGCTTCAAGACAGATAGTCGGCTGTTGCCGCCTTTCTTTCGGTCCCGCCTACCTCAGGGAGTAAGGCGATCAATGCCTCTGGGGGTCAACTGACAGTCTGCTTCTTCGCCCGACGCAGGGGAAACATCCAACGGATACCTGAGGTCCCCAGCTCCGCCTGCTTCTCCCGATCCCGACGAACCAGATCCAGAATACCCTCGAAAAGCCAGGCCTGTTCTTCTGGAGTCAGACGAAAATCGAGCCAAAGCTCTACCATTTCGCACCGCTTCTCGAGACAGCGTGCTTTAAAATCGCGCAATTCGGGAGAGCGGCAAGTGGCTTCCGCCATCTTCTTTCTCTGTTTCTTGGAGAGATCGCAGCACAGATGCGTACTGACTTCTCGCAACACCCGCTTCTCGTCTTCGGTCAGATTGATAAAGTGGAGCCCAATCAAGTCACAGCGGATCCGCAACAGGTCTCTCTCCATCACCGATCGGGAAACCCCAAACGCTCGGGCAGCAGACTCTACAGACCAATGACCGATCTCGACCGCCAGGGCGATCACCCGCGCATCGGCCGACAACTGCCCCAACGCCGCAATGCGCGGATCCGGGGAGAGCAATCCGCCGCCGAGATCCCGCTGGACGAGCACCTCAACCATCTCACGCTCAAAATCAGAAATCCGCGAAAGAGAACCCAGCTTCTGCCACAATTGGAAGAAAACCTGTTGGGTCGCATTCATCGCCTCAGTCAATTGGAGCGGAGAGGATACTCGAAAGTACCCAAAAACCAGCGCTTCATACCGCTGAACGACGGATATATAATCCTCCTCAGAACCGGAACGGGCACGCGAATAAGACTTTCGAAAGTCAGACTTCATCAGCAATAGATGGGGTTAACGGGACCCGCGTTACTCGCGGTCCGTCGGGCGGCGACGTGCCTCATCCCGGCACTCGTAAATCACCCGGAGGGCAACTTCACGAAGATCAAACAACGCGCTTCGAAGAATCCGATCTGCGGAACGCACCTTACGAGAGCGCCCGCCTTCGGGCTCGGGAAGAATGGAAAGTGAGCGATTAATCTCGCCCAACATCGCCTTAAAATGACAGACGGCGAGCTCCACATCACCTAATTCAACGGCTTGTGTCGCCATGATCGAAGCAACCTCGCCCTCGTGGAGAGAGCGCCCGAGCATCCAGGAAACCTTAGGATCCGCCGGGGCGAGCCCCGCATTCAGCAACGACTCCCACTCCCGCCGAATCATCAAGTACAGCCCGCGGGTCGCGAGAAACACAGGATGCTGGTGGACCGTGAACGGATCGTAGTCCGGTGACCCACGGCGTTCGGACTCAGGAATATCAGGCAGATCCTGGGCCGCGAAAGACGAGTCTTCAATCGACCAGTCGCCGCTATCCCAGCCCATTTGACGAGCAACCGAGTCGAGACGCTCGAAAGTGGGTTTTGTTCCAGAGTAAAGCTGGATAAATCGCTCAATTTCACCGTCCGACTCATTGAGATAACGCTGCCAGTCGAACTCCTTCCAAACTGGATCGGGAACATCTTCCCAATCGTTATCGTCGTAGAAATCCGAAAAATCATCACTCATTGGATTCCCTCCTTTTTTCCAGTTGTGGCAATCAATGCCAACCGACCGGGAGAACCGCAAAAGGCCAGAACCAGCCGAATGCCCGAGATAAAACTCATTGTCCTCAAAAGATATTGAGACCATCGCTCCATGCAATAGTATTTCAACGATTTCCAGTTTTCAACTCAAGCAACTGAACGAGAACGATTTACCGCACTCAAAAGCGCCAATAAGCCCGCTTCTTCGATATTTGTATCGAATCCACAGCCATAAAACCGCTCACCATCACGGCGCTCGATCAAGATATAAGCGGCCGAAGACGTGGCCGATCCCTGCCCGATTGCGTGCTGTTCGTAGTCCTGAAGATGAAAATTCTTCCATCCCTGCTTCTCCATGGCGTGCACAAAAGCATTGATAGGCCCGTTGCCCACGCCTTTGAGCGCCACATCCTGCCCGTTTTCGCAGACAATTCCTGAGAACTGATAGGGGGCATCCTGCGAGCCCGATCGGGTAATCTCGTGGGAGACCAAACGCAGAGGATCCGTGCGGTTCACGAATTCCTCGGAGAACAAGTCATAGATTTCCTGTCCGGTCAGCTCTACCCCTCGCTCGTCGGCGACTCGGTTCACGGCCTTGCCTACCTCCGGATGCATAGGTTTGGGCAATTTAAATCCAAAATCGCGTGTCAATACGTGAGCCACTCCACCCTTACCGCTCTGACTATTGATACGAATAATCGCCTCGTAGTCTCGACCGATATCGTGTGGATCGATGGTTAAATAGGGAACATCCCAGATCATCGAGTCCGGATCATCGGATTTCTCGCGCAGGTCGAACCCCTTCTTAATCGCATCCTGGTGTGAGCCGGAAAACGCGGTAAAGACCAAATCACCCCCGTATGGGTGGCGTGGGTGCACCTCCATGCGGGTACTCTGCTCGTATACTTCCCGAACACGGGCAATATCGCCCAAATCGAGCGCGGGATCGACTCCCTGCGAATATAAATTCAAAGCCACCGTGACGATATCGAGGTTCCCCGTTCTTTCGCCGTTGCCAAAAAGGGTACCCTCGACTCGTTCGGCACCCGCCAAAAGTCCCAATTCAGTCGCAGCCACTCCGGTTCCCCGGTCGTTGTGGGTATGCAAGCTGATGATCGCCGCCTCACGGCGGGAGAAATTTCGGCAGAACCACTCGATTTGATCTGCGTGGACATTTGGAGTCGCCACCTCAACCGTTCCCGGCAAATTCAAAATGATCGGGCGCTCAACAGTGGGTGCGATCACATCGCACACCGCCTCACAAACCTCCAAGGCGTACTCCATCTCGGTACTCGAAAAACTCTCCGGGGAGTATTGCACCCGAATAGAGGAACCCGCCATTCGCGGCAGCCAGCCCTTGACCCGTTCGGCTCCATTGATGGCAATCGCTTTCACTTCTTCCTTCGAAAGGTTGAAAGTGATCCTTCGCTGGGCTGGCGAGACAGAGTTGTAGAGGTGCAGAATGGCGTTCTTCACCCCGGCCAACGCCTCAAACGTACGATCGATCAAGTGATCCCTCGCCTGCACGAGGACCTGGATCGTCACATCGTCCGGAATCCGATCCTCTTCGATCAACTTCCGCATAAAATCGAACTCCACCTGCGAGGCAGACGGAAAACCGACTTCAATCTCTTTAAAGCCTACCTCCACAAGAAGCTCAAACATCCGTAGCTTTTCCGATACGCTCATAGGAACAGCCAAAGCCTGGTTCCCATCACGCAAGTCTACGGAGCACCAAATCGGAGCGCGTTCGATCCTTCGATTTGGCCACTGCCGATCAGGCAAGTTGATCGCCTCGAACGGGCGATACTTCTTGTGTGGTTCTTTTAACATGGAAAACCCCAAATAGTGCACGAGACCGGGGTGGAATTCAAGATCGCATTCCCAGTGCGAAACCGGTGCAAAACCGAAGGCCACCCGTGCGTACCACGCCTCCGTGGAGCGAGACAGAACTACCTCGAAAAATCAGCCAGGGTCACTCGCGAAAGACCTACTCGACAAACAGCATGCGACCACAGGAGTCGCAGTAAGCGACGTTAAACGCCTGGACCTCCGCGTCGATCTCATTACTGACACGAAGGTGGCAGCCCCCGCAGGTGTGATTGGCCAGCGGGACGAGGACGGGGGGACGCTTGATTTGCTTCCAAAGTGAGTCGTACTTCGACAGCAGATCGGCATCCACTTCAGCACGGCGGCCTTCTACATCCTCTTTCATTCCGGAAAGGCGCTCGCGAAAATCGGCCTCATCGGCATCGATCCGAGCTAAGGTTTTGCGGTGAGCTTCGAGCTCTTTCTCAATCGCCTGTTCGGTCACTGCCAAGGCGGCCTTTTCCTCCTCAATCTCGTCGAGAAGAATAATTTCCTTCTCCTCAATCTCATCGATTCGAAGTTTCAGTGAATCGATCTCATGAGTGAGGGCTTGGTATTCTTCATTTTTGCGCACCTCGAGTTGCTGATTCTTCAGCTTGCGGATCTTGTCTGCAGCGGCCTCGGCATCAGACTCCATTCTCTCTCGCAGGACCTCTGATTCGCGCACATTGTTGCGGGCGGATTCGAGACGCTGCCGTTCCTTCGCCATCTCGCCTTCGATCCGCTCCCGCTCCTGGGGGAAAGACTGGAGACTGAGAACCGCTTTCCGCAGTTCTAGGTCCCGGGATTGCAACGCAAGGAGGGGAATCATCTGGTTACTCGGCATGCGAGTGGCATCCTTAAGCAGACAGACCCAATCTACCAGTCCGGAATTTTCTTTTTTCGCTCATTGACGAGTTTTGGGGCCTCCGCCTCAACCGTGATTTCGGCGTTTCCACTCATACAAAAGCAAGGCGCCGGAGACTGAGACATTCAATGAATCGATCCCCGCCTCCATGGGGATGCTAACCCGCTGGACCTCGGGAAGGTCCCATTCCGGGGGAAGTCCCGCATGTTCCTCCCCTAGAACGATTACTGGCGGGCTACTCCACTGAGCCTCCCAAAGGTTACCCTCTCCTCCTTTGTCGGCGGCGACTACGGTCATCTCTTTCTCGCGAAATTGTTCCCATGCCTCCGCGGGCGTGGCCACCCACCCTGGCAACCGAAACACCAGCCCCCGCGAGGCGCGGATGACCTGAGGATTCTCAAAATCGACTGCGGGATCGCACAGGACCACCCCTTCCGCACCCACCGCGTAGGCGGTACGGATCAGCGCGCCGAGATTCCCGGGCTTCTCCAATCGATTCGTGACGAGAATCGGTCCCCGGCACTTCGCTGGCAAAATTAGTTTTCGACTGTCAGATCGGGCAAGGCCGATGATCCCATCTGGACGATCGCGGACTGAAATCTTTTGAAGAACATGGGGAGACACGGGCCGAAGGGGGAGATCATTCACTTCTCCGAGCTCCATCCATTTGTCCAAAAGACCATCACCGATGCCCTCATCGAACAGGATCTCCTCAATTTTTACCCCCCCTGCTACGGCCTGCTCGAGTTCATAGTCCCCATCGATTAAGAACTGGCCCGCCTCACGCCGGCGACGGCCTACGTGAAGACGCACCCAGGAGCGAACCTTGGGATTCGCCGGGCTCTGAATTGTCTCGAGTAGGCGGGTCATGGTGCTAGCTCGATTCGGGCGCCTTTTTCTTTACCGGAAAGAAGCAGACCAAGAGGTAGAAAAAGACCCCGCAAGAAATCCCCATATCGGCGACATTAAAAGCGGGCCAACGATACGGATCGAGACCCAACCCCGGTATACCCGGAAGGGTAAAATCGAGAAAATCGACAACATAGCCGTACAAAACCCGATCGATCAGGTTTCCGACAATGCCTCCGACAATCAGCCCGAAACCGAACTGCATGACAGGGCGCCGCAATTCCAACGAGCCCCGAAAGAAATAGATCCCTGCCAAGGCCGCTACTCCCACGATTACGAGAGCAAAGCGAAATCCACTGAACATCCCCCATGCCGCGCCCTCATTGCCAATGTGGACAATCTGAAAAAAGCCGGGGATCACCACAATCGGCGACGCCTCGCCAGCGTATTCACTAGCAAAATACGTCCCGAACGGCAGAATCGCATCGATCCAAAGCTTGGTTCCCTGGTCGAGAACCAAGACCACCAAAGCTACGACCCAAAAGAGGCGATAACTCCTGAACCCTCCCGATGCTTTAACCAGCATGAGAGACCAGTTCAATGAGACTATTCATCCGAGTCGTCGTCTGACATGACGGGAGAATCCTCGCCGTCGAAGCCCTGGATGCCAGCCTTCTGGACCGTGCGTTTACGGCCGCGTTCGACCTCCATCTGCCCCTCAACGGAGTACCGGGTGAAGGGAACAGCCCGCAGTCGATCACGGCTGATCGGCTTACCGGTGATCTCGCAGACCCCGTAGGACCCGTCGCGGATACGGCGAATGGCTTCGTCGATCTCGTAAAGAGCTTCCTGCTCACTGGAAACCATACTCAGAGCGAAGTCGCGATCGAAACTATCGGTACCGGCATCCGCCATGTGTTGACCATAGCTGGAGAGGTCGCCCGAGTCCTCTTTGTTCGAACGGCGCAGGGTCTCCTCCGAGTGGCGGTGCAGGCCTTCGTAGACCTGCTCGTGAAGTTCGACGAGCGCGCGGTAATAAGTAAGGAACTTCTTTGGAATGTCCTCCTCATTCGACTTATTAGCCGAATCATCCGCACCGCTGGCAGTGGGGTCAAAACCCAGTAGATCTGCAACGGATGCCGCGCCAAAACTCTGCTTGGGGCGTGCGGGGGCGGTCGCTGCCGGCGCAGGCGCCTTTGGCTTTGCCGGTGCGGCAGCCACTTTCTTTTTCGGAACAACCTCGATTTCTTCTTCGCCAGTTGCCTTGCGATTCTTCAGAAACTCGCGGACGTCCTCCAAACTGAAAACAACCGGCTGCCCTTTGCGGGAATCGTCCTCCTGCTGCTTGCGGCCCCGCTTCCGGAGAACTCCCGTTGCCACCTGCCGTGCGACTTCCTCCGACACGCCTCCTACCTTCTTCCCATTGGAAGACGAATCTTTAGACGTCGCTTTCTTAGTAGCGGTCTTCTTGGCTTTCGACGCGGTTTTGCGAGCGGTTTTCTTGGTTGTGGTCTTTCCTGTGGCTTTCTTTTTAGCAGGCATGTTGGATATAATTTCTAAGGATTGAAAAATATAGAATCTTTAGGCGGTTTGCTTGGAGAGCTCGAGGGCCTCTGCACATCGCTCGGAAACTTCGCCCCATTCCTCGGTTTTCACCAATTGTGGAACCCAGCGCCATGTACGCGGGCAACGCACACCATCTGCGTGCGAGGCTTCGACAGTCAATTCACCTTCACCCGCCTCTAGTTCCACGGCGGAGACAATGAAAAACTCAGGTAACCACTGCGCATACGATTGAAGAAGCTTGAACTCCTCGCTCTCCGGGTCGCCGGAGATGACTACTTTCGCATCGAGGCTGGAAGCGATCTCCTTCGCTTTGCGTTTTGTTTCGAGCGCGTCGTTCACATTCTCAGCTTTCCAGCGGAGTAGTGCGTCGACGTCCTTCGCAGTGGCGTTTCCGACAAACTCAACAGGCGCCTCCGGCCAACCGGCCAACTGAACCGCCTTCTCCCCGTACTCGCTTCCGTAATGAAGGTAGGAATACGACTCATCCGCGGTGAACGAGAGGATCGGGCTCAGCATGCGACAAAGCGCATCGCAAATTCGGAAAAGGACCGTCTGCGACGAGCGGCGGCGGCGATCGTTCGGAGCGAGCGTGTACAACCGATCTTTCAAGATGTCGTGATAGCCCGCCGAGAGGGTCTGCGAGCAGAATCGGTTGATCTCCTGGTAGACGCGGTGGAATGCGAAGGTTTCGAAACTGTCATCTACGGTTCGGATCAATTCAGCTAGTCGAGCCATTGCCCACTGGTCAAGCGGATCAAGCTCGTCATCGGAAACAGAATTCTTCGATGGATCGTAGTCGTAGAGGTTCCCGATCTGGAATCGCAGCGTATTGCGCAAGTTCCGGTAGGTCTGGGACACGTGTTTCAGGATCTCGCCGGAAACCGGGATGTCGTTGCGATAATCTTCCGAACTGATCCAAAGACGAACGATGTCGGCCCCAAACTCCTGGATGAAGCTATCCGCGGTCTGTGGCTTTCCGTCACTCTTCGAAATTTTCCGTCCGTCCTGACCGACAACGAACCCGTGGGTCAAGATTTTGCGGTAAGGCGGCTGCCCGTCGGCAATCATACCCGTCCAGAGCGAAGACTGGAACCAACCACGGTGCTGGTCACTTCCCTCTATATATAGGTCGGCCGGCCAAGGCATGCCACGGTCCTTCAAAACGGCGCGGTGGCTGCACCCGGAGTCGATCCATACATCCAGCGTATCGGTACCTGGACGCATCGCGGCCGGTTGCCACCCCTCGGGAAGATCAATCCCCGAAAGAATCTCGGCAGCGGACTGCTCAAACCACAGGCTGCAGCCTTCCGACTCGACCTTATCCGCAATCCCTCGGATCACGTCCGGGTCCAGGAAGGCTCCTCCGTCCTCATCGAAGAACGCGGGGATCGGCACGCCCCAGGTCCGCTGGCGACTGATGCACCAATCGGGGCGGGATTCTACAGCTCCCCGGATGCGATTTTCACCCCAGGACGGTTCCCACTGTACAGATCCGATCGCTTCGAGGGCTTTCTCCCGCAGCCCTCCCTTGTCGAGAGAGACAAACCACTGGTCCATCGCGCGGAAAACCACTGGCGTTTTGGAGCGCCAGCAATGCGGGTAGGAGTGGACGTAGGGCTCGTTGGCCAGAAGGACTCCGCCCTCTTCCAAAATACTCAAAACAGCTTCATTGGCCTGGGATTTACCTTTCTTCTCGAGAACCGAAAGCCCTACGAGAGAGGCAGGTACCCGGCCGTCCTCTTCGTACCGTCCAAAATCGTCCAACGGGCAGTACACCTCCAAGCCGTTCTGCAATCCAGCCACGTAGTCGTCGATCCCGTGCCCCGGAGCGATGTGCACACAACCCGTACCGGTCGTCGCAGTCACATACTCGGCGGAGATAATAGGAGAAGCCCTATCGATAAATGGGTGACGAGCTTCACGACCAGCCAGTTCCGAGCCATCAACAGTCTCTTCCACGGTATAGTCGCCGAGCTCGCAGTCCTTTACCACTGCCTCGACACGAGTTTCGGCAATCCAGTAGGCGCGATCGCCGGCACGGACCTTACAATAGCGTAGCCGAGGGTGCACCGCGACCGCAAGATTGGCAGGCAGAGTCCAGGGAGTGGTCGTCCAAATGACAATCGACTCGGACTCACTCAAAGGGAAAGCGACATGGATCGAGGGACTGGTGTGCTCCTGATACTCAATCTCCGCCTCAGCCAACGCCGTCTGGCAGGGGATGGACCAGTAGACTGGCTTTTTACTGCGGTAGACTAAGTCGTTGGCCACAAACTCCGCAAAAGTGCGCAAGATCGCGGCTTCGTAGTTCGGGTTCATCGTCCGATACTCCTGTGCCCAATCGGCTTGAACACCGAGGCGCTTGAACTGCCCACGCTGCTTTTCAATAAAGCTGCGGCTAAATTCTTCGCAGGCCTTGCGCATTTCGACGGGACTCAACTCGCGGCCCTCGTCCTTCATCTTTCGAGCAACCTTGTGCTCGATCGGCAGGCCATGGCAATCCCAGCCGGGGATGTAGGGCGCGCGGCGACCCTTCATCGACTGGTAGCGGATGATCGTATCCTTGAGTATTTTATTCAGGGCCGTACCGATATGAACATCACCATTCGTAAATGGAGGGCCATCGTGGAGGAGGAATTCCTTCTCCGAATCCGCATTCAATGCCTGCATCTGCCCATACAGATCGATCTTGTTCCAATGCTGAATTCGTTCCGGTTCCCGTTTGACGAGACCAGCTCGCATAGGGAAATCGGTAGTAGGGAGATTAAGCGTATCTTTAAGAGAATTCACGGTCCACTTGGTTCGGGCGAAAGGCGCGAGAGTTTGGAGTTTTCGGGTTGGCAGTCAAGGACGTATGCGCTTTGGCCGGGACAGAGCAGAATCTCTTGCTTTCGCTGACGCGGTAGGGAACGATAAATCCATCCTTTGTATGACCACTCTATCCGCCATCATCAATGTTACAAATCTGCCGGGTCTCGTCCTCGTATTGATCATTGCAGGGGGACTCTGCTTCCTCATGGTGGGCGGCGATTGGCTCTGCCGCGGAGCAGCGAGTTTGGCGATTCGGCTGAGCATCCCACCGGTGGTCGTCGGTCTCACGGTGGTCTCGATCGCCACTTCGATGCCCGAACTCTTTACCGCAATGGTGGGAGTCATCCGCGACCAACCCGGTCTAGCCATCGGGAATGTCATCGGCAGCAATGCCGCCAACATGGGGCTCATTCTCGGCTCGGCGGCTCTGATCACCCCAATCACAGTCCACTACCGGCTGATCCGCTGGGAGGTTCCCATTCTCCTCGGCGTCACCGTCTTGTTCGCCGTTTTTATTTACACGGGCTCCGGAATTAGCCGATTTGGCGGCATCGCCCTGATCGTAATAACCGTGGGCTACCTGCTCTTCATCGTAAAGACGTCCCGCAAGTCCAATATCGACAAGGAGATTGAGGAGGAGATCCCCTCTCCCATTCAGAACATCTGGATCTGCCTCGGTTTCGTGGCGCTCGGGACCTTCCTCCTCTGGCTCGGAGCCGATTTGCTGGTCGAGGCGGCAACCGAGGCGGCCCTCCGCATGGGAGTGAACGAAACCCTCGTCGGAATTACCGTGGTCGCCATCGGAACCAGCCTCCCCGAGCTCGGTGCGACCATTGCGGCCGCCGTCCGCAAGCAGAGCGGGATCATTGTGGGCAACATCATCGGCTCGAATTTATTCAATCTTATGCTGATCTGTGGAGTGGTCGGAACGATCCTGCCCTTCCCGGTCGACCCGCTCCTCATGCGGGTGGAAATTCCGATGCTGATCGCCTTCACCGGGATTTTTGCATGGTTTGTCGTTTCTCACCGGACGGTTTCCCGGGTCGAGGGAGGACTTCTGATCGCTCTCTATGCCACGTTCGTGGTTGTTTCCAGTATCTCCCAAACCGGCGGCTTCACCGATGAAGCGCAGGAGGGTGAAATTATCGTCGAGTCGCTCCCATGATGCTCCGCACCCTTTTCCACAATTTTTGCACGACACTCCTTCTTGCATTCACCGCCTCTGTCGCCGTCGCCGAAGAGGTGATCCCCCTGGATGAGATCGAGCCCGGCGACAAGGGGGTTTGGAAAACCGTCGTCTCTGGTACCGAGATCGAGAGCTTCCCCCTCGAAGTAGTTGGCATCCTCGAGTCCTTCGTCGGCCCCGGGGTGCCAATTATCCTCTGCCGTGCTACAGACACAGATAATACCGCCACCGGTCCAGTTTCGGGCATGAGCGGCAGCCCCGTCTATATCAATGGGAAACTGGCCGGTGCCTACGCCTACGGTTTCCCTTGGTCCAAAGAGAAAACCCTTATCGGGGTGACACCGATCGAGTGGATGGACCCACTGCTCTCATACCCAGATACGTCCTATCGCAACACCCAAAGCACCGCCTCCCTCCCCAACGCCTCCTCCATCCCTCTCGGTCTGTACAACCCGCTCGAATCCGGGATGACCAGCACTGCGGCGGCCGGGGCTCCCCAACCGCTCCCCATCCCCCTCCTCGCGGCGGGGATTTCCCCCAGGACTCTTTCGCTGATTCAACCGTGGCTCTCCGAAAAGGGTATCCATGTTACCGCCGGTGCCGGGGGCAGCAGTAGCGGAACCACGGGAAAACCCGCACAATTCGAAGCAGGCTCTCCCGTCGCCGTGATCCTCGCGTCCGGAGACCTCACTCTAGGTGGAGTCGGAACGATCACCCGCCGCGAAGGCGACCGGATTCTGGCCTTCGGTCACCCGATGCTGGGTTCCGGTTCCGTAGAGCTTCCCATTGGTTCGGCAGAGATCGTTGATGTGGTCTCCAGCTATCAAACCAGCTTCAAACTTTCCAACATCGGGGAGGTTGCCGGAACCCTTTGGCAGGACTCTACCCCCGGAATTCAAGGAGAACTCGGCCGTATTCCCTACATGATTCCAATTTCGATCAATTCGAATGCCGGTATCCAAAATCCGATTTCCGGAAAGATCGCGGAACACCGCCAACTGACCCCCTCGATGGCATTGGTCTACGCAGCCCAGGCGATTCTCACATCCAAGGAAGGTCCCGACGGATCAACCATTCAGGGGTCGATGAAGCTCTCCCTCGAAGACCACGAGGCGCCCCTCGAACTCAAACGCAGTGGTGTCGGGTTTGGTGGGGCGATCGATATTCTGTTCTCCTTCGCTGAGGTTGTCGACTTGGTCTTGAACGGTTCTCAGGAATTCCCACGGATCGCCGGCATCCAATTCAATTTTCAAACGGAGAATCGGGAGATGAGCCAGATCCTCCACAGCCTGCGACTCAGCAGTGCCCGCATCCAACCCGGAGAGAGCGTTCAACTCACCATCACGACCCGCGATCGCAGCGGAAAAGCCATACTCCACGAGGTGGAGGTCCCTCTCCCCCCGGCCCCGGCCGGCTCTTCCTTCACTTTATTTGTCGCCGATGCCAACGCCCTTCGCTCTTACGACGGCATTGCGAAAAACGATCCATCCAGGCCTCTTGATCAATTACTAACGGAGCTCCGGCAACTTCCCGACAACAGCTCGATCTACATCCAACTCCTTCGGCCCGTCCCCGGACTGCGGCTCGATGGGCGAAATCTCGAAGAACTCCCTCCCTCCGTCCTGCGTCTCTACAAATCTTCCTTGCAGGAACCCGGCGATCTTTTCCTCAAGGAGAGTATCGTCTGGCAAACTACCATTCCCGTCCCCGGAGTCTTTTCCGGTAGCTCCCGCATCCAATTCAACACGGAACTCTGAACCATGCCGCGATCTCTGCTCCTCACTCTTTTTCTTTCCGCTTCGACAACTTTCGGGATTCAGACCGAGAGCCACGTCTTCGAAGGCTACTCGACCCTATCCGATGGGGATCTCGACGGAGTCGCCGTTCATTGGGATGGCGGGATCGGGACCGGCCCAGTTCTGGCAGAGGCCATTCGGCCTCCCGAGGGCACCGTCATTTGGGACCTCGCGCAGACTGAGGATGGCTTTCTCTATATCGCCACTGGCGGGCCCGGTGCAGTCTTTCGCCTCAATCTAAAGGACGGCGAGATGAAAAAGGTGCTCGATCCAGATGAGCCCCTACTCCGAACGATCCACGTAGACAGCGCGGGCAATCTCTACGCCGGGACTTCACCCGAGGGGCACATTTACAGGCTCACTCCGGGGAATGCCTTTCCCGAGATCTACGCAAATCTCGAATCCCTCTATATATGGTCCATCCAGGAAGATCCGTCGGACGAGGGCGGTTTGCTCATCGCGGCGGGCGCACCCGGACGCATCTACCGGCTTCCCAAGGATTTCGCCCCCGGTGACGAGCCGGAGATCCTTCTCGACACGAAGGCCGTTCACGTATCCACGTTCGCATTCGGCCCGGACGGTGCCCTCTACTACGCTACAGGGCCTGGGGGACACTTGGTTCGCAAGCGGTCGGGAGCGCCAGCCGAAACGATGGTCGAGCTCGGTCAGGGAGAGGTTCGCAAAATTTTCCCACGCGAGGACGGCAGCGTTCGGATCGCCGTCTACCGCACGGAGGAATCAGGCGGAGGCTCGCCGGATTCGGAGGACTCACAACCTCCTCGCGGGCTGCCTTCGGGCGTCTTCGATGTTTCACCCGACGGATTTGTCGAGATCCTCCTCGCTGGATCCGACGAAAAGGTCTTCTCGGCCACCCTGCTCGGGGATGAGATCCTCATCGGCAGCGATTCCCGCGGCCGGGTCTACCGGTTTCAGGACCGGTTCAACTGGAGCCTCCTCGCCGAAAGCGAGAACGGAGGTGAGGTTTCGCAGATCGAAGCCGTCGATAGCAAGAATGCCTGGGTCGCCACCAGCAACCCAGCAGCGATCCATCACCTTTCTTACGATCCAACCGCAAAGGGCCTTTATACCGGAGAGGTCTTTGACGCGGGTCAAAAAGTTCGCTGGGGCGCATTGATGCCCGTCGGGATCGAGCTCGACGCCATCCGTTGGGAAACTCGTACGGGCAATCGCAGCCAGCCCGACGAATCCTGGGAGGACTGGACCCCCGTAAAGCGACGAAAGGTTGCCAGCGCGCCCGGCCGGTTCTTCCAGTATCGCGCCAGCTTCGACACCCCCGAATCAGTGGTGCGTCGCATCGAGATTTTCTACCAACTCCCCAACGAGGCGCCGATCTTCCGACGCGTCGAAGGCATTCCAGTCCGACTGGAAAGCGTGCCGATGCCTCCACAAGCTCCACCACGAGCCACTCTCCCACAGCTTTTCGTCAATAGCGGAAATGGAAAATCGAATGGAAACGGCAACGGAAACAATGGATCCATGCCCCAGCCGTTCGTCATTCATGAGGAGAATGGCTGGCTGTCCATCGTGTGGGAGGCGATCGATCCCAATCAAGACGAGCTGCGATTCCGTCTGTTCCTCCGTCGATTGGACCAAAGCGATTGGTTCCTTCTCGCAGAGGATCTAAAAGATCCGTTCTTTTCTCTGAATATCGCGGGGTTCGAGCCCGGCTACTACGAACCGAGAATCGAAGCGAGCGATCGCATCAGCAATCCTCCCAAGCTCGCAAAAACATCCGAGACCCGCGGCAATTTGATCCTCATCGACAATCAGCCCCCGACGATTATCCCTCCCACACCGCAAAGCCCACTTCGGTTCCAAGTAAAAGACAACTTCAGCATTATCGCATCGGTCTCGTATCGCCTCCAGGGCTCCGAATCCCAGGCTCTTCTTCCCACCGATGGCATTTTCGATAGCCGGACAAAAACCTTCAAGCTTCCCAAAGCTGCGAAGAAGGTAGGTGCCACCCTCCATATCGAGGCTACTGACGCCCGGGGCAACCGCGCCGCATGGACCGGACTGGTACAAAAACCCGCTCCTAAAGCGAAGCCGAACAAGGAGACGAAGCCGAATAAGAAGAAGGCGAAAGAGAAAAAACCCAAAACTTCAAAAGAGCAGAAGCCCACAGAAAAGCAGCAGCCCGCAACCGAGACAGCCCCCAATCCAACGCCTGAACCCGCCCCCGAGGCCGATCCAGAACCAAAGACCGAGTCCGAACCCGAGGAGATAAAGACTCCAACTCCGGAACCTGACCCCGCACCGGCCAAAAAACCTGAGACCAAGCCGGCTCCCGATGAGGCAGCGGCTGACACCTCGGCTTCCTGATAAAAAAAGAGCCACCCGCGTTTGATCGCAGGTGGCTCAAAATAGTGGCAGGCAAAAATGCCGACCAGCTGGGTGATCAATCAGCTCTTCAAAAAGCTGCGAAGCATCCAGCAAGTCTTCTCGTGAATTTGGATCCGAGCGATCATCATATCCTCGGTTTCCTTATCATCGGTTGCACCCGCTGCGTCCCGGGCTTCAGCCGCGTGGCGAATCAGGATCTCGTTTAAATTAATCAGGCTGGTCACCATTTTTTTCGAATCGGCATCTTCCTCCAGCTCTTGGAAGTCAGCCATACGAGCCAACGAGGAGAGCCCTCCGGGAGAGTAGGCGCCGAGTGCGCGAATGCGTTCGGCGATGTCGTCGATCGCCGAAAACAGCTCGGTGTATTGCTCTTCAAAAGCGTTGTGCAATGCGAAAAAGTTCGGTCCTTCGACATTCCAGTGGCACAGATGAGTGTGTCCCATCAAGGCGTAGCTGTCGGCAACTACCTGGCGCAATGCATCAATTACTTGGGTTTTGGTCTGAGTCTGAGTGTCCATAGAACATCACTCTATAGGGAACCTTCCCTCGGTGCAAGACACAGAGGAGATTAGAAAGAGTTGCATGCTGTCAAAACTCGCCCAACTGTACCAATTCTATGAGCAACAATCCCGAACAGGAGGGCGGCCAGTCCCGCCAAATCAACCTCCAGGACCTTGTGAACCAATTCATGGGAGGTCTCCAACGCCATTTCGATATGCTGGCATTCAATCTATCGGCGCGTAAGAACGTCGCCGAGGCTGACTACGACCGCCTGTCCAAGGCCGTCCACATCATGCCCGCCTCCCGCGCTCACCAAAATTTCGAGCAAACCCAGGCCTATGCCCGTGACTTGCTCATCCGTCAGGTCGTTGGGGATTCCATGAATCTCGCAGTCACTTGCCTGAACAACGCCCATCTCTTTCTTGCACTCGCCAAAGCCCATCACGAGTTGGCCGGTGATCAGCAAAATATCCAACAACAAGCCCAAGAGTCGCAGCGCACGTTCGTTCAAGCCCCCCTCGACCAAAAGTTCGATCGACTCGAGAAGGACTACGATATCCGCTGCGAGCTTGAAGATACGCTCATCTCGCTCGGCTTTATTGCCCAGGGATTCATGCGTCAAAAGTCCGCCGTAGAGAGCTCGCAAACCGACGACAATGGCGAACTCGTGGTCGAATTGAAAACGGTGGATCCCGAGGCAATCATCGATCCCGAGATCGCCCCGATTCAGCCAAAGCTCATCGACCAGAAAAAGGTCTTCCGCGAAGGCGAAAAGATTTTCTTCACCGACAACGAGCTCCAACTGATCCTGGTCACTCTCGGCTCTTTCGCGCAAAATCTCTTTCACTCGGTCGCCCAATACGCGCGCGAGATGAAAGAAGGCTAATACTGTCTTCGGCGGAAAGTCTCAGCACCCGCCTATCAGACAATAGGTATCCCAAGCGATCTCGCCTTCCTCGTCGGTAGGGATTACGAGAACCTGCGTCTCTGCACCGTCGGGACTGATGACCCCTTCCGCACCGCGAAGGTTGCGATTGCGTTCACAGTCGATCTGCACTCCCAGGCGGCTCAACCCTTCTGTGGCTTTTTCTCGAACCTTCACTCCATGCTCTCCAATGCCACCAGTGAAGACGATGCCGTCACAACCGTCGAGCACCGCGAGGAAACTCCCGAGGTATTTCTTTACTCGATAGCAAAACACATCGATCGCTAGCTGCGAAGATTCGCTCCCGGCCTCGGCCCGCATCTCCAGCTCCCGCATATCATTGGAGATCCCCGAGAGGCCCAGTAGTCCCGACTCGTGGTTCAACAGCTTCGCCAGCCGTTCGAAAGACCAACCCAAACGGCCGAGGTGGATGAGTACCGCCGGGTCCAAATCGCCACAGCGGGTCCCCATGACCAACCCCTCCAAGGGAGTCAGCCCCATCGAGGTGTCTACACACCGTCCGTCTCGAATCGCCGCCATCGACGCCCCGTTTCCAAGGTGGCAGGTGATCCATCGGCTGGACTCAACGTCCTTGCCTGTAATTTCAGCCGCTCGGCGCGACACATACCGGTGAGACGTCCCGTGGGCTCCGTAACGCCGTATCCGCTCCTCGGTATACAGCTTCTCCGGAATCGCATACCGAAACGCTTTCGGCGGCAATGTCTGGTGGAAAGAGGTATCAAAACAAACCACTTGAGGGCGGTCAGGAGCCACGGCCATGGCCGCTTTGATTCCCGTCAAATTCGGCCCGTTGTGCAGCGGGGCCAATGCCCGGAGGTCGTCGATATCCTCCAGCACCTGATCATTTACAATCACACTCGCTGGATAATTCTCGCCCCCATGCACGACCCGATGCCCAAAACCTTCGATCTCCTCAAAACTCGTGACGGCACCTTTCTCCTTATCCGTTAAAAAAGATAAAATGGAGTGGATCGCCTCCTTGTGGTCCTTTGCCGAGATCTTCTCATCAATGATTCCCCGAGAGGTTTTCTGATGCCCGCGGGAACAATCTTCGCCGATTCGTTCGATCAACCCTGACGCAAGGACTTCGCGGTCCGGCATTGCGATCAGTTTGTATTTCGCAGAAGAACTTCCGCAATTAATCACCAGAATATTCATGGGTCGATCAGGCATCTTAGCCCCAATCTAGGTTCCCCATTCCTTCCGAGCCAGAGGATTCTTGTAAATTATTTGAAGCCTAACCGTCCAGAGGAAGGGATGGCTCGAAACTCAGCAGGTCTCCCTCATGCGAGAGTACCAACGGATTCGCATACGCAGCAAAGGCAATCATCGCCGCATTGTCGCCCGTAACCCCCCGCTCCGCTACCAAAGCGGGGCGATCGACTTTCCCCGCCATCGCTTCAAAACGATCTCGCAACGCCCCGTTGTTAGCAACCCCACCGGAGAGCCCCAGACTTCGGATATCCTTCTCTGTACGAAGAACCTGCTTCACCTTTCGTATCAAGGCGTCCACGACAGCCTCTTGGTACGAAGCACAGATATCCGCAAACGACTCTCGAATGGTCGCTGCTTCCATTTTCTCCAACCGATACCGCAAACTGGTTTTGAGTCCGCTAAAGCTGAATGCACGATCCTTCGGATCAGCAAATGCACGGGGGAATTGAAACGCTGCGATCTCGCCTCCCACCGCCCGGCGTTCGACCTCGGGTCCCCCGGGGTAGGGCAATCCGAGAAGTTTTGCCCCTTTGTCCAATGCCTCGCCCGCTGCATCATCCCGTGTTTCCGCTAAGATCCGAATCGATCGGTCCTTTTCCAATCTAAATAAAAGCGTATTCCCTCCACTCACCAATAGTCCCAGATGAGGCAATCGTTCGCTCAGTTCTTCATCGAACTGAGCGGGGTTCTGCTGATGGACCGGGAGGAAGGGAGACCACGCGTGACCCGCGAGGTGATTCACTCCAACCAGTTCGCAATCGTGATAGAGCGAGAAACCCTTCGCCGCAGCGATCCCTACGGCTAAACATCCGGCGAGCCCCGGCCCTCGGGTCACCGCGACTTGGCGAATCGCAGACAGCTTCACCTTCTCACCCAACTCTTCAAAAAGCCTCGGGAAGTGCTCGAGGTGCTCCCGAGCTGCCAGATCCGGAACCACCCCGCCGAATTCACGGTGAAGAACCAATTGGCTGTGTATTAACGAGGTAACTACCCCTTCCGATGGGTCAAAGACGGCCAAGGCGGATTCATCGCAGGAACTCTCGATACCTAATATCATTCTCCTTCCTCTCCAGAAGGCGGATCACCCAATTCGAGTCGAATCATTTCGACTGCTCGCTCCATGGTCCGGTCCGCGATCGGGCTAAACCCAAACTTCTCTTCAAAGACTTCCTTCGAGAGGCTCATCTCATGCCCCGACTGAATCGAGAGCCGAAGGATCTCCTCCTCATCGAGTTCAATCAACTCATCCGGTTCGAGCCCTATTCCTTCAATCGCCCGACCATCGGGCAGAACATACCGTGCGGTCGTCAGTGACACCCCGTCGCCGGCGCTGAATTGAAAGACTGACTGAACAGACCCCTTTCCATACGAAATTTCTCCCACCACCTGGGCCCGACCAAGCGCCTGTAGGACTCCCGCCATGATTTCCGATGCCGAGGCACTAAAGCGATTCTGCAAGAATATCACCGGGAGGTCCTCGGGAACAAAAGTCTCCTGCTCGGTGAAGAACCGCTCGATTACGCCTTCTTCCCGGCCTTCCACCGTCAGAATCTCCACTTCGGGCGGCACAAATAGTTCGATATTTCCAAAGGCAGCATCGAGCAGTCCGCCGGGATTGTTACGCAGGTCGATGATCAATCCGCGCATGCCTTCATCCAGTAGCCCTTGAATCGCTTGCTCAAGTTCACCCGAGGTCCGTTGCCCGAAAACCCCAATTGACAGGTAGCCGATGCCTCCGGGCATCATCCTGATGTCCTTCACGCTTTCAAAGGTTAACATCCGGCGCTCTATCGAACGGCGTATCATGTCATCCACGCCGGCTCGCCTCACCCCGACTTCGACCGTGGTCCCCGGCTCTCCCCGAAGTAGGTCTACGATCTCCCGCAACCCGAGGGTCTCCACAACTTCTCCGTCAACTTCAACGATCCAATCGCCAGGTAAAAACTCCGCTTCTTTCGCAGCCCCACTCACGTTCAATCCGGTGATATAGACCCGCCCGTCCACTTCGCGAACTTCTGCCCCGATTCCCGCGTAGGACTGGCGGGTCGGGATTTCGTATTCGGCGAACTCGTGGTCCGTCAAATAGTTGGAGTAGGAGTCCAATCCACCAATGAGCCCGTGAAGAGCATTGTCTCCCAACTGGTCAAAATCTGCACGCGATTCATTTACATAAGACTCCTCAGTCAGGAGCATCACATAGCCAACTTTTCCGAGGTTCCGCCAAAACGAAAAGGAAAACACCCCGTCAAGATGCGGTGCTCTCCAAAACAGGAAAAAGCCCTGCCCGATTATAAAAACCAGCAGGAAGACAACGATGATATTTCGGATGCGCACGTGGAACTAAAATAGAAATGCCATGAAGGGGTAGTGGTAAACTTCAACCTTGCGTTAGTAATTGTTTCAAAATGCTCCTACAGTAACTGGCGCAGGAGCACACCCACTTCGTCAAACCATGCGCGCACCGGTTCCTCCAACCAAAGGACGTAAAGAATGATGGCGGCACAAAGCATCGGTCCAAAGGGAACCGCGGTTCCAAATCCAATCGATTCATCTCCTTCCTCATCCGCCTCTGACGCTCCCGCCGACGCGGGCTGCCCCTTGAATCGCTGCCAGATCAGTATTGGCAAGAGTAGAACGGTGCCAATCACAGCACCGGCAAAAAGAGAAAAGACCGCACCCTGCCAGCCACAAAACGCACCAAAACAGCCGGCCAGTTTTACGTCGCCCTGCCCCAACGCTTCCTTCCGGAAGACAATCTCCGCGAGCGCCCCAAACCAGTAGAGAACCGACGAGCCCACAAGGGCCCCGACCAAGGCCGTGGAGAGGCCTGAGTACGTCGCAATTCCTCCTGGGTTCGCAAATCCATGCAACTCCGGCACGAGTACCGACAGGAAGATTCCCACGAACATACCACCCACAGAAAAACGATCCGGTATGATGAAATGGTCGAGATCGATAAAAATCGCCGGTACCAACAGCGCAAAAAATGCCCAAAGGCAGAGAGCTACCGGAATCGATTCACCGACCCAGGCCAAGAGGAACAGCAGCCCGGTCAGGAATTCGACGAATGGATAACGGCCGCTAAATGGCGCGCCGCAACAGCGAGCTTTGCCGCGGAGAATTATCCAGCTGAGAATTGGGATATTGTCGTACCACGCAATTGGTTTCCCACAGCCACAACGAGACCCCGGAAACACCACCGACTTGCCCGCCGGAATGCGGTAGATGCAGACGTTTAGAAAACTGCCTACTATCGAACCGAAGACAAAGGCGAGTAACCAACCGAACCAGGGGAAACTTTCGAATACTTGGGCAGCAGCGCTCATCCCTCAGTCTTTACCCCGAGAGACATCGTACGGTCGATGCCAAAAAGTCGCCCACTCCCGAGCAAACGACCAGCGAGTCCCTCGAACAGATCGAAGTTTCGCTAGCCTTGCCCGGGATTAGATCAATAAATGACCTTGTTCAGCGGGTACTCGATGATCCCCTCCGCTCCACTCTCTTTGAGCTGCGGAATGATCTCACGGACCACCTTCTCGTCGAGAATCGTTTCGACGGCTACCCAATCATCGGCCGTAAGCGGCGAAATTGTCGGCTGGCGCAGTGAGGGCAAATCCTTGAGCAGGGCATCAAGCTTCGAACGCTCAATGTTCAACTTCAGACCGACTTTGTTTTGCGCTTCCAATGCCGAGGTCAGCAAGAGGGCAATGTCTTCGATCTTTCTCCGCTTGATTGGATCCTTCCACGCTTCCTTGTTCGCGATCAGTTTCGTGTTCGTGTACAGAAGGGTTTCCACAATCCGTAGCTTGTTGGCTCGAAGGGAGCTCCCCGTTTCGGTGAGATCGACAATCGCGTCAACCAGATCAGGAACCTTCACTTCGGTCGCTCCCCAGGAGAACTCTACTTCAGCGCTGACCCCGTGCTTCTCAAGAAACTTCTTGGTCATCCCAACAACTTCTGTCGCGATCCGTTTCCCTTCGAGGTCTTTGACCGTCCGAATGTCCGAAGCTTCAGGAACCGCCAGGACCCAGCGTGAACGGGCTGTCGATGCCTTGCTGTAAATTAGGTCGCAGACTTCCACGATGTCCGAACCGTTCTCCTCGACCCAGTCCAGTCCAGTCAATCCACAGTCAAAGAATCCATGTTCGACGTAGCGACTTACCTCTTGGGCGCGGACAAAGCTGCCCTCAAGCTCAGGATCGTCGATCGCCGGCCGGTAGGACCGGGAACTGACCTGGATGCGGAAGCCCGCCATTCCAAATAGGCGGATGGTTGCGTCTTGAAGACTCCCTTTCGGAAGACCCAAGTTGAGAACCGGTTGTTTTTCGCTCATCCCCCCAGCATAAGACTCCCCCCACCAACTCAAGAGAAAATCAGTATCTTATTGTAAAAACATTGGACGAATGTAAAAACTCTCGTTATTTAAGGAGCCAAACCTCTTTATAACTATACTTTTTACCGAACGAACCCGAACCAACTCCCGGAAAAGATCAGCGCTAATGGACACTACTTCCAAACCACTCATCCTTATCGTCGAAGATGACGAGGACATCGCCAACGTCACTGCAGAACATTTGATCGAGGCCGGTATGCATGCTCAGATTTTCAATCGGGTGACGAGAGCGGAAGAGTATCTCAAAAAGAATCACGTCAATTTAGTTCTTCTCGATATCAACCTCCCCGACGTGGATGGTTTCGCTCTCCTCGACAGCATCCGCAGCAGCGAGACACAGGTGCCAGTGATCTTTGTCACAGGGGCCGACTCCGAGACGACGAAGATCCGCGGCCTCGATGTGGGAGCCGACGACTACGTCACCAAACCGTTCAGCGCGAGCGAGCTCGTCGCACGAATTCGCGCGGTTCTTCGCCGTACGGATACTCGCCACGACCTCAACCTCACCCCAAATTTTACGGTTTCGGACAAACCCTTCGATTTCCTCGGCGCCAATATCAATGGAGCCCGCATGGAGATTTCCTTTCCCGACGGAGTGAAGGAATCTCTCGGCCGTAAGGAACTGGGAATCCTCGCCCACCTGGCCGACAATAAGGGCAAAATCATTCCTCGAAAGAGCATGATCCACGCAGTCTGGGGACCGCATGCCAATGTCAAGAGCCGCTCCCTCGACCAATACATCGTCAAGGTACGCGACTTATTGAAGCGTCACGGCTGCAATGATTCCGCCTTCCGCACGGTTCACGGCGTCGGCTTCATCTACGATCCGGACGGCGAAAACCTGAGCTAATTCCTTCCGGGATTTAGCCACCAAACCGCTTGTCCACCTCGGCAGCGGTCGTTTTCATCTCCATTTCGGAGAAGAATTCTTTCAGCTTCTCAACGTCGGCGAGAACCGGTTCCACCGATACCTCGTGCCGGTCATTCAGTCGCGTCAATTGCTGGTTGCGCAAGAGATTCTCCTTCTCTTCTCCCACCTTGGCCTGAAACCGCGGTGGCTTCAGGCGCCCCGAATTCTGAATGATTCCTGCCAGGGTTCCATACGATCGAAGCCAGCTGGAAGCCGTCTTCGGTCCAACTCCAGCTATCCCCGGAATATTATCCGAGGTGTCTCCAACCAGCGCCAGGTAATCTGCGATCTGGTCCGGCCGGACACCAAACTTTTCCTGAACCGCCGCCTCGTCCAAGGTGCGCCAGCCCAACCGAGGGTTTGCCGTGGGAGGAGGCAGCAATTGCGTAACCGTCCCGCCCACACATTGGGCAAGGTCCTTGTCCGCACTGACAATAATCGCCCCCTCTCCCGCTTCCGACAGTTTCTTGGCAGCAGACCCAATCAAGTCATCGGCCTCAACCCCACTAGATTCGACCACTCCAATTCCCATAAGAGCCGTAACCCGACGGATCTCCGGGAACTGCAATCGTAAAGCCTCCGGCATCTCAGTCCGATTCGCCTTATACTCCGGCAATAGAGCCTCCCGCTCGCGATCACCATGCAAATCAAAAAACGCTATTACCCCAGCCTCAGGATACAGGTCCTTCAGCCTCCAGATCGTTTTCACCCATCCATGCAAAGCGTTGGTAGGAAACCCATCCTCCCGGGTCAGCTCAGGAACCGCATAAAAGCTCCGAAACGCCAAATTATATCCATCCAAAAGAAGGGTTGTTCTCATACTCCGAACCTTGGCCCACTCCCCAATCCAGCGCCACCCGAAAATCCCCCACCCACGTCAAATCCTTTGTCAGACATATTAATTTTGACACGAAACGGCTCCGACAAACTCTTATCCAATTCATAGTCAGGATCTTAAGGAATCGCATCTATATTATCCGGAAGTTCAGCAAACTCGCCATCAACAGACAAATACTGGACAGGATCTTTGCTTTGTCTGACCCACCGAGCTGTCGCACCCTTTATAGATCTGGTCTATTTAAATTGTCATCGACGGTTTTGCTGCGGGGGTTGGTTTGGCTGGACCTTCGTCTCAGCTTGGTCAGACTTGAGGTTTTTCAACGTTAGAAAGCACCTCAAAAGCCGGATTCCATGATTCCTAATATTCTCGCCGAACGCTACGCATCCTCTGAAATGCGGGACATCTGGTCCCCTGCTGGAAAGGTTCGCTATGAACGCGAGCTCTGGATTGCGGTCCTTAAGGGGCAAAAGGAACTGGGGCTATCGGTTTCGCCGGGGGCGATCGAGGCTTATGAGCGAGTGATCGATCAGGTGGACTTGGAGTCGATTCGGCAGCGAGAGGCCGCGAGCCGTCACGACGTGAAAGCCCGAATTGAGGAATTCTGTGCTCTGGCGGGATTTGAGGAGATTCACCGGGGGATGACTAGCCGGGATTTGACCGAGAATGTCGAGCAGTTGCAAACCGCCCGTGCACTCGATGTCGTTCGCAAGAAAACAGCAGCCACCCTCGCCCGAATTGCAGAGAAGGCCGAAGAGTTTAAGGCTCAAGTTTTCCCTGGCCGCACACACAATGTACCGGCTCAGCCGACGACATTCGGCAAGCGATTGGCGATGTACGGAGAGGAGATGCTGCACGCAGCGAATACACTCGAGAGAGTCGCCGCCACCTATCCGGTTCGCGGGATTAAGGGTGCTGTCGGCACTCAGCTCGACCTGAAAACACTCTTCGACAACGACAAGAGCAAAGTGGATCAACTGGAAGCGAGTGTGGTGCGCCATCTGGGTTTCTCACATTCCCTCCAAGCCGTCGGGCAAGTCTATCCCCGCAGCCTCGATCATGAGGTAATCGCCTCGCTGGTTGGGATAGCTTCGGGACCCTCAAACCTAGCTCGCAGTCTCAGATTGATGGCTGGACACGAGACGGCTTCGGAAGGCTTCGCGCCGGGGCAGACCGGATCGTCCGCCATGCCACACAAGATGAATTCTCGCTCGTGCGAACGGGTCAACGGATTTCTCGTCCTACTCCGTGGATACGAGGCCATGGCTGCAGCCCTTGCTGGAGACCAATGGCACGAGGGAGACGTCTCCTGCTCGGTTGTCCGCCGTGTAGCTCTCGCAGACTCTTTCTTCGCCATCGACGGACTTTTTGAAACGTTCCTCACTGTCCTCGGACAAATGGAGGTCTATCCTGCGGTGATTGACCGGGAAAACGCAGCGTACTTCCCCTTCCTCAGTTCTACCACTCTACTCATGGAAGCCGTTCGGACCGGGGCTGGACGCGAAGCTGCCCACAAATCAATCAAGAAGCACGCGATCGACACGGTGAAAGAGCTGCGGACCGGTGCTATCACGACGAATAACTTCGCCGAGCGACTTGGGGAAGACTCCGAGTTTCCGCTCAATCAGGAAGAAATTCAGTCGGTAATCGATCGCGCCGCAGAATTGACAGGGCTGGCCCAAGAACAGGTCGGAGATTTCTCCAACGCAGTGAAGCAATACCTCAGCCCTCTCGATCCTGCGTGGCAGGAATATCGTCCTGGCCAGATCCTCTAATAAATTTTCGAGCCCATCAAAGAATCGGGTCCCGCTCAATTGCGGGCCCCGATCGGCTGACGCCCGGCAACCAATAAATTGTCGGACTGCCCTGGACCTAAGACTCCTTTGCTAGACGGCTCTTCCAGCGAGCCAATGACTTGCGGACGGGGACGGGGCCCGGCATCCCTGGGCCCGAACGACGATCCATCGCCCGAGTGAGGTCAAATACCTCTCGCCAGCCGTCGCTCAAACCTTCGGCCGCGGCACGAGCCTCGCCTTCGGGAAGCTCATTAATCGGCGTGTCCAATTTCTCGGACAATCCAACAAGAGCCCCGACCTGGTGATGTGCCTGGCGAAACGGAACCCCCTGCTCTACGAGATAGTCAGCCAGATCCGTCGCGAGCAGAAGAGGATCACTGACCGCAGATTCGCAACGAGCCGGACGAAACTCGATTCCAGGAACGAGATCGGCCAGCACGTCCAAACAGTCCCTCAGCGTGCGAAATGAATCAAAGAGCGGCGGCTTATCCTCCTGAAGGTCTCTATTATAGGTCAGCGGCAAATTTTTCACCATTGACTGAAGAGTCACCAAATTCCCCTGCAATCGAGCGGCCTTCCCCCGAATCAATTCGAGCGCATCCGGGTTCTTTTTCTGAGGCATCAGACTCGAACCAGTAGTATAGGCATCGGGCAATGCAACGAAACCAAACTCCGAACTATTCCAAAGAATAAAGTCCTCCGCAAACCGGGATAGGTGGAGACCGCTTAGTGCCGCATTGAAACAGAACTCGAGCGGGGCGTCCCGATCAGAGACCGCATCCAAACTGTTCTCCGTGAGACGAGGCTCGCCGGCTTCATCGACGAAACCCAACTCCTTCGCGACAAACTCTCGATCAATTGGCAAGGTCGTCCCCGCAAGGGCACCTGAACCTAGCGGACACACATTGATCCGCTCACGAAACAAAGCAAAACGTTCTCGGTCACGCCCAAACATTTCGACGTAGGCCAACAGATGATGAGCGACGGAAACCGGTTGCCCCCGTTGAAGATGCGTATAACCCGGAACAAGCAACTCGACGTGCTTCTCAGCCAAATCCACTAAAGACGCCAAGACCCCCGCGAGGCTACGGTCAATCTCATCGGCTGCCCATCTGAGGTACAGGCGAACGTCGGTGGCAACTTGATCATTACGACTGCGCGCCGTGTGCAATTTCGCCGCGGCAGGAACTCGGGCCGAGAGTGCCTGCTCAATATTCATGTGCACATCCTCGAAAACCGGATCCCAAGTGAACTCACCCGCCGAAATCTCTTCGCCGATTGTCACCAAACCCGCATCAATCGCAGCACGCTCCTCTGCCGTCAAAATCCCGATGGACTCCAGCATCGCTGCCTGAGCGCGGCTACCAATGATGTCAAACGGCGCGAGTTCCGCGTCAAAAGAAACCGATTCGCTAAATGCCTGCATTCGTTCGGAAGGTCCGCCTGTAAACCGTCCGCCCCAAGTCGCCTGTTTGTCTGTGCCCATATATCCAGCTATTTCCGCTGATCTTGATGATAAAATCAACACGGGAGTGGCGGCTGCTTCCGACGGTCTGCCGGATTGCACCCCGTTCTTACCCCGTCACCCCCCCTGTCGAATCACTCTGTCGAATCACTCGGTCGATAACGATAACCCAAACCATGAACAGTGAGGAGGAAGCGAGGATTTGCCGGGTCAGGTTCAACTTTCTTTCGCAACTGGGAGACATGCTGATCCAGTGTCCGCGTCGTCCCACTATAATCGATCCCCCACGCTTCGTTTAAGAGATGGTCGCGACTCAGGGCACGATTCGGATTGCGAAAAAAGGCGAGCAGAAGTCGATACTCCAGCTGAGTCACGGGGATTCCCTGCTCACCCTTTCGTAACTCTCTCAGGGCAGGGTCCACCTCGACCAACCCGAAGTCGAACGGTTGATCCGGTTCCGATTTTGAATCTACAGAATCATCCAAGCGACTCCGCCTCAACGCGGCAGCGACACGGGCCAAAAGTTCACGAACCCCAAAAGGTTTAGTCATATAGTCGTCCGCACCCAACTCCAGCCCCAGCACCTTATCAATCTCTTCTCCCTTGGCCGTGAGCATAAGGATCGGCACCCGCGAATCCACTTTGCGCACATCCCGGCATACATCATAACCGCTCTTCCGGGGCATCATCACATCGAGAAGCAACAGATCCGGTCGATCTCGCGAAAATTCTCTCAGTGCCTCTTCTCCATTGGCGGTAGCGGTCACACCGTACCCCTCGGACTCCAATACATCTACCAGGCCAAGGCGGATACTCGCATCATCCTCTGCCACTAAAATCGAAAACCGTTCACCACTCATACAGACACCTCTTTTCCTGAATCCGGCCAGCGCAAAACAAAACAACAGCCACGCGGCCGATTCTCCTCCAACCTCAATTCTGCGCCCATCCCCTCAGCCAATCGCATGGAAATACTCAGACCGAGGCCACAGCCAGATTGCTCACTAGTCAGACGATCATCCACGCGGTGAAAAGCCCGAAAGACCCGTTTGCGTTCGCGCCCCGATATTCCTGGCCCGAAATCACGCACACGCAATTCCACCCCGGAACGAGCATCCTCCACTTCGATCGTCACTCGCCCCCCATCCGCAGCGTATTTCACCGCATTGTCCAATAAATTGAGAAGAATCTGCTCCAGAGCGTCCCGGTCCAATTCGGCAAAACAAGGCTCCGCCGGGGCATCGTACTCGACTTCGATACCTTCGGCCCTCAATCGCCCACGTTGCATCTCCAGTAGCTCCTCCACTTCAACACCGACATCGCAGCGGGTTTGTTGAAACTCCCGCCGCTTCCGGTCCAACCGACTAAAATCCAACACATTGTTCACAAGACGGCCGAGTCGCTGGGTTTCTGCAGACATCCGTTCCAAGTATTTATTTCGTTTTTGAGGATCCTCAACCCGCCCCTCCGCCAACATCTCCGCAAACATGCGGATACTCGTCAGCGGAGTTTTCAACTCATGCGACACATTGGCCACAAAGGTTGTCTTGCGCTGCGCATCCAATGCGTCCTTTCGCGACTGATACAAAATCAATCCTCCCGCCAACACGATAGCCAGCCCGAGCCCCGCGACGACAATCGCTCCCAGGATTCGAAAACTCTGCCCAAACGGATTCCCGTCCCGGTCTACCGCTGAGAGCTTCCAACCGGCCAAGGTGGGACCCACCGGCATACTCACCCGGTCTCCCTTCGCCACAGCTTTATTCCCAGCACTCGACCCACCCCGATACACTTGTCCTTCAGGCCCCTCCAACGTTAACTGGATTCCGTCACGAGCATTCAAATACACCGCCTTCGCCAACTCGGCCTCAATCGCACGAGAGTCCAACCAAGCCCCCAACACCACCTCCTCGTCGGGAAATCGTATCCATGCGAGATCGGAGAGACCTACGTGTTCAACAACGGTCGAGCTCCACCCCGAAACCGGCGAACGCGAAACCGCATCGATAGAGCCCCCCGACTCTGCTGCCTCGTAGGCAAATGGATCGACCAACTCGACGCCATCACCTACCTGCCCGCTCTCACCAGCAAAGAGTCGGTCAATCTGAGTCATCGCTGGCTCCGACTCCACCAAGGAGTCTAAATCAGAATTCGCGCCGTCTTCAAACTCTGCAGTTGCCTCCTTTTTGCGCTCTCTCGATTGCTGCATTGATGAAATATCTTTCGCCGCAGAATCGGATTCGAGGATCTGCATCCGGTTCGAAACATTGAGCTCCCGGACCGAGGCGATCTGCTGTTTAAATGCAGCTTTGCTTCGAGCCGGAGTTGGCACATCCTCCACGTTCTCTTCAGCTGGAGCCGACGCATAATCCTCTTGGACCGACGGAGACAGCGCTTCCTCCCGAACAAGCACCTCCCCGCTCAGCTGATCCGATGGAGCGGCATAGGGGCTAGGCGGAATCGAGACATTCGGCATTGCGGGCACAACCGCCTGTACAGTTTCGCTGCCGTCCTTGAGCTCATCCACACCGATATTCTCATCGAGGATCGTCCATGGATCCGGATAGTCCCCCCGCTCTCCGTGCCAAAATGTTACCCCATCGGCCTCTCTCATATAAAAGCCGGCGGCGATGTAGGGATTCGCCACGACCAAGCGCCCGAACGACACGGGGAGATCCCTCGCTCCAGACAATGCATACAGCGACTCACCGATGCCGGTTCGAATCTCCGAAACGAGAAAGTCGAGCTGGTCGGCCACGGTCGCAACGCTATCGGCAAGCGTCTCCTGCGCCAAATCCTCCACCCGGCGCGCCTCCCGCCCCAACAGCCAGAAAGCTACGCCCCCCATCGCCAATGTCGCGCCAAAGAGAAGCAACCAAGCGAAGTGAATGAAGCGAAGTTTCATGATTTAATCTGAGTTAAAAGAAGGAAATACAAAGAGACCAGAATGGAGTGCGCTTTGGCCGTGCAAGGGCGATCGGCTTCGGGAGAATCCACGGGCCTCCAGACACGAAAGAACTGTTCATAGACCTCTCCGGAAATCGAAAGCCCTCCACCCCGGGCCCGCGGAGTGGAGGGCGACAAGATACAGGCGAATTACTTCGCCGAAACCGCCTGTTGATTCACCGTCTGGTAGCTTTCCGAGCGCATCTGTTTACGCTTCTTGTTCGACATACCGGAGGTTTGAATATCCCTGGCATCTTCTTCCAGAGGTTTTGCCTCGGCTTCCAGAACAGCATCCATCTCGTACCCGTCGTAGTCTGCTGCCAGATCATCGGAGACCTTCCGGAGAACCTCTCCGGAAGCGGCAATATTTCCTTCGTCCGCCAGGAGAATCGCCTCGGTCTTCGTCTCTGCAATCCGGTTCTGGGCCACATTGATCACCACCTCAGATTGAACCGCTTGAACCACCTCTTCCTGAACACCCGAATAGATAACGGGAACCACAACCTGCTGACGCTTCACAGCTCCTCCCTTGGTCAAACGGTAGGATACCTCAACATCGACCAACTCGCGGCGCTCACCCTCTTTGCCGGCAGGAACCTCGAGCTCCAGCAGAGCGAGCTTATCCAGTCCCCCATAGACCTGAGGAATCCGAAGTCGTGCGACAGTCTCACTTTCCAGATCCGCCTCCCGGCCGATCCCTTTCACAATACGAATGCCTTCCCGACCCTCAATCGTGATCTCGATGTCAGTGGCAGCAACACTCAGTACGTCGCCCAGTTCTCGCTGGAAAATCCGCGGCAAATCGGCTGCAGTTTCCACAAAGTACGTGTTCCCCTGCCCGGCCGAAGCAAGCGAGGTCATGATATCCTCATTGAAATCCATGCCGAGGCCGACAGTGCTCACAATGAAGTCTTCCCCGGCGAAGGCACGGGCGAGCCTCTCGAAGTCACTCGGTGAACTCGGACCCTGGTTTGCAAGACCGTCGGAGAGAAGGATCATGCGATTCACATAGCCTTCCCGGGCAAACTTCCTCAATTCTGCGGCGGCTTGTGTCAGCCCCCCATAGATCGCCGTATTCCCCCGGGGAGTGACCCCTGCGAGCGCGCGGCGAATGCTGTCTCGGTACTCGGCCTCTGCTCTTCCCGCCGGCGCGATCGTGTCGATCTCATTATCATAAATGACAACGGAAATGACATCATTTGGCCCGAGCTGCCCCACCGCAAGGCGGGCCGCCTCAATCGCGCTGCGAATCTTATCGCCACGCATGGACCCAGAACGATCCAGCACCAACGCCAGATTGACCGGTTGCCGATCCCCTTCGGACACAATCTCATCGGGCTGCAATGAGATTTGAACGACAACCTTACCCGGTTGATTTGCGTAGATCACCGGGCGATCCAGCCGAGCATCCACTCGGATCGGGTCAGTCGCGGCATCCTTGGCCGAGGTCGTAGATAGGGCCGCACACAGGCCAATCGTAGCCAGAGCCGTGCGGTAGAGAGTCGATGTTCTTTTCATTGGGTTTCCTTGGGTTGAGTGAAACGGATTCGTTCTAGTTACTCCTACAGAATGCCCGATTCCCCGGACAAAGTCGTCAGGGCCTCGTCAGTTGTTTGTCAGGAAAATGTCAGGAGCCGGACATACTCCCGCCATTCCATGAGCCACCTTCGCGGCCGCATTCGCCCTTGACCCCCTTCGAAAAGCGAATGGACTCTACCTCAGATCCTACCACACCTATGCTCTTTTCAATCCATTCCTCTAATTTTCTCCGCGCTCTTACCGGTGCGATCCTGGCCCTTTCTCTATTCGCATTCTCCGGGTGCCAGACGACTTCCAACGCCCCGACAACGGAACCATCCGAGGCCGCGGCTTCACCCACCGTTCTACGGGTTGGTGTTTCCGCCAACATGCCCCCTTTCGTCTTTGAACAAGGTGGGAAGCTCGTTGGTCTGGAAGTAGATTTCGCACGCGCACTGGCTGATGAACTGGGGAGGAACGTACGCTTCGTGAAAATGAGCTGGGAGGACCTCATCCCTTCGCTCCGAAAGGGTAAGATCGACATCGTGATGTCGGGCATGAACTACAACCCCGAACGGGCGGCAATCATTTCATTCTCCAATCCGTACGTAAAAAGCGGCCAGAAAGCCATGGTTCTCCAAAAGAACGCGTCGAAATACCCAGTCGCCGGCTTCATCGTGAACGCAAAAATCAAGGTAGGTGCCGAGAAAGCTACAACCGGCTCCTACCTCGTTCGCTCCAGTTTCCCCAAAGCCGAATTGAAAACCTATTCCTCGGCCCAACGCGGCGCTGAAGCTGTGATCAATGGCGAGATCGAACTTTTCATTCATGATGCTCCAACAGTCTACTGGATGTCCGGTCTCTATCAAAATCAAGGCCTTACAGCAGCGCTCCCCGTCCTCACCCAGGACCTAATGGCCTGGGGAATCAACCGGGATAACGTCGAATTGCTCGACGCAGTAAATCAGGTCCTTGTCAATTGGTCTGCTGACGGCACTACCGATGCGATTCTCAATCGCTGGGTAAGGTTGTAGTCGACCGCGAGTTGACCTGCGGTTTCGATGCACCGCTCCCTCGATCCCTCGAAGATGCTGGACCCACTTCTGCTCCTTGGCCGATCCGTCTCCCGGGAATTCAAAGATTGAAGAGAATTCCTCACCGCCCTTAGCATTCGGATATGGAGGAGGCCAAACATACGCAACGTTCCATCGTGCACCTCACCTACGATGGAAAGGTCTATAAAACATTCTTAGGGGAAGACGCTGAGACGCGTTTCAACAATGAATGCCGGGTGCTTGAATATCTTGCCCAAAAGGGCTGCGTATTTGTGCCGAAGATCCTAGAAGCCGATCCCGAGAAACTCTTGCTAGTCACCACGAACTGCGGCGCGCGCGTCGACCGAATCAGTACCGAGAAAAAAGAGAAAATCTTTGCGGAACTCCTCTCCTACGGAGTGCGCCATGACGACGCAGAGGTGCGCAATCTAACCTACCGTCGGCAGGATGGCCGGTTTTGCGTCATCGATTTCGAGTTTGCCACCCTTTTGGAAGACTATGAGGGCGAACCTCCTCCAGTAGATCTAAACGCCCACCGAGGCGCCCAGAAAACACAACGAAAACCCATTCCGCCTCAAGAGATGACTAGTCACCGCGACCGCCGGCGACCTCCCGGAGGCGATTCGCGAAAGAAATGAGTATCGACCAACCCGCAAATTCGATCCGCTGGAGTGGCTGCACCCACACTGGCCGCTTTCGCAAAAATAATGAAGACGCCTTTCTCGCCCTAACCGTGTCAGCCCAAGAGGTTCGCTACCTCGGAAAGATCGGAGAAGCCTCACTCGACGAGCAAGACTTTGTCTTCGCCGTGAGCGACGGGATGGGAGGGGCCAAGGCCGGTGAATTCGCCAGCCGGATCGCCGTCGATCGGATCACCCGCCTCTTTCCTAAATCCTTTCTCAGCTCCGCCAAGGGCTTCACCCGGGGATTCCAAGACATTATCCCCGAGCTCTTCGACCAGATTCACTCAGAGATCACCTGGCTGGGCATCACCTACGAAGATTGCCGCGGAATGGGTGCCACTCTGAGCCTATGCTGGGTCACCCCCGGCTGGGTCTATTTCGGCCATATTGGCGACTCTCGCATCTACTACCTCCCTAAAAATGGAGAGATGCGCCAGGTGTCCGAGGACCACACGCATGCGGGTTGGCTCCGCCGAGGTGGAAAAATCAACGAACGCGAAGAACGATGCCACCCTACCGGAAATCAGCTGCAACAGGTGCTCGGGGGCGGGGTCAACGCGGTCGAACCTCAGGTAGGAGCCATCGGTTACGAGCCGGGCGACCGTTTCCTCATCTGTTCGGACGGGCTCAACGGCGGCCTCTGGGATCGCGGTCTCGGTGAGTACCTTCAAAAAGCGGATTTCTCCGATCCGAATCTGGCCGACACCTTGGTCAACAAGTCGATCCGAGTCTGCGGACGGGACAACACGACGGCGCTCCTCTTCGAGCCCGGGCTTTGAGGTAGCGGTATTCCAGCGCAATCAGCGCGGGGCCGGGGACTTTCTGCCCGATCGTCGAGCGCGCCATTCAAGCAACCGCTTCCGTCTTGCCTCCTCGGCGGGTTATCGGCAGGAGTTATTCTTTCAATTCCAAGACTTTTCCACCTCCCATTCGCATGTTTATACCGCGTCCTTCCCGAGAAGAATTCTGCCAGCTCGCCAAGCAAGGAAACCTAATTCCGGTGCTCGCCGATTTTTTCGCCGATCTCGAAACGCCCGTTTCCGCTTATGCCAAGCTTTCCGGCTCCCGCCCGGCCTTTCTTTTCGAATCCGTCGAAGGGGGCGAAAACGCCAGCCGCTTCAGTTTTCTCGGCTGCAATCCACGCCGAGTCTATGAAGCCAATGAAACGACAACCCGGATCACCGAGCGCAATGGCGATTTCCGCGAGATTCCCACGCCCCAGGATCCACTTACCCTCATTGAAGAGGAGATCGCACGCTTCAAACCCGTCGAAATCGAGGGAGCTCCTCCATTCGTAGGGGGCGCAGTCGGTTTCATCCCCTACGAATATATTCACCGTATTGAGCCGACTGTTCCCCGTGCTCAGGAGGATACTCTCAATTGCCCGATTCTTTACTATGCGATGATCGATTCGCTGGTGATCTTCGACCGAGCGCATCAAAAGTTGTTGCTGTGCGCTACCGTCGCCATCGATGAAGGTGAGGATCCCAATGCCGCCTACGACCGGGCTCTTGCCGAACTTTCCGACCTTTCCAAGCTGCTCTCTGCCCCGACTCCCGCCAGCTTGCGTCCGGTCCCTTCCGAACCCACTTTTTCAGTTCCGCACGGCAACTTCGAACGCGTTGATTTCGAGAATGCAGTCACCGAATGCCGCGAATACATCCACGGAGGAGACGTTGTGCAGGTCGTTCTATCGCAACGCTTTGAGAAAGAGTACAAGCATACTCCGATCGATTTGTACCGCACGCTGCGGACCATCAATCCGTCTCCCTATATGTTCATTCTGGAGACAGAGAATTTTGCCCTCGTGGGGGCCTCGCCCGAGGTACACGTTCGCCTGACTGGGAGTAAAGTTGAGATCCGGCCCATCGCGGGGACCAGACCGCGCGGGAAGAATCAGGCCGAAGATCTACGAATGGAAGAAGACCTCCTCGCCGACCCCAAAGAGCGAGCCGAGCACCTCATGTTGGTCGACCTCGCCCGCAATGATATCGGCCGGGTTTGCACTCCGGGCTCCGTTCACGTACCCGATTATATGGCGATCGAACGATATTCCCACGTGATGCACATTGTTTCACAGGTAGAAGGCGAAATATCTCCCGATCACAATGCGTTCGATCTACTGCGCTCTACTTTCCCCGCAGGGACCGTAAGCGGGGCCCCAAAAGTGCGCGCAATGCAGATCATTTCAGAAAAAGAAGGTACCGCTCGGGGTCCATATTCCGGTGCCCTCGGTTATTTTTCTTACGACGGCAACCACGACTCCTGCATTGCGATCCGATCGGCGATCATCCAAGGTGGGAAGGTGATTGTTCAATCTGGCGCAGGTCTCGTCGCCGACTCGGTTCCGGCCAATGAATTCGACGAAACCATAAATAAAGCACGCGGCCTCTTGAAAGCAGTGGCAATATCGGAGATAGTAGAGGATGAAAACTCAGCTCCGACGAAACATTCCAACGTTCCCCGCTGAAACCTTCCCTATGGCATCTCCGAAAAAACGTACAACGAAAGCTACAACCGGAGATGCTGATGCAAAAGAGTCAGGGTCAACGACTCCCCAAGGGACCGATGCACCCGTGCCAAAACGGGAGGTAGACCCTTCGTACAATCAGGCTGAGGATGTTCGCAACCTTCCGTCATCGGAAAAGAGCGCGCTCAAACTCTATCTCCAAGAGATCGGGCGCACTCCCTTGCTCACTCCAGAGGAAGAGGTCACCCTCGCGCGGAAGATCCAAAAGGGTGACGAAGCGGCTCGGAACCACATGGTTCAAGCAAACCTGCGCCTAGTCGTAAAAATTGCCCACGACTATAACAATTTCGGCCTCCCTCTCCTTGATCTGATCAGCGAGGGCAACATCGGCCTCGTTAAAGCCGTGGAACGATTCGACCCTGACAAAGGGGGCAAATTGAGCACCTACGCGGCTTGGTGGATCAAGCAGTCCATCAAGCGGGCTCTCGCCAACCAAAGTAAAACGATCCGACTTCCCGTTCATCTGGTGGACCGCATTTCCCGCATGCGCAAGATCACGGCCGCCTTAACCGACGAGCTCGAGCGAGAACCCTCCGACGACGAGATCGCAGCCGAAATGGGGATCCCCGTAAACAAGGTCGCTCACCTAAAGTCCGTCAGCGTCCGGCCCGCGTCCCTGGACGCCCCGATCGGAGACGACGAGAACACCAGTTTCGGCCAGTTGATCGGGGATGAAAACGCAATCAACCCTTTCGACACCCTTCGCAGCAAATCACAACGAATCGATCTGGATGAGATTCTTGATGATTTAGAGGAACGCGAGGCCCACATTATCAAACTCCGCTTTGGAATCGGTCCCGAAGGCCCGTTGACCCTCGAAGAGGTCGGAGAGAAATTTGAGATCACCCGAGAACGTGTCCGACAATTACAGAATATTGCGATCAGCAAGATGCGGCGCAATATGATGAACCGTGAACGCCAAAGAACTTCCGACGAAATTCGTGAAGAAAATCTCGAACGCGAGCGGATGCAGGTGTTACATGAGTTTTATAAGAAAACCATGTCCTCTAAGGAAAAGTGACTGAATCCAACGCAACCCAACCACCGGAGTTCCTTCTGGACCTCCTCAACGCTCGCTCTCCCTCTGGCTTCGAAACCGAGGTCCAATCCGTCCTTGATCGGACGATGGAACCGGTAGTCGACACCTACGCCAAGGATACTTTGGGCAACCGCATGGCCACCGTTGGCGAGGGCAACGACCCCGTTCTCATGCTGGCCGGTCACATGGATGAGCTCGGCTTCATCGTCAGCTACGTCGATGACAATGGTTTCATTTACTTCAATCCTGTTGGAGGCCACGACCGGATTATGATCCCCGGACGCCGGGTGCGGATTCTCACCAAGAATGGCGATGTCTCCGGCGTCACTGGCAAACGCGCGATCCACCTAATGAGCCCGGAAGACCGGAAAAAGATCCCTCAGATTCATGAGATGTGGATCGATATAGGCGCATCTTCCCGCGACGACGCGTTGAAGCGTATCTCTCTCGGTGACGCCATCATTTACACCCATGGATACGAACCACTACACGGTTCGGTAGGCATTGCTCGTGGCTTCGACAACAAATCGGGCTGCTATGTGGTCAATGAGGTCGTTCGCCGTCTCGCCGCCAAAAAGGATTCACTCCAGTCAAAGGTAGTCGCGGTCTCAACGACTCAAGAAGAAATCGGCACTCGAGGGGCGATCCCTTCCTCATTCGCGGTTAACCCACATTTCGGCCTCGCTGTCGATGTCGGCCATGCCACCGACCACCCGGACTGTGACCCTCGGAAGATCGGCAAATTTACTCTCGGCGGCGGGCCCATCGTTTACCGCGGAGCCAATGTTAACCCGATCGTTTTCGACCGTCTGGAGGCGTGCGCTGCAAAGGCGAATATTCCGATCCAAATTAAAGCAGAAGCAGGGCCAACTCCTACCGACGCACGGGCCGTCCAAATGGCCCGCGCCGGCGTCGCAACCGGTCTCATCGGCATCCCTCTGCGCTACATGCACACACCCAGCGAGGTCGTTGACCTCAATGATGTCGAAGCCTGCGTGGAGTTGATTCGTCATTTTGCCCTCTCTCTCCAAGCCGGCGAACGAGCCGACTGGTAAAGCCTCCTCCCATGAACAGCATGACAGGCTATGGGTCCGGCACCGCGGGCTCAGATCAGTACTTCGTAGAGGCCGAACTTCACTCCGTGAACCAACGGGGTCTGCAATTCCAGGTGCATGCCCCGCGGGAGTGGGGCTCTCTCGATACAGAAATCGGAAAATGGCTTAGAAACGAGGTCGCCCGCGGGAAGGTCTCAATCCAACTTCGCGTCTCCCGCGGCTCAGAATCCGACGGCGCAACGGCAAACTGGGACGAAATGGACAGGCGCATCGGTCTTCTTCGACAATCGATGAAGCGCTACGAAATCGGTGGGCCTATTTCCTCCGATGTCCTCTACCGTATCCTCTCCGACAGCGAACGAGAGGGCTCAGCCCCGGAATGGGACTCCATCCGAGACACCACCTACGCCGCCCTCAACGAGGCTTGCAACGCAATGAAGGCCATGAGAGCTGAGGAGGGTGAACGCCTCAGGAAAGAATTCGTCCTTCGGACCGATCTCCTGCGCCAGCACCTCGAAAGCATAACTACCCTCGATCAAGGGCGCACGGTACACCATCGTGATGCCCTCCTCGCCCGCCTACGTCAGATGAACCTTGATCTCGATCTCTCAGACGAACGGGTAGCCAAAGAGGTAGCCTTTCTGGCCGATCGCGGAGACATCAGCGAAGAGATCACTCGTGTTGACTCCCATCTCAAAGCTTTGGCTGATGCCGCAAACTCTAAAGAGCCCAGTGGGAGAAAAATCGAGTTCATCCTCCAGGAGCTCCACCGAGAGTTCAACACTGTCGGATCCAAAGCGAACCTCTCGGAACTTTCCGCCGTCGTGATCGAGGCCAAACAGGAGCTCGAGAAACTCCGAGAGCAAGCGGCCAACGTCGAGTAGAACACAACGGATGACCTTCCTCAATCCGAGGTGAGATACGACTACCGTTCAGATTCAGCACACTAGTAAGGTCCGCAGAGAAGCGAGTAACCAGTCGAAATCAACTGTACCCTGCCTTCAGCAGTACTCCCTTTCCGAGTTTCCGCTGGTCAGAGACCCAATCGCTACCTAGCCTCCACAACAATGTCAGACATCAATATCGTCCACGCGCTTCAGATGCTGCTCATCCTGCTCGCCAGTGTATCCATTCACGAGTGGGCGCATGCATGGGCAGCAGACAAACTGGGAGATCCCACTTCAAAGGCCCTCGGTCGGGTCACACTAAACCCCATTCCTCATATTGATCCGCTGGGCACAATTATCCTTCCCTTGGTTTTCCTTCTCTTCGGTAACGGATTTTTTGCTTGGGGAAAACCCGTCCCAGTAAACCCCCGAAATTTCAAGAAACCCGTCCGAGACGATATCCTAGTCTCGATGGCCGGCCCCGCGTCGAACCTGGTCATCGCTCTGATCGTAGCAGTCGTGTTCGGAATCGCAGCACGGTTTGTTGATCCAAAAGCAATTTTCCGACTGGCGTACCAGATTATCGAGATCAACGCACTTCTCATGGTCTTCAATCTGATACCAGTCCCCCCTCTAGACGGCTCACATGTACTCCGTCACCTCACTAAAATGAGTGATGCGGCATTCCAAAAATTCTCTCAATTCGGTTTTTTAATTCTCATCGGCCTCCTATTCTTGACCCCCCTGGGAGGAATGCTCTGGTACGCTATCCAAACCGTCAGCAATTTCGCACTACAGATCATGCTAGGCATCGCGTCATTCTAACGCGAGCGACCTACCGGGCCGCATAGGTTGGTTTCCAAACCAACAATCTATCCAAACAGGTCTTTCCGCAGCCCGGTCCCCACCGAGAGTCCACCCCAGTCAGCCCCCAACATCCCGTGCGGCTTCCGCGGCCGAATCCCCTCTGGCAGTTCTTTCAGCTGCGCCTCCACAAACTCCACCGATCCCAGCACAATCCCATCGGTAAAATAGCGCACCCGGCATCGAAGCACAGTAGCAAGGGGCAACCGCCCCTTCTCCTCCTCAAGCACCCGCACGGCCTCCTCGCGTGAGATCGTCTCCTTCCCCACCCGGGCATCAGACCCAAAGCCAAACAAGGTCTGACGATACCCAGCCAAATTCTTCTCCACAATCCGAAG
>DGMY01000025.1 GCA_002388665.1 Opitutia bacterium UBA4506 | reverse complement strand
AGTTTTCGGGGGTCAGGTCAGGTGGGTATCTCCAGGACTACTCCGGAGTGAAGCGTTCGTCCCAACCTCATATAGCGGGCCAGTAGACCGAGCAGGATCGGGAGGGACCTGCAGATTACTTGTATCGTGAAGCTAAACCGGCAAGCAGCCTATTCTGCTTTATAGGGGTAGCGCAGGCCGGTGATCGGTTCGACTGTCGGTTGTTTGGGATCCGGCTCAAACGACGGAGGCTTCCCAGGGGCACCCTTAGGAGGCTTGATCGAAGACGGGTCGATCAGAGGATCCCAGAAACTCGGGGCGGATTCATCCAGCAGCGGTGACGTTTCGACCTCTGGAGGCAGCTCCTTCGCTGGGGCTGGTTTCTCCGGCGCGGGATTCGCGGGCGCTACGGGAGGGGGAGTCGGTTCCGTTTCCGCCACCGTAGTATCCAGCGGGAGGCTTCGGTTCCAATCGCGGATTAACTCATAAACCGCTTCCTGTTCTCCGCCTTGGCGTGGATCCGCGTAGTCGAAAAGGCTGAACAATGTAATGGGACCACGGGTGAGAGACGCGTTTTTCAGCTGATTCTCCACTCGCGAGGCGAGCGCAGTCTGAGCAGCGAACGGTTCTCCGGCGCTGGAAGTCATCTCAAAAATCTCCACGACCACACCGATTGAAGGCGGGGGGGTGGAAAACTGTGTAGCTAGCGCGCGGTAGTAGGGTTCAATGAGTGATGCACTGAGCATTTCCACTCCGATGCCATCTTGAATCCATAGGTGGTCGATCGTCGTGCTGTTCATCAGGTCGCGCAAATTCCCGGAATAGGTCGAAGGTGCAGTTCGCTTGCGGAAGAATGAAGAAATGGAGACAGACCGATTTTCGTCTCGATCTTCGATAATGCGGCTGGAACGGAGGAGGTATTGGTGAAAGACCTCTTCCTCGGCAGGTTCGCGCCAATTGATATCATCGATCTCCTCGCTGAGGTAGTAGCCGGTCCAATTGGGAATGTCCTCAAACAGTTCGAGGAGAGATTCCTGAATTCGAAGATTGTGGGAGCTTCGGACGCGGAAGTAGACATCCCGCACATCATTGCGAGTTTCGATGTTTTTCCAGTAGAGAGGGTCGTGGCTGAGTCCCAGGACAATGTTGATCGGTTGCCCCTCGGCGGCTTCGAAGAGGCGATTGAGGACGGGGTAGAACTCGGTATACTGTTCGGGGGCTGGCTCGAAATAGGCGATCTCTTGGGCTGCGCTCCATTGAATGATCACGGTGTTCATACCCGCGTCGCGGACAATGCGCAGAACCTCGCGCCATTCTGCGACGGATACGTCCGCCCAGGCGCGCGATAATTGGATGAAGGTGCCGGTGACCCTACTGCGATAGAGAGGAGTCCCAGGTGGCGGGAGTTCGCCTTCCTCGATCTCCACCAAGGTGGCTGCTTCGGCTGGATTGCTCTCGAGGACAGCGGCCGCCATTGGATCTCGGTTGATCTCATTTTCCATGAGCTCATCAAACAAGCTACTTTGCTCGGAGGTCAGTGGAGCGGGCGCTGGTGCCGGGGCATCACCCAAGGATTGAGCCGAAGTGGAAGTGTTGGAACCCACCGCGAGAGTGAGGGCGAGAATTGTGACTTTCCAGTTCATCGGTAGAAACGGACTCCTGCGGCCCATCCGTCGAAACGCGAGCCAGTTGGATTAGCATTGGAATCGAGAAATCTCCCCCAGTCGTAGTGGAGGTAGAAATCGACATACCAGTCGTTGGTTTCATTTTCATTCTCGCGTTGAGTATACCGAAGATTCGCACCGAACCCACCATAGTAATAGGAGCTGCGGTCGGTATATCCGTCGATCAAGTAGCGAATGGCTCCTTGGACCTGAGGGAAAGTCAGGCTCATGTTGTCCATGAGTCGCCAGGAAATCCCGAGTCGGTCCTCAGTATAGAGGGAGAGTTCCTCTTCCCGCCAGTGGTTGTCGAAGAGCCATGCGGCTTCCCCGTAGAGAGAGATCGTGGGCCACCAGAGTTCACTGGTACGAGGGTAGTCACCGTAGGCGTATGAGCCTCGGTTTCTCCAGAGCCATCCTTCCCGTGACTGGTCGCCGATCTTAAACAAATATTCGAGAGAGGTGACAAAATTGAAAGCTTTGAAAGGCTTCCACTCACCCCCAACCCCGCCTTGCCAGGTATCTTCATTGGGACGGATCGAGTTATCGTCGAATTGCCCGATTACGCGGAGGAAAACATCGAAAGTACTATAGTCGCGGAATCCGATGACGGGAGGACGATAAGAAATCTGTCCACCGAGCTCGGCCGGCAGGGCGGAATCGCGGCTGACGAAGACATCGTTCCCGTCGGGGATAAATTCATTGTAGTTGGCAAAGGCCTGAAACCCCCAGGTGCGCTCTATGTCGGCGATGAGTGTTTTGTAGTCGAGAATTGATTCTTCGATTTCCCCTTTCTCCTTGCGACTGGCGGAGGGAAGAGTCTCGTATTTGAGGGCGATGGTAGCTTTGGCAGCCTCTACCGCTTGAGAGTTTTCGATTGATTTGACGAAGACGAAAGTCAGCGTTTCCCAGGAGCGAAGATCGAAAGGGTTGTGACGCACGGCTCTGGTGAATGCGTCGACGGCGATATCCCACTCCTTGAGGTTTTCCTGGAGGTAGCCGTATTCGACGATTACGACCGGCGCCGGGTCGGGCACGAGGGAGAAATACTTCTTGAAGGACTCATTGGACTCATCGAGATCGCCGAGATGATAGTAGGCGAGTGCCTGGGTGCGGTAGAGCTCGTTGCCGCTGTAGACGGGGAGGAACTTTTGAATAATGTCGAGAGCCTCTCGGTACTCCTCTTGGGCCAAGTGGCTATTCGCTGCGAGATCGATCGCCTCATTGAGGATTCGGGTGTTTTCGGCAGTGGGTGGCAGGTTCACAACCTCCTCTTCAAGCGCGCGGGCCTCGGCCAGGGCCTGGTCATGCTGCTTCAGCATGAAGAGGGAGCGAACGCGGACAATCTTCCAGTCGATCCGTGCAGGCTCACGGGCGAGAGCTTTATTAATGGATTGAAGGGAATCCTCGAAATTGTCTTGGTTCTCGGCCATATAGGCACGATTGGCCCAGTAATCGGCCTCACGATTCTCTGGCATCCCAGAAGTGTCGCCTGCCATCGTGATGAAGTGGTAGGCTAGGCCCTGGTACCCGTTGCGAAGAAACTGGAAAGAGAGAAGAGTGAGGAAGGACGCCTGTTCCGAGTCGAAAAATTCCCCGACCGCGGCCATTGTCTTCTCAACATCCCCTTCTTCGAGAATTGTTTGAGAGTACATCTTGCGCCAGTTTTTATCTTTCTTTCCGTCGATAGCAGCGGCATCCAGCCATTGGCGTGCGGCCGCGGTGTTTCCGGCCGTCGTTTCGATGTGCGCCAGTTGCATTGCCGCGCGATGGCGAGCCTCGGCATCCTGTGAATCGGTAGCGATTTTCTTAAACCATTTCTCGGCTTCAGCGGGCTTTCCTGCCTTGAGCAGGGTATAGGCCATGTAAAAGTCGGCTTGGTCCTTCTCCGGGCCCTTGGCGAGGCGGGTCGCTTTTTCCAAAGTCTTCAGGGCTTTGTCGGGTTGCCCATTTTTCCACAGCGCCGAGGCATACTGGAGATTACTGTTGTACGAGCGCTCGAGCTCGGCCCATACGCTGGCACTTGTCAGGGCGCTCTGATTATCATTCGTCGCGAGAGATTGATAGTAGAGGCTCTTGGCCGCGTAGAGGCGATCAGCGTCGGGAGAGTTGGGAAGTGCAAGGACGTAGCTCCACGCCTTGGCAGCCGTATCCCGGTTGCCAATCTGGTTCTCCAAATTTCCGATATAAATGATCAGGGGAGTATGCCGCGGATATTTTTTAAGGAGAGGGTAGGCCAGTTCGAGGGCTTCCTGGGTCTTTCCGGATTCAGCCAAAACGGTGAGCAAGCGCCCCTTTAGCTTATTGTCGTAGGGATCGTTTTCGACAGCCTTCTCGAGGATCTCCTGTGCCTCTTCCCATTCCTGCTTGGCGATAATGGGTTCCAACTCGACGAGGATTTGCTGATTCTCAAAATTGATCTGCTGTCGCTCGATCCACGTGTACTCGTGGTCGGTCGGTGGGAGGTCGATCGCACCGAGCGGTGTGGTTGCGAACGCAATTAACGCAGCGAACAGTCCCTGTCGCATAATTCTGGGTACGAGACTATGCACTTTGACCCTGGTTCGCGAGGACCTCTTCGATCTCGGGTTCGGTGGCCTTGCCCATGCCGACCAGAATCCGGCCGAGTTGCTCACGGGTACGTTTCTGGATGCGGAGTGCTTCGATCAGTTCATCCCGCGTTAAGCGTCCCATACGGACAAGTCGCTCGCCCAATCGTTCTTTCACCGGAGGGAAGGGGCGGGCTCGTTCGCTGTAGGCATTGTCGATGGCAAACTCCAGGTCGCGAGTGGAGGACCACGCCATGCGGATCGCACAGCCAAAGCGTTCTCCCAACTCGCGCTCACGACGGTCGCGGTTGTTCTCGGTTTCCTCGTCACCAACATTGATGACATCAGTTGCGAGCACGAATACGTTATTCTGGAGTGAAACGGGAAAGATTCTCATCTCGCGGGCCAAATCGACGGGAATCTTCTCCAGTAGGGATGCATCGACACTATAGGGGTCGAGTTCTACAAAAGCATTGCCGTTCTGGATCGCCAGCGCCTCGACCAAATCTTCTTCCCAAAGGAGGTCTTTCTCGATCAGGATCTCACCCAGCTTTCGGCCAGTTTCTTCCTGGAGTTTCAGGCATTCCTCGAGTTGAGCTTCGGTGACAAGGCCCTGTTCGATAAGGATTTCACCGATGCGCCGGTGATAGGATTTGAGTTGCCCCTGACTCGGAAAGGCGTGCTCGGTCTTGATCCATTCGGGAGTCTCTCCGCGTACTTTAGCCAAAACGAACTGGCGGGTGGCAATCCAGGCAGCCCGAAAATTTACAAAATTCCCGACGAGCATGCGGATTGGCGAAAGGAGACCCTGGAAGACATTGTAGAATCGAGTCGTGCAGAGAAAGCGGTTGATGAGACGCCAACCGAAAAGGCCCATGACGATGTAGAGAAGGTTGGTCACCCAGTCGCCTTCGGTCAGGATCAGCGGGAGTTGCAGGGCTGGAAATAGCAGACCGAGAAGGTAGAAGAGCCCGAGGAATATCGCGACACAGTAGCCGAGAATCACCGCGAAACTGTTGAGGATACCCTTGCGGTCCCGCATGAGCCAGTAGTTGAGGAACGGGTGCATGGTCCACCCAACGCGCCAGCCTTGGAGGCAAATGCCCAACGTCCAGCGGGATTTCTGTCGAGTGGAAGTCGTAAAAGTGTGTGGGAAGTACTCTTTGGTTGCGATGAGCTCCTTCTTTTTCTTGATCTTCTTGCGCCGCAAAATGAGCGAACGTACCTCCGTCTCCGTTTCAATGTATTGCTGGAGGAAAATCTTCTTTCCCTTCATTCCCCGCAGCGAAAGACCCATGATGTAGTCTTCGGTGAGCGTAGTGACATCGAAAATCTGGTTGCGACGGTGCTTTGCCAAGTACTGTATCGCGGCGCGCGAGAGTGCTGTCCCGACTCCGGCTGAAGGGAGGACTCCGGTCATAAACTCCCTCATGCGCATGTCTTTAAGATGACTCTCGGCAAATTCATCCATGTAGACACCGCCGATCAACTGGTGCCATTTTCGGGAAAGCGGCACGACCGGAGTCTGGATGAAGTCCATCCGCGGCATGAGGTAGTTGTAGAATTTTACCGATGCGGGGTGAACGATATCCTCTGCATCATGCATCAGGAAAATATCGAACGTGACGCCAGTCCGCTCTTCGTACAGAAGGATGCCTTGGTAGACCCAGTTTAAGCAATCGGACTTGCAGGTGGGTCCGGGGGCGGGGGTTACCACAACCTCGGTGTTCGGAATATAGCAGCGAGCCCGCTCTGCCTCGCGAAAGGTGTCGGGGTCGTTCGGGTAAGTCCCTACGAAGAGGACCCAATTGTCATACTTAACCGTCTTGCGAAAGTTTAAGACCATGTCCGCAATGACGTCTGCCTCTTTCCACGCCGGTACCATGATCGCAACCGGCTTTTCGGGGACTGCTTCCAGCTGTTCCCAGGTGATCGGCTTGACCTTGTTCCGCTTAAACAGGAAGCGATAGGCAGCCCGGCAGTAGTAAACTACGTCCACAAAGAAGTCGTCGAGACCGCTCACGAGAAAGATCACGATCAGACCGATCATGATTACGCGGCAAACTAGCCAGACGAGAAATAGAATACTTTCGAGCACCGGTTAACGATTTGAGAATTGGCAAATACCCAGCTTAGAGGCTGTCTTTATTAAAAAATTTACATTTGGGGGTGATGTAAAGCCGATTCTGAAAGAAAGAGTCCGGGGAAATTCTAACCCAGATCCGCCTCGAGGCGTTTGCGGATGCGCTCGGACGCTTGCCCGTCGCCGTATGGGTTCCGCAATTCGCTCCGACGCAGGTACTCCTCGGAATCGTCGAGAAGAATGGATGCCTCGGAGATAATGCGATTCGGGTCGGTTCCGACCAGACGGCAGGTGCCGGCGTCGATCCCTTCGGGTCGCTCGGTGGTATCGCGCATTACCAGGACCGGTTTACCGAGGCTGGGAGCCTCCTCCTGCACACCACCGGAGTCGCTCAAGAGGAAGTGGCATTGGCTCATGAGCCAGATGAAATCGTAGTAGCCGCAAGGTTTGGCCAAGCAAACCCTTGGGTGATTTCCGAGTATGCGATTTACCGGTTCCTGCACGCTCGGGTTCAGATGAACGGGGTAGAGGATTCCGAGGTCGGGCCACTTTTCGGCCAGGGCGAGGATAGACTCGCAGATTTTCTCAAATCCCCCCCCGAATGACTCTCGGCGGTGTCCGGTGACGAGGATCCACGGTTTGTCACCCTTGAAGTAGGTTTTCACAAATGAATCGGGGATCTCGCATCGATCGGCGATGCTTGACATGCGGATCCCTTCGCCCTCTTGCCGGGTGCGGATCCATAGGAGCGCATCGATCACGGTGTTACCCGTCACCTCGCAGCGAGATGGATCGATCGACTCTTTGAGGAGATTGTCGCGGGAGAATTCGGTGGGAGCAAAGGCCCATTGGGAGATCGGGTCGACGAGCCGACGGTTCATCTCTTCGGGCCAAGGCGCCTGGAAATCGTAGGTGCGGAGACCGGCCTCCACGTGACCAATGGGGATGCGTTCGTAGAATGCGGCGAGGGCAGTGCCCAGAACGGTCGTGGTATCTCCCTGTACCAGCACGGCCGCTGGCTTGATCTCTTTGAGGGCTTTGGTGGCCCCTTCGATCACAGCGGCGGTGAGGCTGGGAAGGGTTTGACCAGGACGCATCAAATCGAGATCTACGTCTGGAGTAATTCCGAACACGCCGAGGGTCTGATCCATCATCTGGCGGTGCTGAGCGGTGGAGCAGAACACGGGCTCCAGGATTTCAGAACGGGACAGCGCAAAATGGACAGGAGCCATCTTTACGGCTTCGGGGCGGGTTCCGGCTACGACGAGTACTTTAGGTTTGCTCATAGGAGAGTGAATCAAATGGATGCGCGGTTTCTGGCTCCTTCATCCCTTTGAGGAAGGAGCATTGCTGTGGATGTCCCGAGCCTAGTCGGGATCAATCCTATTGGTTATTTTCGTTCTGGAGTTGGTTGCAAGTGCAGCTATAGGTGAGCAAAAACAAGCCGAAGAAAATAAGGTCAATGCCGAGAAAGATCCCCAGGATGAAAGGGGAAGATTCGGGCCAACCACCCAGGACCAAGCCACCGAGGACAAGAGTGATGATGGCGTTGAAAATCGAGACGCCCTTACTGCCGCCACTGGTGAGTTGAAAACTATAAATGAGACGGAAGAACCCGCTCACCAGAAAGAATATTCCGAGTAGGGCGGTGAGGGTGAGAATTCCTTTGAGGGGATTGGTGAGAAACATGACCCCGACAGCGGTAGTCAGCAGGCCGATGAGAAGAGCCAAAAACCAATGGCGTGATCCCAGGGAGCCGAAGGCTGCGAAGACCTGGGTCAACCCCGCGACGAGGAGAAGGGTGCCGACAAAAATCTCGATCCCGAGAGAGAAAAGACCGGGAACGGCGATCGCAGCGATCCCGATGAGAATGGAAACAATTCCCCAGATTTTTGCGGACTTTGCGTGCCGGTTGAGAGTCTCTGGTGAGAGATTGAGTAAAACTGGAGGAGTGGGTTCGGTGCTCATTGTCGTAGCGATAAAATTTTGTGAATAAAGACCCTGTGATTGAGGAGGGTCGACGCTCGAGGTGCAACCCTGAAGGCTCGGATCGACCAGTTGGATTTGCGGCGAGTTTCTTTTCGGGGCCGAATCAATTGAGGCCGAACGACTGCGCCATCATCGAAGCTGCGCCGGCGATCAGGCCAACGGTGGCACCAAATACCAAGTGGCCGGCGAGGTGAACCGATCCTACCACCAATGAAACGGACCTGAATTCCTCCAGCGGATGTTTCTCCGCAAAATAAATCATGAGGCAGTACGCCATGATGAGGCCATGGATAAAACCGAAGCCGATTCCGATGAAGAGTATTCGAGGGAGATCGATCAAACCGATCGCCAGAAACCCGAGCCCGTAGATCAATCCGAAAAGGACACCGGAGACCAGATGAATGAGGGTACCCGTTCTGAATGCGTGGCTTTTGGATCCCGTAAAAAAGGAGCCGATTGCGAGGACCATGTCGACCTCGTCGCCGCCGCCGAGCCGGCTGAGGACTCGCATTGTGTAGGTCATCGCCAAGGCCCCTGCGGCTCCGGCGAGAAGAGAGCTGAGTAGAAAGAAAAATGTCATAGCGGTGTTGGGGGTTTGATTCCAAACGTTATCCTTGATCGACCCGGGTTGCAAGGGTTGATCTGAGACCGGGCCAGTCGAGAGCCGATCGGGAATGTAGGGTAACCGCCGGGACGAGCGCCTCGATTGCGCTCGTCCCGGAATGACAGACGAGCAGGAAATACGTCCTACGACGCAGCTGTGGGAGGGCCGCAGGCTCGTAGTAGAGAGCGGTGGAGGTGTCGAGGGGCCTAGACCGCGACGTATCGCGCAAAGCGCGGATCCCACATCTCCCGGCGTACACTCTTCTTTAGATCATCGGGGATGATTCGCGCGACACCTTCTTCAATCGCTTGGCGGCCGACTGCTTCGGCGACGGTACGAGAGACCTCGCGCAGGTCGTCGACCAACGGAAGAATCGGGGAGCCTTCGTTGTTTTCAGTGACAAGATCGGCGACCGCGCGGGAAGCGGCTGCAAACATGCCATCCGTAATCTGTGTGGCTTTTACGGTGACGCAGCCGAGCCCTAAACCCGGGTACAGCATCGCGTTGTTGGCCTGCCCGATGGTGTAGGTGACACCATTAAATTGAACGGGATCAAAAGGAGCACCCGTAGCGGTGAGCGCCTTACCGTTTGACCATTCGATGACTTGCGCCGGACGGGCTTCAATGAGTTTGGTCGGGTTGGACAGCGTCAGGATGATTGGCCGTTCGCAGTTTGCCGACATCGTGCGAATGATCTCTTCGGTGAACGCTCCCGGGACGGTTGAAGTTCCGATGAGGATGGAAGGTTTTACCTGCCGGATCGTTTCGAGTAGTGAATAGCCGGTGCCGGTCGCGGTATCGCCATCCTCGGTCCAATCCGCCACCTCGCTTTGGGGTTTCGCATAAGATGTTTGGAAATCGCGAAGGTCTTCCATCTCTTCGAGAAGAAGGCCCTGTTTATCGATGCACCAAATCTGCTCACTGGCCTCGGCGAGTGATATACCTTTCTCGGCCGCGATGAGATCGCGGATTTGATCGGCAAACCCGATCCCGGCGGTTCCGGATCCAAATACCACGACGCGGTGATCGCCGATCTCTCCGCCAATTCTACGGGTGGCGGTAATTACCGCCGAAAGTGCAATTGCTCCGGTACCCTGCATGTCGTCGTTGAACGTACAGTGAGTTGGTCGGTACTTTTCGAGAATACGGCGTCCATTTCCGGGGCCGAAGTCTTCCCAGTGGAGGAGGGCTTGGGGGAAGAGCTCGCTCACGACTGAGACATATTCTTCAATGAAGGCATCGTATTTTTCCCCGCGGATGCGTGGATGCCGGTTGCCGAGATAGAGCGGGTCGGCGAGCAGGACTTTATTGTCGGTGCCGACATCGAGAGAGACCGGAATGACGCGAGTGGGGTCAATCCCTGCTGCTGCGGTGTAGACCGCGAGCTTGCCGGCCGCGATCTCGATCCCGGCAACACCCCAGTCGCCAATTCCGAGAATTTCTTCGGCGTCCGAAGCCACGATCAGATCCACCTCGTCGGATCCCATATCCAGATTCTCGAAGGAGGCGCGGATATCTTCCGGATGGTCGATGGACAGAAAGACACCGAATGGACGGCGGTAGAGATGGCTGTAATTTTCGATCGCATCGCCGATCACAGGATCGTAGACGATCGGCAGCATCTCGTGGAGGTGCTGGGTCAGCAGGTAGTAATAGAGGGTGGCGTTTCGATCGTGGAGCGACGTAAGGTATACGTTCTTGGAGATATCCGAGGGTTGGCTCCGGTAGGCTTCGTAGACACGGGCAGCTTGCTCTTCGATCGTTGAGATGACGGGAGGTACCAGGCCTGAAAGTTTGAGCGACTTGCGTTCCTCTTGAGTGAAGGCCGTTCCCTTATTTAGAATCCGGTTTCCAATGACATCGCGGCCACGGGCGTGGACTCGGTAAATGCGCTCATTCTCTGTAGTTTCAACCGTAAACTTTTTCGTCATGGCAGGGGCTTTTTGAAGTACTAGTGACCGGAGGGGACGTCCTCAAAGGGCGAGGATTCGACAGAGGTCTAGTAATTCGTGCCGGGGGTCCGAGGGCAAGCATTCCCTTTTGCGTGTCGGAGGATTTACAATGACTTAAAGCGCAGCCTCTTTGGGATTGTGAATCTGCTGCGATTTGGCTGGGCAATTAATAGGCGCCCTGGGAATACGTGAGCTCGTAGCTGTGTGTGTAGATCTCAAAGATGACCCCAAACGGGTCCTCGACGTAAACCATCTTGAAAGGTTTGTCGCCGGGATAGTATTCGCGGATCGGCATCCGCTGCTTGCCCCCATGGGCGATGATCTTCGCGACCAAATCCTCAATGTTGGGATCCTGGACGCAGAAGTGAAAGGTCCCGGTTTTCCAGTAGTCGAACTCTGCGGGCTTTTCGTTGTTCTTAAATTCGAACATTTCGATCCCAATCTTATCCCCGGTCGACAAATGAGCGATTCGGAATGAGCCCCAACCGGTTCCGAAAACATCAATGCACATTTTGGCGATTGCAGATTCCGACTCCTCCGTGACCTCAGTCGGTTTCATGATGGTATACCAGCCCATGACATTCTCATAGAAGGAGACGGCCTTATCGAGATCCGGTACGGAAATGCCGATGTGAGAAAAAGTTTTCGGGTAGGAAGTCATTGTTTCTATTTATAGAGTTCTATCGCCACTCGCTGGTCCCTATTGGCAGGACCAGTCTTGCGGTGAAGTATACGACTAAAAAATTTTGTCCGCAAACCGTAGCGGTAGAACTCCGAGGGAATTTCGAAAGGGTGCCCTCGGGCGCTCTCGGTAGGAATGGGCCTGTTGAACAATGAGTCGGTCTACTCGGAAGTGATGGCGGGATCGCGTTCGGGGCGAACCTCACCCTTCTCGAACGGTTCAATGAGGATGTCGAAGGCCTCTTCCACGGAGTCGATGATTTGAAAAAGACCAAGATCCTCGGGGGAAATGGTTCCCCATTCGACGAGACTGGAGAAGTTGACGGTGTTCTCCCAGAATTCGCGGCCGAAAAGGAGGAACTGAATTTTCTTCGTCGTCTTCTGGGTTTGTACGAGAGTGAGCATCTCGAAGAGCTCATCGAAAGTGCCGAAGCCCCCGGGAAAGACGACGAGCGCTTTTGCGTGGTAGAGGAACCAGTATTTACGGAGGAAAAAGTAGTGGAAATTGAAGCTGAGCTCGGGATCGCAGTAGGCATTGAGATTTTGCTCAAACGGCAGGCTAATTCCGAGACCGACAGATTTTCCCCCGGCCTCGCGGGCTCCTCGGTTGGCGGCTTCCATAATACCTGGTCCTCCGCCGGAGCAGATGTGGAATTGTTTGCTCGAATCGGTTTGGGCCATCGACCACTCGGTGAGCTTTTGCGACAGATCTTTCGAGGCGCGGTAATATTTGGCGGCCCGCTCGATCTGGAGGCGCCGAGTCTTGACCTGACTTTGGACCTCGTCGGAGAGCGGGGGGGCATTGTCTTTGTCTTCGAGGTCTGCGAGGAGCTGTTCCGCGTTCTCAGGAGCAGGATTGCGGGCCGATCCGAAGAATACGATCGTGTTGCGAACTCCCTCCTGGTTCAGCCGAACTCCGGGCTCAGTCAGTTCACACAGTACCCGGATCGGGCGGGCGGGTGAGCTGTTGAGGAAATCGAGATTTTTGTAAGCCTTCTCGGGAGTGGGGTTTGGAGAATCAGGATTTGTGAATTCTTCTTTCTTGTTCATTTTAATTTTTCCTATACTAATTTTCTGTTTTGGGCAACTAGTGGTAAACGAGAGCGCAGCGAGTCGACCCGCGGAATGGGAAGGCGCGGCCGTTGAAAGACGGTTTGACCCGGTGACCCCTGCAGCAATGCTGATATTGGCATTGGCGGGTGTGTTTTTTATCCGGTCGGCTCAAGCGTATACGGGTGGCGGGCTTTGGAAGATGCAGATCGTCTGGATCGTTCTCGGAATGGGCGTATATTCCTTCGTCTCCATGGTCAATTACAAGATTCTCCTCGAGAAGGCACATTGGATCTATGCGGGTAGTCTCTTCCTTTTATTTCTGGTCGAAACCCCGCTCGGAGTTGAGATTTACGGAGCACGGCGCTGGATCGATTTAGGATTTTTTAAGCTGCAACCGTCGGAATTGGCCAAGATTTCGGTGCTCATCATGATCTCGAGTGTGTTGGCCAGATCGCGGATAGGTAGCTTCAGAAGCTCGTTGCAGACCTTATTCAAGGTCGCTTTGGTGGCCGTGGTGCCGATGGGATTGATCTTTCTCCAGCCAGACCTTGGGTCGACCCTGGTTTTTCCTCCATTGGTTTTTGCGCTCCTCTATCTCTCCAAATTGTCGGATCGTTTCTTTTTCGTTTCATTTGGAATTTTCGCTCTGTTGCTGGCGATCGTGTCCTTCGATTGCTATCGATACTACCAGTACACTTACGCTGCCGAGCCAGAGGTGCGGGAGGAAGTTGGAAGACCTGATTATCAGGAGATTTCGTTCCTTCCCATGCACGATTACCAGCGTGATCGCATTTTGTCGTTTGTCGTTCCCGATTTGGTCGATCCCCGAGGGATCGGAGACAGTTGGAACGTCAATCAATCCCTGATCTCGATCGGATCAGGAGGATTTTTGGGGAAGGGCTGGGGCTTGGGCACCCAGGCTCTTCTCGGCTACCTGCCGCCGGCAGTAGCTCACAATGATTTCATCTTCGCAGTGCTTGCGGAGGAGAAAGGTTTTTTCGGAAGTTCGATAGCTTTGGTGCTCTATGCGGTGCTCATCCTGAATGGTTTTCGGGTTGCGGGATTATCCCGTGACCGATTCGGGATGTTACTCGCAGTTGGGGTCAGTGTCCTATTATTGGTCCATGTTTTCATTAACGTGGGGATGACAATGGGTCTGACGCCGGTAACCGGGCTACCGCTTCCGTTTATGACTTACGGAGGCTCTTTTCTTTTGAGCTGTTGCGTTCTACAAGGTCTCGTCCAGTCCGTTTACCGATTTCGAAAGGATTTTTCGTAATGGATTGGCAGAGTATTAGATTTCCCGAGATACGGGAACGCGCAGAGGGAAAAGAGTCCTCCATGACAATACACCCGAAACAAGGAAAAACTCATGGACTCATCACAAGAATCCCAAACTTCGAAGACAACTGAGACTGAACAGGACGTCGATATCCATCGCGCAGAGCTGGAGAACCCGCCGGTTGAGAAACCGGTGGACGTCATTCCGGAAGAACAGCTCAATGAAGATGCTGAGAAACGCTCCAAAAAGCAGCCGATGGTTACCCGTATCGTACGGGCTCTCCGCCGCGAGAAGAAGGACTTTGCCGAACTGGTAATCAACTCCGAGCCACTCGAGACCCGCGTTGCGCTACTGCGAAACGGCGTTCTCGAAAAATTCGAAGTCGAGCGCCAAGGCGACGACCGGATGGTCGGTACGATCTACAAAGGGAAGATCCAAAACCTCGAGCCCGGCCTCAAAGCGGCCTTCGTGGACATTGGCGAACCCAAGAACGCCTTTTTGCACTATTGGGATATCCTCCCTGCAGCGAATGATAACTCGATTGAGATCGTCCGCGACAACAAGGGGAAGGACAGTAAGGACCAGGGGAAGGCCGAAGAGAAAATCACGGTTAAGGACATTCCCAAGAAGTATCCAGTTGGCTCCGAGATTGTGGTCCAAGTGACCAAGGCGACCATCGGGAGCAAAGGACCTCGCACGACGACAAACATCGCGTTGCCAGGTCGCTTTCTCGTCTTGATGCCGTTTTCCGGGCAATGCGGTATTTCGCGGAAGATTGCCGAAAAGGGCGAGCGCGGTCGCTTGAAGCAGATCTTGCGTGAGCTCACGATCCCCGAGGGGATGGGGGTCATTTTGCGGACTGCCGGTGAAGGTAAGAAAACCCGTTATTTTGTCCGCGATCTGCACCTTCTTCTCCGGAAGTGGGAAGACATCCAGGAAAAAATTTCGTCGACGAAAAAGCCGGTATGTCTCTATCGCGAGCCGGATTTGGTCGAGCGCACCGTGCGCGATTTTCTAACGGAAGAGATCGACCGAGTCATCATTGACAATCCGGAGGACCATCAGCGGATGCTTGGTTTGGTCGGCCAGATCTCGAGCCGATCCAAGGCGAAGATTGCGATGTTCAAGGAGAACATCCCGATTTTCGAGCGCTTCAACGTTGAGCGCCAGATTGAGCAGACCTTCATGCGGAAGGTTCCTCTTCCCAGCGGAGGTGAGATTGTGATCGAAGAAACCGAAGCTTTGGTTTCGGTGGATGTGAACACAGGAGGTCACAAGGGCGGTTCAAAGGATGGAAAAGATTTCATCGTGCGGGCAAATCTTGAGGCGGCCTCGGAAGTGGCCCGGCAAATCCAGCTGCGAAACATCGGCGGTCTGATCATTATCGACTTTATCGATATGAAGCAGAAGCGTGATCGAAACGCGGTGTACCAAAAGATGCGCCAAGAGATGGCACGCGATGCAGCCAAAAGCCATGTGTTGCCAATTTCTCAATTGGGGCTTTTGCAAATGAGTCGTCAGCGCCACAAGGAGAGTCATTCGAGTGGCATCTACACCTCTTGCCCGTACTGCAGTGGGCGCGGTATCGTGAAATCAGCGCGATCGATCAGCGTAGAAATTCAGCGCCGGATCGTCAGCGTTTCTCGACACTCGCGCTCATCGGGACCGGATGCGGAGCCCCTGTTCCTGCGGATTCTGTTGCACCCGGTCAATCTGGAGCGACTCCGGGCCGAGGACGAAGCGCACCTCATCGAGTTGGAGAAGAGTTACAATGTAAACCTTTCCTTCCGCGCCGATCCTTCCTACCATGTCGAGAACTTCAAGATCCTCGATGGGAAGACTGGTCGGGAGTTGCGCTAAACTCGCGATATTTGACCACCGAGGGTCGATCTCATTCTCGAATTCGTAGCTGAACCAATCATCCATGAACATTCTTCTGGCGTTCGATAAATTCAAGGGCTCTCTTACGGCCGGAGAGGCCTGTCGAATCGCCGGGGAAGCGGTTCGGGCGGAGTGGCCCGAAGCGACGATCTCTGAGGCACCCTTGACCGACGGCGGGGAAGGGTTTTGTCCCATCCTTACTGAGGCAGCGAAGGGACGTGTGGAGAGAGTTTCGGTGTCCGATCCTCTTCAGCGTCCAATCGATGCAACAGTAGGGTGGGTCGAGGCCGACCAATTGCCACTCACCGCGCGGGCTCGCCTCGGGTGTGTGGAGGGCCAGCTGATCGCTGTGATTGAGATGGCATCCGCCAGTGGGTTGCCGATTTTGGCGCAGTCCGAGCGAGACCCATGGAAGACGACCACACTCGGGACTGGCGAGTTGATGCGTCATGCGGTCGAGGAGGGGGCCGACCTGATTCTACTCGGTGTCGGTGGAAGTGCTACAAACGATTGTGGGGCCGGACTGCTGGAAGCCCTTGGAGCACGCTTTTTCGACTGTGAGGGCAACTTGATTGCAGGGATCACACCGGAGAACTTCGACCGGGTCGCTGAGGTGGATTTTTCTGATGTCTTGGAGTTGCCTCCTGTTGTAGTGGCTTCGGATGTACAGAGTCCCTTGCTTGGAGAGTTTGGAGCGACTCGTGTCTTTGGTCCTCAGAAGGGGCTCCTGGAGGTTGACCGGATGGAAGCTTCCTATGAACGGATGGCTCGTCGAATTGCCACTGGATCGCCCTTGGGTGAGGAAGTAGTGTGGGAAAAAGTTCTCTCGCCGGGGATGGGGGCCGCGGGAGGAATTTCTTTCGCCCTTTCTGCGACTGCCGAGGTTCGGATCGAACCCGGCTTTGCGCTTGTCTCGGACTGGATGGGGATCGATCAGAAATTGGTGGATGCCGATTGGGTGCTTACTGGTGAAGGTCGATTGGATCGGAGTTCGCTGTCGGGAAAAGGTCCGGTCGCCCTTTTGCGTGAAGCGGTCGTTGCCAACGCACGGGTCGGAGTGTTTGCTGGGGGCTTGGAGAAAGGTGTACCAGAGGAATTGTCGAAGGAATTGGGAGGCTGTGATTGTGTCGAGCTGTCCCGTCCCGGCTGGACCCTCGAAAAGAGTGTGAGTGAGACCAAGAGTCGACTTGCCGAGGAATTGAGCCTTTGGGCCATCAAACGAAAAGCGTCAACCGAGTAGTCTACGGCTGTCTAGTCGAGAGTTGCCAATGACGGACGAAGAGGAACAAAAGCTTCGGGAGAAACGCTTTTCCCGTATTCGAAGGGTTAAGCGACTTCTCCGGCCACTGCCTCGACGCGCGAATATTCATCGGTACCCTGTGCTGAGCTGGTTCGCGGGCACGGCCCGGAAGAAGGATTACCTTTGGTCCTTCCGCCGGAATGCCATTGTTCCGGCTTTCTACGCTGGGTGGGTGTTAACCCTCCTGCCGCTGTACGGTCTTCAGATCGCTCTGGCCTTCCTCCTTGCGATTATGTTCCGCGCGAACCTGATGATCATGATCGCGTTGCAGATGATTTCCAATCCGCTGACCGTACTGCCTCTCTGGTATCTGAACTACCTCGTCGGTAATTTCTTCCTGAATTTAATCTTTGGTGAGTCTCCGGTTCGCTTTGGCCTGCTAATCAGCCAGGCCTCTGATCAGAACCTTTCCTTCCGGCAAACTCTGGAATTTATTATTGAGCGGACCCGGGAATCTGGATCGAGCGTGGTGTCGGAATTGCTCGGGCGATTGGTTGGCGGGACCTTCCTCGGAGGACTGCTTCTGGGCCTGGTAGCAGGATTTATTTCCTGCTGGATCTACCGGCTGGTCGTGAATCGCTACGTCCCATCCTATACGAAAGTAGCGGGGGAGGCTCTCAAGCGAGACCGCAGCGGCGAACGAAAATGATCGCCGCGGCCTCCCGCTAGTAACTGCGCGGCGGGGCGTTGATGGAGAATTCGTTGGGTTGCTGGCGCATCATGGGAGGCGGGGCACCGTAGCGGCCTTCGGGGAGTCCGTATTCGAGGTAGTGTTGGACAGCTTTGAGGTAGTGGGTGGCTCCGAAAGCTGCAGCGACGTCAGGGTATTGCTGAATGTACCACCTTGGATCGAATTCGGGCGAGGCGGCCCGCCCCTCGGAGATGCCATCGTCGACCCAATGTTTGAGGGCGTCGCGATAGTTCTGCTCGCCGAATGCAGACTGCAAGTCGGGATTCATGGCGACGTACCATTGGACATCCATGACCGGTGAACTGGCGCGGCCTTCTTCAATCCCGAAGCGAAGCCAATGTTTTTTGAGCTCCCGTTCGTCTCCGCGAAACGCGCGCTGAAGATCTTCGTGAGTTTCTGAATAGTAGGTTGCGTCGAAAATCGGAGGTTCAGTGAGCCAATCGTCGTTGGCGAAAAGGGAACTTGCCGTGAGAAAAAGTATCGCAGAGAGATTGAAGCGCATAACGGAGATGCTATTTTCTACCGTGCTCGTCGGAGCCTGACAAGAAACAACCGTATCTTCGTGAAGGGAGTCGTTCAGATCGGCGCGACCTGGATCGATTATCCCCGCCTCACTGGAATCGACATGGAAAAAAGGGAGCCTTTCCCCGGTTCACTCTGGAGGTGTAGGGTTCCGTTCAGCAAATCGATTAAACGCTTGGAGATGGTCAGTCCGAGCCCGGTGCCGCCATGGCGGCGGGACGCACTCGAATCTTCTTGAACGAACGGGTCGTAGATGGAGGTCTGGTTCTCGTAGGAAATTCCCTTTCCGGTGTCCTGTACTTTGATGTGTAGCTGGAGGTGGTCATCGAGTAGTTCGTGCGAGCAGGACGCATTGACCGTGACAGACCCTTCGTCTGTAAATTTAACCGCATTCTCTATGATGTTGAACAGGACCTGTAAGAGCCGGTCTGAATCACCAATAATGGATGGGGGCACACTGTCTTCGACATGAATCGAGAGTTGAATAGCCATCCGCTGCACCAGAGTGTCCAGCCCCTTTTCGATGGAGCTGAGGAGCTCTCGGAGGGAGAACGAAGATTCCTCTACCTCGATGCGGCCGGACTCCAATTGGCTATACTGGAGGACATCGTCGAGCATTCTGAGTAGGGTGCCACTATTCTGGAGAATGGTGTCGATCTGCTCCTTTGAGTCAGAATGGATGCTGTGGGCAGAATCCAGCAGTTCGGCGAAACAGATGATCGCGTTGAGGGGAGTGCGTATCTCGTGACTCATTACCGAAAGGAATTCATTGCGCGCCCGCTGACCCGCTTCCGCTTCGCGAGTGAGCTTCTTCTGTCGAATCAAGGCCTTGGACAACTCCTTCTCGCGCACTCGTTCTTCGGTTACATCCCAGGTGATTCCAACGACCCGCTTAGCGGCGCCCGTCTCGTCTCGAATGGCAATCGCTCGCGAGGATAGGAACCGAACCCTTTGGTCGCTTTCGCGCAGAATGCGGAACTCAAGCTTACACTCGCTATCTTCGCTCAAAATGAAGTGCTGGAGCGCCTGAGAGTTCGCAGTGAGGTCCCTGGGGTGGATCAGATTGAGCCAGCGGTCGAAGGTAACCGGCGTCGTAGTGGTAGCGCCAAAGATCGCATAGAGTTGATCGTCCCAAAGCATGGTTTCGGCCAGGATGTCCAAGGCCCAAATTCCCATCCCACCGGCCCCGAGGGCGAGCTTCAGACGTCGATTCAGGGAGTTCTGGCGTTTCTCGGAAGATTTCCGTTCGGTCACGTCGGTGAGAATCCCGATCCACAGAGTGCTTCCGTCAGGTTCCTTTTGAGGGATCGTTCGCCCTTCGACCCAGATTTCGCCGCGCTCGGGGTGAATGATACGCCACTCGCAGTGCCATTCACTCATCTCCTGCTCGGACCGCGCTATCGAGGTCCGCAGGTTGTCCAAGTCGTCTGGATGGACCAATTCAAATACTGGACTGGAATCCTTGCGAAGTACCTCGGCGCTGTAGTGGTAGAGCCTCTCGATGCCGGAACTCAGAAAGGGGAAATGGCTCGAACCATCGGGGTTTAGGTTGAAAGCGATGATTACCCCCGGAACCGTATCCGCAATACGGCGAAAGAAATTATTGGTGATAAAATGAGGAGAGTGTACCGCAGACGAATCGGCTGCCTTGGCCCGACTCCGATAGATCGCACTTCTGATCGTTCGGGGGAGCAGTTCCTTGGCCGCGACATCATCGAAGGATAGAACATCCTGAGCACCTGTGTTGAAGAGTGCTTCGCGAAGATCTGGATCGATAGCTTCCGTGTAGACGATGAATGGGAGACATAGTGAAGACAGATCATGAGCGATCTCCTTCGTCCGCTCCAGGTTGCTATGGAAGATCAAGGCTAAATCTCCAGGGGGACTGAGAGCGTCGGGTAGATGAGCAGATGCTATATTTTCTTTCCAGAAATGGATGGTAGGGGATTCGTCGATGGGAACAAAGGACTGCAACCATGACGTAGAATCATTCCCGCCGTCGAAAACGATTACAGTATTGGATGCTACCTCTTTGTCCATGTGTAGGGAGACCGTCACCCCAGCTTGGTCGGGGGCGCTTGCTCAATCACAGGATGAGGTGGAGACACGAAAACTCAGATTCCCAGGGGTGTTGAGTCGTTGAGCCTTACTCAGGGAGTGGTGAGAAATTGGCGAAACAATGCACCCTGAATCTCACCGAGGGCAGTTTCGGCATCCATTCCGCTAACGTTGGTAAATACACCGACCGCGAGATCATTCTCCGTGTCGATAAGAACCTTGGCCAGATTGTAGCCGTTGGAGCCATTGTGCTGTAGCATGGGTGCTGGCGCCCAGTCGAACTCGACATTTCCCCATCCGTAGGCGTATCCGCCTTCTTTGGGAGTGCCCGGACGTGGGTTCGGCCTCGTCGGGGTTCTCACCTTTTAACTATGGATGGTAGCGAGGGTATCGACCTCCACGATTGCCGGTCCTCGATTGCCGGCACTCGCGTTATAGCTCATCCATTTTGCGTAGTCCCGCAGGCTCATATGGACCCCGCCGACCGTCCACAAAATGGAGGGAACGTCGGCAGCTTCTCCCCACGGGCGTGGGGTGATTACAGTTTCCCCGTCCTTCTCCTCAAGTAAATGAGGGACAGGGGCGTCGTAAAGGCCAATGGTCGCCTGCGATCCAAAGCCCGCAGATTCCATCTGAAGGGGCTCAAAGATTAGAGTTTGATACAAGTTCTCGGTAGTCGTGCCCGAAGCTTCGTCGATCATTGCTGCGGCAATCATGTAGGCGAAGTTTGAATACTGGAAGGGAGACCCTTCCGGGACAACCGGGACTGTGGCCGCATAGTCCTGTATTGCGAGGAGCCGTTGTTGCTCGATCGTGTAGTCGTAGTTGCGGACATTGAAATAGATGTCGAGCATCTCTGGAGTGTCTGAGGGGATGCCGCTCGAATGGGAGAGCAGCTGATCGAGGGTCACCGCCCCGAGCTCTGGACTAAGGCCTTCAATCTGATCCCCGAGGACCTCGGATACTGTGCTGTCCCATCGCAATTTTCCCTGGTCTACCATGGCCCCCGCAACGGTGCCGGTCATGGCTTTTGCATTTGATCCCAGGTGAAAGTGATCGTCGAGTTGGACCGGGTTTTCCTGGCCGACGACTCGTGTGCCCGCCACACCGATCGCGATGACTTTTCCCTCTTTCACGACAACCGCACCAACCGCTGGGAGATTATAGTTTTCCCGGTACTGCTCTAGCTCCGCGGAAAGATCGACCTCGCCGACTGCGCTGGAAGTGAGTCCCATCAGGGCCGAGCTAATGAATGCCAGGGTGAAACGTCGGACTGGTTTGATCATGGGAGGAGTGTGGGTTTGAAGGGGCTGCTGAAGGCGAGATAGTGAGGTGACCGGGATTAGACGGCGTTCAATCGACTCTTGTTGGCGGGGTGAAACTTGCTACGGTCCTGCAATTGCGTCTTGCAACGCACTGAGGTGGCCGTCTTTCAAACTATAGATCCATGCGTGGATTTCGACCTTCTGGCCTCGCCGCCATGCGTCTTGGAGGACGGAGGTTCGTTGAAGATTTTTCGCCTGGGACATCACGTTGAGCTCGCAAAGCCGGTCAATCCGAGACTCGTCTTGGAGGAGATCGAGCTCGGGAAGATGGGCCGTTTCAACGTCTTGGATATGCCGGAGCCAATTGTCGATGATACCGAAGGGCTTCTTTTCAGCTGCCGCACGAACCCCACCGCAACCATAGTGCCCGACGACCATGACGTGTTCGACCTTGAGGACGTCCACTGCGTACTGAAGAACAGACAAAAGGTTCAGGTCAGTGTGGATGACCATATTGGCAATGTTCCGGTGCACGAACACCTCTCCCGGCATAAGTCCGGTGATCTGATTCGCTGGGACGCGACTGTCTGAGCAGCCGATCCAAAGATATTCGGGGCTCTGTTGCGCAGATAGCTTTTCGAAGAAGGTCGGATCCTTTTCGAGGGTCTGGCGAGCCCATTCTCGATTGTTTGCGAGGAGTTGTTTCAGTGTAGGCATTGTCGAGACGTCGATCTATGTAGAATTCAGGTTGTCGTGACTGATGAGACAGAATTTTTATAAAAAGGCGAACCCCTAAATGTTACCAATGGTAAAGGAGCCGAATCCGAACGCTCCTGGATGTATAAAAGTTATAAAAAGAAGAGCCCGCGGAGGGGATTCTCCACGGGCTCTTGGACCGACTGAACCTACTCGCGGATGCGAGAGGGAGTCAGTATTTCTCTAACGGTTACTCTCCTGGGAAATTTGCGAGAGTTTTTCCTCCGTAAATCTCGTAGAGCATCGCAAGTGCGGCGGTGAAGCCGGCGTTGTAGTCGAGAGCGACCTCATTGGCCCGGTAGTCACCGCGATCGTCTTCGTAGGAAGCGCCGTCGTTGGGCTGTCCAGGACCGCCCACCAGAGCGCCATAGAGGATGTTCTGGTTGTTGGTCGGCGATGAGATATTGTTGGTGGTGGAACCATGGGCCGCGCGATGGTGTGGATTGATCGGCGGATTGATGCCGAATCCTACGACGTAGGAGCGGCCCTCTGGGTTGTCGCCCAAGGCGTAGTCGATCTGGGCTTCGCCGAGATCGCGATAGCGTGTGCCATTGTCACCGACCTGGTCAGCGTACCAGAGTGCGAGGAAGGCGGTATTGGCCGAGTAGCGGAGCGATCCCCACTGGTCCAGGTGCGCTTGGCCGCCGGGCGAATAGTCTACCTGCTGCCCATTGTATCCGACACTCCAGTAGTCCAACCATTTTTCTGCATAGGTTTGGTATTTTTCATCACCGGTCAATGCCGCGAGAAGGACAACCGTTCCGTAGCTCTTGTCGTCCCAGTTCATCGTCCAGCTATAGCCTCCGGAGCTGCTGCCCTGGAATCCTCCCTCTAGGTAGCTGGCGAAGTAGTTCTCAGCCTTGTCAAGGTAGCTAGTGTCTCCAGTTGCCCGATACATCCAGAGGGCACCCCAGACGAGCTCATCCTCATAGCCTGACCACGAATTGTAGAAGTCACGAGCGTTGGGGATGGCGTTGACGTATGTGCCGCGGTAGCTGTCGGCAAAACGGTACAGTGCCTCGGCGTGCTCCAGGAGTTCATCCGCATAGGCTGCGTCATCCGGACGGAAAGCGAGCGAAGCGGCGGCCAGGGCAGCAGCTGATTCAGCTGCGACTTCCGTCCCGGGTTGGGACTGGCTGACCTTATAGGATGGTCGGTTCATCGTCATACTCTCAGGAGGACCCCAATAGGAGTGATCCGTGTGACCGTTGCCCACTTGGCCGTAGAACTCCAGGGTTTCTCCGGAGCTATCTCGCACATGGCTCCTCATCAGGTAGTCGCTCTGCCAAGCGAGGATGTCCAGCATCTCGTCGAGTTGGCCGGTTTCGACCCATGAGTTCCGTTGGTCCGCTGCACTCCAACCGAGTATCGTGAAGCTGAATGATCCAGGGAGGCCAAATTTGACGTGGTCACCCGCGTCGTAGAATCCCCCCGACAGATCAAGCCCAACATCGGAACCGTCATTTACTGCCGAGTCGCCTCTCCAGTTGACCCGGAAGCCCTCCGGAAGATCGCCTGAGCGTTGAGCATCATAGAAGAACAAGCTCTTCTGCATGACCTCCGCGTAGTTGTAGTCACCAGTTTGGTCCTTTCCGTCGCCATACTCGGCTGGCTCTGGATCCGGTGTGGGATCGGGCAGAGGATCTGGGTCCGGTGTGGGGTCTGGGTCGGGTGTAGGATCGGGATCTGGATCTGTTCCCGAGTCTACCGGATTTCCGTTTAGTGTAACGTTGGTAGGATAGAGGACTTCCCCTGATTCGACGCCGCCAGAGGCCCCGTTGAATCCAAAGGAGATTGTTCCCCCAGCTGGTACCGATGCGTTGTAGCTCTTGTGGCGGACCGTGTAGGTGTTTCCTTGTTCGCTTACGATTTCACCGTTCCAGAGACTTCCGATTCCCTGTGGGAAGTCGAAGGTGATCTCCCAGCCGCTGAGCGCGACGTCGGTGGTGAGTTGAGCTTCGGCGCTGAAACCGCTGCTCCAGGCCGTGCCGACTGTTACGGCTAGTGATCCCGCCGGAGTTGGATCCGGAGTTGGATCGGGGTCCGGTGTTGGGTCCGGGTCCGGTGTTGGGTCCGGGTCCGGTGTTGGATCTGGATCTGGGTCCGGATCGGGTGTTGGGTCCGGATCGGGTGTTGGATCTGGATCGGGATCTGGAGTTGGGTCCGGATCGGGTGTGTCGGTGCTTTCGCCATTGAAAACAAAGTTTTCCGCGGTGATATCGTCACTGCTCTTTGTCTGGAATCCGAAGCTTACCGAGCCTCCGGGAGCGATTTTGCCGTTCCATGATTCATTGCTGAACGTGATGGTTTCGCCCGACTTTGTACCACCGGCAGCACTCCAGAAGTTCTGAAGCTCTACCCCGAGGTCGAATGAAAGGGTCCAACCATCGATCGCTGAATCACTGTTGTTGGTGAGGGAAACCGAAGCGGTATATCCGCTGCCCCAGTTGTCGACGATTTGGAAGTCTACTGCAACGTCACCCGCCGGAATTGGATCTGGATCAGGCGTAGGATCTGGATCAGGAGTAGGGTCTGGATCAGGAGTAGGGTCTGGATCAGGTGTAGGATCAGGATCGGGTGTAGGATCAGGATCTGGATCTGGAGTTGGGTCCGGATCTGGGTCCGGATCGGGAGTCGGGTCTGGGTCCGGGGTCGGAGTGACACTTCCTCCAAGAGAGATCATTTTAACGGTTGGATGAAGGTGTTCGATATTCCCGGGTTTTGCCTGAAAACCGAAGGTGATCGAACCACCGACGGGGATATCCTGGTTCCAGCCTGCGTCGTCTACTGTATAGTAGAGACCATCGGAATCGACGAGTTCGGCGCTCCAGAAGGACGTGATCTCTTTGCCGATTCCAAACTCTACGGACCAATCGTTGATCGGAAAGTCACCGGTATTGGTGATCGTGGCTTCAGCCGTGAAGCCGCTGCCCCAATCACTTTGGACTGCGAGATCGAACGTAGCGTCGAGTTCACCTTCACCGATGTCGCTATCGAAGGCAGGATAGCGCCCGCTCCCGTCGTCTGGGTTTCCGTGACCAGTTCCGTCCCCAAAATCAACATCGCTGGCGGAGAAGAAGACCTCGCCGGCTGGATCGATTCGTTGCCAGATTACGTAGAGCACATGCTTACCAGTGCGATGGGGGAGCTCTACATTGAAACGGTAGAGGTGTCCGTCGCGGACGTAGTTTTCAGGACCTTCCAATTGAACGAGATCATCCCATTTGAGAGGCTGATCCGGAGTCCATCCTTCCCGAGTGATATAGGCGAGGAAGTAACTGGGGTCGTGTGGGACGTGGGCGTCGTAAACGACCGGATAGGTGCCCATATTGACTGGAGTTGCGGGCCAGTCGGTACGCACTAGGTCGAGTCCCGCGTATTTCTCCCGGCCAGCTCCCGCAAGGGTGCCATCGGGGATGATCGCCCGGTAGGGTGTGAGATCGTCTCCGTTGTAATTGGGAACGAGTCGGCTCACCTCATGCCAGTCGTAGAAGGCTTGAGTACCCGCAACGGCAATAGCAGCACGGGAGGCATCGTTTTGCGGTGTTTGCGGGTTTTCGATAAAAATTCGGTAAGAACGGCTGATCGGGTCCCCGATTGAGCCATGGCCGAATGTGGTGGTTGGGATACTGAGGCCCGAGAGGGCTGCGAGGGCAATCCCGGCCCAAGCAGTTGCGGGAAGTGTACGCATGGAGCTTACTTTCAGTAGAGGTGAGTAGTTGCAGACCAATTGCGGTCTCGTTTCATAGTATGGGAGACCTGAATCGTACTTTTATTCCCACTACTAAGAAATTGTAGCAGAGTGAATTGAGGGAGTGTTCCGTTGTCGGATCTGGAAGGGCGCGGGCTGGCTTTCAACTATGCAGAGAGGCGCTGTCTTATGCAGTTAGGTTCTGCGAGAGGAAAGGGTGAAGCTGCCAGGTATGAGCAAGCATCCCTCACGAGCCAAGGAGCGGAAGCCTATCGCAGTTTTTGTAAGACCTCAATCGATTCCGTTGTCGCCAAGACGTGTACCTTGCCCCCGTCCTTCCAGGTGAGAACCGAGATGCTTGGGTACTGGCGAAGAGACGTTTCTGGGAATGGAGGCGAAGTTGAGTCGCTCACATCTCTATTGATCACAAAGAGTCGAAAAATTTGGCCCGAATCGTTTTCGAGGAAGAGGACACCTATTTTTGAGTCTGCTTCTTCCAGAAAGGATGCACCGGTTCTGTCGAACCCTTGAATCGATTCGAGGTATCTGGAGGGCAGGGGTGCGTTCTGTTCCTCCAGGTATTTTAAAAAGTCTTCATCAGAGCCGTCCGGCTTCTTCGGGGCGGAGTTCTTTTCAATTTCCTGCTGAATGGTGGTCAGGAAACCGGGGAGTTCGTCGAGGGCCGTCGCCTCGCGAGGCTCGAAAAGCATTACGGATACGAACACCACCAAGGCGAAGGCAGTGGCGAACGAGGCGAAGGTCCGAAGGGAACCGGGAGAGAACCAATGCGAGAAGATCGACGACGACTGTGGTTTGGGGTCGTGGCTTCGGACAATCTTTGCACGTAAATCCAGAGGAGCAGCAAACCGGTCCATTTCGAGCGAAAAGGCGTCATCAAACTCCTGTTCAGCTGCCCACCAAGCTGCCAGTTCTGGGTCCTGGGCGACCATAGCAAGAGCCTCTTCCACCTCGGGCGAGGTAGAGGCTGCAGATTCTAGGCTGCATGCCTGAAGGAGAATCTTTGCTTCGTCGCGGGTCATTGGTCAATTTTTGGTGAGTGAAGAAGGATTTTTTTTAACTCGGTTTTGCCCCGAGCGAGTCGTGACATGACAGTGCCAATTGGGATCTCCAGGATTTCACCGATCTCGCGATAGTTAAAATGACGCAGGTAGTAGAGGGTAAGTGGAGTGCGGTAGGTTTCGTTGATGCTGACCAAGGCATCGAGTGCCGAATCGCAATCGATGGCGCGGGCCGCATCGGAGTCGATGGGCGGTGCTTGGTTAGCCAAAATTTCCGGAGATTGCACTTGGACCCGCTTACTTTTGCGAAATTGGCGGAGGAAATGGCGGTGTAGGGTGGTGAACAGCCATGTCTTGGCCTTCGATCGATCACGGATAGAGCTTCCCTTGAGGGCAAACGTTGAGAAAGTTTCTTGCACGAGATCACTCGCATCGTGTTCGTTCCCACTAAGACTATACCCGAATCGATAGAGCGCCTGGTAGTGGGCGTCCACCAGCTCTTCAAAATCGATTTCGTGTTCATCCTTCATGTGAGAAGCAGCAAACCTTGTGGTTATTCCCGCCTATGTAAAACTTTTTACTGTTGGGGGCGGTTTTCTGCTGAGGCGAGGCGCGGGATTGTTCATTCAATCGATCGAAAAAGGACTCTATTATTGGATGGTGGGAATCGCGGGGAGAGATAGAGTGTGGCGACTCGTGAGTCGATTGCCTTTCGTGCATGGGAAGTCTTCTTTGCACTTCTTTAACTTTTTCTCCGGTTCGATTGTTTGAAGGGGCTTAATTGATGAGATACTGGGGAGAGATTTAACGCTAGATGTTTACTTTAGTTTTACTAAAGGGGCTATTGATTCACTCGCGGGCGGGTGACTGCCGAACGGCAGGAGGACTTGCGTAAAATTGATCATAATTTCGTTGGGAATCTTCTCGGTTGTCGTTTAGATATTCTCCTATGAAGATGCTCATCCACCTATACGCATTGGCTCTATTGATCCTCCCGGCTGCTTTGAGTGCACAGGAGACTGACATTCGAAAGACCTATGACGAATTTGATACTTCTCTTTTGGAGAAAAATGGTGAGAAAGCATTGGAATTGCTGAGTGCTGATTCGAAGGTATTCGTCTCCAAGGTGATGAATCTGGCGAACACCGCCAGTCGAGAAGACCTGATCAAAGAGCCGATTCCTACGGTGTTGGCAGTTTTTAGTGTCAGAAGCGCTGCGAAAGGCGTGCCTCCAACGAATGCGGCGCAGACATTGGTCGATATGTCCCAAATGTATGAGGAAGCGAGTGCGATGACCGAGATTGGCGAGATCACGGTCGATGGTGATTCGGCAGCGGGCCAGATATTGATCAACGGGAGCCAGAACCCGATCGACTACCTCTTTGTGAAGGAAGCCGGGGGCTGGAAGGTCGACATGGTTGGCCAGCTGGAGGAGACCGAGGAAATGTTGCTCCGCCCTATGGAGGCGAGTGGGGCTACGAAAGAGCAATTTCTGGATCAAATGGTTTCTGCCATGAGTCAGGTTTACTCGGCCGATGTCTGGAAGCCGTTGAAAAACTAGGCGTCGACCCATCCCACCGGCTCTTTGGGAGCCGCCTTCGCCTACCGGAGGGCCATTTTCACCAGCTCCTCGGTACTCGGGGTCGAGCATGCAGTTTGCAGGCAACGTTCGACAGCCTTGCGGGCATCCACTGGTTTGAACCCAAGGGTGACGAGCGCCGCAACCGCTTCTTCGGCCGTAGCACTCGCACTTGAGGAAGCACTCGCGCCGGCAACGGTCTCGGGTACCCCGAAGGAGGGAACCTTGTCGCGGAGCTCGATAATAATGCGCTCGGCTGTCTTTTTCCCAATGCCGGGGCACTTGGAAAGCATAACTGTATCGCTGGAGGCAATTCCTGCCGCAAGGGATTCGGCCGGGACGCGGCTGAGAAGCGTGAGGGCGGTTTTGGGCCCGATACCCGAAACCTTTGTCAACAGGTCGAAGAAGTCCCGTTCGGCCGCACTGATGAAGCCGAAGAGGTCGGCGGAATCCTCACGGAAGACCTGCCGGATGTGGAGTTTGACCTCACCTCCGGGGGCTGGGAGCTTCTCCGAGACCCGGAGGGGAACGTGAACGCCGTAGCCCACACCGTTTGCGAGAACAATCGCGTGAAGGGGAGTTGATTGGAGCAGTTGCCCCTGTAAGTAAACAATCATGATAGGTTCAGGATGGGTCCTTCCATTCGTCGAAAATAAGGACTTCGTTCGGGAGCTTTGCGTCGCCTTTGCGTTCCTTGAGGATCTCCTTCTTCTCCTCGAGATCGATCCAGTAGAGTCCGTGTTGCCCGGCCGACTCGCTGATGGGTGCGTCGAAACCCTCAGGAAAATGAATCCAACTCCAGAAGGCGACCCGGTAGAACGGTACCTTGAAACCCGGGACGAAGACGGCCTCATCGTAGACCATTTGCTCAAGTGTATGGGCTAATTCCAGCTTCTCTTCGAGATTTGTGGACGCGCGATACTGATCGATGAGCGGGTCCATCTCGGGGTTGGCTGTGTTGGTAATGTTGTTTGTCTGTGGCTTGTTTGCATTTGCCGAGTGAAATCCTTCCCAGTAGCGGGGGTAGGGAAGAGTGGAGTTCCAACCGGAGAAGGTAATCTGATGCTGTTTCTCCATGACTTGCTTGTAGGCGGACGTCGGTTCCATCGAGAGGATGTTGATCTCCAGGCCGCTTTTACGCGCTTCTTCTTTCAGGATCTGTGCGACCTCTACCCGTGGCCCTTGATAGACCAAAATGGTGAAGCTGAGTCGATCGCCCTGGGAATTGCGGAGAATACCATCGGGGCCTTGTTCGGTGAAGCCGGCATTCGCGAAATGCTCCCGGGCCTTTTGGACGGAGAATTCACGGGCTTTAATGTCGTGGTTGGTGAACTCGCCGTACCCGTCCGAGGTCGTGTTCAAGCGGGTGTAGTCGCCCCGATAGTGCTTGTCGATGACTCGGTCGAAGTTCATTGCGTATTGGATCCCTTCCCGGATTTCCACGTTGTCGAGCCCCGGATGGGCGGAGTTGATCCAAAGGCCAATACTGGGGCGGGGGACTTGGTTATAGAAGGTGGCCTTTCGGATGAGTCCCCGGTCGAAGGCGTCTACTCCCTCCGATCTCTCGTACCAGAACTCGGGAAGAGTCAGGCTGAACATGTCGAAATCCCCTTTCTTGAACCGTTCGTAGGCAATATTGATATCGCGGACGAGTTCGTAGAATTTTGAGTCGGGGTTGAATCGGTGCTGGAAGAATTTGTGATCGTTCGCCCACCAGTCCTCGACTCGGGTCATTCGGATCGATTGGTCGTGCCGAATGTTTTTGGGCAGCAGCTCGTACGGGCCCGTTGTCGGCTCGAAGATCCATTGATTCTTTAGGACCCAATCCGGGCCGAGAGTGCCGTGGAAGTGGGCGGGGACCGGGCGAACTCCGGCGAATTCCAATGGCTCGGGTTTGGGAGTCGATAAATGAATGGCTAGGGTGTGCTCATCGTATCGCGTAATGCCATCGTACTCCTTACTATACCAGTCGTTGTACCACGGGGCGACGATGTGAGGGGATTGCATGAAATAGAACAGGTACAAGAAGTCGTCGGCACTGACCGGCTCACCATCGGAAAAGGTGGCCTCGGGGCGGAGACGGAAGTAGACCGTTTTTTTGTCGGGTGTGACGGCCCATTCCGAGGCGATGGCGGCATAGAATTTTCCGGTCACGGGATGCCGCTCCACCAATCCGACGATATTGTCGTCCGACAGGACGCTTCGAAATCCGTGGTTGGAGTCGGGTCCGACGTAGCGGATGGTCGGTGGGAAATTCAGAATAAACGAGCGGATGGTTCCCCCGCGAACGGCCTTGGGGGAGGCAAAGACAGGTTGATCCATGCCATCGGTCCATTCCAGGTCGCTCGGTAGCTCCCCGGGGGTCGCGAAGTGGAAAAACTCAGGTTTGCTGGCGTAATACTCTTTGGGGGTGGTCTGGTTCTCGGCTTCGGGAGCGGATGTATTGCTGGCGTCCTCGGAGGAAGAGGAGGGACTGCAGCCGCTAAAAAGGACGAGGCCGACTGCGAGAACGATGGAGATGAGTGGAATTCGGGTCGGAAGATTCATTGGCATGGAATGGCATCCTGAAACTTTTTGCCCACGGTGCAAACCCGTTCCTGTGCTTTTATCGCGCGACGCCGGTCGGCGAACGGCTCGGTCAGACTGGCATGGCGAATGGCGCGCTCAGCGATAGAACGAAAACTTTTTCGGATCAAAGGCCTCCCGAAAGGCCTCGCCGACGAAAGTGACGAGAATGAGCACCGTCACCATGCCGAAGAAAGTGGAGGTGACGATCCACGGAGCGTCGAGGCGCTGGGTTCCCTGTTGCAAGAGTTCGCCCCAACTGGGAGTAGGAGGTGGAATCCCGAAGCCGAGAAAGTCTAGAGCTGTGAGAGAGGTAATACCGGTTGCGACGGTGAATGGGATAAACGTGATGACAATCGAGAGAGTGTTGGGCAGAAGATGGCGGAAAATGATCCGGGTAGGTCCGGTGCCGATCACCCGGGCGGCAGCGATGTAGTCGCGGGATTTTTCACGGTAGGAGGCAGTACGCATGTAGTTGGCCATCCCTACCCAATTGAAGATGACCATCACTAGCAAAAGTCCGCCAATGCGGGTCCCGGGACCCACATTCGGAGGGATCGTAGAGGCAAGGATGATCACTACGTAGAGAAAGGGGATATTGGACCAGATCTCCATCAACCGCTGGCCGATCAGGTCGATCCAGGAGCCGAAGTACCCCATGGCACAGCCAATCACGATCGCCAAAAGATAGGTGCAGGTCATGAGAGCCAGTGAGAAACCCAGTGCGATGCGAAACCCGTAGACCAACCGGGCGAGGATGTCGCGCCCGAGCGGATCGGTGCCCAGATAGTGCTCTCGTTCAAATGAAGGGGGGTAGGGCGGATAGGACCCCTCCTGATAAATGGATTCGTCAGGACTATAGGGTACCAGAGGCATGATGACCCAGTTCGGGTTTCCGGGGGCGGCAAACTCTTCCTTGAGCGCTCGGTAGTTCGCCTCGTACCTGTACTCTTCGCCAAAAGTTTGGCCCGTATGCTCTGAGCCGTAGGTGGGAAAGTAGAATTCGCCTTCATAGTAGACTACGAGGGCCCGCTGGTTGATCCATAGCTCGGCAAAAGCGGAGGCGACGATGATCGCCATGAGCACGATAAATGACCAGTAGCCCCGTCGAATGCTTCGAAAGCGGGCGAGTTTTCGGCGTGTGATCGGATTCATGGCCTAGTCAAATCGGACCCTGGGATCTACAGCGGCGACGAGCATGTCGGAGATGATGTTGCCCACTAGGAGGAGAATGGACGAAATGAGTAGTATTCCCATCACGACTGGATAGTCGCGCTGAATGAGAGCGGTGTAGCCCAGGAGCCCCATGCCATCGATGGAGAAGATCTTTTCGATCAGAAATGACCCTGCGACAAAGATCGAGAGGGCATTGCCAAAGTTCGTGGCGATCGGAATCAGGGAGTTGCGGAGAGCGTGGTTGAGAACCGATCGGCGGAACGATAGCCCCTTTGCGGTGGCGGTTCGCATGTAGTCGGCCGCTAAATTGTCGATCAGGCTGTTTTTCATCAAAAGGGTAAGAAAGGCGAAGTTGCCAATCATGTAGCATACCAGCGGGAGGACTGAATGCTGGATCAAATCCACCACCTGACCGGAGAAAGAGAGATCGGCAAAATCCGGGCTGACGAAACCACCGGTGGGAAACCACTCCAGTTGAAAGGCGAAAAAGACGAGTAGGAGAGCCGCTAGGACGTAACCGGGAATCGCGTAGCCGGTGAAGACCACGATCGAGGTGACGCTGTCGAGCCGCGTCCGGTGCTGGATCGCCTTGAGGATCCCCAGGGGGACACAGACCGAATAGGTAAGAACGAAGGTGATCAGGCCGTAGTAGGCGGAGATCGGAACCCGGTCGAGGATCATTGTAGTTACCGGCACTTGGTAGCGGTAGGATTTTCCCAAATCGCCTTGAGCCACTTGGAGGAGCCAGTCCGCATAGGCGCGGTACCACGGCTTGTCGAAACCGTAGTAGGATTCAAGTTGCTCAATTTGCCCAGGAGCCAAGCCAATACCCTCACTGGATGAGCGGGACTCTTGCCCGTCCGCCATCTGGCCCTGCATCAATGCCTGTTCGACGGGTCCACCCGGTAGAAACCGGGTGATCGCAAACACTACCAGCGTTACACCTATTAAAGTAGGTATGACTAATAGCAGTCTCTTGAGAAAATAAACTTTCACAGCTAGAACCGAATTAACTACTCGGCAATGATTGTAAACCAATCAATTGCATGGAGCTTTCCGCTGGGTCTGATGATCTGTTTTCAAATCGTGGTAGCTTGAGTACGTAAAAATGGAAGTTGACACTGCATCAATGTGGATCAAAAATCCAATAAACTATGAAAAAGCTTCTTACGTCCACTTTTCTTTGCTCCTTACTCACGTTAGCGGTCAGCCCTGTGCAAGCACAGGAAGCAGACGAGCTCAGTTCGATCGTTCTGGTCGGCGCGATGTCCGCCTCGATCACGAATGTTGATGTAGAGTTTGCCAACCTCCCTTCCGGTAAAGTGATTCAGGTGGGTGAAAACGGCGTAACGGTTCTCGAGCCAGCGGACGCCCCTGAGGTTGATCCAAGCGTTCCTCGCGTTCAAACTTCCGGGATGGAGGCTCTCCCCGAGCCTCAGCGCCGCGCACTGGCTCGTAAGCTCGAAAATACTTTGGACCAGTTGATGACCGCCTACGACGACGAGGTTGTTTCTGAAGATGACGTTCTTTCGATCGTTAAGTTCCTCCTCGATCTCGAGCTCCCTTATGACGAAGCTTTCGTAGACGGTGTTCAAGAACGCTTCGGACCAATTGTTGATGATGCAACAGTTCCTCAGCCAGTATTTGAGCCTGACGCAGATCGAGTCACCGATCCTGCAGACCAGGATGCGACTCCTGAGGAGCAAACGACTGATCCAATCGACAACAACCCAACTTACTTCGCCCCAGGGCAGTAAGCCTCGAGGATTCAGGGGAATTTCCCTGATTAACACTCTTTTAACGCCCGCGGAAACGCGGGCGTTTTTATTGGCTTTGCAAGAGGTGGCGGAGCACTTAGGCTTTTTTAGATCGAAGGGCCTCATCGGCTTTTACCTCAATGCCAGAACTTTCAGCAATATCGGACGCTAGTTGGACAGATCCGCGGGTACTATTCCTAGTCGGTCTGATTCTTTCCTCCATACTTGGCATTCTGGTTTTTGCCGCGCTCCAATTGGAGCGTCGTCGATTGAAAGCCGCCTCCCGCCAGGAAGATGCTGAACGGTTGGGACGAGCATTTGCCGGCACTGGTCTGTGTTTCTGGGATTGGGACATCGCCAATGGGGTCTTTACTTACGATCACGAGTGGTTTCTCGCCAATCTAGGCTATGAAGATCCCACCGATGAGTTGGGGTTGGATTTTAATGGTGCGATCATCCATCCCGACGATTTGGAGATCAAAAACGAGGCTCTCTATCGACACATGGTCGGGGAGTCGGACTCTTACTCAGCGGAGTTTCGTCTTCGGAAGAAGAATGGTTCGTGGGTGTGGATCCTTTCCCGGGGCAAGGTGTTTGAACGGGACAAAAATGGCCGGGCGTTGCGGTTCGCCGGTGCTGATTCTATCATTGAGCAACAGAAGCGAGCCGAGTTGGTCCTGGAAATTGAGAAAGAGGTCTCTGTACGGTTCGGTGAGGTCTACACCGCGGAGGGCATTCTTCAAGCGTTGGCCGAGGGTCTGGTGCGGCTTCATGAGTTCGAGTTTGCGATGGTCTTTCTCCAGGAACAGCCAGGAGAGTCGATGCAGAGAATTTTTTGGAAGAATTTCCCGAAAGAGTTGGAGTCGATCCAGAGATTGAAGCGGGATGTGGGGCCGGTGAGGGTCTGCTACTACGATGAGTCCGATTTGAGCCCACTGATTCAGGGCGAGTTTTCAAGCCCGGTTTCTGTGACCGAGCTGCAGATTATCCGCAACGGCGAGGTCGCCGGTTGTGTTTGGGTCGGTTCTTCGGGTCGTTCCTACGCGCCGAATGTAGTGTTAGAAGCGATTGAGCAGTTGGAGATTCAAGCCCAGGGCGCTCTGGACCGGATCGAGTCGGAAGCGTTTTATCGAGCGGGACAGCGCAATTTGAATTCGTTGATCAATTCGATCGATGAGATGATATTCATTTTGGACCAGAGTTATCAAATCGTCTACGCGAACGATGTGGCCGGAAGCGAGTTGGGGTTGGATCGTGAGGATTTGGTGGGTACGAATCTGCTAGAGTTCGTCCCCGAGGAAGGGAGAGACCTCACCCGTGAGAATTTTGAGGATCTGGTTGCGGGCAATCTTCCACTTTGTTCGGCGCAGATGCTGAAGGAGCAACACCGATTGCTGAGGGTCGAAGTGCAGATCACCAGTGGCCGATGGGGAGAGACCGATGCCCTGTTCTGTGTGGTTCGAGATGCGGGCCGCCGTGATGAGGCGAGTCGCGCTCTGGAGAGGCGAGACCGTCGATTGCGGATCGCTTCCAACGCATTGGTGGAGCTCATTACAGCTTCAGATATGGAGGCCGGTATTCGTGAGGCGGTGAATCGAGTCGCCTCGGTGTTTGGGGCGGACCGTATCTGTGTCTCTGAAAAGGTCAGAGAGCTGGGTAACCGGGACAATCTGAAGGCCGCCCAAATCTGTTGTTGGACCGAAGCTGCCAGTGCGATGGTGAACCTCGGGGAAGGCGATCAAACGGTGCAGATCGATTTGATGCCCGAGTGGAGCGAGAAGTTGAGGAATGGCAAGAGCGTCGCGGTTATTCGGGATAGCAGTACTGAATCGGAACGGAACTACTTGGAAAAACTGGGAGTTCGGTCTCTTCTTTTGGTCCCGATTCATCTGCGTGATAATTGGTGGGGGGTTATGGGTGCTGAGATGCATGATGAGGCCCGGGAGTGGTCCTCCGGCGATGTGTCCTTGTTCGAGATTGTCGGGTCGGGGCTCGCGGGGCTGGTCGAGACCGTTCGGCTGCAAAGAGATCTGATCGAAGCTAAGAACGAGACCGAGAAAACGAACAGTGAGTTGGGTGAGGCGATTCGGCACGCTCAGGAGATGGCTGAAGAGGCTTCCCAAGCAAATCGTTCGAAGACGGAGTTCCTCGCGAATATGTCTCATGAGATCCGGACCCCGATGAATGCGATTCTCGGGTTTGCCGAGCTCATCGAGGCCGAGGTCAATGATCCGGCTCTCGTCGAGTTTCTCCGGGCGATCCGATCAAGTGGCAAAACTCTGTTGGCTCTGATTAACGATCTGTTGGACTTGTCCAAGATCGAGGCTGGAAAAATGTCTCTCCAGTACGAACCGGTGTCCTTGGTGGATTTGATTCAGGATATGCTGAATATCTTTCAGGTCCGTTGTCAGGAGAAGGGGGTTGAGCTGAAGTCGGAAATTGCTTCTGAACTGCCAGCGCAGTTACTCTTGGATGAGGCGAGAATACGGCAGATTATTTTCAATCTTCTCGGTAATGCGGTGAAGTTTACCCACCGTGGTTCCGTTGAGTTGCGGATCGGCACGCGTCCCAGTTCGGATTCGCCGCATCGGGTCGATTTGACGATCGAAGTAATTGATACGGGTATCGGTATCGAGAAGGAAGATCAGAGGAGTATCTTCGAGCCGTTTGAGCAATCCCGGGGCCAGAAGCAAAAGGTGTACGGAGGCACCGGACTCGGACTTTCCATCACGTCCCGATTGGTGAAGATGATGAACGGTAACCTCTCTCTGAGTAGTTCGCTGGGCAAGGGGAGCTCCTTTGTGGTCAAGCTGGAAGGGGTTTCGACCATGGGTGGCTCCAAACCCGATTCTGGACGGGATCCGAACGTCTTGTCGGAAACCTCGGGGCTGAACGAATTGTATCAAGGCCGGGAGATTCTGGTCGTAGATGACAATCCGCTCAATCGTCGGGTTCTCGGTGCGTCTCTTCGCTCTCTGGGTGTTGAGGTGAGGGAGGCGACGGATGGTACTGAATGCTTGAGAAAGCTGACTGAAAAGCTCCCTGACCTGGTTTTGATGGATATCCTGATGCCGGGGCTTTCAGGTGGTGAGACCACAGCGCGAATCCATGAGAATCCCGATTGGAAGGGACTTCCTGTCATCGCTTGTACTGCCCTCGATCTGGCCCGCGCTCGGCAGGTTTCGGAGTCCGCAGATTTTGACGACATTTTGGTGAAACCCGTTTCTCAAGGAGCTCTACGCAGTGTATTGGGGCGCTTTTTGAAGCGGGATAGCAGTGTGCCTGCTGGAGAAGCTGCGAACGCCACTCCACTGATCGAAGAGGAGAGGATCGATGTACCGGCTGCGGACGAAGAAGTCATTGTTCTGGGGCCTGAGGCAGCCGCTGAGTTGATCCATGATTTGGAAGGCTCGTTCCTCGATGATTGGGCGATGATGAAGAAGCGGTTTCGGATTGAGCCGATATTGAAAGCTTCTCAGGAAATGCACGATTTAGGGCGGAAATATGGTTCCCCTGAATTGATCAACTACTCGGAACAGCTACAGCACTGGATTCATTTGTTCGACGTCCAGGAACTGAAGAACGCGATGGAAGATTTTCCGGACATTTTGGATGCGATTCGGAGTAGGGCTGAGCAGCCGTCCGTTGCGTGTGGGGCCAACGAATCGACGAAAGGTAGCCAATGAGCGATATCCATTCTTTTAGCCGGAAGCCTGTGGTCTTGTTGGTCGACGACCAGCCCCGCAACCTGCAGCTGCTCGGAAATGCCCTCTTTAAGAATGGGTACGATGTTGCCTTGGCCAGTTCGGGGCCGGAAGCGTTGGAGCTTATCGGAGAGTCCCCGCCGGATCTGGTTTTATTGGACGTGATGATGCCGGAGATGGATGGGTACGAGGTGTGTCGCAAGTTGAAGGAGGAGGGACTGGCCCCTGATCTGGAAGTCATTTTTGTGACCGCAAAAACTCAGAAGGAGGACATTCTTCAGGGCTTCGCCGCGGGCGGTGTGGACTACATTACCAAGCCGATTCAGATCCCTGAGGTCCTCGCTCGGGTAAAGAGTCAGATCTCGCTGAAATTTGCCCGCGATGATATCCACGCGGCGAACAGAAAGTTATCCCGGGTAATCGAGACCCAACAGCGATTTCTTTCGATCCTGTCTCACGATGTGCGAGCGCCGTTGTATGGTTTGAATGATTTGCTATCGGATAGCTTGGAGCATTCCGAATCGCTCGAGAAGGCGGACCTGATCGAGATGATGAAAACTTGTGAAGATTCGTCTCGGCGGCTTTCGACCTTTTTCGACGACGCGCTGGTTTGGGCTAGGAGTGAGGCTGGTGGATATGAGGAGAGGCCGTCCTTTTTTTCCCTTCAGGATGCATTTGTTTCGGTTCGATCTCTCTTGTTGCCGCTTTTTGAGAAAAAGAAGGTTAACCTGGTTTCCGATATTCCCTCGGGCATGGCTGTTGTGTGCCAATCGAATGCCTTCGCCACCATCATTCGAAATCTCCTCACAAATGCTGTGAAGTTTTCCGACACCGATTCTACGGTGACGGTTCGGGGAGAATTAGTTGAGGGGCGGGTACGGGTATCGATCGTCGATGAGGGTGTAGGGATGTCTATGGACCAGGTGGAGGGGCTCTTCGACGCGAACCGGCGCCAAAGCACTCTGGGCACCGGACGGGAAAAGGGGGCTGGGGTTGGATTGATTCTCTGCAAGAGCCTCCTCGAGAAGATGGACTCCGAGTTGGTGGTAGAAAGTTCTGAGGGAAGAGGCAGCCGGTTTTCTTTCGCGGTACCCGCGTACCAAGACGAAGATTAGTTGATTTTTGCGAAGATCATCCTGCCGCCAGAGGTGGGGACGATGCTAATCACTTCCGCCTGCACTCTTTCGCCGATGAGGCGCTTCCCGTCGTTGACTACGACCATCGAGCCGTCTCTCAAATAACCGACCGCTTGATCGGGCTCTTTCCCGGACTTGATTAGCTCGAGGCTGATTGAGAGTCCGATATGGACTTCAGGGTTCAGGGAATCGGCTAAATCGTTTAGGTTCAACCAACTGATCCCCTCGAACTGAGCGAGGCGCGCGAGGTTGAAGTCGGTTGTGAGAATTTTGGCCTTCAATGAACGGGCCAGAAAGATCAACTTGGCGTCGACTTTGTCTTCGCTGTCGACTTCGGACGATTCGACGCGCAAGTCGATTTCCTTGTTTGCTCGCAGCTGATTGAGGGATTCGATCCCGCGGCGCCCGCGGGCTTTGCGATGAACGTCGTCCGAGTCCGCAATGACCTGGAGTTCCTCAATCACGAATTTTGGAATGACGACTGCGTGGCCGAAAAACCCCGACCGGCATAGAGGCACGATCCTACCGTCGATCAGCGCACTTGTGTCGATGAGTGCGAGGGGAGTTTGGACATCGAGCGGCACAAATTTCATGTATGGGATGACGAGGTTGAACTCGTCTTTCCCGCGCAGAGCGATGACCGCCCCCAAGTACATCATGACGACAAAAAGAATCATCTGAACCAAAAGGAGATTCTGCGCGAACTCAGGTTCGGACTCCAATGGGGCAAACAGGGGTGAGGAGGAGATGATCCAGGCGATTAGCGCCCCGATCGCCAGGCCAAAGGTTAAGGCGGACAAACCACGCAGTGAAAACCCTTTGAGGTAGATGTCTATGAGGATGACTAGTGCCCCCAGGCAGGATCCAAAGAAAAGGGATTTGCCTGTATCAATGTCGGGCGAGGTCAACGTGATCAACCAACTCCCGAGAATGCAGATTCCGAAGAAAAAGATCCGGATCGTAAAAATCGTTTTATTCATGTGAAGCGTCTATCGGAAGAACAGCATCACGAATGGTAGAAGTACTAGGAATGCCATGACCCCGTAAAGAATCCAAATGGTTCGGCGGGCTTTCCGTTGTACTTCGGCTGAAACTTCAGGCGGGTCGGGCTCTTGCTGACTGGTCATGATTTTGAAAAGAATGTGGGATGGTGATCGACTCGCGTCGAGAACCATCTCTGCGCGATTCTTAGTGTACGAGATAGTAGACGATCTGAAGGACGATATTGCTGGCAACAGCAGCAGCTACATCGTCGGCAACCACTCCCCAACCTCCGCGGAGAGTCTGGAGTTTGGATATACCCAGAGGCTTGAGGATATCAAAGAATCGGAAAAGGGCGAAGCCCCCGAGGATCCACGGCCAGGCGGGTTCATTCAAAGGAAATGGAATCGCGAAAAAGCAGATCGGGATCGCTACGCACTCATCCAGAATCACGCAGCCAGGATCGCGGCGTCCAAGCCGGATTTCTGCTTCCTCGCAGAGGGGGACCGCTAAGAAGACCAAGACCAACGCGAGTATGAAATACGGAATCGGTGAGAGATAGGCGAAAAAGAGTGTGAAGAGTAATACACCCACCACGGATCCCCAGGTCCCGGGTGCCTTGAGTTGCCCAATCGGGCCAAAGGTGGTCAGGCCGAGAATTACGTTTCTCGGGATCATGTTCCATATGGGATGTCTCTCACGCATGGTCTGCCTTGTTCTGATCTTCTCCTAGCCCCATGAGGGCGCGATATTTCCACAAGTAGACGGATCCCGATACAATTGTCAAAATGGCTGCGATCAGAAACATAGCGATTCCTGTATTCATGCAGAGTAGTGCGGAACCACTTTCCAAATCACCGCCAAAGTCCGTCTCGATCGACTTGCCGAGAAGGAGTAGCGCGATCGAAATGATTTGAAACACCGTCTTGTATTTACCGAGTTTCTCTGCGGCGAGTACGACGCCGCGGGCGGCTGCTACCAAGCGAAGGCCCGTGATCCAAAATTCGCGGGTGATGATGAGTAGGACCAGAAAGAGTGTCCATTGCGGGAGTAGGCCAACCGTGAGAACTACGACCAGCATCCCCACCATCAGAATCTTGTCGGCGAGAGCATCCATCAGCTTGCCGAAGTCCGATACCAGGCCGGAACGGCGCGCCAGCCAGCCGTCGGCCCAATCCGTGAGGGCAGCGATTATAAAAAAGATCAGGGCAAGAATCGGCCCTGGGGATTGTAGGAGGAGGCAGCCCGTAATCAAAAAGAGAAACGGGATGCGGGAGAGCGTCATCAGATTCGGCAAACTCATCTTAAGAAAGTATGATTAGCCCATTGAGAAATGCAACGGGATAGAAATCGATTGCTGCGATCCGCCGCTCGACACCAGGTTTACCCGACAAATGTTCTAAAAAAAATATTTTTCTCTTCGAAGGCTTGACAGATCCGACGTGCAAGGTTTGTCTCTTCGCTTTCCTTCGTGCGTGGCTAGCTCAATTGGATAGAGCACCTGACTACGGATCAGGAGGTTGGGGGTTCGACTCCCTCGCCGCGTACCACTTTTGAAAAGACGGAACTCTCTTAAATCCAAGAGGTTCCGTTTTTTTATGTTTTGCCAGAATCTTCTTTTCCCCGATGAAGTGAGGCTGTTAATTTAGGGCCATGGAAAACGCGATTACCCTGAGCAAACTCCGTAAGGTATTTCGGTCCGGAGCGGTCCGTGTATCATCTGTCCTCGCGTTGGAAGGACTTGATTTGGAAGTTCGAAGTGGAGAGGTTTTTGGTCTCCTCGGTCCCAACGGATCCGGGAAGAGCACCACGATCAAGATTTGCCTGGATTTGGTTCGGCCGACTTCGGGTGAATGTCTGGTCTTCGGTGGAAAGACTTCCCGCCCGGAATCCCGGCAGAGGATTGGCTATGTTCCCGAAGCTCCTTTCTTCTATGGCTATTTGAGTGGAGAGACTCTGGTCCAGTCGATGGGTCGGTTTTCCGGTCTCTCAGGAAGTGCCTTGAAGAAGCGTACGGGTGATGTGCTGGAAACGGTTGGTTTGGTCGGTGCCGAAAAACGCCCGATCCGAACCTATTCGAAGGGCATGTTGCAACGACTGGGGCTCGCCCAAGCGTTGGTCCACGATCCCGATTTAATCATTTTGGACGAGCCGACCGCGGGTGTGGACCCGATCGGGGCTCGGCAGATTACCGAGATGATCCGGTTGCTGAAGTCCCAGGGGAAAACCGTGCTGCTCTGCTCTCACTTGTTGAGCCAGGTGGAGTCTGTCTGTGATCGGGTGGCGATTCTTCATCGCGGGCGGATGCTCGCGGAGGGAACGCTTGAGTCTTTGTTGAAGTCGACGGGCCATAAGCCGTCATTGTTATTTGATAGTACGGAGGAACAGCAGAAGATGCGAACGATGGCCGAGAAAGCCGGTGTGCATGTGGAAGAGGGTGCCGATACGGCCCTTTCCCTGGAAGAGGTGTTTGTCAAGTTGGTACGCGAAAACGAAAAGGAGAACGCAGCATGAATGGTTTTCGTTCCTTGTATTTGATTGCGCGCCACACCTGGACCGAGGTGGTCCTGTCGCGCGTGTTTACGATTTTTGGATTGCTGGCGGCGGCTCTGATCGCTGCTTCGATCTTTCTCACAAATTTTCATTTCGGATCCGCCGAGATCCGGTTCATCAACGATTTGGGGCAGGGGGCCATCTCGCTTTTTGGTTCCATCCTCGTAGTGACCTTGGGGGCACAGCTCTTCTTTCGCGAAATCGAGCAGAGGACCGTCCTGCCCATTCTGGCGCGTCCGGTGACGCGGTCACAGTTCCTTCTCGGGAAATTCTGCGGGACTCTGGCCCCCATACTCTTGTTCGCATTGGGGATGTTAATCCTCGTGAGTATTCTCCTGTGGTGGCGTAGCCAATCCCTGACCGAAGATCCTTCGATCAACAAGGCCAGTTTGGATGTGGTCCTATCGGAGGCTTGGATCGCTGGCTTTTTCCAGATTTTGAAGTTTTTTGTTCTGGGAAGTATGGTCTTCGCGGTAGCTTCCTTTGCGAATTCGTTCAGTTACACCGTGTCGATGGGGTTTGCCCTCTTCTTTGCCGCTCATTTGGTTCACCTTGCCATCGATTTCTACCAATCGGGTGACGGGATCTTGTACACGGTTCTCGGTTTCTTTTTCGCCTATTTTCTACCGGATTTTCGAATCTTCAATGAGCCGTCAGTGGACCCCGACTACCTGCGTGCGATTGGATATGCGGCGATATACACCGGGGCATATCTGGCGATTGCCGTGGGGTTCTTTCACCGCAGGGAACTGTAGGCGATGCACGCTGGGAGTAGTAGTTCTATGGCACGTATCCCCCCATTCTTTCTGTTCATCATCGCTAGTTTTCTAGTCGGTGTATTGACATTGCCTCTACGCAGGGAAATTCAGCCTCCTGAGCAGGATCTCAGTGAGTTGGATGGATTGGGGCAAGCCGTGATAATCGGCTCTCTGGGAGGCTTGCGCGCCCTCGCAGCGGACTTCCTTTGGCTGCAAACCAATTACTATTGGCAGCAGGAGAACCACGGTTTGACCGAAACCACCGCTCGGACCGTGACGCGGTTGCAGCCTGATTTTCCCTATTTCTGGATCGAGGCCTCGAGGATGATTATTTACGATATGCCGGTTTGGCGTTTCGGGAAGGACCGGACAGCTCCGAAGTCTGTCGAACAGCGAATCCGCAGAGAGCAGGCCGAGCGGGGGTTGGAGCTGTTGCGCGAGGGCGAGAAATTTGCGCCGGAGTCGGCAGCGCTTCCCGCCGAGCAGGCGCGCGTCTATTGGACGGTTCTGGATGATCCTGAAATGGCGCAGGAGTACTACCGTATCGCCTATGAAAAACCGTCTCACCGAGCGCTCTATGCAAGGCTTCGTGCGGTGATTTTAATGGACCTCGGTCGCGATCAGGAAGCGCTCATGTGGTTGCGCCGGGTCTTGGCGGGTATGGACCCTTCGGATAACCCTGCGCAGTATAGCCTGATGCAGAGCTATGTTCAGGAGTTGCAGTATGGGCGCAACCCTCGCATGGAGACCGATCCGGTGGTCCCGCAGCGCCCACTTCCTCTTCTGGAAATCGATGCTGACGATGGGGAAGGGGCTTCTTCCTGATGTATTCACGGTGGGGGAAGCGAGCGTTTGATCTTCTTGTCGCGAGCATCCTGTTGGTGCTGCTTTCCCCGCTGATTCTTATCGTTGGCGTTGTGGTGCGCGTCCAGCTCGGCGGACCTGTCATTTTCCAGCAACTACGGCCGGGCGAGCGGGGTGAGTTGTTTACGATCTACAAATTTCGCTCGATGAACTCCGAACGGGGAGAGGACGGCGAACTGTTGCCCGACGAAATGCGGCTCGGTTGGTTCGGCAGATTCCTTCGCTCGACAAGTTTAGATGAACTTCCAGAGTTGTGGAATGTGGTGCGTGGTGAGATGAGTTTGGTCGGCCCACGTCCGCTTCTGCCCCGCTACCTGGAGCGCTATTCTCCGGAACAGGCCAGGCGGATGGAGGTGAGACCGGGCATCACTGGATGGGCGCAAGTGAACGGCCGCAACGCTGTCAGTTGGGACAGTCGATTCAAGATGGACGTTTGGTATGTCGACCACCTGTCCTTCCGGCTCGATGTGAAAGTGTTACTCATGACCATAGTCAGAGTGTTTCGCCGCGAGGGCATCACCGCGGAAGGACATGCGACGGTGGGAGAATTCAGAGGAAACGGGGAACCGCCCTCGAAAGATCTGGAATGACAGCGCTTAGCTGTCTTCGTCGCGGAAGTTGGTGATCGTGATTCCCGGAAGCGCCTTGTACCGGGAGGGCGTTCCGGTAAGGATTTTCAATTCGTGAATGATGGCGATAGCTCCCTCGATCGCCGTCTCCAGAGGAATATCATGTGCCCGAAAAACCGCCGCTGTACGGGCCATGAGGGACTGGTCGAAGGATATTACGGGAAAGGCATTCATAAACCGTTCGACGATTTCCTCGTCGTCGGCACCGGCGGAGGCAAGAAGGCGGATGCTGGTCGGAACACTGACGGCGAATGAGGAGCGGCTGTTGGCTTCAGCGAAGCGACGGGCCGGTCCTACATTGCCATCGAGAGATTCCTTGAGCAGGCTTTCGACGAAATCGATATCAGCAAGATAATCCATAGGGTCCCTTAGGAATCTTCCGGCTTCTTCTTTTCGGCGCCGTCTTCGGATTCCTCGTCTTCATCCTCATCCTCATCGTCCTCGTCCCATTTCATGGTGTCGTCTTCTTCGAGGGTTTCGTCCTCCTCGCTATCGAGGTCTTGGAATTCTTCTTCGACAACGTCTTCCTCCGTTTGAGCCTTCCGCTCTTCGTCAGCCTCCAGTTCGTAGCCGTCGGGCACGTACTCAAGGATGGAGGTGATCTCTTGGAAAAAGTGAGTGGCGCGGCCTTCGAGCAGGTCGCTGTTCTGTTGCTCGCGGATCTCTTCTTCGAGCTCCTCAACGGTCAGCTTCTGGCTGAACTCGATGAGATCATTGAGCATGCGTACCCGGAGGCGGGTGACGTGCTCGATGAAATCGGCGTAGGGCCCTTTTTCTTCGTCGATTACGTCAGGAAGTGCGAAGAGAGGCTCGTCGGCCTCCAGCAAAGAGCCTTTCGTCCGAGCGAGGCGGACCTGGCCGTCCTTCAGTTCTTTGTCGATGGCAAAGCCGAAGAACGCGTTCTCGAAGAGTTGAGGGTCCAGATTGTATTCCTGAAGCGGTTCGAGGAGGTCGACCACGTAGGCGACCTGGCGTGGATCGATAATTCCGAGCCCGTCCACGTCCCAGTGGATGGCGTCGCTGATCTCTTCGACCCACCAATTTACATCAGAACCGAGACGTGCAATGCACCAATTTAGTTTAGGGTTTGCCTGTGACATTAACCACTCGACGCCGCAAAATTATGTCGGATGCAAACCAAAAGTGTTTGCGGTCGTTAATTTTTACGAGTCGGATGGAGGCGAACGTCAGTTCTACAGCTCATGGATCTATTTTACGAAAAGGTATTGCGCCCTCTATTTTTCCGCCTCGGACCGGAGCGTGCTCACGAATATGGGCGGAATTTTCTCCAGTCCCTCAGCCTGCTTCAGCCGGTGTGCCGGTTGCTGGCCAGTGCCAACCAGGGGCGGGGCAGATCTGTAGAATTGGCGGGGCTCACTTTCCCGAATCACGTCGGTTTGGCTGCGGGGATGGATAAGGATGCCGAGTTTGTTCCGGCCGCGGCCGCTCTGGGGTTTGGTCATGTCGAGGTGGGCACGGTCACTCCCAAATCTCAGCCGGGTAATCCGCAGCCTCGACTGTTCCGGTACCCCGAGCATGAAGCCATTGTCAATCGGATGGGTTTCAACAACGGGGGGATGGAGGCGATGGCCAAGCGGTTGCGCCGATTGCCGGCACCCGGCAAACGCATTTGTCCGGTCGGGGTGAATATTGGCAAAAACAAGAATACGGCCCTCGATGAAGCGGCAAATGACTATCTGGCTTGTTTCGAGCACTTGCACGATTTGGCCGACTATTTCACGGTGAACGTCAGTAGCCCGAATACGGAGGGTCTTCGCGAGTTGCAGGAGAAGGGACGGCTGCTTGAAATTTTAGGTGAGCTGGAGCGTCGCAATCGTGAGCGTGATTCCGGCGCCGTTCCAATTTTTCTCAAAATTGCTCCCGATCTGAGTTTTCATCAAATCGGCGAGATTATTCAAGTTGTCGAGGAGAGTGGGGTGTCTGGGATCGTCGCAACCAATACGACCATCGGTCGCGAGACTCTCCCCGCCGGAGTTGAGTACGAGCGCGGCGGTCTCTCCGGGGCCCCTGTGCGAAATCGCTCGACCGAGATTATCCGATTCCTCTCCCGCGAAACCGGTGGAAAGATGCCGCTCATCGGAGTCGGCGGAATTTGTGACTCGGCCTCCGCTGCCGAGAAGTTGGACGCGGGCGCTCATCTCGTTCAGCTCTATACCGGTTGGATCTATCGCGGCCCCTTTTTCGCCCGCACGCTCGCCCGCTCGCTGCGATTTTACGCGGAATAGAGCCCTGCCGGGGTGCACGGTTGGCGCGGAGGACTCGTAAACACTTGCCTTTCCACTGGTGTGGGGCAATAGGATCTTGGGTTCATGAGTAAGCAAGCGATACTTGTCACCGGTGGATGTGGTTTCATCGGCTCCAATTTTGTTCGATACCTACTGGCAGATGGTCAGTTCGATGGCATCGTCGTCAATCTCGACGCGTTGACCTATGCGGGGAATCCGGCGAATCTCGCCGATTTTGCAGAGGACTCCCGGTACGTCATGGTCGAGGGCAGTATCGGTGACGAGGACGGTGTGTCCCGCTTGCTCGATGGATACTCGATCTCCGCGGTCGTTAATTTTGCGGCTGAATCTCACGTCGATCGCTCCATCGATTCCCCGGAACCATTTTTCGATACAAATGTCACGGGAACTTTGCGGCTCCTTCAAGCGGTTCGTAAATACTGGAAAGAGCTCTCGGCTGAGGAGGCTAGCGCATTCCGCTTCCTCCACGTTTCGACTGACGAAGTGTACGGATCTCTCTTGCCCGAAGATCCCGCCTTTAGCGAAGAGAATCCTCATCGCCCGAACAGTCCCTACTCGGCGTCGAAGGCTGCGAGCGATCATATCGTCCGCGCCTACCATCACACCTACGGTTTGCCAGTGGTGACGACTAATTGCTCAAACAATTATGGTCCGTTTCAGTTCCCCGAGAAACTCATCCCGCTGATGATTCTCAATGCCCTGGAAGGGAAGGACCTTCCCATCTACGGGGATGGTATGAACATTCGGGACTGGCTCTACGTGGAGGATCACTGTTCGGCGATCTATGAAGTGCTTCAGCGCGGTCGAGTCGGGGAAACTTACAATATCGGTGGTAAATGCGAGCGGCCCAATATCGAGATCGTTGATCAGATTTGTTCCTTCCTCGATGAAGAAGATCCAAGGGAAGACGGTTCGACCTACAAGGATTTGAAGAAGTTTGTGACGGACCGTCCGGGGCACGACCGTCGCTACGCGATTGATGCGACCAAAATCGAAACCGAACTCGGTTGGACTCCGGCGGAAACTTTTGAGACCGGAATTCGCAAAACAATTCTCTGGTATTTGGAAAATCGCGAATGGTGCGAAGATATCGCCTCGCAAAAGTACCAACGGCAACGAATCGGCACCAAGGTGTGAGCCGATAGCGCACTGGTAGCCCTTGGCGGCAAACGGTGTAACCGGGATCGGAGCTGGTCGCTTCGTGATCGGGGTTCCGGCGATGCTTCCTTGAAATCGGACACTTTTGCGGCTTCTCCGGTGCATTCTTTTTCCTTCCCGCCGAAATTTCGGTTGATTTTGGTTGAAGCGAATGACTCCAGACTCTTTCTTGATTTTCTATGACGGTTACCAAACTCTTTCCGAGGGTTCTCCCTTTTCTTTTGCTCGCGCTGCCCGTCGGTTTGCTTCACGCCCAAGAGGAGGGTGTGGCAACGGCAGAGGGATCGACGCTGCGGATGACCGACTTGCCTTTGCCTGAGGATTATTATCCGGGCCTTCGGCAGATTCTTGAAAAAGCGGGGCGCTCCGCTCCAGAGCTCGTCCGAGTGGGGATTGATCGTGAGGTCGCGCAGCAGCGCCTGCGTATCGCCCGTTCGCGTTACTACCCCAGTCTGGGTGTCGGAGGTAACTTGGGTTATCGCTTTACCCAGCGTTCCGGTGAGGAAAATGACGGGAGTATGTCCGGGTCGGTTTCGGTCGGTTTGAGCCGTCCGCTCTATTTCTGGGGTGCCGTTGAAGCGGGTGTGAACCAAGGCGAAATTGACTTCGAGAGCAGCCTTCTCGAAACCAAAGAGCAGTTTCAAGCAACGGTTCAAAGACTTCGTGACCAATATTTGGAGCTGATTCTTAACGAGATGCAGTTGCGGAATCTCCGTATTAGGCGGAATAATTTGGAAACTAGCCTTGCCCGCCGTGAGTCGGATTACCGTGCGGGTCGTCTGTCCGAGGAAGAATACCTTTCTTACCTGATCGAATTGGACAATTCTCTGATCGAAATCGAAGAACTCGAGGACGAGCGCAACGAGACGATCGCTAGCTTTAAGCGCATCAGCGGTGTGAAAGAAGATCCAGTGATCCCGTCGGGAGTGGCCCCCATCAATCTCGACGCCCTCGAAGCTGAGCTGGTCGGTGACGAGGTCGCTCCAACGTGGGTCGAAGAAACTTTCAATATTCAGTTGAACCGAAACACGCTGGAGAAGGTCGATCTTGATTCGACTATTATCAAATCCCGCCAGCGTCCGAACGTCAGCTTTAGTGCCAGCGTCAGCCAGGCTCCGGTGAACACTTCTACGGCCAATGATGTGGATACTATCCGTTGGTTCGCGGGTCTGTCCGTGAGCTGGAACGTTTTTGACGGTTTTGCCACCCAGGCCAGTCGCCGGATCAATCTTCTGCAGAAACGTCGTTTGGAAAATCAGATTCGTACCAACATCGAGATCCTCGAAGAGGAGCGGAATACCATGATGAACGACTTGATGGTGATGATCCGCAAGCAACGTTTGGTCGAGCGCCGTTTCGAGCTCGATTCAAGAATCTACTCTCGTGTGAAGAAGGAATTCGGTGAAGGGCGGGTCTCCAGCAACGAGTATCGTCAAACCCAAGCAGAATTTTATGCAGACGAGTTTGCACTTCACATCGCTCGTGCTTCATTGCTGCAAGCAGTGGCCGACTATCTCGTTGTCCTGAACGCTGACCGGGCTGTCGATTTCTTGGATTTCCAGGAAACTGACGTTTAATTCAACCCGGTCTTTTCCAAAAAGTTTGAACGGAATGTAGATTCCGTCCGTCTTCTGTTTTTCAACCAGGACAATCCATTGGCCAAGAAATCTAATCCATTCATATCCCTCTTCCTAAAAGTTGTACTGCCGCTAGGTATTATTGCCGGCGTAGTTTACTTCTTTATGACTGGCCTGCAGCCCAAAGCTTCAGTTGCACCAGTGACACGCGGTGTCGCGCTCGATGCGGTACCAGGGAGTTTGACCGTTAATCCAGCCTACAGCCTTACCCTGACGACAGAGGTGAGCGGCCGGATTCTTAGCAGCTCTTTGGAGCTCGGTAAACGTATCGAAGAAGGCGACATCCTAATCGAGATCGATCCTACCGATCTGCGCCTTCAGTACGAGTCCTTCAAGGCAAACTATGAGGCCTTTAAGAAAAAGATCGTTCTCCGTGGACAGGAGCGTATCGCGTTACAGCAGGCGAAGGATGACCTCGACAATGCGGAACGGCTGTTTCGAGAGGGGAATCTCTCCCAGCTCGAAATCGCGCGCCAGCGCGAGAGTTTTCAGCTCCTGTTGGAAAGTCAGGAGGAGCAAAAGATTTCTGATGATAACCAGCTCCGCCAGATGGAGATCCAGTTGAAGGAGTGGCAGCGCACGCTAGAAAAGACCACCGTGGTTGCCCCGGTTTCCGGGATCGTTACCCGCATTTTTGCATGGCCGGGTGAGTTGGTCGGCGTGAGAACTTCCCTCGCTACCATTTACAGCGATGAACTTTTGGTTGAGGCCAAGGTGAACGAAGAGAATTTTGCCGGGATCCAAATTGGGCATCCAGCTCGTATCCGCTTCCTCGCTTTTGGTGATCGTATATTCCAGGCCGAGGTGGAAAAGGTCCTTCCGAATGCGGACCCCGAGACCCAACAATACACAGTGTACCTACAACTGGCTGAAGGGGAGGAGCTCCTGCGTTCCGGTCTAACCGGAGAGGTCAGTATTATCAAGAATCGCCGGGAAGATACACTTCTCGTTCCGCGTAGAGCTCTTTTCGGTAACTTTGTCTACGTCGTGAATGACGGAGTCGTTGAATTGCGGCAGGTGCGCAGTGGTTTCCTCGGTTTGAACCAAGCGGAAATTCTTGAGAATCTAGAAGAGGGTGAACTGGTGATCGCCGACGAGATCGACCGCTTCCGCGATGGTGACCAAGTGTCGCTTGCGGGTTCAGGCGACTGATTCGGACCGGAGACACATACATGCTTGGTGCTTCAACGAATTTTCTGATCGCGGTCCGCTTTCTTCTCTCGAGAAAGCGGTCCATGATCATGAGTTTGATCGGGATTGTCTTTGGCGTTGCATTTTTCATTGTGACCCAGGCCCAAACCTCCGGATTTGAGCAGTTCTTTATCCGGACAATGCTCGGGGTGAATGGCGCCTTGCGGGTCGAAGACAAGATCCAGCAGACGATGCGTTCGATGGAGGTCGAGGGCGGAACTGGTTTTCAAATCTCGATGGAAGATGGGGTCGATTACGTCGAAGGCGTGGAATACCCGGACGATGTGATGGACGCGGTACAGCGCTTCGCCGAGGTGGTCTCCGTGGCCGAAGTCCTGCGTGGTTCAGCTCAGATCAAAGGCAATTTCAGAGAGATGTACTGCAAACCCTATGGTGTGGTCCTCGAACGCTTCCTGAATGTGTCCGATCTCGGTACTCAGATTGTCTACGGGGATTTGGATAGTTTCCGGGACAACCCTTACGGGATCCTTGTAGGTTCGCGGTTGGCCCGTCGAATGATGCTCGATGTGGGGGATCCGGTTCTTCTCGATGCGAGCGGCGAAAACATGCGTTTCCGGGTCTCGGGGATCTTTGAGACCGGTATTGAACAGGTCGACAAGGAGCGGGTCTTTCTTCACCTTCCTGCCTCGCGTACCCTTTTGAAGAAGCCTTTTGGTGTGTCGTATATCCAGGCAACTCTCCTGGACTATGAGCGCGCACCTGAGGTGGCTGAACGAATTGAACGGGTCGTCTGGCACGGTTCCATGAGCTGGCAGGAGCGGGAGAAAACCTGGTTGCAGGTCTTTCGTGCTCTCCGGGTCTCTTCGGGTCTAACAGTTTCGAGTATCATTTTGATTTCGGGTCTGGGGATGTTCAATACTCTCGTCATGATCGTGATGGAGAAGACCAAGGAGATCGCGATCCTTCGTTCCATGGGATATCATCGGCGGGACATCGGCCGAATCTTCCTTTGGCAGGGCTTTACCGTCCTGGTCATGGGATTGGCTCTGGGATGCTCGTTGGCCGCCCTCTGTACTTACGGGATTTCCCGGCTTCCAATTCGAATTCGAGGGATCTTCGCGACAGACAGTTTTGTGGTTCACTGGGACTGGATGCATTATTTAACCGCATCGGTGATTGCAGCGGTCATTGTGATGGTGGCCTCCTACATTCCGGCACGTCGGGCTTCCCGTCTTGAGCCGGGCGATATTATTCGGGGAACCAGCGGATAAGGAGTGCGAGCTATGGAATTGGAAGAAAAAGAAGAGCTAGAGCAACAAGAGGTTACCCCTGTTCTACGGTGTTCGAACATCCACAAATACTTGGGTAAAGGGGAGTCTCAAGTTCACGTTCTCAGGGGCGTAGAGCTTCAGCTCAATCCCGGTCTCATGTACTCAATTGTCGGCCCTTCCGGGTGTGGCAAGAGTACGTTGATGTATCTCCTGGGTCTGCTGGATCGCCAGGATGATGGTGATATCTGGATTGCCGGACAAGATATGGCAAAGGCCTCCGATGAGGCTCGAACCGATGTGCGCAATTCTTCAATCGGTTTCGTCTTCCAGTTTCACTTTTTGCTCTCAGAATTCTCCGCATTGGAAAACATCATGTTGCCGATGCGTAAACTCGAGAAACTCTCCGAGAGCGAGATGCGCGATCGGGCGCAAATGCTTCTCGAAGAGGTCGGGCTGGGAAATAAAGCTCATCGATTGGCCAACCAACTATCCGGGGGCGAGCAGCAGCGTGTAGCCGTTGCACGGGCCTTGGCCAATGAGCCCGCCGTGATTTTTGCGGATGAGCCAACGGGTAATTTGGATGTGCGGAATTCGACAATGGTGTTCGATCTTTTGCGGAAGCTGTGCCACGAGCACGGTCAAGCGGTACTGATGGTTACGCACAATCAAAACTTGGCGAAACTTTGTGATGTAACGCTTTCGATGCAGGATGGGGAATTCGTTGAGAATTCTACGGCTGTGATTGAGGAATAGTTCTTTAGGTTCAGCGAGACGCTGCGCGAATAGATCCACTGTCGATCTCGCCTGTAAGGATTCTCTCTCTCCGCTCCCTAAGGAAGTCGACGTGCGTAGGCGCCTCACTGGGGCCCCCCTTGGCTCATATCACCAGGATGAAGGCCGCAGGGACAGCCAGGGAATGGACAGTACGATTGTCCGGAGACTGGCCTGACTATGACGGAAGGGCGTCGAACGCCTTCTGCAGTCTGCCCAACGCCTTTTCGAGCAGTTCGGTCGGGCACCCGAAGTTGAGGCGGAGCCATCCGGGAGCGCCAAAAGGAGTGCCGTCGGACAGTCCAACGCCGTGTTCCTCAAAGTACTGCCCCGGGTTCTCCAGCGGTAGCTTGCGGCAATCAAACCACGCGAGGTAAGTGGCTTCCATGGGGTAGAAGCTGATCCGGTCTGACTGCGTTTCGAAGAAATCGTAGACTTTCCCGCGATTCGTACGAAGGACCTGGAGGAGTTCTTGACGCCAAGGTTCCCCTTCGTTGTAGGCCGCGGTGCAACCTGCGTATCCGAAGCAATTGATTTCGGTAATGATCCCCTGGATCTCGCGTTTGAATCGCGCTCGCAATTGGGGATTGGGGATTACGGCAAATGCACAGGCGAGCCCAGGCAAATTGTAGGTTTTACTGGGAGCATAGAGCGCCGCTACGGAGTCAGTCTCAGAATCCGCCAGGGCGAGAGTCGGGATGTGACGCGCGGTCTCGTCGAGGACGAGGTCGCAATGAATCTCGTCAGAGCAGAGTATCCAGTCTTTTTCACGGCAGAGCGTGATCAGACGGCGAAGCTCGGTTTCGGTGAAGCAGGTGCCGACCGGATTGTGTGGGTTGCAGAGGAAAAAAGTGCCACCGGAGTCAATCAGCGCCAGAGCGTCAAAGTCCATTGTCCAACGGCCATCTTTGCGGATGAGGGGAACGTCATGGAGGGGGACGCGGGCATTGGTCGGAGCCGTTAGAAAGGGAGGATAGACCGGAGTTGAGGTGACGACCGAGGCACCGTCGCGGCAAAAGGCGCGGGCGGCCAGGTTTAGCGCCGGGACGAGACCCGGGAGGAACAGTAGCGCCTCTCTTTGAACGGTGAGACCGTGCTTGGTCTTCAAGTAATTTAGGACTGCTTCAACGGGTTCCTCATGGGGAAGGGTGTACCCAAATACGTTGTGATCAACCCGTCGGTGAAGAGCCTCGAGGATCTCCGGGGCGGATCGAAAGTCCATATCCGCAACCCATAGCGGGAGAACGTCTTTGTCGGCGTAGCGGTCCCATTTGAGGCTGCCAGTGTCGCTACGGTCAGGGAAAGATGTGAAGTCGTATTTCATGAAGTAAACCTTCGTTCATGGATTAAATTGGTCCGAACGTCGACGATTTCCGTCCGATTCACCGACGAGAATTTTTCTATGATTTGTCGGATTCGTGCTCGATCCAAGTACCATGATGGCGTAAAAGAATAGTTTGGCTTCGAATCTGCTTTGAAAACGATTGTGGATACCCCGTTGGATATACTTTGGGTGCTCTTGAGTGGAGCGCTCGTCATGCTCATGCAGCTTGGGTTTTGCATGCTTGAGAGTGGGTTGGTCCGCACGAAGAATACGATTAATGTGGCCGCCAAAAATGTGGTCGATTTCTGTGTGGCGGTCCTAGCTTACTGGGCTGTCGGCTACGCCATTATGTTCGGGGCCGGTACGACGGGCTGGTTTGGGCACACAGGATTCTTCTTCGACGTGTCCTCCAGTTTTGGCGAGGGGACCTTTTTCTTCTTTCAACTCGTGTTCTGTGCGACTGCAGCGACGATTATCGCTGGAGCGGTTGCCGAGCGGATGCGGTTCTCGGGGTACCTCATCATCTCAATTCTCGTCACGGCCGCGTTTTATCCCATCTCGGGTCATTGGATTTGGGGTAGTGATGGATGGCTCGCGGGAATGGGGTTTCTCGATTTTGCGGGCTCCACTGCCGTTCACTCTGTAGGAGGGTGGCTCGCCCTAGCCAGTGTCCTGGTCATCGGTCCGCGGATCGGGCGTTTCTCGACCGAGCGTTCCTTGGCCAGTGGTCACAGCTTGGTACAGGCAACTTTCGGGGTGCTCATTCTTTGGTTTGGTTGGATCGGGTTCAATGGGGGGAGTACTTACGCTTTCAATGCCTCGGTGCCGGTCATTGTGTTCAATACGTTTCTCGCCGCTGCGGCTGGTGGTATCTCGGTGTTGGCAGTGTCGAGGGCCCGTACCCATATCTTTGATCTCAAAGAGATGCTGAACGGGATTATCGCGGGCCTGGTATCGATCACTGCGTGCGCCCCGTATGTAGCTCAGTGGCAGGCGTTACTGATCGGGATGATCGGGGGAATCATTTGCTATGCGGTTTCGCTCGGAATGGAGAAAATTCGAATCGACGATGTGGTTGGGGCGTCTTGCGCACATGCCTTCCCAGGGGTATGGGGCACCTTGGCGGTGGCCGTTTTTGGTGATCTCGCTCTGCTTGATACCGGTTTAACCCGGGGCGAGCAGTTGTGGGTTCAGGCGGTCGGTGTGGGCGCGGTTTTCCTGTGGGCCTTTGGGTTTGGATGGTTGCTGCTGTACCTACTGAATCGTGTATTCCCGTTGCGCATTTCGGAGGATAAGGAGCGTGAAGGGCTCAATGTGTGTGAACACGGCGCCAGCACCGAGATTCTCGACTTGCTTGGGGATATGCGCCGGCAGCGAGAGCGAGGAGACTTTAGCTCCCAAGTACAGTTTGATCCGTACACCGAGGTGGGGCAGGTCGCTCAGGAGTACAATCGAGTGCTTCTTCGGGTGGCAGAGGAAATGACGAAGCGGGAGGAACTTGCGGAGAAGCTTGCTCAGGAAAAGGACGCCAGCGAACGAGTCACCCATGACTTGATGAGCAGCATTGAGTACGCCCGGAGAATTCAGTCGGCGGTCTTTCCCGATCTCTCTTCTCTCGATTTGGATATCGCCGGCCATTTCTATATTTTTGAACCGCGTGAGACGGTTTCAGGCGACTTCTTCTGGATCCACCGTGATCGAAATCGATTGATCGCTGCCGTCGTCGATTGCACGGGCCATGGCGTTCCCGGGGCATTCATGTCTCTTATCGGGCATGCCTTTCTCAATGAGATTATTTTGGAAAAGAAGGTGGAGATGCCCGATGAGATATTGGGGGAACTTCATCGCAAGGTGAGATCTACCCTCAAACAAGATCAGCCGGGAGCCGACTCTCAGGACGGGATGGATGTGTGCATCGTTCGAATTGACCGCTCCAGTGTCGCGTTTGCTGGAGCGAAACGCCCCCTGTATTGGGTCTCTGGTCAGGGAGAGCAGAGGGGGAAGTGCCAGGTGTTGCGGGGTGATCGCAAGTCGATCGGAGGGCGCCAGCGGGAGAAGGTTCGGGAATTCACTTGTTCCGTGATTGCGCGGGAGCCCGGGATGAAGGTCTACTTAACGACCGACGGGTTCGTTGAGCAAACGAACGCAATGCGAGAGCCGTTCGATACCTCCCGATTTCGCAATATAATCGAGAATTGCTGGGATTCTCCGCCGGAGGTGCAGGGCGAAATATTGCTGAAGGAGCTCCGGGATTTTCAGGGTGATGCCCGACGGAAAGATGACGTTTCAATCCTGAGCTTGTTTCTTTAATAGTTGAAGAGCAACGAACTGTTCGATGAAATGAGAAGTTGTACACTCCGATATAGCGAAACCCTATGAATGAGAATTTGTTTGAATATTATCAGCGCTTGAATCGCGATCGTCTCCTGTTGTCGGTGACCGGTCCGATTTCACAAGAAATCGTGAAACAGTACGGTGCGCTGCTCAAGGGGATGGAGTCGATTTCAGAAAATCGACGTATTGTCGTTTTGGGTGTCTTCGTGGAGCTCGCACAAAACGTACTGCGATATTCCGCCGAGAAATCGGGTTCGGTGGGTCTTGGGGTTGTGATCATCTCCGAGAGCGATTCGACGTTTGAGGTGAGCTCGGGGAATCTCATCCCCAGCGGGGAACAGAAGGAGCTGGAGGAGAGTTTTGCCCGCTTGTCCACGCTGTCGGGAGACGAGTTGCGCGTCGCTTACAAGGAGAAGCGGAAAGAAGCGCGAACTGGTACGGGAGATAGCGCAGGCCTTGGGTTAATCGAACTGTTCCGCCGATGCAAATCAGTGCGATGCAGGTTTGAACCTGTGAAGGAAGGGATGCTATTCTTTACCGTAGAGGCGGAGGTTTCGAAGGACTGAACATGGACAAATCATTTTTGATAGAACCAACCGATTGCACTCCGCGAGTAGTGCTCAATGCGGATTCGAAGAGCTTGCTCATTGAGGGGGAATCGTTCCCCGAGAATGTGCGTGATTTCTACGAGCCAGTGGTTGCCAAGGTCGAAGAGTACCTGAGGTCCTCCGACAGTCTCGAGGTGCAATTCGATCTTCGTTACTTTAATACGAGTAGTTCGAAAACCATTCTCGATCTCCTGGAGATGCTCGAGTCCCATTTTGATGAAGGGAAGAGCGTGCGAGTCGTCTGGCTGTACAAAGAGGGCATAGAGGTGATGCAGGAAAACGGAGAAGATTTTGCCGACGATCTCCGGATTCCATTTGAATTGAAGTCCTACTAATTTGTGAAGGCGAGGGAACAGCGAGAGCGAAATTACCGGGATGTCTTTCGGCGCGAGTATGAGATTCTGGCTCACGCCGAAAACCTCGAAAAGGACGAAGAGAGGTCGGAGGCTGACCTCCGGAGAGAGTTTTCCTCGCTGACCAAAGGATTTCGGCGACTGCTCGATACTGCCTCGAAGATGACGCGTATCGGGGACTCGGTGCAGCGCCAATTGGTCGAGACCCAAAGGGAGTTGAGAGAGGCTCTGCGGGACAAGGATGACTTGAATCATCACTTGACCGAATTGGCGTCGGAAAAAGATGAATATCTGGGCTTCGCTGCTCATGACCTGCGCAATCCGCTCTCGAATATCATTATGGGCCTCGAGATGATTGTTGAGGACCCCAATATCGAGCGCAATGAATGGTCCGGAATCGTCACTGACTCGATTGACGAATGCCGCCGGATGCTCGAGTTGTTGAGTAATCTACTCGATGTGAACCGGATGGAGACCGGTTCAATGATTTGGGATTATCGCGAGTTTGATGCCGCCGAATCCGCACTGCTCGTTGTCGAAAGTTTTCAGAAAAAGGCTGAGAAAAAGAAGCAGACGATCGAGTTCGATGAGCCGGAGCGCCCCCTGAGTGCTTTCGGAGATCCCCAAGCCTATTTCCAGATTTTGGAGAATCTCATTTCCAATGCCTTGAAGTATTCGCCGATAGGATCTGTGACGAAAGTTCGGTTTGAGTCCTTGTCAGGTTATATCCGAACCGAGGTGGTCGATGAAGGACCGGGCCTGAACGAGGAGGACCAGGGGAAGTTGTTTGAGAAGTTCGCCCGTCTCTCCGCGCGCACTACAGCGGGCGAGCCGTCGGTCGGTCTCGGATTAGCGATTGTAAAGAGTCTGGTCGAAGCGATGCAGGGCCGAGTCGGCTGCCGCACGACGCTGGGTCACGGTTCCGTCTTCTTTTTCGAAATACCGACCCAGCAACATTGATCCACTGGACCGGGTAGTTGCCAGATTTCCCTTCGCTCCAGATCGCCGATGACGAGGGATTGATTCTCGGACCATAGAGGCTGATCAGGTCGAACCGATTCCGCGTGGTAGGGAGACCGTCGCGTAACGGGGAGGGCAAAGTACCGTCCGTCGGGGCTGAGTTGCACCGGTCGCGATTTCTTGGTTTCAGGATACCGGTTGGCCAAAATCGAAAGAATCTCTTCGCGGCCGCCTGTTTCACTGTCGTACAGATGGAGGTCGCTGCTAGAGGTTGAGAAAAACATGCATCTCCCGTCCGAGGTCCAGACCGGACATCGTCCCGCAAATGAGAGGCTCGTTCGTTGGCGGTGAATCGGGTCGTATAAGGCGAGAGGGGATCCACCGACCGCGAAGACCGGCCGTGTCGGGTGAAAGGCGGCTCCTGCATTTCCATCGCCCCATACGGCATCCGTGAGGAGTAGTTGCCGGCGTCCTTTTAGATTCAGTAGTTGGTAGCCGTCGGGACCGTGGAAGACTATGCGGTCTTGGCGGGGGCTTATGGTGACTGGATGTTGGCAACCGGCCGGAAGATTTCGGTAGAGTGATTTGTTCTCGTCTAGATGAAACAACCCTAATTGATGCTGAAGGACGATTCCGGGGCGTTCCGGCCGGGTGCTGTCGGTAACTACAAGGCCGATGAGGAGTGGGTGCTCAGGTACTTTGCTCAACATCCACGGAACCATGCGCAATGGGTGGAGCGGGAAGGTCATGTCCCGGGTACCGCTTTCCAGATCGATCGAGATGATTCCATTGCTGCGATCCCGGCTCGAAAGGGAGGGACAATAGTAACGGTGAAGCCGGTTCCTCTCGGGATCAAAGGTGAGGGGAGAGTCGACCGCGCCGGAGGGTCCTCTATTCGCCGGGTGCTTGAAGTCGGTCTCTGCGGTAGAGATTACGCCATTCCCCTCCCAGGCAATACGCCATTCTGTACTGCGGGGGCCGACTTCGTTCCAGTTGCGTCCGGTGCGCAGGGGCAGTTTTCTCGAGTGATTCACAATCTAGTGGGAATGTGATCCTGTTCCCATGAGGCTAGGGGAGTGGTACATTTCACGAAGGATCGAGCGAACGTTTCCCTCGTGCTCTTCGCCGAGTTTGAGAATACGGTTACGGTCGGTTGTTGATAGGGTTTCATGAGTGAGTCGTTCTACCATAGCGAAAACGATCTCCGCGTCAAAACGGGTCCGATAAAGAATGGAGAGGGATGGTCGGGGGCTGTGAAGGGTTACGATAATCTTTGGACGGAGAAGTGTCTTCCAGTTCAGGCACCAGCGGGGGAGGGCTTCGGTCCCGTCAAGAAATAGGGGGCGCTTGGAGCGGCGGAACAAGTGTCGCGCTGCGCGAAGTTTTTGGCTTCGGGTGTCGTTGTCGTGGATCTTTACCCAATCGTATTCGCGGACATCTTTGGCAATATCTTCCATTAGAACGGTTTTGCCAGTGCCCATGGGGCCGACGATTGACCAGCGAACCGTCTTTTCCGATTCGAGTTGGTTGCGCCACTGTGCAATCCGCTCAGGTTCGATTTGGTAGCGAAAGGCGGCGACCTTTTCGGAACGAAACGGATTTTCCCTTGCTTTCATAGGTGTGCTGGCTGATGTCGATCTCCTCCATTGTCGGGGAGACCGTGATGGGCTCGATAAGGTCGTCGACCCGGACGCCTATCACCGAGAGTTGCAGCCCCCATTCGACTGAAATCAGTTTCCCTGAGAAGGAGGGAACGACTTTGTGGGGAATCTGAAATGAGAATGCTTCTTTGCCAATCGCAGTCGGGCGTGACAGTTCTTTGTCACCCACGATGTACTCATCACGGTCGCCGCGCCCAGAGGTCCACCAGCCAAAACTGAGATAGAGCGAGTCGGGGTTCTTTTCCAGGTCCCAAAGGATCTCGCCGCGGAGTATTCCTCCGGGTTGTAGGTTCTTTTCGAATACTTCGAGAATTAGATGATTCGCCATGGTGGGGAGGTCTTAGGATTTCGCGGGGAGAACGGGGAGCCGGTAGGTTTCCTTTAGATCGGGCCAACGGGCGATCCTGCCAGTAAAGATAACCTCCCAAAGGATTTCATTGTGCTCACTCTTCATTGAGGGAACCGTTGCGAGCGGCAGTTCATATTCAGCAGAGCCCTCCCGATAGGATCCGCGCTCCTGTGTTTGGAAAAGCTGCTCCTGGAAAAATAGGTTTCGATCGGTAACGGTATTGGTGCCCTGCTGGTATTGTGCAATCTCAGTACCTTCGAGGTAGACTTCCAGGCTGTTCAATCGGCTCGTTTTGCCTTCGAGTTTCCAAGAGAGGTACAGTTTGGTTCCAGGAGTGATTTTACCTGGTGCGATGAGCACACGGGGCTTTGGATTGCGTAGGGTGAGAAGGGCTTGGGCGCTCTTGCCGATGAGAAATAGCCCTACGAGTGAGAATATCCCCCCAACGATGAGTAAGATGGCATCACCATTCCCGGTCTTGCGTTCATTGAAATAAATGAACCATGGGATGCTCGAAATTCCGTTCCACAGTACGGTGAAAAATACACTCCCCACAGTGCGGGCCAAGCGGCTGGTTGTGGGGGAGAGTTCGAGAATCTCGGCGCTTTGTTCTTCCTCATCATCTCCAAAAACAGCCTCTGGGCCGGGATCATTTTTGCGATAGAAGCCACCGATGAACAGTCCCGCGCCGACGAGGATGAAGATGGAGCTGAATCCGATAATTCCCCATGGTAGCCATCCGACTTCAGTTGTGATGACAGCATCGTACGGATCTGTTGGGTTGACAAAGCATATTTGTGACGATCCTTCCGGATACTTGCGCACGATGGCTGCTTTCGAGGCCCGCCCGGACGAGGACATGTTTCCAAAGGTATAATTCTCTCCGAAATAGGTTTTCCCGTTCCTTTCGTAGGTGAATCGAATTTCGACGCTGTAGGTGGTCCCGTCAGAGTCCGAATGGGATTCGACATAGCTTTTTGTTATGGTGCAGGGAACTTGAGGCCAGTTTTCGGCAGCCTGGCTTTGGAGGATTGGCGAGAGACCTCCAATCCAGCAGAAGAAGAGTCCCATCCCTAGAAACGGGAGGCCAAATACGCTAAGAACTAGGTTTCGCTTTCCTTTCTTTCGCCGGGGTGATCGATTTGAAAATCCCTTTGCTTTCTTCTTCTTACTTTTGCCAAAGAGGGAAAAGCCGGCGACGCCGAGGCCAATCAGGATGAATGGTAGACAGAAGAGGCCGGTCCATAGAGATGAGGTATGGTTGAGAAATAGAACGGCTTGGCGAGGAGCTGCTGGATTGACGAAGGCGACCGTCTCGGTGCCTGGTGGAAGTTGGTCTCGGACTTTCTGTACTTCGAGGTAGGAGAGATTGGGTGCCTTCCAATAGGGTTTGTCGGACTCGTTTACAAGATCTTCGTACTGGTAGCGAAAGCGGATGATGTTGGTCAGTTCTTCACCGTTCCGTTCCACTTTGGATTCGAGAATAGTCGCCGGGACTTCGACCCATTCGTCCGTTGTGGCTTGATCCAAATAGGGACTGATCGAAGCCATCCAAAGAAAGAAAATTCCAAATGTCGCGAATGCTAGGCCAAAAAGACCTCCGAAAATGCGCCCGGCAATTCCGCCGGCTTTGGTTCGGATCGAGAATCGGTGTCTGGAAGGGGGCATAGTCGCGCGGGGAAATTTGATTGAGGTTTGACTCTCGAAAAAAAACAGATTGTTCGCAAAGGTCCACATCGGATTCGAGAGCATATTGCCCCCGGAACCCGATTTCGGCTTGTCCGATTAGAGGGGATGCGAAAGTCTGAAGGGCGATGTTTCGTTGGCCCTCAATTTTTTCCCTGGTTGCACTTCTATTTTGTTCCGCTGTCCCGTCTCGGGCGGCTATCGAGCCGGAATCGGTAGTGATTGTCGCAAACTCTTCCGACAAAAAGTCGCTGGAGCTCGCGAGTTACTACGCAGAGCGGCGAGGCATCCCCGAGGACAATATTTTCGCATTTCCTATGCCCGAACAGGAGACCATTTCCGGATTGGATTTTGTCAAAACCGTATGGGATCCGTTGACAGAAGCTTTCATCCGAAGTGGCTGGATGAGTGGCGCGGTTCGCAGTGGGCGCGACGAATTCACCCGGCAAAATGTCATGGTTTTCGGGAATAAAATTGGCGCCCTTGTTCTGTGCAAAGGAGTCCCTCTCCGCGTAGAGCACGAGGGGCTTTTCTATAACGATTCCGATGAGAAACGTCTTCCGAAGCCGTTTCGGACGACCCGTGCGTCGGTCGATTCTGAACTAGCCCTCCTGCCATTGGGAAATTACCGCTTGGCCGGCCCGATGAACAATCCGGTCTACGATCAGGAAAATCCTTCCTCCTTGGCTATGGATAAGTTGGTGCGGGTCTCCCGGATCGATGGTCCTTCCTACAGTGCGGCTCGTCGAATGATCGATTCCGCGTTGAAGGCCGAGGAGAATGGGCTCAAGGGGAGGGCCTACATTGATATCGGGGGTCCTCATAAGAATGGCGACCGATGGATGGAAGAGGTGGCCACGGCTTGGGGGGAAACCGATTTTGATCTGGATATCGATCGTGGTCGGCCGGTGATCAAGGCCTCGGCCCGGTTCGATGCGCCAGTCCTGTATCTGGGTTGGTACACACGCTCGATCGCTGGTGTCTGGAAGGAGCTCGATGTCGTGGTTCCTCCAGGAGCGATCGCGTTTCACATCCATAGTTTTTCGGCCAAAACAATCCGAAAGCGAAACGCGGGTTGGTCGGGCCCGTTGGTCGAGCGCGGAGTGGCTGCGACGGTGGGTAACGTCTTCGAACCCTACTTGGAGGGGACCCACAATCCGGTTCTATTTTTCGACAGTCTCGTGAAGGGCCAATCCTTGGCTGAGGCAGCGATGCGGAGTAATCGCTTCTTTAGTTGGCAAACGATTCTCCTGGGGGATCCTCTCTACCGTCCATTCGCGGTCCCACTGGAAGAGCAGATTCAGGTGGTTAGCCCGATTGATCCTTTCGCCCAGTACGTGGTTATCCGTGAGATGAACCGTTTGATTCGGGAAAAAGGCGAAGCGGCGGCTGCGAATTTTGGGAAGCGGAAATTTATGGAAACTCCCGGTTTTGCACTAGCGTTGAAGACCGCCGCCCTTTTGCGCAATGAGGGTCGATCTGTCGAGGCACTCGATTTGCTCAGCCCCTTTCGTTATTCCGTCACCGTGGCCCCCGATGAGATCGCTGTCGTGGTCGGAATCGCAGAGGAGTTTGCCGCTCTGGGAGATACTGCCTCGGCTCTGCGGTTGCTGGAAGCGATGGCAAACAGCCAGGGTGCCCCGCTCGATCTTCAACTCTCGGTTTTGCAAAAGGCTTCAGAGGTCGCCAAGACGTCTGGCGAGTATATCAAAGCAGAGGAATTTCGTAAGCAGTACGAGCTGCGCAAGCCTCCTCCGCCCGCCCCGAAGGGAAAGAAGTAGACGAGTTGCCTCCTCTCGCGAGGGGACCCTTACTCCGAGAAACGGTTACCAGTTTCCGATGTCGTCCTCGGTCCCGTTCGTTCCGTCCGGACCGAAAGACCATACGTCGTAGCCTTTGTTGCTACGGGTTCCCGGGAATTGGTACTGGTACGGATTTCCCCATGGATCATCGGGGATCTCGTCAAGATAGGGACCTTTCCAATCGTCTTCTCCGGATGGTTTTTGGGAGAGAGCTTCGAGACCCTGACCGGCAGCGGGATAGTGGCCTGTGTCCATGCGGAAGGTGGCAAGCCCCGTCCGTGCTGTTTGATCAATGAAGATCTTTGCTACTTTTTGCTGCCCTCCACCAAAAAGGCCTTCCACGTTGGTCAGAACAACCCCTACGAGTAGCGCCAGCAGCGCAATAGCCATAAGAACTTCAAGAAGCGTGAAACCAGCCGGGAAGCGGCGCTGGTCCCGTCGAGCGAATGTAGAAGGGGAGTTGGAGGGAACGATGGTCATTATTCTATTTTCTAGGGGAGAAAGGCCGTGATCGGCAAGCTTCCTCTAACGGAAGTACCGCGCCTTCCTGCTCGCTGAGTTGTTTGTGGGACAGCGTGTTCACCACCGTCGCTGACAATTTCCTGACATATAAATGACGAGCAGCTGACGACATTAGCTGCGGATTTTGAGAAGATCGATGTGAACTGATTCGTCCTGCTCTTTTGGGCCTTCATCCATCCCTTACTGTCGTCATGAAATCTAGATTAAACTACTTTGTCTCCAGCGCTTTGCTCATTTCCGGTTCCCTCTTGTGGGGGGATCGTCCCACTGGGACCACTCCAGAAGTGGTTACGGCTCGTCCTCAGATCGAGGTGGCTTTTGTTTTGGATACCACAGGCTCAATGGGGGGGCTCATTGCGGGTGCCAAAGAAAAAATCTGGTCGATCGCCAATGAGATCTCGAGCGCGTCCGAGCGGCCTCAGGTGAAATTCGGACTGATCGGCTATCGGGATCGCAAAGACGACTACGTTACCCAGGTCTACGATCTCTCGGAAGATCTGGATGCGATTTACGCTCATTTGATGGAGTTTCAGGCCGGAGGTGGGGGAGACCAGCCTGAGTCTGTGAATCAAGCGCTGTGGGAGGGGGTGAACCAGCTGTCGTGGAGTAGCCATCCAGACACTTTACGCCTACTTTTCCTGGTTGGCGATGCGCCTCCACACATGGACTACGAGGATGATGTTCTATACTCTGAATCTTGCCAGAAGGCGGTGGCCGATGGGATCATTGTCAACACGATTCAATGTGGATCGATCGACGGAACCCGACAGATCTGGGAGGAGATCGCAAATCTTTCTCAGGGAGAATATGTCGCGATCCAGCAATCCGGAGGTATGGAATCAATCAGAACCCCAATGGATGACGAGATTGCGGAACTGAATCGTCAGATGGCCGACACCGTTATCGTCTACGGCGATAGTGATCGGCAGCGGGTGGGAAGTTCCAAGGTGGCCAATGCGAGGGGCGCAAGTGCCGAAACGGCTGCCGACCGATACGACTATCTGGAGAGATCCGCCGATTCCACTACCTTTGCTCCCGCTGCCATCAGTGGGGAGGAAGATCTGGTGGCTGAACTGGCGAAGGATTCAATCAAAATTGAAGAGCTCGAACCGGCTTTGCTTCCCTCCAATCTACAAGATCTCCCTGAATCCGAACGAATCGAGTATATTGAGCAAAAGACTAAGTTGAGGAATGAGATCCAGGGTGAGCTGAGTGATCTTTTGAGCGCCAGGAGAGAATATCTTGAGGCAGAAAACGAGAAACTCAAGGAAGCGGGCTATGAGGACAGTTTCGATTCGCAGGTAAAGGCGATGGTGCGCAAGCAGGGAGCGGGGAAGGGTCTCACCTACGAATAAGGATCCGATCGATTTGCCGGCTGGTGATCACTCTGTCTAAGATCGGGCCCCGGGGCGATGACTCCCGGGGCCTTCCTGTTGTGATTCAGGGGGGAAGGGTTCCGGAATAGGTAGACCACGCGAGCGCTGTAGACGGAGAGATTCGGATCGTTGGTTCGACTCCGTTGCGTTCTCCGTGTTGAGGATCTTTGCGTTTTGTGTTAACCGTTTCTTATGTCTGACAATTCACTCAATCCTCCGTCCCGTGATCAATGGCTCGAGGCTCTAATGCTGGCCGATAATGGCGATTGGTCCGGTTCTCATGAATTGGTCCAGGCCGGCAACGATCCGGCTGCTTTCTGGATCCATGCAAATTTGCATCGTGAAGAGGGAGACCATAGCAATGCGGGATATTGGTATCGCAGGGCGGGACAAGACCCTCGAACCGGCTGTGTGCGCGAGGAACGGGCCGAGATTCGGAGCTTTTTAGGCGAGGGTTGATCGCTCCGGTCCTATTTCTTTCTAAATCAGGTGATTTGGATTTGAGGTTTCTTTTGGAAATAGGGAATGATTGAATCATGCAGTCTCCTGAATTCAGTGAAGTGATCGACCGGATCTGCGCGGAGAATGGTCGTTTTCACCCCAATGCCTATGTGTTTGTTCGGCAGGGGCTGGATTTCACTGTCGCCAATTTGCGGGAGCGTGGGGAGCTGAAGGTGCGTCAGCACATCTCGGGACCGAAGCTCCTCGAGGGGATTCGCTCGTTTGCCTTGGAACAATATGGTCCGATGACTAAGGCGGTTTTGGATCATTGGAACATCGAGTCGTGCCGCGATTTTGGAACCATTGTCTTCGAGCTGGTCGACTACGGTGTGCTCGGTAAGACCGATGATGACGATATTCGAGATTTCGAGAAGGGGTACGATTTTTATGATGCTTTTGAAAAACCGTTTCTACCCGAAACCCACTGATTTGTGGTGGGAGTGACGGGACAAGGCATGGAGAGAAAACGCATCGATCAGGTGCGCTCCGGGTCTTTGGCAGGTGGAGTTCCCTACTTGGCGATGAGTCGCCCCGGGTCCGGGGTCGTTTCGTTGCAGATTTGGGTCTGTGCGGGAAGCCGCATGGAGGCTCAGTTTCCCGGGAGCGGTGTCGCCCATTTTCTCGAGCACATGGTTTTCAAGGGGACTGAGAATCGTACCGCATTGGAGATCAATCGTCAGGCCGAGCGGCTGGGTGGTTTTCTCAATGCTTATACTTCTTACGATCGAACTGTTTATCATATCGATCTTCCGGCGGATCAGGCCGAGAAGGGACTGGAGTTGCTGGCAGACTTTGTGTGGAGTCCCAGTTTGGCCGAGGAGGGATTTGCGTCGGAGCGCGATGTTATCCTCAGGGAAATCGCTATGTATCGGGATGACCCCGACAGTTTTTTGTTTGATGCGCTAATGGAGGCCGGGCTAACGAGCGATCTGCTGCGCTTTCCAGTCATCGGTTTAGAGGAGCGGTTTCGCGCTCTCACGATTGAAGATTTGAGGAGTTTTCACCGAGAGTACTATCGTTCCTGCGACTCATTTCTACTGATGGCCGGGGACTTGAGTCCAGGGCTGCATCGCACGGCGGACGCGGTCGCTCCAGCGCTGGGCGAGGGGCGACTGAATTCTTCTGCAGGCTTTTTGGATCCGGAATTTGCCGATAAGCCGGTTCCTGTTCGTCTCCGATTGCGTGGAGATTGGGAAGGCGGGCGAGGGACCGTTCTCTTCGTCGTTCCGACGAGATCGTTGGAGGAGGTTCTCATGGCCGAGTGGGTAGTCGAGGTGCTTTCAGGCGGCGAAAGTAGTTCCTTGAGCCGGGTGATTCGGCGAGAGAGAGAGTTAGTCCATTTCTTTGATGGCTATGTCTATTCTCTCGGAAATTCTTCTCTACTAGGATTCTCGTGGTTGGCCGAAGGTAGTGATTTAGCTGAGACGGAGGATCTTCTTTTCGATGAGTTAACGAAGATCGCGGCCGTTGGTCTCTCTCCGGAAGATTTCCAACGAGGTCGAGATCGTCTGCGTTTCGATCGTCTGCGCCAGGATGAAACGATCGAGGGTTGGGCCTCCCGTGGAGGTGAGAGTTTTCGCAATCTGCTGTCGGTTTCCACTTGGGAGATGGAGGCCGCAATTTTAGGTGCGTTTGAGAATCAGGATTTTTGCCAGTATTTGAACCAGTACTTGAGTCCGGATCGAGCGATTGCGGGACAATTGCATCCGGGAGGTGCCGCATGAGCGATGTAGAATCCTCTTCGTTATTTCTCGATCCTATTCCCGGATCGGGCCTCGTCAGCGTTTGTGTGGGGTTTCCGGGTTCCGAGGAAACCGACGGTCCGGCTAGATTCGGCTATACAGGTCTTTTATTGGAACTGATTCGGTGTGGTGGCGGCTTGTTGCCTGAGGAGGCGGTTGTAGATCGTTTCGATCAATGGGGCAGTGGTCTGTCCGCTTTCTGTACCGAGACGGTCTCAGGGATCCGCTATTCTTGTCTTCCGGATGTACTGCGGGAGTCTCTGGAATTGTTGGGTCGAATTCTCGAGAGAGTGGAGGTCAGTGCGCGTTTGCTGGAGAGGGAGTGCTCTTCGAAAATCGCGTTGATTCAAGAGGTCCGGGATGATCCTTCGTCCGATATCATGGCTCGTGCCCGGCGCTGTTACTTTCGTGAATCAGCTCTCGGTTTCGGGCCTTTGGGAAGCGAAAATTGCCTGAAGGAGGTTTCGCCTGACCGGATGAACGAGTTCGGGAACCATTTTCTTCGGAAGCGTCCCAGGGTCATGGCAATCAGTGGCGATTTCGATTCGCCGGAATTGGGTCCGTGGGTACAGGCTCGGTTCTTTGCGGACGAGGCAAAGATGAAGGATAGGCCTGGAATTTCTGCTATGCCCTTGGTGGAACCTTTTCAAGAGGTCGTGCGCCATGCCCGTGAACAAAGCATTGTCCTCAGAGTATTTCCGTCCGGCGGAGTTTCATCGGAGAATTCCTATAGTAGGCATATCGCGTTGGCTTGTCTGAATGGACTGGCGGGACCTCTTTTCGAAGAGATTCGGGAACGACATGGGTTGGCGTACTTCTCATCGGCTCGCTTCCTCGCCGGATCACAGTCCGGGCTGCTGGCCTTTGTCTCCGGTTGTGAGGAGTCCAAAGCCACCTTTCTTCTGGATCGCTTGGACGAGATTCTCATGCGTCTGGGGATCAGAGGATTCTCGGAAGAGGAATTGGAAACCGGGCGAGCACAGGTCCGCTCAGGGGTTCGGATGAACCGGCAAAAATCGAGCTGGCGCGCAATGCGGCTCGCGATGAGAGCCGTCCAGGGGTTGGAGATCGACCTGGGTGAATCCTTGCTGGGTGCTGTGGATGAGGTCGATCCGTCTCGATTGACCGAATGGTGCCGGACGGCCTTTTCGAAGGAGTTCGGCTCGACCATTCAGCTACTGCCTGATCGGAGCGCCGATACAGAGGGACCTGGAGAATAGTCCAGTCGCTCTCGCCGGAGTGCGGATTGGAGTTTCAGGTGTCGTCGGCCTCTTTGCGGAGAAGGCTCCTCAGCGAGCGGACATCGCGGAAGCCGGCGAATCGAGCTGCATCAATCTCCGGTATGGCGTGAGAACGGAGGAGAGAACGCGCGTGACTGAGCCGGTTCTTTCGTAGGTCCAGCGCCGGTGTGGAGCCGGTTCGCTTCTTGTACTCTCGCGTCAGGTGCTCGGCTGTAATGTTCTCCTGCGCCGCAATTTCAGCCACGGTAAAGGGATCCCTGTAGTCTTGAGCGATCCGTTGGCGGCAGCGCTCGATGGGATCCTTCGGCTGAAACATGGCATCCAACTCCTCCAGCATCACGATTCCGAATCGAAAGGCGTCGGTCGCTTGACGCCATTGGTTGGCCCAGATCCCTTTTTTGTAGCTGGTGAGGAGGTTTTGATAGTTCTCCAGGGTTCGAGGCATTTGCTGTAGGGGTAGAATTGGTCCCGCTTTTTCCCATACAGCTCGGTGGATATCGATCGCTGTCGGTCCGGAAAAACTAATCCAGCTGTTGTGATACGGTGGGGCGCTCGGGTCTTCCCGGTAGTAGCTGGAGTTCTCGTTGAAAGAGAAGAACATCGCTTTCCCCGCATCGACTTCAGCTCGGTTTTGATCCCACTGAAAGGTGCAGGACCCCGCCAATGTCAATTGGAGAACTACAATGGTGCGGGCGTTGCGGTTCCGATTGTTCCAATTGTACACACCAGATTGAATCTCCTCGGGAATGGCACTTTCGATTCGTAGAAGCATGACCCATGATCAAGAAATTGAAGCGGGATATCAATAAAATGTACTAGGGGTAGCGCTTTAGTTGTTCTATGATTTTTCGGAAATCAAGAAACTGAGATTTATGAGTACTACCCCTAAAAAAGACCTCGGGCACGCAGCCCATAGTAAAATTCAACTTCTGGCGGATTTGCCAGGCGATATGCCCAAGCCGATTCGCATCGTGTTCATCGGTGCTGGGAGCAACTTTACCAGCCGAGTAACGGCCGATATCATGCGGATCAAGGGTGCTGCTCAGGGAGTACTGGTTTTGGTCGATATCGATGAGGATCGCCTTTTGCGTATGAAACGCTTGGTCGAGAAGACTCGCGACGCAATGGGGGTATCCGAGCATTGGACGGTGGAGGCCACTTTGGATCGTGCAGAAGCTCTTCCCGGAGCGGACTATATCGTCAATTGCATCGAGGTGAGCGGGCTGGACTGTGTGCGCCATGACAATGACATTCCCGCTAAGTATGGTATCGATCAGTGTATTGGCGATACGATTGGACCGGGTGGACTCTTTAAAGCTCTTCGCACTGGGCCGGTTTGGCTGGAGATTTTGCGGGATGTTGAACGGTTCTGTCCGGAAGCGATCGTCCTCAACTATACCAACCCAATGAACATGCTGTGCTTGGCCGCGTTCCGCACCAGTCCCGTTTCGGTCGTCGGACTTTGCCACAGTGTCCAGGGTACCAGTAATTTAATCGCGAAGTACGCAGGTGTTCCTCTTTCCGAGGTCGATTGGGAATGTTACGGGATCAACCATTTGGCTTGGTTCACCAAGTTCCGTCACCAGGGCAAAGATCTTTATCCGCAGTTGAGAGAAAAATTTGAGCCAGAGGTCGCAGGGCTTTTCCGCGAGGGTACGACGGAAGAAGAGAAAGAGCGAAATAAGGATATCGTTCGTAAGGATATGATGCTGCACTTTGGCGCATTCATTACCGAATCCAGCGGGCATTTGTCGGAGTATTTGCCATACTACCGCAAGAGGAAGGACTTGCTAGAGCACTTCATGAGGGAGCGCTACGACGGAGAGTCTTCATTCTACGCGAACAACTGGCCCCAATGGCGAAAGGAAGCCGATGTCGCCCGCGAAGAGCGCATCCAAGGGGAGAAGGAGCTCGAGTTGAAGCGCTCTTGGGAGTACGGGAGCTATATTATTGAGGCACGAGAGAAGAATGTGCCGTTCCGTTTCCATGGAAATGTCTATAATCGTGCGGGTCAAAGCGGTGGACGCTTGATTCCGAATCTTATGGAAGATGGTTGCGTGGAGGTCGCCGTGATGGTCGATCGAAATGGTTTGCAACCAACTCGGCCCGGGCCACTGCCTCCGGTGATGGCGGCGATTTGCGAGAGCAATATGAGAATGTTTGATCTCGGGACTACCGCGATTATCGAGAAGAGCATCGATGCTGCTGTTGAAGCTATGCTTCTCGATCCTCTAACTGCTGCGGTTTGCTCCCCAGGAGAGATCAAGAAGATGACCCTGGAGATGTTTGAAGCAGAGAAAGCTTTCCTTCCGGGATTTGCTTGATTTCAGTCGCACGACGGCTCCCGTCCTGTTGGTCGGGAGTCGTCGCTGTAGCGGCGCGGTACTCGGTTGCGCACTTGGATGCACCGTGGATGTGCCGTGACTCGATTCACTGGCTCTGGGGCGCACTGTGCACAGAGCCTTTTTCGCGTCCGTCCGATAGTCCGCGGTTTCGGCTTCGAGCCGATGTTCGAGGCTGCGCTTTCGTCGATCTACAACGAACGTCCCGAGCCTATGCTGGTCACCGGCTTTACGAAGGACCGGGCAGGGTGGGCTGTGTGATAGCCGATTGTTGTGGCACCAGCATGGTATGTCGAAAGACATAAGTATCTAACCACTGGTAGGTTAGATCCAATAAATGAAAAGCCCCCAAGTCCGGGGACTTGAGGGCTTAAAAAGTGGAGCGAGCGAAGAGGTTCGAACTCTCGACATCCACCTTGGCAAGGTGGTATAACTTCATTGAAGGATAGTGACTTAGGGAGCAAGGAACACCTAACGAACAGTCTGCATCAGCCACACAGGACGAAATTATCCCTGAGGGATTCCCGGACCGACGCCGATCCGGGAAAACTCGTTACGGTGCCGCGATACCGGCCCCGAGACCGACGCCCTCAAACGCAGTCCCAGCACCTGCCTCAAACGCATCCTGCGCCCCACTGATGGCTGACTGGCTAGTCGCCGCCGCGTTGTTTGAGTTGGTCTTGCTCAGGTCAAAAGCAAAGTAGGCCAGGAGCCCGCCGAGGATCTCGCGACCGGTGATGCCGAGCCGCTGAAGGCCGGAAAGAAGCTTCGGCATAGGAGGCACCTCGTCGGGATGAAACTCGAAGCTGAATCCGCCCGTTACGATCTCCAGCTTCGATCCATCGAGGAGAGTGTGAATGATCTTCGTCGGGTTCACTGTTACCACTACCTGCCGCAGAGCCCATGCCTGTAGCTGTAGCCCGTACATCATAAACGTATTCCGAGCCTCCTCTACATCGACCCCGAACAGCGTAGGAACCATCTGCGCATACCATGGTTCGGTAGGCAGCCCCTGCGCCATCAATCCAGCCTGCATGGCGAAATCACCAGAGCGGATGATGCGACCATCCATGTAGCCGCCATCGACCTGATACCCCAGCAGGACATCCTCCTTCAAGGACGCCCCACCATTCTCCTCGATGACTTTCCCCTCCTCATCGACAATCGCGATAGGAGTGCCCTCCCCCGCAAACACCGGGCTCACCGTCACCGAGCCGTCTGGATTCGTCCGGCCCATCTCTCTGTACTCCTGCCCCCCCGATTTCGAGGTTGAGCCCATTTTGACCGGAGGCCCCATAGTAACCGGCTGCTGCTTGCTGGCGCAACCGGCCAGCAGCATGATGAAAGAGAGAGAGCCAAGCAAGATAGCGGCCGACAGGTAGTGCGATAGGTTTTTCATCGTGGTTTTCTCGAGTTAGGTGTGTGCCGGGCTCCCCGGTGTTTAATGATCGACGGAGTCTGCTTCTCCATCCAAGTGAATCGGCCAAAGATCCGGACCGCCCGATACGCCGCCCGCTTCTTCCAGCCAGCAATCTCCGGTTGCGAGTAGTTCATGCTCTCGCGGAAGAGAAGGTCGAAGGTCTTGCGCCAACGGGCGTGTTCACTGCGCTGGATCACCCGTTTTTTCCGCAGCCAGTTGATCGTGCGGTATCCTGCATCGTGAGGGATAGGCGGACGCTTCGTCTCCCACGGGGAGAAAAACATCCAGAACAATCGAAACTTGATCGAGTTGAAATCGGTCACGAACCCGGCGAGAACAGTCACCTTCGAAGGACTGCCGACCACCATGTACTCCGGCATGTCCGGGTGGAGAACCTGCAATGCCACCATTCGACGCTGCCACGCGCACAGCTCCAGGTACAAATCCCCATTTTGCACGAAGTAACCCAAGGGCTCATCGATTTTGAAGTTCCCATCGGGGAGGAAATCCCCGCCCACCTGCCTGTCGAATCCGGTGCTCATGTCAGGCCCAATCCTCCTTCGGCGCGAACGCCTGACCGGAGTAATATCGATCAAAGAAGTTTCTCCACGGGACAAGCCAGCGGCCCTTCGCCCCGGAGTTACCCCACGACCCGAGGAGGACGACGTAGATTTCACCATCAAACCAGATGATGTCCTCAACGCACTCCTGGTGCCAGTACCCTTCGTCCTCGAACGAGCGGTAGGGCGACAGAGATCGAACGCCTGTGGCGTAGACCCGGGAGGATCTCATGTCACCAACGGGAATTTTTGTTGCAACAAAGATCGGGAGCCTCTCCAGCTTTATGAACTGAAGCCAGGTGCGTAGGCTCCAGTCAGTTCCTTCTGGGAACCGGGCTGCCTCGTCCGTCACCATCGGCAGGTTGTAGTAGCTGCCACGGAAAGTCATGGAGTAGTCCCGGTAGTTCCCCGGGGGAGCCTCGTGCGGAGTCTCCGGTTCCCAGATGGTGGAATCGATGAAGCCGTATTCGGTGAGACCGGCCATCATTTCACGGACGGTCAGCCCGCTGTCAGAACCAAGTCTATCAAGGCCCGAACGGATGGCATTGTATGCCCCGTTCCGAGAGATAGGGATGGCGGAGGAACCCGAACCGAACCAACGGTTGCGGATCATGTCAACCCCGTTCCCTGCCGCGTGTGCGGTGCAGGAGGACCACCGCCCCTGATCTGAAGGCCCGGAGGAGAATTCACCCAGTCCCGGTAGGGCGAGCAGTTGATCAATCGATAGCCGTGTCGCCTCCTTACTCAGTGTTGGCCGGTGATCTCTCGGATCAGGTGCGTCGAGTACCGAAGACGGTGTGTGCAAAAGAATGTCTGAAAGGTCTTGGCTCATTGTTTTATTCTCCTAAATGTTCCACGCGCTGCACCCGGTCCCACACACACTGGCGTAGGTCTGGGAAATCGTATCCTAATTCCTGACACCGTTGCTGAAGCTCCAGCAAGATCGGGTCAGTCGGTGGGTCCGCGAAGAAGACCTCTTCACCCGCCGCATAGTCCTCGCGGTGATCAATCACCCAGAACCACGCTGCCCGAGAGACCAGCCAGTCCGGGGAGACCAGCTCCTGAGTAATAGGAGCCGGTTGCGGTGGAATGCTACTGCATCCTAAGCCGCCGCACAGAAGAACAAGAGTACAGCTAATAGCAAGAAGGCTACGTCGAGCCAGGGACCGAAGAGGTTTTCTGTTTGTTTGTCCATTCATGTGAGAAACTTTTGAATAAGGCTTAGTGGGATCGAAATACCGCCAATGGCGATGGAATGCTCCCCGTTGGCGAGAAGGACCGGGAATTTTGCAACGACGTGAAAGACGAGCTCCGGCGCACCGCGCACATTCACCAGCTCTTTTGTGATCACCGGCTCCTTTGAAATGTAGACCTTCCAGTCGTTCTCAGCGTATTGCTTCGCGATCTCCTTCCCCCAGATCTCCTCGTCGGTTTTGCCTTTGTAGCGTAGCTCCGAGACGCCATAGATGTCTTCGTATGATCGGTTAAGGCTGGCGATCCTCCACTGCCCATCTGCTCCCTTGACTTTCAACCAGGCCGGGAACGGCATCAATTCGAAGAACGAGGTCGATAACGCCACTTTTGTGTCCCGAAACCCGCTAAGAATATCCACCTCTTTACGCAGCTCTCGCACTTCGGAAAGGAGGGCCGGAGCCGAGGATAAGCCTGTGGCAAACACCGTACCGAAAACGGTCATAATACCCACCAGTAGGGAGATTCCCGCTGGCAGGAATACGTCGTATTTTATTCGTGGAGACATCAGGAAATTTCAATCGATAACCAGAGGACCACGCCCAGCCATACGAGCAACTGGAGCGGTCTCCAGCCCTCATCGGCGCGGTCGTGGAAGAGAGGGATTTTCATTCTTCTTCGACCCCCAAAATCTCGTCAGAACGTGTCTCCGTAATAATCTCTGCCAATACCAGTGCGGCCATGCCCTGCGTCGTTCGGAGGTCGGACCAAATGATCTCCTGGGCGGCGAGGAACTGACCGTAGACAATCCGCACGGTGGTATTTGTCGAATCGACGATGGCGGCCTGTTCTGTCGGCGTAAACCGCCCGAGAAACTCGAGCGGAGTCCACGGGCCCTGGTCGGGAGGTGGGGGAGGTGTGTAGGCCAGAGCGTCGGTGATGTCCGTCTCGGTGATCGTGTAGGTCTCGATCGTGGGTTCGCCTTCCTCCGTGTCTGGTGGCGTGGTGACGGTCAGGACCATCGTTTCGGCGTCCCATGCGGTCGAGGCCCCCTCGGGGATTTCTACCCGCTCGGGGAGCCACGCTTTCGGGTACATGCCGCCCTTGCCCGCGCGGGCGAAGTGGAAGCCGTTACCGTCAACGTGGACCAGCGTGTTGGCTACAAGAAGGACAGGTAAGAAAATGATAGATAGATATTTCATGGTCAGTTTCCGATTACGATATAGGGTACCTTGAAATTCATGTCGGTAGCGTCGGCGTCGCTCGACCGAACAGCAATCGCGGTATTAGATGGGCTCTGGTTTGTCTCCCCAACAGGAGCGTACCCAGCCGCTCCGACTGCTGTGGTTGATTCGACCATCTGAGCGTACCCTGTAAGATTTGACCGCCCCATCTCGACCTGACTCACGGTGCCGCCCGAGCTCGTTAGATAGGCGAGGCCCGTAACAATGGCGTTATCCGGCAGGGTGCGGCGAGTTGAGCTGACCAGATAGACATTGCTGCCGCTCCCACCGTCATAGGGATCTACGCTATAATCGGCTACATAGCCCGCCGTCTTTGGAATCAGATGCTGAGTTCCGGAGACCGACAGCAGACCGTAGTTGTGATTGCCCGTCAGGTCATGGAGCTGGTAGCCGATGCCTTCGTCCATGGGAAGGAGGGACATCGGGCCAATGGCGTCAAGGCGAAGGCCCGACACAGTGACATCGCCAGTGACGTCGCACGTAAAGCGCGCAAGCAACGCATCTGATACCGACGACGGAAGGTCGAACACGGCGACAATATCTCCAGTAGATGTTATCTCGATCGCGTTATTAGCTACGGTTGGGGTACCACCAACGCTTGAGACCACCTCGCTCACCCACGCACCGACGAGAGATCCAGATGGATCGGCGTCGATAAACCCGACGTAAATTGGTGAGCTAGTCAGCGTGTCCACACTGAATTGGAGCCGGACGCGCTGCCCAACAAGATCAGTATAATCCTGACCAGCCCGGCTCGATCCGTCCGCAGTGCCGTCAAAACCGGCGGCATCAACGGTCAGGCTCGACCAAGTCGAAGAACCCTCATCCCAATCATCCGTGGACGTACGTTCGCCACCAGTTGGGCGACCCTGACTAGACCACCACGGCACGAGACCCTTCTCAGCAATCGACTCGACCTCGGAGGAGCTGAGGGCGTAGTTAAGTGCCGCGAATCCCGACCACGATCCCTCCTGATATTCGGGTGTATTGTAGCCCCGGCCAATCTGGGAGATTGGCAGAGATCCGAAACCGGATGCGTCTAACGTGTCGAACACCTCGCCGTTGCGGTAGATATAGATCGTGGACCCGTCGGACGAATAGACGATGGCATACATAGCAACCTCTCCCGTCTCCGCTGAGGTTAGAGCCTCGGACCCTGTGAGGACCGTGCTACTACTGTCCCGAAGCCAAAAATACCCCGCACCGTCGGCGTACCCAATCCACTTGGTCGTCCCCGATCCGTCAGAAAAAAGAGACCGCCCGGACCCGCTTGACTCTCCGATCACCCCAGACCAGACAAGCGATGTGCCAGCCTCAAAGCTAACAGAAGAGGACAGAGTCACATACCCACTAGCCCCATCAAACCAGACCCCGCCAACCATCGCCCGCCGTGAGAGCGAATCGGACAGGTCTGAGATAGCGGATTGTTCAACTCCGTTGACCGTGCCCCCTGAGAAATCCCAGTCGCCATCCTCCAGCGCAGCGATCCATGCACTCAGAGACCAGCCAGGGCTGGATTCCGGATCATCAAAAAGGAAATCAACGGCGGTCGTGCTGTAAACATCGAGCGTCGTGCGCATAGCCCCAATCGACGCATCATCAAGGATGGTCTCTGCGGCGGGAGTGATGTTGATGTCCCGCTGGACCTTATTGCCGCTGGCATCCTCGGAGATAGCGGTGACATCGTATTGTTCGGACGCGAGCGGTAGTCCGCCCAGGACCATAAGTATTGCAGTCAGTAGGTTTTTCATCGGTCAGAAAGAGTTGATTGCTGGAATCTTGAGCCAAGTGTCGGTGTCAATGCACAGGTAGAGATAGGTTCCGTCTTCGGCCCAATCTCCCCGTGTCCCCGATGCGGTGGAACTTGTCGGAACATCGACCGGGGTACGGGACATGAATAATGCATCGGTTTCAGCTTGGCTGTAGGAACGTGCGAAGTTTGGTGGAGATAGTGGTTGACCTGCGATGAGGTCATTTTTGACGAGGGCAGGGCGCTGGATCTGCGTGCGGCGATTGCTCGATTCGGTTGCCTCGAGTTCGAAGGTGAGTGTTTGTTCGCTGAGGTTGGCGAGTAGAGCGGCAACTCGTGGAGTGTCGAGGCTGAGGACTCCCGCTAATCCGACGTAACCGACAAGGCTGCCGGCGTTGGCGGTCATCAGAGAAATATTGGTTTCGGCGAGATCGCCGATGTATTGAACATCCCATGCCCCCGCACCAATTTTGGCCACGCTCACGTTCCCAGCCCCGATGGTAGATACCGATTCGAGGATCGAGGTCACCTCAGCTGCAGTGGCGTTGTAGGGTATCGCGGCAGAGGTTTCGCCGCCGTCATAGGTGAGATAGAATGATCCGTCATAGGGTAGTGGATCGATCGAGATTCGTTGGATTTCGTTCGACCCGGTGTCGCCTGCTGTCTGCTCGGTGACGGTAATCGCAGGGGCAGATAGGCTCGACCATGTTTCGTTGAAAACGGCTGGGAGCTCAGCTAGTCGAATAGTTGATACAGACGCGGTAGATCCGTCACCTACGGTAGTCTCGCCGAAGATCGCATGAGACTCAGGAGTCAATTTTGAGGTGTCGAAGGTGAAATCAACCCTGGCACCAGCATTATTCCATATGATTTTCCAGGGACCGCCGTCGCCGCCGGATACAGCGAGCCCTCCTGCGGAGGTTACAGAGGATAGCGCATTAAGTGCAGTCGATAGGTCGGCTGCGCTGATGTTGTAGGCAAGGGAGGCAGTTTGATCGCCATTGTAGTCAGCGATCCATGTGCCGCCGCCCGGGGCTGCGATATTGCCAATTCCCACCTTCAGTGTCGAGGGGGGATCGACTACATCATAGGGGCGACCAAGCGTAGACTTACGCAAGAAAATGAATCGAACCGGCTCGGTGTCGCCTGCGTAGAAGACTGGTGTTCCAAGGTCGAGGCCCGACCGGAATGACTGCACCAGTCGTTTTTCATCAAGGTAAACAAAGAAGGTCCGCGGATCCATGTTGGAGCGCGGTTGTCAATTTGGTTCGAGTCAGCGGATTGGGTCGGGGCACTCTATAGCGATACCTGTCACGCGATAGGCCCTCCCTTCCTCACTGGGGAGGCTGAGAGATAGCGAGGCCGAGGACTCATCGAGCCCGTCGCTCAGATCATCTTCTTCGGCGGGAGTAATGCCATGGACGGCCTGCCGTGCGGAAGCGGTGAACTCCTCTACCTGCTCCTCGCCATAATCTGCCCAGGCGGGAGATTCGGCGGTGTAGTCCCACTCCTGCACCTGCCAGCGCAGGACGTACTTTTTGCCGGGGATGAGATCCTCCAGAAAAAAACCATAATCGACAGTGCTGTACTCCACCTCGCGGCCGTCACGGAGAGGCCAATCGGCCTCGCCCGAAGTGCCGGGCTCCCCGTCGGGATAGTCGGATCGAGCGATGGCGGCGGCAGCAGTATCGGGGCTGGAGAGTGTCTCCAGGAACAGCCCGTGCTCATCCTCCCAGCCATCGCGGTCACTAAAGGCGCTACCCGCCCAGAAATTCATTTTAGTCTCGCTGAGCACCTCGCCATCGCGGAAAAAGGCGATACCTCCCCCACCCCCCGAATTGTTGTACGATACGGCGGAGCTAAGCGTGGCAGCGGCGAGAGCGCCGCTACCGTCGAAATACTGCGCGCGTGAATAGGTAGGGCTGATCACGGCGAGGCCCGTGGCGGGGTTGATCACGGCCGTGGAGGTGAGCGCCGGGTAGGTGCGCGAGTAGAGCCCATCGACCGGATGAGAGAGGGCGGCGGTGAGGTAGTAGTTATAAAGCCCAGTGGTGGCATCCTCCTCGAAGCCGCGGCGACCGACCAGCTCACCATAGAATTCCAGTGAGGCATACACGGCCGTAACCGAGGGGCCGGGCGGGTAGTGATAGTAGCTGGTACCGTCGGCGCGCTCGCACTCTACTAGCCATGAGGGCGGTTTGCTCATGTCCAGTAGAGGTGAGTTGAGGGAGGACCGAGGCTAACGAAATAATGTGACTTCGTTCGATACTGGGTAATTGATGCAATCACGTTGTCTTCAATTGTAACCAGACCGAGAGGTAGGTAACCAATCTCTTCGGTCGGGGTATAATCGTCGGTATCGGTAGTGACGATTTCGACATTCGTTGCCACGCCATCTTCATCGATAGTGAGCTTCAAAACCACTTCTTGTGTTTCGGTGATTTCGATGGTTGGAGCGGGGTCATCGGTAATTGGATCGCCGTCGATGGTAGGGGTGATCGAATTCAATTGCCCAGGGAGTATTCTGATGGTGTTTGCGCTGTTTCGCAGGATCTGGAACGGTTCTTTCTCTTTGCTCGTTTGGTTTCCTTTCGGAATTTCAAGCACGGTGCCACTAGCGGTTTTGGTTACACGGTAGCCCTTTCCCGGTTGTAGCTGGTTTCGTTCTACGGTGTCGATGAGAGTATTCAGGCGGCTTGCCGTGAGCTGGGCCCGCAAGCTTTTGCCAGATATGAACCGTTGTAGGCGGGTGAAGAACGCACTCATCAAAGGTTGGCAGATCCGTAGACGTAGGGGTTGTGACCGTCGGGGCCACTGAGGAGGTACTCTTCGGTGACTGGGTACTGCCCTGTGCCCAGATCACGGTAGGGAATCGCCATCAGGAGCCAGTTCCGCGATCCGACGTTGGGGGCGCCGGGAACTGTAGTGAAGATCTTTCGGAGATTTGCCATCGACGGCGGCGAGGATGCCACATAACTACGCCGTAGTGTGATCGTGGGGTCGAGGTAGGAGACCAGCCCCTGGAACCATTTCTCAGCTGCTGTACCGGGGGTGATATTCCAGCCTCGAAACTCATTTGTATCTTCATCGAAGATGGCATAATCCCTCCAGCCGGGAAATTTCTCATGCTGGTCGATCGCGATTTCCCGCAGAGAGGGCACTACCTCGATCTGGGTGAGATTGGGTTCTTCGGGGTTGGTCCCCACGCCGGTACTACCGTTGGTACCTTCGTAAGTTGCGATGATACGTGCCGCACCGGGTTTTTCATATCGTACCGTCGTTTCCTGGCATAGCAAATCAGGGAACTTGGGGTGTGTGTCCTGACGCACCTGAGGGGCTTTGGTGAAGGCCTCTTCGTAGGGATAGATGATCCAATCAACGGATCCAGAGATTGTGCCATCGGCCTTTGTCACAATGTCTCCGTAGTTTGCGACGAAGAGCTGATTGGTGATTCCCCTTGCTTTGACTGCCATGATGTCATTGAATAATTGTCAATGAACGCGAAGGTTGTTTTTGGAATCACTCTTCTCCTGATTATTATCGGGAGTATGCTTCGGTCCGAAGTCGCGACAGTGATTGGCTGGTTAACAGCTCCTGTCGTCGGGCTGTTCCTGCTACTTTCTTCAGCAGATTCTGCTGAAGAAAATTAAGCTTTCATCACGGGGTCGGAGATACCGGTTCCGCCCTTTGCTGTGTTCTTCGCGATTTGCTCTTGCGCGGCGAGTTGTCTTTTCGCCAAGGAAACCATTTGATTCTCTGGTCCGGTCGATTGAACTCGAACCCCTGCGCCGATCCTGGCAAGAAGGTCGGTTTGGCCCTGATTCTTGTGGAGCTTTGGTGTGGCAGGGTCGTCGCCGTTATTCTGTTTTGGGCCTTGGTCCAACTGCTCCCGCTCGCGGCGGATACGGTCCTCGATGTCGAGCAGTCGCTCTTTCATTCGCAAGCCTTCTTCGGTCTCATCGTTTGCCAGCCGAGCAAACACAGCCCTGGCTTTCTGGAGTTCGGCCAGCCGCTCCTCGGCTTTCATTGCTTTGAGTTTCAGTTCCCATTCCTTTTCGGCCACGGCTAAGCGCATCTTTGCCAGCTGATCTTTTTCGCTGTTCCCGGTGTTTGAATCCTCATCTCCAAGGAGGAAGGGAATTGGATCATTCTTTGGGGCCTTAGGCTCTTCTGTCCAGATGTCGTGGATGTTCTCCGCTGCCCCGAGGAAATTGTTTTTCACTGATTCGACCGTACCTTTGATGTTCTGGACGCTTTCAGAGATGCCGTCATTGAGCGCGTTGCCCAGGTCTTTGCCCATTTGCCGCCATTCTTCCGCTGCGCCTCCGAAGTCCAGCTTCAAGGCATTCTTTACGATGTTCCCTACGCGGAGTAGAGCTTTGGCCAAATCCCAAACGGTGTTGATCAGGATGACTCCGGCGTTGGTGACTCCGCGGTATGTGTCCCATAGACTGTAGGCGAAACCGGCGATAGTGCTGAAGACCGTTTGTCCCACGCTGAGAAGAAACGCGAGCGTGTTTGCTCCGACTGATTTAACGAAAGTCCAGGTGCTTCGAAAGTCGGTGTTGATCTTCGCCAGTGATTGAGCGGTACGGTTCGACATCGTGCCCATGCTTTCTCCGACTCGCTGGATTTCCGCCGACCCCATTTCCAGCATCGCGAAAAATTCACGTCCCTGTTCGCCAGCCACGTTGAAAACATCGGCGAAGGATTGCATCCGGTCCTCACTGTTCTTAACTCCGTCCGCCATGGCGTAGAAGATCTCTACAGCATTCATGTTCTTGATGTTCTCAACTGATACGCCAAGACGCTCGAAGGACTCCCGATAGGTCTTATTCCCGTTGGCCGCTTCCTGTGCGCGTCGGTAGGACGCGTTCAGGACGCCGTTTAGGCCGGTAACACTTGCACCGGTAACACTTGCCACGTTCTCAAGGGTTTGTATCTCTTTGGGCAATACCTTGAATTTGGCGCCTATATCCGCGAGCCTTTCGGCCTGATCCAGCAACCCCTTGATGCCGGAAATGATGGACCCGATAGCAAAAGCACCTGCCAGAGATTTGGATACGTCATTCGTCATTTCGCGGATCTTCGTCCGCACTTTTTGAACGCCCTTATCGACTGACCCGGTGAGGAACTCGGTAATTATTCGTAGTCTGCTCATCTTCTATCCCTTTCGATGGCGTCAACGATCTTGCGCTCTTCCTCGGAGAGGAGCTGGGCACCGCCTAACTGCTCGGATGCTGCGGCCGCGTACCATAGAGCCTGACCGATAGGCATCGTCCACACGTCCTCTTTGGTCAGTGAGGTTTGCATGAGAAGGAAGGTTGCCTTCGCTAAGAGCCAGGGGGCGTTTACTTGACCAGAGGCCTCCGCATCCTGCCATACCTCGGGGTAGACGAGGTGATCCTCGATGTAAGCCGCGAAGGCGATTGTCACCGGCTCAGCCTCGAATGAGTGCGAGCGGATGCCATCGAGAAAACGGAAGCGTGGGCGACGATCCGCACAGGCAGCTACTGATCGCCAGATTCGTTGAGCCAAAAGAGGACCGTCGAGGTCTTCTACGATTTCGCCCCACATGACGCGAAAGGGGCTGTTCGTCGCCTCGAGTTCGAGGAGTAGGGATAACGAAAACGGCTTGAGGCGCATGCCGCAAACCGTGTGAACGCGGGGACGAAACGCCCGGATGAAGGCGCTATCCATGGTCGATTAAGATCCGCTGATGTCGATGTTCGGGTGTTCGTATCCCTCGATGTCCCAGCGCTCAACATCCTTGCGGACGTTTACCTTCTTGCAGGTCTTCACAACGAGCTTTTCGGAGTCACCGATATCAATTACGTCCCCCGGATCGGGCTCTGTTGATCCGGTAGCCTTGGGGATGAATTTGACGGATTTCTTTTTGCGGATGCCGAATCCACTGATGTCGGTTGCGACATCGCCGATTTCGTCCTCGATCTCGAGGTTTTCTCCCTCGGTCGAGATGTCCCGGTTTTCAACAATGTATCCGGTCACCTCTGAGGTTCCGAATTTGAGAAGAGCAATACCGCGTTCTGTTTCTGCCATGACGATGAAGCGCGGATGTCAACGTCAGTCGCAGCCCTGAGCGAATACGGTCAATGCCAACAGATCGCTGTAGAGTCGTTTTGTTGTGTCGATCTGCTCTTCATTATCGGCGTGTTCTACGAGGTGAAGATTCAGTCCGGGCAAGAGCGATGGCTCATTAACGAACTCGGTAAGAGCTAGATCGATTGCGCCCACCCGCTCATCGTGGATCGTCCGGGGATCTTCGGATTCGTTGAGCCCCGTAGTGCTGTCCATGAGCGAGGTCACCCGAAAGATCACAGTGCCCGTGTAGATGCCGGCTACCTCCGGTTCGATGGGGTCGAGCTTTCCGACAGCGATGATCACCGAGGGGTGAGTGAATTCACCGTCTTCGTAGAAGCATCGTTTTGCCACTTCGTCATTCAGCCAGGGATCCTCTCGCAAGAGTCCGGTGTCCGGATGAAAGAGGTGGTCGAGAAATCCTCTGGATAGGCGTTCTTTAATTCGTTTGCTCATAAGCCATTCTCTTTTGCTGCTCGGTCCGCCCGGCGGCGGAGATCCCCGAGAGCTTTGCGTTTGCGAGCCTGCCCCAGTCTTTGTACTGCCCAGCGATATCGCCCGGAATAGGAGAGTTTGCTCTCGGTAATGATTCTCGGGTTTTTCCGATCCCGCTGATCAAGCGTGAACCCGGCCGCTCGATGATTTGTAATCCACTTGGGGGCCCTGCCTCCAAACCGGATTACCCCATCTACGATACTGCCCTTTAAGAGCCCAGGGCGATTGTGGAGCCTTTCTTGGTAGTTTTTCCATTGATTCAATGGAACGACGGCAATCCGCTTCGACTTTTTCACCCGGCCTCTAACTTTCGTGTTAATATGTAGATCAGGCGTGAACCTACGAACCCTCCATCCCCTACGCCGGGGGATGCGCTGAAATACGGCTTCGAGAGCTGTGATGTTTTGAGTATGAACCATGTCCCTAATCGGTTCAGTATCCCAATCACGAGGATTCAATGGGGATGCAGCATTGCCGAGTGAGCGATTTATATTTTTGATTCCGCGGCTTTTGCTTTTGGGCGGTAGGGCTCTGACCGCCTCTTGGGATAGTAGGCGGTGTTGAGTGATGACTACCTCATCTACGGCCATGTCAAAATCGCGGATATAACGCTCCATTGCCGACTGGAATTTCGAGTCGTCTACCTTGACTGTGACACCTGACATTACGCCCCCTCCAGTCTGCCCCTGGTCAGGATGAGAGGGTGGCCGGGTCGATCCACCACAGAGTAGATGCGGTAGCGTTCGCCACCGTACACGACTAGCCCGCCTCGAGATACGGAGAGATTGTCAGACCGGCGAAACTTAAACTCTCGATCACCCTCGGCGATGAATCCTCCTCCATCATCATTGGGATTTGAGAGGATAGGGTCATCACTCACCATCGCTCTGGCTTTCACTGCCCCGAGCTGAATTTCTTCGAAAAGATCTTCATCGACTTCTGTGGTTGAGAAATCGGCCGCTATTTCTTCGCGTAGTCCCATGCGGTGGATGAGGTGTCAAAAAAAGCCCCCTCCCGATATAGGGGAGGGGGCTCACGATGAACACCAAACACAAAGGACAGGCGTGTTAGGAAGAGGGAGCGATGAGACCTTTTTCGCGCAGGACGGCGAGAATATTATTTACTGCAGTTCCGGCAGTGGTTCCGTCTGCTGCTGGTGTGATGTCGTCAATGGCCGCGGCTTGATCGGAGGGTTCTGCACCGTGGAAGCCCACTTTCTCCGATGCGCTTTCGCCTACGACTACACCGTCTTGATGGGTCCCTCCGCCGGTAATTGTTTTCTTAGATGACATGATGATCCTGATTTTTGAGTTGGAATGAAAATTAACTAGAAGCCAGCCGTTCGACCTTATCGTCTTTCTTGACTGTGAATTGACGGCCAACGCGGTGCCACTTCTTGTCCCGTTGCATGATGCGGTCCCCGGCTCGAGTCATCTCCCCGACAGGGACGGGCTTCCAGTTTTCTCCGGAAGCGGGCGTTTCCTCACTTGGCTGACTTTGACTTTCCTTGGCCATTCTTCGAAGTGGTGGATGAAGTGGTGGATGGTTTCGCGGTTGAATCGTTTCCGGGCTTCTCTTTGGAAGGAGCTTCTTTAACCTTCTTGGTGCCAGGGATTCCTTCCAGGTAACTCTTGCCGCCGGTTAGATCGACATTGCTGGTCTTCCCAATCTTGCGACGCTTTGTCCGGCCATTCGAAGATGTCCAAACCTCCGCATAGATCGCTTTAGGATCCTTTAGAGATTTGAGCTTGTTCCGAGCTTCCTGAGGAGAGATCACTCCCGTCTCAGGCTCAAGACCCTTGCCCCGGTCGACCAGTAGAATTGCGTTACGCATCGAAGGCTCTCCTAATTAATATTCGAACTAGGAAGAGGCGAGACGCTTGACTCCAGCGGAGTTGCCAACCCGGCGACCATAGTTGAACTCAAGGACTCGCTTTTTGGTATCCTCGTCAGGGTCAAACCAATCACGCATTACCAGGGTAATCCCGGTTTCAGGGTGGTTGAAGGTCTCGACGTTGACGATGTCCTGATCTTCAGGAAGAAGGACTCGTGAAGCGAGAAGGATGCCGTCCGGAACAGTAGCGAGACCGACGAGGTTTTCGCCGTTGGCCGGGATCAAGCTGGATCCGAAAAGATCAAACCCGGAAAGGCGACCAGTCGAACCTTCTCGGAGAGCGGCGGTGCTTCCGCTTTTGGAAGAATCCTTGATTGCGTCATCCTTCAAGAGTGCGCCTTCATAGGCATCCGAGAGGATCAATGCCCGCATGAAGTCGGGCCATCCGGCAGTCTGAACTGCGGTGCGGATGTCGATCACGTCGTCGGAGTCAAAGGTCCCGGCGGCTCCGGTGAAAACAGCAGCTCCAAAGTTCGAATTCGTGACCAGAGACATGACATCCTGGAAGACTGCCTTTGCGAGTTGGAATCCCTTCTGCTTCGCAAACATCTCCATGGAGATCTGAGGCTGATTGGCAAGCTCCTCGGTAGTGAGACCCCAAGAAACATACTTACGCTTATCGATCGTGATATCCAGCCCTTCAGCGTCGGCATCCTGGACAACATAGCTCCCGTTGAAATCGCGGGCCGCATCAGCTGCGTTGACGAAAGCTACCTTAACCTTGTCGCCCTTGTTGATTTGGGCTTCCCCGAAATTGTGGGAGAAGGCGGTGAGCGCCATCATGTTTTGCACAAAGGCTTCGAGAGCCATTTCAGCAAGAAGCGTATGATTCAGATTGGTGAATGAATTTGGCATGATTCAGGTGATTGAAATTTGAGTTATCGGAGAGAGGTTATCGTTTGCTAATGAGCTTCCGGAGTTCGGCTCCATGCTTGCGACGGAAGGCGTCGCGTTCCTGGGGAGAATTCAGCGAATCGTATTCGGCCATCAAGTCTCCCGAATCACCGGTGTCTTCTCCCGTAGGAGTCGCAGGGGCGGGCGTTTCGATTCCCGATCCGGCGGCGATCTTGGCCGCTGCCTTCTCGGTCGTCTGGGCTTCGCCCTTGAGCGTCGAAACCTCAGCCTTCGCGGCGGTCAAATCGGTCTCAGCCTTTTCGGCACGAGTTTCGGCGGATCCCGCCTTGGCCTTGAAATCGTCACGCTGGGTTTCAGCGGCTCCGAGCTTCTTGTGGGCTTCGTCGCGCTCGGACTTGAGCGTTTTGGATTGCTCGGTCAGAGTTTCAATCTTCGTCTGAAGCTCGGTCACCTTTCCGGTGTCCTTGTTCGCGGTTTCGAGTTTACCTTCGAGCTCGGCAATCTTTGTCCGGGCTTCAGCGAGCGTTTTGATTTCGTCCATGATTTTTGTAAGTTGAAAATTTTGAGCCTTCGCGCTTAAAGCCAAAGTGAAGGTGTCAACCCCGAAGAAGTTCGCGGTATGCGTCTTCACGGAGACCGATTGCGTCGATCAAGTTCTCTGCCAGGGCTCGATTCGCGGTGAAGACTTGCCCGCGCATTGCCTCGGCATCGATGGAGCGATTCGCTAAAACGTGATTGCGGAAGAGGCTGAAAGTGTCGTCGACCAGCTCTTGGAAGTAGGCCATGTGCTCTTCGGTGAAGCTCGGTGGATACCCGGCTGCTTTGAGGTCTCCGCCCGTGTGAGTCACATAGGCAGGCTTCCAGCCTTTTTGCTCCCATGCGCCGGAGGTGTCGACCAGCGGGATGATCGTCCCGATGGACCCGGTGTCCGCCGATGGAGTCGACCAGATCCGGCGGGCCCCGACCGCGATCTTGTAGGCCGCCGAACACATGCTGCCATCCGTCCACGCGGTGACCGGCATCGACCGGGCGATCTCAGAAACGAGATAGGCAACCTCGGCATTCCCTTCGCAATATCCACCGGGCGAATCGACGATGAGGAGGATGGCCCGCGCCTGACGACGGGCGGTCTGAAGCTCTTGGGTCAGCACGCCGTAATCGGTCAGCCCGCAAGCCTTCATTAGCGGGGGAAGCTTCGGGGCGAGAACGCCCATTACGTGAATGTGAGCAACGCCCTGATCATCAATCTCCATGTGAGGGCGCTGGATAATGAAATCCTCAAAGGCTCTTCGAAAATCCTCTTCATCCTCGCGAGGCTTGGCCCCGTGAAGGTGCCCCTGGAAAGCTTGGTGAACCGCCATCCATCCGTTGCCGGTAATGTTCCAAGGGCGGGAATAGACCGCCTCAATCAATCGTTGGGATTTCATTCGTCTTCGTCCTTCATGTTGATGTCGGGAGCCGTGCCCGATGGCTTGTAAAGCATCCAGAGGGGAATCGGTTCGGTCTCCGGGTGACCGGCCGCCGTCATGATCGCCCGGGCGTTGCGCTTGCGGATCTCCAAATCCTCTTCGAAGTCCATTCCGCGCTCGGCAAAATCCTGCTCCCAGCTCTTACGACCGGTCTCCAGATCGAGGCGGGATTGTTGCTCGTCGCGTCCGGCGTCGACGGTGATCCGGCGCTGACCGGTCCACTTCGTTTTCCACCATCCCGGCACCGCGGGAAGCTCTCCCTTGTCGATGGCATCGCCGATCACGTAGAACCATGTCGGCTTGTAGAGGCGGCGAATCAACATTTGCTTCCGGTGCTCTACGCGTCGATCCGTTTTGCTGACCAGCAGGCGGACCACGGCCCCGCCAACTTTCGAAGGATCGCGGAGAACCTCGTAGGGGAGACCCCCGCCAGCGGTGTCACGCAGGAGATATTCGAGAAAGCCCTGGAAAGTAGGGGAGGGACGGCCCTTGAGATCGAAACCATCAAGGCTCTCGTTCTCATTGATCCGGACGATGCGACCGCCGATGGACTTTGCCAATGCGGCTGGATCGCTCGGAGGATTCGCAGGAATGTCCCCATCCGCGTCCGTGCCAATCTGAAAATCCCCGTCGTCGAGAGCGCTTTCACGGTTGCTCTTCAACACCCGGGCAACATCAAGGAGATCCTTGACCCCGTGCTTTTCGAGCGAAAGCAGCTCCATGGAATCGAGGAGATTGTTGAAGCCGTGCTGGAGCGTGGGAGGGTTCCGCAGGGCCGACGACCAGCGCGGCTCGAAGATGTGAGAAACGAAGTACGAGAGGAGGCCGAACTCCTCCTTGTCGTCGCGCAGAAAGTAATATTCCAGTGGCTTCCCAAAAGCGGAAAGCCGGATCCCCTGGTAAACCCGCGCATCCGGATCGGTCCGCGACGACAGACGATGAGTCTCCATGATCTGGAGTTTCGCCGTTCCCCGGAGATCGCGGGTCCGGATTGTGAAAATCTCACCGTCGAAATCAACCGCACGGGAAGCAAGATTGCCGATGTCATCCATCGAGAACCGTCCGGTCACATCGCAATTTTCCGACCACGCTTTCCAGTAGTCCTCGTATTCCTTTCGGGCAGATTCGACCTCTGCCATCGATTGCGGGCGGATTCCGGTCCCGACCGCGTAGAGAGCCATGTCCCCTCCGGATTCTTCGTAGAAACCGGAATTCTTTTGGAGATAGCGGGACCGCCGAACCAGCTCAGATCGAGCCGTCTGGGTCATGTCGTGCTTCCAGTCGCGAGGCTTGGCCCCCGGAGGAGTACGGCGGCGTGGAGATGAGTCTGCATTCTCCCAGCCTGTTCCAAACGCTATAGCGGCCCGCTTCACACGGCCCAAGATTCCTACTCTCTTCTTTTCGCTCATCACAGGTGAGAGTTGTATCGATAATCGATCCGGGCAGAGCGGCTACGTTTCGCCGTGCCGTAGGTTTCGGGGTCGAGCTTCCGCAGAGCGTGATTACACTCTTCGAGTACCTCGCGAATCGGCATGGCGAATTGCTTCCCGACGTTCGTTCCCGAGTCGGAATAGTTCATGATCGTTTTCCCTTCCATCAGAAGGCTTTTCGCCTTCGCCTGGATCTCCTGCACTTCCGCTAGAGTGAATGTTTCGAAAAGTCCGGTCGCCATACCAGCGGCCCGATTGTCAAACCCGACAGCTGACACCCGTTCAGAGGTATGCCTGTCAAATCAGCTCGAAAGACATCTAAGAAGCGGACCGTGAAGAAAGCGGCAAAGAAAGTCGCGAAGTCAACGAAAGGCTATGCGAAGACCACTGAGGATCTTGCCAAAGCTCTTGAGGTGACGAGGCGGACGATCACCGAATACCTCAAACGCCCCGGTTGTCCAGGAAAGGAACCGAGTGGATATCCTCTCGCCAAATGGATCAGATGGGCGAAGTCCATCGACATGAAACGGGGGAAGCTCGATGAAGAGCGGCAGGGAGCCAAGACGCAGAAGGAACAGGCTCAGGCGGCCTACTGGGAATTTCGCGTCGCACGGGAACGGGGCGACTATGTACCCAAAGCGGAGATGGAAGAGCAATGGGCGACGAGGGTAGGGAAGGCAATCACCCTACTGCGGGCAAAGTTTGAGAACGAACTCCCTCCGCTCCTCGAAGGCCTCTCACCCGTCGAGATTCAAGCAGCGAATCAGCAAGCCCTCGATGAGGTGATCGAGTCACTGCATCGGGGGTGATCTTCAATCCCCGTCTTCGTCAAAAGACCAAGGAACATCCTGAACTCGGACAACGGTTTCTAGCGTTTTTTGATCGAAGTAAACCGAAAGAAGCGCACGGTGCTTCAGGTCTTTGATGCGAATCTCTCCTCCTGATTCATCTACCAACTTAGCAAGTATCTGCTTCAAGATTTCGGGATCATTTGCAGCTTCTTCACTGCCAAAAGTTGGAAATATTCTATCCACGATAAAAGAACTCCTCGTCGATCTTCCAAATTCCAGACCCTTTGTGAGTTTCTCGAATCGAAACGGTTTTACGAAAATATTCACCGCCACTGATCTTGGACATCGGGATCGAATCAAGGCTCGGTCGGTCTTTCGCGGAATAATATGATGACCGAAAACCTACACCTCGAATCAGCATAATGCCGTCATCTTGATCTAAATCAGAAAGCTTTTTGATTATCATGATTAATCCTTTTGAGTGTGCTGGAAGACTGTTAGAACAGATCGATGGAGGCAACAACCTACGGTTGCGCCTCATCCGGGGGTGTTCAGTGAAAGAGAATCTCGCAGCGTTTGCATCTCCAGCGTCCCGAAGCTTTTCTCCATCCATTCAGGAGTGCAGCCATCGACAGTCTCAAAGCACCAGCTATGCACGATCTTTTCCCACCAGTCGGGGCGCGGCGCTTCCGAGAGTTCGTCGATCAGCTCCATCATCCGACGGAAGTCTTTGCCCATCATCTCGTCGCGGAACCGTTCTTGGTTCTCTCGAGCAGATTCTACCGTGTGCAGATATGCGGCGTCTTGGTAGTCGAGATAGACAGTCGATTCGCGGACGAAGCTATACTCGAGCCAACCTCGAGTATTCACTTTTCCCTCGTTCAGGATATACCCTCGAGTCCACCACGAGCCACCCCCTAGAAGTGCGACTTCACCAGGCTTCCATTTACGATCTCGCCCGCCACTGTAGGGCACCCGCCAAATCACTGAACCAGCCGCATCAGGCAATGCCTGAGTCGCGCCGGGCGTTTCGTTTGTCGTTGGGTTGTCCATAGTCTTAGTCCTTGTTTGAGTTTTCGGGTTGATCGCTCAGGCATCGCCTGTGCTCAGTGTTCGGCTCAAAGATTGAGAGGTCTACAAAGCGAGGGTCGCCAAACTCAGGCAGCATCAACGTCCAGACCTTTCGACCGTGAGGCTTGGCGCTTGGCTGATCGGGAAACGCTCTCCTGAGTTTCAAATGACTAGCCAGAATCCGCGTTACTAGGTGTTCGGCCTCACTCGGTTTCTCAGTCCACGGGACGACCATTAGGTCAAGATCGCGGGTGAAGCTGCCGTGTAACCCTATGGCGTAGCCTTCCTCCCACGCGAGCTTTCTGACCACTGTGTAGATTCTCCCGTAGTCGGGATCTATTATCCCATACGGAGCCGAACAAAACGTCGCAGCATCAACCGGCTTCCCGTCAGGAGTCGGCGTAGGTTTTTCGGTAGATAGGGTGTCACTCATGGGTTAACAGTGTTTGGTGGTTCGGCCAGCTTCAGCATGTAGCTGAAGGCGGCACCCATGCTCAAAATATCCCAGTAGTGATTTGCCCGCTTTCCGATTTGCACCCAGCGCGGCTTCTTCTTGATCAGCTTCCGCTGTTCTGACTCCAACGATTCCTTTAAGGCTTTCGGCGCATTGTCAGGGAGTTGCCATTGCCCGGAGGCCAAGCAACGAGCGACCATATCCTTGCAGTTCAAGTTGGAAAAAAAATGCATCCGGCACACTTTGCCGTGGCCCATGGGAATACGCTTCACCGGACTGTAGAACCGGTGGTAGACCTGGTATTCTCCATCGACCTTCACCCGGTGTCGAAAGGTGTCTCGGTCTTCACCCATGAGGGCAGTCCACCCCCGTTTCGCACATTCGGTGTACACGGTGTTGGTGTCGTAACCTGCATCGATCCCGACGAGAGAGGGCACGATGTTGTGTTCTTTCGCCAACTCTTCGATGTCTTCCCAGCTATGGATTCCATCTGTCCCTAGTCCGCCTTGGACAAGGCGAACTCTGGATCGATTCCCCACAGCGAAACTTAGTATTCCAACCCAGAAGTGATCCCGCTGCACGTCCGCAATCAGGACCCGCAATGGTTTCAGGCTCTCCTTTAGCTCATTCGGAAAGGGAGGAGGGAAGATGGTCCGGCCAAGCAGGCCGGCTTCATCATCCCAATTGTCTCCCATGCGGAATCCAGTTGTCTGGATTTCTATCGCGAAATCTTCCGGAACCTCTGTCCACTTTTCAGCCAGCTTTTTCTGCCGGAACTTCTTCATTGGCATGGGGTCTCCTGATCGAATCGCCTTCTTGGCCCGTAGATACTGTACCCCTAGTTCTCCCGCAGACTCGAATGGTAGTGCGTTCCAGTGAACGGCTGCTTCCTGTTCACTTCCGGCTTTGATCTCATCAAATCGACTGGTCCGACCAAGTCGTCGCCGCTCAGCGTCACGATCATCGAACGGCCGCCCGCAGTGCTGGTTTCGACAGATCATAATCGTGCAACGGCGAACGAGATCTTCGTCGTAGGCCAATCCGTCCGCCGTTTTACAGTGATCCCAAGATAGCCCCGGGCGGCCTTCCTTTTTGCCCCCAATGTAGTTGAAGTCCCACGGCTGCCAAGTTCCGCAGTCAGGGCAGGTCCATCCCCAGTCGAGTTGCCGCAACTTCTCGATGAGCTGGTGTCCCTCATCTTCCTCGTGACCTCCCTGCGAGGCGAATACCCCTTTCGAGAGCCAGCCGAACTTCGTCAGTCGCGACCGTGCTTCCTCGATGAATCCGGGTTGCCACAACCACCATTCATCGCCGAACATCCAGCGGACTGATCGCCGTTGCAGATTGCTCAGGTTCGCACCCTTGATCCACATCTGCATGCCATTGGCTAGTTGGCAGTAATCCTTTCGCCGGCGATGCTTCGGAGGCAAAAGGGAAGCTACTGCAGGCATTGATTCCAGCAGCGGGTAGATCCTGGTTGTTGCCTCGTCACCAGCTTCGTCATCGTCCTGATTGAGGAACATCGTCGGGCCCGGATTGTTCGCCGCAACGTGGCCGAGAGCCAATTCCAGGATGAGGCTCTTCGCCGTCTGAATTGCCGCCGTGATCATCAGCAGACGAATTCGCGGATCGAAGATCATATCCAGCACGGGTTTAGCCATCGGAGTATTGTCCGCTCTAAATCTCCCAGGCATAGGAGAGTAGGGGATTTCGGGAACATTGTCTTCCAACCATTCCCATGCCGGTCGGCGGTCCGATGGTCGCCAAGCATTCTGCCATGCGGTATCGAAGGGGGTCTCTGTTTCGATCTGACTCACAAAATGGGAAGTTCAGGGATTTGTAAAAACGTACAAAAACGACACGCTTGAGCCGCACCCCTGTCAGCCTTCAGAGGCCCGAATAGATTCCTTACCCCCCCTGCCCCTGAGGTGCCCCTCGCCGGTGCCCAACCCCTCCAGGTCGCCCCCCAGCTCGAGGTAGATCTCGACCACGGGCCGCAGATCCCTCCTGATGGCATCCTTGTGGTCCTCATCGGCCTTCTGTAGTGCATCCTGGGCTCTACTTCTCCACCATGTCACCAGGCGGTTGATGTGAGTGATGTGATTCTTTGGTGTAGGTTCGCTCCGTGGTAGCTCTTGCAGTACCTTACCTGCCGTGATTGATGCGGAAAGCAGGCGAGAGGACAGCCCATACTTTTCGGCAGCCTGTAACCAGCGGGCCTGTTGTTCAGGTGGGAGTTTTGCGACCATCCGATGGTGGTTGAAGGTGAGAGTATTGATGCGCATCAATAATTCCACTCGTTTGGCAACGTAGGCGTAGATGGCGAGTGTATCATACTCGAAGCCGGTAAGCTCCATTGCTTCCGCATACTTCTCGCCCCACTTAGCTTCGCCGAAGTTGATCCAGTCGCCCACCCAGAATCCGACCGAGTTGTTTGCCTGGGCAAGGAAATCACCAAAGCGATTCCATTCCTCGATTGTAAGATCCTCGGGAAGGTCGAGGCCTTTTGCTGAGATTTTGATTCTGTAGCGATCAGCGGCTTTCGATAGCTCGTGGTCGAAACGTGCAATTGAGTTTGATTCTTTTGGCATGAGTTTGTTTTTGGGTTCGTGAATATGTCGACCGAGAGCGCTTGGATTTGAGAGTTCCCGGAGGTGACAATTGAAAAGTGTCCATTAAGGTGATGCATCGCTTCGATACCGCTGCACGGGTGACTCGATGCTTGCGGGCCAGTGCAGTTTCGGTGGGGATGTCGGTGCCGATACTCAGCAAGATCGCCAAGCAATCGAGGGTCAGTGATGGGTTTGGGAGAGAGATAATCTCACCAAAGATTCTCCGCAAAAGATCGTCTACGATCGATGTGCAAGAGCTGTGGTGTTCGAGCAGTGTATCTCTCAGTGATTGGAGTTCGGCGATTCTGGTTGGTACTGCCTTCTTCATGACTCGGTTTCTCCGAGCAATCTCCCAATGAGACGGGAACCGGTCTCCGATCTTCAGCACAATCAGCAGGCAATCCAATGTCAGCCCTGGATTGGGTATACCAATGAGATCAGAGATGAGTCTCCTGAGGAGATCACTTGCAATCTCGGTTGCTGTACTTTTTGGGGTGGGGGAGTCGTCTGAACTTGGATCGTTCGATAGCTGCATCTCCGAAATATCTGCCGATCTCATGTTACCCGCATAATTGATTTCGGGAGACGAGAGTCCTAGTGATTCCATTTTTCGGCGTTCCCGAAGGGGGAGTTTGGCAAACCAAGCATCCCATTCTCGCTTATACCGCGCATCCTTTTCTGCCTGTGCGTTGATGTCATCCATGTGAGTAGTGAGAGTGTTATTGAAAAATTTTGATCAGCGTGCCTTCTTCTTTTCTTTGAGAGACCTTCACTTGTTGATATCTCCATTCAATTTCGCTTTCGAAGTCATCTCGGTTAAGTGATTGTGCAATGGAGTCTCTCAGGTGTTTTAATCCACCTCGGAAGTTGTCATCATCGAGTAAGCGACAGCGGAACCCGTAGATGCAGACAATAGGCTTTCTCTCCACTTTTGCTTTGCTTCCTTTTTCATTTTTATTTGGGCCTTGAGTGGGGCTCCTAGAATTCGATTGAGAGACGGGCTTCGATACGGCATCCAAACGGTTAGATTTTGCCCAGGTGCCATCGGGCTGTTCGGAGTATCCCCATGATTGGAGATCAGAGATGGTTGGTCGTGATTTTGCATGGGGCATGGGGCTACCGGAGTGGTGAAAATGGATTTGCGGCCACATGGACCACTTGAGGGTGTATTTCCCCAACTTTTCTATAAATGATCCCTGTTTTTTCTCCCTTTACGCAAAAGGTAGGGAAAATGGGGTTCAAGTGGTCCATGTGGTCCACCTTAATATGGGCTTTATTGAGAATATCTTTCATTTATGAGAATTTAATGAGAGTGATTCCCAGAACTTTGCGGGTCTTGTTGGATCCTTGGCGTTGAATTTCGAATCCCTGATCCCTCATATAGGCTGAAATTTTCTGGTTTGTTTGGTACCTGGGCTGTTCCCCTTCGTCTTGGCACCAAGCCTGAAAAGTCTCCCGCAGGTCAGTCAAACTGACAGATCCTAGTAGATCTCGTTCGGTCCGTTCACTGAGAAATCGGGCGAACTGATCACTGTCCGATTGATACTCTTTCGTGGCTTCTATCACCTGTTTAGGTGGCCTAAGACCTCCGTTGTCAGCCATATCAACGTATCCTCTAATTGCCCAATTAAGGATCCCTGGAAGTTCTTCTCTGAACTCACTTAACACCTCATGTCTTGGGCGTCTCTCGGCTTCTGGCATAGTCCTTAACCATGGTATCAAATTGACCCTTCTCCAGATTCCATAATCGGTTCCCTCGATATTTGGTTTATGATTCCCGACAAGCCATAGTTTGTGTGTCGGTTCAAACGTGTAGGGTTTTTCGTAAGGCCGTCTAGCGGTGATTGCATCACCTCCTACGAGGCTTTTGACAGCGCTTTCGTTAAGCTTTTTGCTTTCTGGAATCTCATCACTGACAACCAACCGGCGCCCTTCCATCTGAGCTTTCTTATAGTCGAAATTGTTGTCCGAAGCTTTGGCCATGAGAGCCTCGATGCCAACCGTGGTCATCAGGTCTCCTAGAAGCATGTGCAGGGCTGCGGTGAATGTGCTCTTCCCGTTGGCCCCCTTGCCGTAGCAGAAGAATAGAACGTCTTTATCGACAAAACCGGTAAGGCTGTATCCCACAGCCCGGGCAAGGTATTCGATCATCTCGGAATTGCCTTCCATGAAATAGTCGAGGAACCGGTCCCATCGAGGGCATTCGGCTTGTGGATCGAACGAGCAGATTGTTCTGTGGGTAAGCATGTCGGTGTGCCGATGCTCGCGAAAAACACCATTGGCAAAATCGATCACACCATTAGCGACAGCCAGGACCCCGGGATTTCGATCAAAAAGGGTGGCTTTGGTTCCGAGCATGGACTCGGCGAACTTTATGACGCCGGATAGGTAGCCAGTTGTACGAATCTTATCAATACGGGAGCGGATGGATTTGATCTTCTCAATTCTCGGATCCTTCTTCCCTTCGGCTGGGTTTGATCGCATGTCATCTTGGACACTATCCGCTAGTTCCTGGTACGTCCTCGCGATCAATTCGGGGGCATCAACTAACGTCCTCTGCATGTCGTCTCGTTCCCATACCCCTCCTACGTAGCTTCTCCAGCATTGCCCTAAGTGATCGAACAGCTTCTTTCCCCGGGCAACGTGGGCGTAGAGTCTCGCATCCCCTAGTTGCTTTTGTTCGAAACAGTTTACTACGAACTCTCTGGATAGCTCGACCTGTTCAATTCCTTCGGCGGGATCCTGCGAAAAATCTTCTCCAGCATCCCGCACCGTTGGTTCGGCGAATCGGATCCGGCCGGCCCACATCTTTCGACGAGCGGCCGCCTTGGCATCGAATCCATTTTGCTGAGCATACCAGACCAGAGTCCCGATACCGATGTCGTCGAGCTTGTGCTGCCATTTTTTGGAATACTCGCCTTCCTTCTCTTCTCGTGACCAGTTCGCCAGAACTCGGCAACCTTCCTCCATCGGTAGAACTGACCACACGGCAGAGGCGATTCGTAACCAGTCGTCGTATTCGGGGCGCCGAGGCACAAAGGACAGCATCTCCTCGATGTCGGTTTTCGTCGTATCCACTGGAACCAGACTGCTTCGGTCTCTGTGCTGGTCCTGTGGGATTGAGTCATAGGGGATTGGTACTGAATCACGGGAAAGATAAAGCTCGGGGTCATGGGAGACGAAACAGAGCCTAACCGGATCCTTGGTGCTCCGGTCCATTTGCAGGCCGTAGGTCTTCAGAAAGTGATTCTCGGCGGCAAAGAAGCTTGGCCGGTGCGCCTCTGGATCGATGCGGATCCCAGCCTTGATTCCACAACCGGAGGGGGAAGTGAAAATAAAAGCAACGTGGGGGTCCTCCATCAGCCATCCTTTTACCTCTTCAATATTGGTCAGTTGGGGGTTTTCCTTCCGGTCGAAATCGGCCTGAAGAAATCCACTGTGTGAGATTATCTTCTGATCGACCGGAACTGATTTGTCTCGGGTGAAAAGACAAGCCGACATGGTGAACGCAGGTAGGCGGCGCTTTGCGTCGTCGTAACCTTTCTGGTCGCCACGCTCAAGTCTGTCCCGCAGGAGCTTTACCGGTTGAGCCCAAACTCCGTCCCGAATCGATTCGAGAATATCTGCTAGCGATGGCTGCTCCTGAGGGTCGTCCGCAAAAGCATTCTCGAAGATAGAGACCGGCTGCGGGAATAGGTCGGTGAAGGTAGTCGAAGATTCTTTATCGGTCTTTGTCGTCATGCTGCTTTATCAATCCTACGGTAGAAATCTATCGCCTCTGGGCTTACAAAAACCCCCTTGATCCAGTCTTTGAGCCACAGCCCCTGCAGACTGCTCAACCGGCTGAGGGCTACATAAGCTTGTCCGGGCTCACGTGCAGCGCGAATGTCAATCAATGCACGGTCGAGAGTAAGGCCCTGGCTCTTGTGGATCGTCATGGCATAGGCCAATCGGAGAGGGTACTGTGTTACGCTTCCGCTTTCCGTGCGCAAAGGATCGAAGTGGAATGTTTCGCGCTCGATAGCGATCTCCTTGCCCGAGTCCAGCTTCACCCCAATGGCTTTCCCCGGATCGATTTTAATCACAGTTCCGGTTGCCCCATTCGCCGCAATCAATTCTCCCTGACAACTTAAGTTGCGGGTGACCATGACCTTTGCCCCGTCTTTTAACTCCAGCATCCACGGAGTGATCATGTTCTTGCGAAGGAACTCTACCTCATGAGACGGACCTTCACATTCTGCTTCGAATTGGAACTCTCTGGAATCAATACACTCGAGCTGATAGTGATTCCACTTGTTCACCATGGTGTTGTGGGTGAATAGGCGAGTGATCGTCCGATCAGGGAACTTCGCCACTCTTGCTGCCAATAGTTTGGCGGTCTCTCCTCGTATCCGTCCCTCGCGGAAATCATTGAGCGCATTTATGAATTCGGGCTCATCTTGCCTATGTATCTTTTGTAAACAGCAATGGTGAAAATTTGCTTTAGCCCATGCTTCGCTCAGAAACGCCCAATCGTAGACCCCGCTCTTGCTCACCGGAGGCAACTGAAGAAAGTCTCCCACGACGATCAATTGAATCCCTCCGAACGGGAACGGGTTCTCCCGCAGTTGGCGGAAATGGAACTCTAGATAGTTGAGCACCCGGCCCGGCAGCATGCTGATCTCGTCAATCAGCAGAGTTTCGGCCGCCCGGATACGAGAAAACGCTGCAAGCCTAGAAGGGGGACAGTTGATGCGTAGTTCCTCGAAGAAATCCTCATTTGACTGCCCGGGCTTGGGCCCGATCCCGATGCCTGCCCATCGATAGATTGTTGATGCTTTGATAGCTACTCCAGACCGAGCGAGAAATGAATCTTGTAGATTGATGGCCGCGATACCGGTGGTCGCAGTGATCTGGCATGGTCTCATCGCTCCACCTAGGTATTCTCCAACAACCGTTGATTTCCCTGTGCCTGCCAACCCTGTGAGGAACACATTTTTTCCTTGGTTCATCACGCTGATAGCGCCCTGCTGTGATGGGTCGGGGATCATCGCTTCACCTCCACTCCGGGTAGACGTCCGAAAAAAATAACCTCGGCGATCTCTACCGCCTGATTTGGCATCAGCCAAGTGACCTCATCCATTAAAGCATCTTCAATCTTTGAAATCTCGATAGATTTCTCTCGAGCACTGTCTGGCTCTGGCTGTTGCGAGGAATCGTCAGAGGTAGAAGGTAAGGGTGGAGGTGGGGAATTCTTCAACAGCTTCTCCTCAGTCTCCTTTCTGGCCTTTTCGGCTGCTTCTTGCGCGATTCTGGCTTCGCGAGCTTCACGCTCTTCCTTTGCTTTTCGTTCCGCCTCCTCGCGGTCGCGCTTCGCTTTTTCTGTACGGAACCTCGCAAGCTCTTTCTGTTCTGCTTCAAACTTCTGCCGCTCCTGGAGAAACTGATCCAAGATATTTCGAGTGGTTTTTACGGCCTCTTCGATCTCTGCCTCGCGGGTCATGGGATCGATACCCTTAGACTGCAGGTCAGTAAGGGCTGAGATTCGATTCTCGATCTGTTTGGTGTCTTCTCCGATCCGTACATCACGGAGTTTCAGGATGGACTTCAAATGGTCATCGACGGCGCGCAGTTTGTTTTCCCATTCAGTCACTGGCTTCAGTACCTCTGCCTTGGTTGCATCGAGACTGGATCGGATATGCCGTCGCACCTGGTCGACTTTCGTGGCTTGAGCTTTAAGCTCAGCAACCATGTTCTTTCCAAGTTCATCGAGCGTTGTTTTGCTTCGGGCAACCGCATAAGCAATGCTCTTCAACTCCTTTCGTCCCTTGGCCGTCGTAGCATCTGCCACAATGGAGAGCGCAGCGTGATTGATTTGCTCGATTACCGCTTGCGCTCCATCCTGTTCATAGATCGCGGGAGCGGATACTTCTTCGACGATATCAAGCACCCCTTTGTTTTCGTTGTCGGTTTTCATCATTATTTTTTCTTTGTTGGTCTTTCATCGGTGAGTAGTAGAAAAGCCCCTCTTGGATCTCGGTGTATCCGGCCTCATCTGCATGAGCCCTCCATGAGATTCTCTGCTCCTCGGTAAAATCTAGTAGGGCTGCCCCAAAAGGTGACGATTGAGCAGCGGCAATTTGTGCAAGAGTAAGACCCCTCCGGGCAGATGCTTGGCTGTGTCTTTGTACCTCTTCAGGGCGATCCATGCGTGATCCCCGTCGATCACTATCCCCAAATCGGTCTCTACTGAGTGGCATGCCTGCCACCAGGCCTTTTCTTCTTCCGACCAGTTTTCGGAGGGAAACACCATCGGTACCTCGTTCTCCTTTTCGCTGATCTGGGTCAGTTGGCGCGGATCTCTGGCTTCCGGCAGATTCGCGCCCTCGAATTTTCCCGCTGAGTCGGGAACAGAACCTTGGATCTTAATACCCGGCTCCTTCTTGGGCAGATCAGTGGGGGCAACGATCTTCGCTGCCCCCACTTTTTTTGCTGCAACCATTTCGCGTAGCGATGGCATTAGTAAAGCACCTCCTCTATTGGTTGAATTACCCCCAGAGCCACTGCGATTTCCTGAGTCATCGCGACGTCATTGCGGAGGTAGTCCAGAGCCTCTTCTTGGTTTGTTTCCAGTAGCTCTGCGAACATCGCTCCATCGCCATTCTTTCTGCGACAGCCCAAGTGTGCGGCGAGTCGATCTAAGGAGATAGACGCTTGGTAGTCGCCTACCTTCCATGAATCCATCAGATCGATGAATCGGGGATTTAGGTAGCGACCGTTCGTGACCCCGTAGGGAACCTTGATTCGCAGCTTGTAAGAACGCCGCACAAGGAATGGGATGTCGAAGCGATTAGAATTGAACCCAATGAGATGCCTCCACTTACCATTGGGGCAGGCGATCTGCCAGAACTCAGAGATTACATCTCTCTCCGTATAAAGATCATCCGGGTCTTCATTCACGAAAAGCAGCTTCACGCCGTCGGAGTCGGAGATCCCGATTGCGAGAACTTTCCCCGTGGTAGCGCAGAGAGCCGATTTGGCTCTCCACGCATCGCGCTGTTCTTCGATCTTATCAGCGATCTTTGCCGGATCTTTCCAGTTCGCAGGTGCCGTGAATTCCGGCTCCATCGAACGCAGGACCTCATCTGCTTCGGGCCCTGTCTCGATATCGAATACCAGCGGGTCCATTAGTAAGGAGTCTCCTCGGTTGTGGCCTCTGCCAAAGCCTCTTTCGCCTGTTCGAGAGCTGAGGCCAAGCGCTTGTCGGCGGCCTTAGGTTTCTCCAATTGCGTGTAAGCTGGCATCCAGTGTTTCAGCAATGCCTCGACCGCATCTGCATCGAGATCTCCTAGTTGGACCCCTGCATGCTTGCCCACATGCACCTCCGTTGTCATCCAGTCTACGCGGCCGGCGGATTCCCCCGTGTCGGAATCTTTCACCTTTTCCGCACTGCGGTAAGCGGCTCCTTTTCCATTCTCGCTGCTGGATTGTTTATCCTCGCGGTCCTTTTTGCGGACATATTTTCCGGAAGGCTGCAGCGGGGAACCGTGCATTTCCTTGTGAGGGAGGATTGCATCGATGTTGGCGTAGGTTTCACCATTGTTACCCTCTGAGTGGGTCACGATGACGAAGGCAGGCTTGCCCAGGAGAGATTCCGTATCGAACTCCTGCAGTTCCTGGGCGTTGAGATCGCGCCCCATCCATTTTCGCAGGTCCTTGCGCAGGTTGGCCTTTTCATTCAGTGAGGGAGTGTAGGGACGGCTCCACACGCAAAACGGCGTGCCATCCTCCCGCTTCTCCTCGACTTCGAAAACCAACTTGAAGACCTGTCGGTCTCCATATTGGGATTGCTGATGTTGCAGCGGTGTGACGTCCACGCATACTGCGCGGCCGGTGTATTCAGGGCAGGGCTCGAAATTCCCGCCGGATTTGTAGCTTAGCTTCATATTAGTTCCTTTCGGTGTGTTGTTTTATCGTGTTAAAAAATCAGCTCAGAGCATCACCCAGCCATCGACTACCGATGGCCGAAAAGTGACCCCATTTTCGGCTACCCACTCGGTTCCTGACCAATGGGCAGGTAGCCTCTCGCCATCGGACCAGATCATGTACCTGGCCTCGGTATTATGGGGGAGTTCGATGGCAGGATCGATCGATCCTGCGAAAGACGGACCCTCTACCTTTTCGTATCGGCGGAAGTAGTGGCCGAATGTCTCGACCAGCTTCGCTCGATTATCAGTGTCCGCATAGCGGTAGGCATTGCCCAAGGCGCTCACGAATGATCCCCCGCAAGAGACCATACCCTCTGCAGCCTCCGAATAATCGGCGCTATTCATCGCTCGAGTCCTCGTTCAGCTCCTCGGTTCGTGCTGAGCGAACCCGCAGTTTCCATAGGCGCCATTGAGGGCCCCCAGTACGGAAAGTCTTCCACACCTCTACCGTCCCATCTTCGGCGACTGGCTCGGCTTTGTTGAGGACCTCGAGCTTATTTCCGTACTCTTTCTGGACCAAATTTGCCACAGCTAGGATTTCACCAGCTGTACAGCTGACTTTTACGTCGCCATCCATGTTGCGTGCTTTGGCATCGGACCCCTGTGCAGTCACCCATGCGTAGTAATAAAACTCGGTAGGCTTCTTCTCCTCTTCGAAATCGACATCGACCGTATCCTCCTCATCTACCGGAGCAGGCAGTGCCAATGTCTCAGCCTCATCTTCCTCCTCTTCGAAATCGAAGTTCCGTTGTTTCTCGGATTCGGTCATATCCTCCGTGCGGACGAATGCGCCAGTGTCTCGGCGAAAGTACGACTTCACCCCGACACCCGGTGTGTGGTAGTAGACGTCGCAGTCTACCATCCGCATCTCGTATCCGGTCGTAATCGATTCGCTCAGCTGCTCGATCTCCGACTCCAGATTGTCGATTCGGGACTTGTACTGCGATGCGATCCGTTTCTTCTCGCCCTCGAGGCTCGTGACCTCGCGTAGCTTCTCGGCCTGCTCAATCGCCAGTTCGGTGACCTCTTCGGGCGTAAATCGATAGCGTAGATGTTGTTTGCACTCGCTGTCGGGCTTGTCTGTATCCGGGCGGGCCGGATTCGTCGGTGTAGTGTTCATGATGATTAGGTGGGTTGTGTGGTTTTAACGGTCGCCTACCTATAGGGGGCGGGCGGAAGTTTAGATTTTCGCGATTGTCTCATTTTCGCCCCGACGCCGTCTAATCGAGTTGGCACCGGTGGCAAGGGACACGGCTCCGCCGTGAACGAGTAGCGAGCAAATGCGGCGGCCCGAAGACCGCCTTCCCAGCTTCTTTGGAAGAGTAGGGAGTAGGAGTAACCCCGTCAGGCGAGGCCAGTCAGCCCAGAGGCTGTCACTGCTTGGAAAAAATCGACGTATCCGGTGATATAGCCGGAATGAATAGGATTGGCGGATGCGCTTCGCCGCCTGTGCGGATTCGACCCTCATCGTCCTGCCCTCGTCTTTACGCCCGCAGTCGGATTATTCGCCGGATCCATGAACCGATCAATCGACGCCTTTCGGAACCACTCTTTCCCCATCAGTACCCGAGCCTTGGGGAACTTAGACGGGAAGGTTTGCCGCCAACGCCGAACCGTGTGCCGATGCACGCCGATGTATTTTGCTACGCCGGCTAGTCCCATGACGTAGTTTCCCATGAGATTTGTTTTCTCGCGGTCCGTCATGCCCAGTCCTCCCGACCCCTGCGAATAACTCGTACCACCCGAGCATTGCCCTGTGGGCGCCGCACCTCCTGCGACCCGACCTGAATTAACTGCGAGAGAACAAGCCCCAGGCATAAGACTGCCAGCATCCCTTTGATCCGTCCGAGCCGGGCGAGGGCGGCCTGCGTGTCCCCACGCTCGATCTCCATCTCCAGCAACATACACTGCTCATAGGTATCATCCCGATGATGGATAAGGTCCGAGACCCATGCGCGTAGCGCTCTCGACCAGAGCTTCAAGCCCGGCCGATTTGTCTTCTCCATTGTGTGGTCGTAACTGCTCAAGATCGCAGTCGGCTCTTCCCATATCGTCAGTTGCGTTTCCGTGTTCATCCTGTTCGCCCTGGTTAACTGTTCACCCGTCTATGGCCCCGCTCACCGCAGCTTTGCGGATCGCGGACGAAATAAGGCTCTCCACATTCACGCCAGATGCCTGGGCCTCGGAGAGTAGATTGAGCAGTGCCGACTGCTCGCGGTGCCGATCCAGATCAATCTGGACTACCTGCCGAATGTATCCTGACCGGTCTTGGTGAATCTTTTCGCAGTGAGCGTCGATTGCATCCAGCAGTTCGGCTGGCATGGAGATGGTGGTTCGTGCGAGGCCTCTATCCATTTTGATCATTCCCGAAGAGTGGAAGTTCTGGTAGTAGCTCCTGGAGCCTCATTGCCCCAGTATCCGGTACCCCGTTCCGAGGAGTCCGGTAGTGACTTGCAATGAGCCGTGTCTTTGGTTTCGCAGTTGCCGGAGAAATTTCTCCGAACCGGCCCGAAGGCATCACTAACGACAATGCCTCTGATTGCGACTTGCCCTGCATGACCAACTCTCCAATGCGTTGCATTGCTTCTGGGTAGGTCCGAGGCATCTCCGGCGCGTAGCTCCCTGTCTTGCGGATCTGTGGGAGCACTTCTGAAGTCACCCAGCGGGCAAACTTGCGAGCCTCTGGCTTGCGGCTCTTGAAAATCAGAGCGTAGAGACCGGACTCTGTGACGGCATTGACTGTGATGGTTTTCCGTGGCGATGGGCTAGTGTCACTAATCGTAACACTTGCTCTTTCGGCGGCATCCAGCTCCATCAGTGCTCGTCGGTTGTTCTCTAGTCCAAGGATGGCGCATACGTCCTTCGCAACAAAAAGCGGGTCTTCGAATGTTCCCGCTACTCGCACCCGCTGAGAGTCGTAGGAGAAGTCGGTTAAGTTGATCATGGTATTCTTGGTATGACACTAGAATACTCGTGTCAAGAGTTTCGAGTAGGAAAAACTCATACCGCATGGTTGTTTGGTTCCATGAGCGATGTTCTGGCCGACAAATCTGTGAAAATTTCGATGAGCCTTCCTGATTCACTTCTTCAGAAGATCGATCGGAATGTTTTAGATAGTAAAGAGGATCGGTCTTCTTGGATTCGCGGTGCGATGCGACAGAAACTCGAGAATCAAACCCCTACAGATCCGATGTCGCCAAGCATCCTTGTTGATCTAACGAAATCACTATGCGGGGAAATTGACGCACGGGAAATGGAAGCAATCTGTGGAACCTCCGACCAACCCCGGGCCCTTCGCAAATTACTGAAAAAGTTTTTAGAGGAACATGTGCACCCCGAGGATACCGGTCCTCAAAATAAAAAAATTTCTCCCAGGAGATCGTTTGGGAATCGTCCCTTAAACGCGTAATGGCTATACCGATATTCAGCCCCGACCAGGCACCGATTTGTGAAATCAAGCAGGTTCATGCACAATGTGTGAAAAGATTCACGGACTCTACTACGCGTCCAGATATATGGAATAATATGATTTGGCACGGTAGGAATCTCGCCAGAAGGGAGGCCGAAGGGAAGGTTCTCATTGATTGTCAATTTACGGAGTACCTTCGCAATCCGAACAGTGCTACCCTTGTGTTTCAGTCCTCAATAGCAATTAGCAAACTAGTTCATGAGTGTTGGAAGCCGAACATGAAAGCGGAGACTCGATGTACCACATTGATATTGCCTATGGAACAGCCGAAAAGTTCTCCGCTGTATGAATCATACCGGACAATATTTGAAGAGACCCTAAAGGAACTTTCAGACGACGGCAAAAAGGGCGTTCCGAGTATCGAAGTAGAGAAAATTGCAAAATGGCAGCCATAACAGAGCTGATCAGAAGCTTGCATTCGCTTAAAAAGGCCAATGCCGATTGTGAGCGTCACCTTGTAAATAATCCTGAGGATTATGACGCTTTCGCGCTATATGATACTTCCGCTGAACTCATCCGACGAAAGGACGAAGAATTTAAAAGGATTGTAAGCCACTATCGTGCTCAGCCTATATCCTACGAAATTGTTAACGCCCGGGGTGGGAATGTTTTGGCCGGGCCATTATTTCGTGGTGTTGAAGGCTACGAAAATACGATTTTGATATTTGCACAGTCTATCCTCGAGAATCGGCCTCAAAATTCTTTGTTCATTCATAAAGAGACTAGGCAGAATGGATTCCGATACGGTTACCTGTACAGCGATCGGTTGGATCAATTAGGCGCTATGCTTTTTACAGGCGGAACTGACCAGCTTGACCTTCCAATTCCAGGTTTAGAACCTTCCGAAAGCGAATCCGTTAAAGCTATCAAAGAAGCGGTGGGAGAGTTCTCAAAAGTTGTATCGGATCGGGAGAAGAAATCTTTGGGTAAAGTTCAGGCCCGTTTTGGTCGTGCGTGTATCAAAGGGATGCTAGAATGGGCGCAGGCTACGTCGGCCGCCGAAGTCGATGTTTTGAGTGAATTTGGATCAGGTAATGATCTGGTTCGCTTCTCTTCCAGTGTGTTCCATTCGGAGACACTCGCTAGTTCCATCAGTCGCTATTCTGCCGATACGCAGATTGACCATAAGGAATTAACTGGAGAGATCGAAGCGTTCAACCAATCTACTTCCTATTTCGCCTTTCGAGATGAGGATGGAGTGAAGTATTCGGGTAAGGTACCTAAAGACCTTTTTACCGTCGAAGCCCCCGTAATGCTCCCTTCTCGATATAAGGTTGTCTTAAGGGAAACCAGAAGAGTCAACGATCTCACGGAAGATATCACGCTCTCATATCGGCTTGTTTCTGCTGATCCGATCCTTTAGCAGTAATACTCCGAATTTGATACAAGCAAAAACGATGAAAAGTGTTAGAATGTGTCCGGCATGCGGGAGCGTACTTCATCCCTCAAGTGGAGCCTGTCCCCAAGGATGCAGTAGCGCTCCTTCAGTATCGCCGAAACCAGCAGTACCTTCGGGGAATGCTCCTCGGAGGCCTGGAATCGTAGCTTGTTCGAAATGTGGTGGCGATGTCGCCAAGTCTGCATCGGCCTGCCCACACTGCGGAGCGAAGCGAACTAGTTTTCTCGCGAAATTCTTCCTTGGACTCGTCATCTTTTTTGTCATTGCAGGCGCAGTTGGTTCTATTATTGGAGAGTCCAGCAAAACACCCGCAGACAAGAAGCGAGATCGCTTGGAGCAGGGATTCAGCCCATGGGACGGTTCTCACTATGAGCTGGTTGCTTATGTCAAAAACCGGTTGAAAGACCCCCAAAGTTTTGAGCAAATCGAGACCCGTTTCGGGGAGAATGATGACGGCACATTGAACGTATACATGAAGTTCCGAGCTCGAAACTCATTCGGCGGAATGGTCATTGGTGAGGTTCTGGCGAAGGCGAAGCCCAAAGGGGAACTTGTCGAGATACTTTCGGAAAATTACTGATTTTCAAATTTCCTACCAAGGCAAAATGCCTTTGGCAAAAAAACGCTTCGCCTGAGCGTGGGTGACAAAATCCCGATAGGTATTCCAGAGTAGACCCTCATCCGTGTGCCCCATGTATGGCACTACGCGCTTCGCTCCTCGATGGTAAGCAACGGCATAGCTCGCGTAAGTGTGCCGCCAGGGATTCTGCCGAAATGAGCGACTGATCAAACGATTGGTCAGTCGCTGTCTGCGCTGCATGTAGCTCTCTTCGTTGCGCAACGGCGAAATACTCATCCCGGACCGTCGTGACTGTGGCGGCACTGTGCCCAATGCAGATTTCAGACTTGCGGGAATCCAATCGATCACCCGACGCTTATTCATTTTGGCGACACTCTCGATCACATCAATGATCTGAGCCCGTTGATCAACTAATTCCCATCTCATTCGGGGGATTTCAAATGTCCGAATCCCCGCGAATAACTGCAAGCAGACTGCCGGGAACATCTCTCGATCCAGCTCCCAGAACCCCGACAGCAGCTCCCTGGTCTCTTCTAAAGAAAAGAAGTCCGGCCGCTTTGATCGAATTGGCAAAAGCTGGAGAGCTTTCACGTTGTACGGTGCGCGTTCAATAACCTGGCGGGTAATCGCAAAATTGATTACCAGATTTAACACCTTGCGAAACTGCCTCTGAGTGTGAGCGCTACCCGTGGAATCAAGAACTTCCTGCACCTTAGACGTTGAAATCGCACGGATTGGATCCTTTCCTACGGCCTTGTTCAACCTGCGAATCGTGCTCATCACTTCGGTACTGTATTTCGGTGAGTGATCGGCTCGATGAAATAGCGGTATAAAGCGTTCGGTGATTTCCTCGAAGGTCAGTGTCTGATCGGTCGCGGGATGATGGTCGAGAAAGTATCGGACTGCATCGATCAATGGAGTGCCCTCCAGCATTTGCTTGCATCGAATCACTTCATCCACCTCCCGCACCCCGAGCTTGATCATAGGCTTTCCGGCCAGATGTTGATCGACAGCAATCTCTGCGTCTTCCTCTGTGGAAAAATATCGAGCTTTACCCGAAAGAAAGACACGGTAGGGCGAGTATTTTCGAGATGCGATCAGCGAAATCTTGGGTCTCCGAGACATAGGAACAAATTACGAACACTTTTCAATAGTACGGAGTAGTACACAAATGTACAGCATTTAAGCATACTGAAGGTGGATCGTCACGCGGGCGTCAGATTGTCGAAATATCACTAAATCCTTCTAATTGCGGAGTTTAGGCCAAAAAAAAGCCCTCCGAAGAGGGCTTAAAAAGTGGAGCGAGCGAAGAGGTTCGAACTCTCGACATCCACCTTGGCAAGGTGGTGCTCTACCAACTGAGCTACGCTCGCGTGTTAAAGGGAAAATTAAAGATGTATCCAGGGGAGGTCGTCAACTGCAATTTTTCGTTTTTTCGACAAAAAATTTCTTTCCAGCTACGGTTCTGTTTTCCGGCGTGAAATGAATTCAACAATCACTGATTTTGGTTCCTTCCGGTGGTTGCCATGAGGGAGGGATTGGCTAGAATCTTGGAGATATGGATACAATTGATGCGATTCGTCAGCGCCGTGCAGTGAAACATTACGATGCTGAGCATCGTCTTACTGCAGAAGAGGAGAGGCAATTGATGGATTTAGCACTGCAGTCTCCTACGGCCTTCAATATTCAGAATTGGCGGTTCGTTGTGGTCAAGGACCCCGATGTCCGTAAGGAGATTCGTGCGGCTGCGTGGGATCAGGCCCAGGTGACTGATGCTTCCCTTTTGGTTGTTCTTTGCGCGGATACGGAATCGTGGAGCAAGGAGCCAGAGAGGTATTGGAAAGATGCTCCGTCAGGAGTGAAAGAGATCATTCTTCCGGCTATCGATCAGTATTATCGCGGCAAGCCACAGGTGAAGAGGGATGAAGCGATGCGCAGTTGCGGGATGGCCGGGATGACTTTGATGCTCGCTGCTAAGGCGATGGGGCTCGATTCCTGCCCGATGGATGGGTTCGATTTCGAAGCGGTGGGGCAGATTCTTAATCTACCCGAGGACCATGTGGTTAGTTTTATGATCGCGATCGGGAAGGGGACGAAAGCTCCTTGGCCCAAGCCGGGCCAGTTGCCTTACGACGAGGTCGTGTTGGAAAACCGCTTCTAAGGGGAAGGCCGGAACCGGCCGCATTTCGTGGCTCTCCGCCTTCGGTGTGGCACGCCGGAAAAACGCGGCACAGCGGCCTGTTCGGCTATCGGCGTTCCGATTGAATGAGTCGGTTGACCGATTGTCTCCCTGCCTGTCCGTTCTAAACGGTGGGCGGGTATCTGAATCGCGTTGGGTCATTAGGCGGAGACCCATCAGCCGTTTTGGTCGCCGCTGGACGACTGATTAGCGCATTCCCAATTGCTGGAGGATGCGGTCGAGATCGTCGTTCCCGGAAAATTGGATCACTATTCTCCCTTTTCTCCCAGACTGTTTAACCTGGACCGGGGCGCGGAGGTGGTTTTCCAAGTTGCGGCTGAGGTCTTCCAGTGCGGCGTTCTCATTGCTTGGAGTGGAATTCTTGCGAGCTGCTGAACCGCTCCGGGCGTTGAGTCGCTTTACTTGATTCTCGGTTTCCCGAACACTCATCCCTTCCTCAATGATTCGGCGGGACATCAGGCTGCGGAGAGCCGCGTCGTCAATACTCAGCAACACTTTGGCGTGTCCCGTTGTCAGAAGTCCCCGTCCGAGGAATCCTTGGATCTCCGGTGAGAGTTGGAGAAGGCGCAGGGAGTTTGCAATTGTCGCACGACCCTTGCCGACTCTCTCTGCCGTTTCTTCCTGCGTCAGGTCAAAGTCCTTCATCAAGCTCGCGAATCCGAGCGCCTCTTCGACGGGGTTCAGTTGCTCGCGCTGGAGATTTTCAATGAGTGCGAGCGCTGCGGAGGAAGCATCCCCGATCTCCATTACCCGGGCGGGTATCTGCTTCAAATTGAGCAATTCGAAGGCGCGCAACCGACGCTCCCCGGCAATGAGCTCAAATTGATCGCCAACGGGCCGGACGACTATCGGTTGTAGAAGCCCCTCGGCACGAATGCTGTTCGCGAGATCTTCGAGCTTTTCTTGAGGGATGTCCCGCCGCGGTTGGTACGGGCTGCGTTTAACCTGCGAAACAGGGAGATCCTGATAGCCTCGGGCCGGCGGTAGTGGGCGCTTTGGGGGAGCCGAAGGCGTGGTCGAACCAGCCTTCTTCTTTCCCGCTGGGGGTGGAGAGGTTTCTTTGCCGCCGGATAAAATGCCATTGAGGCCCCGGCCAAGTCTGGGCTTGGGTTTCGCCATATTGCTAGTGAAAAGGATGGTGAGGGGAATGCAATCCCACGGTTTGACGTTTCCGTCTATTTATTCGTCGAAGTTGAGAGGCCGGATCGGAAGCTGTCTAGGATCCGAATCCCAGTCTAGTTCTCCTGAGGCACAAAGATCGTTGCACCCGCACGAAGGTCTCGGCTGGCATCAACGATTTTATTGGCGTTGCGGATCCAGCTGACGCGACTGTTGTTCTTCGAGGCGATTCCACTGATGGTATCTCCGGATTGGACGTCGTACATGATGCCGTCCTTAGGATAATCCTCAGAAAAAGATGGGGGGACCCCGCCCGAGTTCCCGGAGCTGCTGCCGCCGGCACTGGCGATCGAGCGTAGCGATTCCTGGAGTTGGGCCGCCAATGAATCCATTTGTTTTTTAACTGAAGCGATCACTTCTTTGCGGGTATTGGCATCTTCACGAAGGAGCTCGGCTTTCATCGCTGCAATTCGGGCGTCAACAATCCGGAGGGTGTCGGCTTCAGATGCACTCGCAGCGGTAGCACGGGTCACAGCCGCGCGAAGTTTGGCGTTCTCTCTTTGGAGATTTTCGACCTCAATTCGCAGAGTACCCAGTAGGCCCCGGAGGGCGTTCACGTCTTGAGTCAGATTCGCTACCTGCTTCCGAAGGTCGTTGCTGGAGCTCTGCCCCTGGGAGGTTAAGGGGACAAGTATGAAAAGAAATAGGATGATGCGTCGGGCAAACATGGTATGGATTCACTGTGGCTTTTGCGCGGCAGCAAGGCAAGATCGCAGGTTTGTTTGAATCGGTAATTTTGAGGAATGGGCCACTTTGAAGGAGTAGGGGATTTCGCCGATAGGATTCGGCACACGGGTGCATGGAATCACCCTTTGTGGCCAATTGGGTAGGAGCTGGCAGGCAGTGAGAGGTCCGTCGCTATGCCGCTCGGCCGGGTGAATCGATAAGGATTTGCCCACTCGCACACAAAAAAAACGGCGGATCGACTGTGAGTCGATCCGCCGTTCGAAATGCGGTGGTACTAACGGTCTGCTGTTACTTTACCGGGATCGATGGCAGGTCCCAGATCTCGTCTGCGTACTGGCGGATCGTCCGGTCAGAGGAGAACTTCCCAACCCGAGCGGTATTCAGGATCGCCATTTCCGCCCATTTTGCGCGATCGCGGAAGGCCGCGTCGACTTTGCCTTGCGCTTCGATGTAGGACTCAAAGTCCGCACATACGAGGTAAGGGTCTCCTTGGTTTAGGATGCTGTCGACTACCGGTTGGAATGCCCCGGATTCGCCGGGTGTGAAGGCGTCGGATTGCAGCCAGTCTAGAACCGCCCGGAGCTCGGTAATACGGTTGTAGTAGTCGTAAGGATTGTAGCCTGAGGAGCGCAGGGCTTCGACTTCCTCGACTTTGAGACCGAAGATGAAGATGTTGTCGTCTCCGACTTCCTCTCCAATCTCAACGTTGGCCCCGTCAAGCGTTCCAATTGTCAGGGCACCGTTCAGGGCGAACTTCATGTTGCCCGTTCCAGAGGCTTCCTTGCCCGCCGTGGAGATCTGTTCTGAAAGATCTGCAGCTGGAATGATCTTTTCGGCGAGAGATACGCCGTAATTGGGAAGGAATACCACTTTGATCCGCCCTTCGACACGGGGGTCATTGTTGATTTTCTCACCAACTTTGTTGATCGCTCGGATGATGTTCTTCGCGAGGAAATATCCGGGTGCTGCTTTGGCGGCAAAGACAAATACCCGCGGTACCATATCATAGTCGGGATTGTGGAGGATCCGGTGATACAGGGTGAGGATGTGAAGCAGGTTCAAGTGCTGGCGCTTGTACTCATGAAGTCGTTTGATCTGGGTGTCGAAGATCGCTGAGGGATCTACGGTTACACCGAGAGTTTGCTCGATGATTGCCGCAAGCTGCTCCTTCTTCTGATGTTTGACCGCAAGGTACTCTTCTTGGAATTTCGGGTCTTTCGCGAAGGCTTCCAATCCACGGAGTTCGTCGAGGTGGCTCGGCCAGGTTCCTCCAACTTTTGAGGTAACGAGCGTCGCGAGTTCCGGGTTGCAGGCGAGGAGCCAGCGACGTGGGGTGATCCCATTTGTCTTGTTCTGGAACTTTCCGGGATAGAGTGCGTCGAAGCTGTCGAACAGATTCTCACGAAGGAGCTTGGTGTGCAGCGCTGCAACCCCATTGACTGCATGACTGGCGACGACCGAAAGGTAGGCCATCCGAATCATTTGTGGATGACCTTCCTCGATTAGAGAGAGCTCGCTCTTCTTCGCGTCGTCTCCAGGCCACATGGCCTCCACTTCGTCTTGGAGGAATCGGCGATTGATTTCGAAGATGATCTGTAGGTGACGAGGTAGAACTCGCTCGAAGAGTGGTACACTCCATTTCTCCAATGCTTCGGGTAGAAGGGTGTGGTTGGTGTACGCAAACGTTTTGCGAACGATTGCCCAAGCGTCGTCCCATGGCATGTCCTGCTCATCGACCAGGATACGCATCAGTTCCGCAGTGGCTACGGCTGGATGGGTGTCGTTGAGTTGGACAGCCACTTTCTCGGGGAACAGGCTCCAGTCGCTTTCCTTCTTCAAGAAACGACGGATGATGTCCTGCAGCGAGCAACATACGAAGAAGTACTGCTGAACGAGGCGGAGTTCTTTGCCGCTCTCGGTCGCGTCGTTGGGATAGAGTACCTTCGAAATGGTCTCTCCGACGGCTTTGTCGTGTACCGCCTCGACGTACCCGCCCTGGTTGAACACTTGGAAGTCGAACTCCTCAAACGCCTTTGATTCCCAGAGTCGGAGGAAGTTTACAGTCTTGGTGCCGTATCCGCAGATCGGAATGTCGTAGGGAATCCCGTTGACGGAGCGAGTGTCTACCCACTCGGGCTTGAAATCGCCTTTCTCGTTCACCGAGTTTTCAACCCGACCGTAGAGACGAACGGTTTGCATATACTCGGGGCGGATGATCTCCCATGGGTTGCCGAATTTCTCCCAATTGTCGGGGCGCTCCACTTGGTGCCCGTCTTCGAACTTCTGCTTGAACAAGCCGTATTCATAGTGGATTCCATAGCCGACGGCCGGCAGGTCGAGCGTAGCGAGCGAGTCGAGGAAGCAGGCAGCCAGTCGCCCGAGACCACCATTGCCCAGTCCCATGTCATTTTCCTCCGCAGCGAGGTCATCGATTTCCAATCCGAGCTCCTGGAGCGCCTCGGTCACTTGGTCAAAAACCCCCGCGTTGAAGATGTTGTTTCGAAAAAGCCGCCCCATGAGGTACTCGAGGCTGAGGTAATATACCCGGCGGACGTTCTTCTCGTTGTGAACTCCCATCGTATCAATGTACCGATTGAGAATCCGGTCTTGTACTGCCTTCGATGTCGCAATCCACCAGTCCCGCGGAGTCGCGGTGTTGGTATCCCGGGCGAGCGTTTTCTCTAAGTGTGACAAAATAGACTCTTTGATTTCCGCAGTGGAAATTACGGCCTTGCCCGGGGTCGTCACTGACTTCTGGGCAGTTTTCTTTGTCGCGGTTTTACGAGTGGATTTTTTCGTTGGCATGAATCGCTATAGTTTAGTGGATGAGAAAAATTGATCTGACAGTATCTTCGGTAGCGAGAATTGTTCCCAAGAGCAATCAAATCGAAAGAATCAGATGTAACGATATTCGCACAGAGTAGTTCCGCGTGAGATTTCGGTTCGGTCTGGATTTATCGGGAGACTCTCAGGACGATCTGAGCTCAGGTTTTACTGTTGTCACAGAAGGTTCACCTGCCACCCGAAGAGGCGTATTGGTCTGCGGATCGTGTAATCCTACAAAAATGGCGAATCCGAAAAAAATCAGATTCGCCATTCGTGAGAAAATGCTCGAGAAGCAAAATTTAGTCTATCGGACGATCGTTCGGTTAAAATTAAACGAGAGATTCGCCCGAGTGAACAATCCTCGCGTCATTTGCTAACCGGGTTTCTCCCGTCAGCCTAAAATCAGTGTACGTGGCCGTGTTCGATCTCTTCAGCAGAGGCTTCGCGAACGCCGACTACCTTAACTGCGAAATTTAGATCAACCCCGGCGAGAGGGTGGTTTGCGTCAATTTTGACTTTATCACCTTCCACTGCCTCAACACGTACGACAACCGGAGTCCCTCCTTCACCTTCGGCGCGGAATTGACTCCCAGGAACAATCTCAGCCTCCGGTGGGAACTGCGTCCGAGGGACCTCAAATTTCTTCTCAGGATCCACGGCACCGTAAGCCTCCGCAAAAGGCACCTGAACCTCCATCTCGTCATCGGCGGTCTTGCCAACAATCCGAGTCTCAAGCCCAGGTATTAAATTGCCATGGCCGTGAAGGTAAGAAAGCGGATCCTTCCCCTCAGAGGAATCCAGTACATTTCCGTCCGCTCCACGAAGGGTGTAGTGCAACGTAACAACGCGATCTTTTTCGATTTCCATAAGTCCATCGCGGGGAATTCTCCGCCCAATTGCAAGGGTTAACCCAGATCCAACCAATATTGCCTTCTATTGAACCAGGAAAATAAAGGTTGTCGTTTAATGATATTTTTGTTGGGATGTGGAGATGAGACGGAAGAGGCGCATCATTCAGGGGCAGACGGCTTATTATCATCTGATGAGTAGAACGGTGAATGGAGAGGCTCTGTTTGGGGATCGGGAAAGGGAAGTATTGAGAAGAATGATTTGGCAGGTGGCGGATTTCTCGGGTGTTCGGGTTGTTACCTATGCCGTGATGAAGAACCATTTTCATATCTTGGTGGAGGTTCCTTCGAAGGATTTTGAGATATCGGATAAGGAGTTAGTTCGCCGATATCGGCGCCTTTATCCTACGCCTACGCCGTGGCAACCCATGGCCGCAGAGTATCTCGAAAAGTTGTTGGAAACTGGCTCGGCCGAAGGGCGTGAAATTCGGCAGGCGCTCCTTCGGAGGATGCACGATGTTTCATGGCTGATGAAAACTTTGAAGCAGCGATTTGCTCGATGGTTCAATTTGTCGAACGAACGATTTGGACCTTTGTGGTCGGAACGATTCAAGAGCGTTCTTGTCGAGGGAGACCGTTGGGCTCTACGAACAGTGGCCGCCTATATCGACTTAAATGGGGTTCGGGCTGGTTTAGTCGATGATCCGAAGGATTATCGTTTCTGTGGATATGCCGAAGCCTTAGCGGGAAGTCGTGAAGCTAGAAATGGTCTAAAGGTTGTCGATCGTGATCTGTCTGGATACCGTCGAACGCTGTTTGGTTCAGCCGCAGGGGCCAAAGCCGGAAAAGTTTCAATATCGAGAGAGGATGCGGTTCGGGTTCTCGAAGTGGAAAAAGGGAAATTACCTCTCGCGATCCTCCTGCGCTGTAGGGTTCGGTACTTTTGCGACGGGGTGATCCTCGGATCTGAAGAGTTTGTCGAAGAGCAGTTGCGGAGCGAACCCCCCTGCAGTGTTCGACCGCGAAAACCTCACCTCATGAGGGGTGCTGATTGGGGAGGGCTCTCTGTCGGCAACGGTATTCGAAAATGCCTATTTGACTAAAGCCATTTGGACGGTTGGAAATTTTGCCCTCCCCAGCGGGGGAAGGTTTTCTTTAACCGGTTGTCCGCAATCCTGAGGAAATTCCGTTGATTGTCAGCAGGAGTCTCCCAATCGTTTGTGTTTCTTCCGCCGGGGTGGATTCTCCGGCTCGGAGTACTTGGAGTAGGCGGATTTGTTCGTAGTGAAGGGGCTCCAATGCGGAGTTTCTAGGCTGGACCGTTTTCTCCAACCTAGGGCGACGTATTTTTTGGTCGCTACCGAACAATCGATTCATACTGGTTTTAGTGAGTTCGAACTCTTCAAGAATTCGATCCATGAATCGTTCTCGAATTTCTGTGTCCGGGACCATCGCAGCATAAGCTTTCATGATGTCGGGGTCTGCACTGGATAGGGACGTTTCGATGTTGGTCAAAACGTAAAGGAGGAACGGCCACGACTGAGTGCCCTTTGCAATTAGATCAAACTGTTCATCAGAGAGAGAATTAATCCCTGACCCGAATCCGTACCAGCCCGGTAGGAAGAATCGAGATTGTGACCAGCTGAATACCCAGGGGATCGCTCGCAGGTCATCAAGCGAACGAACACCTGTACGTCGTGAAGGCCGTGATCCAATGCTACTCTTTTCCAAACCGTCCAAGGGCGTTGCCCCAGTGTAGAACGTCATGAAGTCTGGCTCTCTGAGAAGTTGTCGATAAACCTTGCTGGTCTCCTCTGACAGTGTTTCCACCGCTTCCTCGAGTTTCGGGTCTTTTGACTTTTGTCGTCCTGAGTTCAACGAGTGGTAGCAGGTTCCGGCAACCAACAGATCAAGGTTGTAGCTGGCAGTGACGTGATTTGCAAATTTCTGCGCAATGGTCTCTCCCTGTTCGGTCACTCTAAGGTCGAATTCCAAAGCGGTCGCTGGAAGTGCCTCGAGGAAACGGTGAGTGGGCCCAGCGCCGCGACTAATCGTTCCTCCTCGTCCGTGGAAGAAGCGGATGCGGAAGCCCATTGATCGGGCGAGTTTTGCAATATCCTTCTGAGCACTGTGAAGGCCCCACTGGCTGGCGAGGATGCCGCTGTCTTTGTTGCTGTCACTGTAACCAACCATAACCTGTTGGACAGGTAGATCGAGAGCCTCCGATTCCGGAATCAATTCTGGATCAATCTCGATCCCTTTTTTCGCGAGCAATCCTCCGCGCCTGTGTAGCCAAGTGATTGAATTCTTTGCCACTGGGTGTGCGAGGAAAACCTTAAGGATCTCCGGACCATTCTGAAGGTCCTCTAGAGTTTCCAGTAGAGGCACGATGGGAATGAGACAAATTACACCAATGTCTAGCTTCCGAAGGAGGTTTGCCTCGCGGGCCAAAAAGTAGATTGCCAGTAGATCTGAGGCAGAGCGAGTCATACTCAGAATATAGGAACCGATACCTTCATCACCATGACGATCGATATATCGGGCGATTTCTCGAAAAGCGGCGACTACGGCCTCCGACTCAGTCCCAGGAGTTTCTCCTGCGGGTAGTAGTGGTAAGGATGACTCGAGTTGCTGGTTCAGAAACGTGAGTCGTTTATCCTCGGACCAAGAGCTGTATTGAAAATCCTTCATTCCCGCTCTCTCCAGAATCTGGTCGATCGCTTTCTCGTGAAAGACACTGTTCTGGCGAACATCGAGCGAGGCTAGGTGAAAACCGAAGACCTCGATATTCCTCATTACTGGATCGACATCATTCCGTGCGATTCTCTCCGCCCCAATTTTGACTAGAGATTCGTAGAGGACTTGGAGGTCGGCAACCAAGTGAAAGGAATAGCGGTAGTATCGGCTAGCCGGATACTGTGAATCCGCGGGGTCGTAGTCGGCTGGAGGGAGTTGTGCGATCAGAAGGCTGACGAATTGTCGCCAAGGTTCGTGGTGGTTGCGCTCGAGAATTGCCTGGGCATCGTCACCAATTTGAGAGGCCATGGCATCGAGCTTGTCCTGCAGTTCCTTCGTCGGTTCCTGGAGCCTATCTGATAGGCTCAGAAGGTTGCGGAGCTCTGATAGTTTTCGCTTTTGGAGATCGAGCGCGTGTTGGCGGAAATCGAGTAATGATTCGCGGGTGACCTTTGCAGTTACAAGCGGGTGTCCGTCGCGATCTCCTCCAACCCAAGTCCCAAAGCGAAGGCGAGGGCGGTGTGTGAATCCCTTGATTAGCGACAAATCCCAACCATTGGCTTCCCACGCTTCTTCGAGATGGCGGTCAATATGGGGGAGCACCTCAGGAAATACGTTGTCGAAGTAGTGTAGCTGTGATGCACGCTCTGCGGCTACGCTTGGTTTCGTTAAAAGAGTTTCCCCGGTGCGCCAGAGCCGTTCCAGAATCGTTTTGATTTCCCCCTCAATTGAAATTCGTTCGTTTGGAGTCCACATCCGGTTTTCCAAATGAACAATCTGGATGTAGAGCTCGCGATGTTGTTCAAGGATACTGACTCGCTTGGACTCAGTCGGATGAGCGGTCAGGACGGGTTCTATGCGAAGGCAGGGGAGAATCTGAGCAATCTGTTCGGGGGTCCAATTATCTTCACGGAGTTTGCGGAAGTAGTATCCCCAGAGGCCGGACTCGTTGAGGGGGCCATTTGATCGCTCGTAGAGGCGCCGCATTTGGTTTGCGGTGTTCTCTTCAACCATGTTGAGGAGTTGAAAGGAAATCGAAGTCGCTTGGATCATTCCTGGGTTCAGGGGCGACTCGGAGGAAGGCGAAGCGTTGCCGATCCATGGGAGTTGGTTTGCGATCTCCTCTTCGCCAAGGCTCAAAAGAACCTCTCGGAAGCACTTCATTAGGAACAGAAGGTCGTTGTCTATTTTTTCAAATCCAATCCGGATCCGTTCCTCGTAGCTCAGTGATTCTTCCATGTGGTTTCCTAGTCGTCGTGAACAGTTTGTCTTTACGATTGCGATAGAATCTTTGCTTAGGGAGGGCTTGCCGGTAGGTCAAACGGAATGAAACACCAGCGACTGATTTCGTCCCAATACTGTCAATTAATTAAAATGTAACCTGGTACGATAGAAATCGGTCGATCTTTATTGTAGAATATGAGCGAGAAAACCGCACACTGTGTCGGCTACAGATGTTTTACGATCAAACCAGAGTGATTCTTCGAGCAGGAAATGGTGGGCACGGTTGTGCCAGTTTTCGCCGAGCCAAGTATATTCCCAAGGGTGGACCCGATGGGGGTGATGGTGGAAAGGGGGGAGATCTCTATTTGCACGCCGATTGCAATGTGAGTGATTTGCGTGCCTTTCGCTATCAGCCTCACTGGAAGGCGCGAAATGGTGAAGGGGGCCGTGGTAGTCAGAAGAACGGTAAGAATGGGGATGATGTTGTATTGGTTGTCCCCGTTGGCACGATTGTTATCAATGACAATGGGAAGACCGTCTGTGAACTGTTGGAGCACGATCAACGGATTCGCCTATTGCGTGGGGGTGAGGGAGGTTTGGGAAATCTGCATTTCAAATCCTCGACGAATCAGACTCCGAGAGAATTTACGGAAGGAAAGTTAGGGCAGACTGGAGAGTATGTTTTTCAGCTTAAGACCATTGCCGATGTCGGTTTGATTGGATTTCCAAATGCAGGAAAGTCTACTCTTTTGGCTCGTTTGACCAATGCGACTCCCAAGAGTGCGCCTTATCCTTTCACGACGGTCGATCCTTTCGTGGGAATGACTGCGGAGAATGAAGATTTTGACTACCGGAAGTTGGCGATTGCTGACATCCCTGGATTGATCGAAGGGGCTTCGGAGAATCGGGGATTGGGGCATCGATTCTTGCGCCATGTCGAGCGGTGTCGTGTGCTCCTTTTGGTTTTGGATGGAGCTGGCTGCGACGACCGTGATCCTTTGGAAGACTATCAGGTGCTCGTCAAAGAGATGGAGCTCTATGACGAAGAGCTGGTGAAGAAGCAGCGGTTTATTGCTGTGAACAAATCCGACCTACCCAATTTTGAAGAGAACCTGAAACGCATCCAAACTTCGGTCGATGACCCTGTCTTCGCCATCTGCGCGGAGCTTGGAGAAGGTTTGGACGAATTGAGGAAAGCCTTGTTCTCTGCTCGGTTGGAGAGATAGGTCCTACAGTGGCGCGAGGGGTGGGATTCGAACCCACGACCGTCGGCTTAGAAGGCCGATGCTCTATCCAGCTGAGCTACCCTCGCTCGTGATTCATTAGTTCTAAGCGAAAGTGAGGCGGGAGCGAAAGGAAAAAGAGGAGCGAAAGCAGCGGATCAGTGGACAAGAAAATCTTTGAGGGGCCCGAGGGTTTCGTGATGCGCTGTGTTTAGTGCGATCAGATGAAGAGTTCCTCGGGTGACTCGGTAGATGGCCTCTTGTTGAAATTCTCTTCCGAGTCGGATGGATTCATCCAAGTCCCAAACTGTCCACCCCGGCTCTTGATGGGATTGGTCGGGGGACATCCCGGTCGCCCGCAGGGGAGGAGGGGTCAAGTCTGCTAGTGCGTCCCGCAGTTTTTGATCGGCTTGCCGATTCGATTCTTTGGAATTGATTTGGCCCTTGGGATTACAGGCGGTGACGATTGAAAAATCGCAACTCGGGATTTTCCCCTCGACCCGAATCACTACGTTTCGGTAGGCGGGGTTCATGGGGGTGGTGGCGCGTTTCAAGAAGAGGAGTCGGCCGATACCTCGACAAGGAGATCCATCCCCAGATTCTCCAGGACCTCCAGTATCGTTGATTCGGAGGTAGGTTCGCGAGTGGAAAGGCGTGCTTCTGCGCGAAAGAGAAGAGTCCCAGAATCGGCCGCGGCCTCGGTCTTTGTCGACATTGATTCCACATTAAGCCCAAGGGACGCGAGCGAGGCAAATACCTCACTGACGATACCCGGATGATCGGCACCCACTAGAGAAACTTTGAAAGACTTTGCTTCGGCGGGTTGAGGGATGCCCTTACCTTCGGCGACGGTCAACTCCAACCCTTGAATGGACATTAGGTCAGATCGAAGGCCCTCGCGGTTTTCTTTGGAGACGCTCACCTGAAGCAAACCGACGAACCGACCCGAGAGGTGGATCAGTCGGCTGCGTTCCCAGTTCCCTTGGTGGGAATGAACTTTGGCCGCGATTTCATGAACGATGCCTTGACGGTCGTCTCCACTGAAAGTGATGAGTAGGATTGAGGTTTGCACGGATGGAATCTTAGTTCAGATAGGGTGCACGATGCAATAGCCGTTGATATCGGCCTCCTCTCGACTTCTGCTGCCGCACAGGAAGAAGTGGGACACATCGCGCAGTTGGATTTCTCCCCGATGGAACTGTCAATGTCTCGTTCGAGTGGAAACCGTTTTCCCCCTTAGAATTGTTGTCTCCGCAGATCGAGGGTGACCTTGAATTCTGGAGAGGTTCTCGGAGGTCGCCCCTGGGCAACCAGTCCTTCGCGCTCGTGAGCGACGATCCATCGCTTATCCCGCCGCACCTTCGCCTCTTCCTCATCCTCGGGGAAGCCGGGATAGACAGGCTCGGAAGGATGCCAGTGATGATAGCGGGCGGCGGTCGATACCTTCTCGGTTTCGGAATCTACCCACTCAAAAAGGAGGGGGGACTGAATCGGCACATTGGGATGGAGGGCGGGGTGAGCACTGGCGCACTTATATCGAAGGCCGCAAACAGCACCCGCGCTGTGGTCGGTGAAATGCGCCTGGACGCCGTTGACCAAAAGATAGCCCTTCTCGAGTAGCGTGGGGTCTGGCAGGAGAATTTCCAGTCGATCCGTGGAATTATCGACCTTCCGCACCGTTGCCAGCCCCTGAGATTCTTCGGCCATGAGCGGGTACGATTCCAGTGCCTGACGGATTTGGATTTTGCTTCCGTCGACATCGATCTCGCCCCGCAACGGGAAGCGAAAATCGAAGAGGGGGCGCAACCATTCCGGGTCAAAATCAAGACCAGCATTTCGCAGGTCCTCACAAATCTCCTGCAAGTCCTCCCAAAGCCAAGAGGGAAGGAAATAGCGGTCGTGAAGGTGCTTCCCAAACCTCCGGAGCCGCCTCGCGAATGGGCGTTTGACCAACCGGGCGATGATTGTCCGAATAAAAAGGGAAACGACCGCCGTGAGATTGGTATCGGGTAGTGTCTCAAAGGCGCGGAATTCTATGATCCCGGCGCACCCGTTCGGTGCTGCGGGGTTGAAGAACTTATCGAAACACATCTCGGCGCGATGGGTGTTTCCCGAGGCGTCCGTCATCAAGTTGTGAAGGAACTGGTCGATCCAGTACGGATCAAAGGCCCCGCGGATTGATTCCATCCCCTCGCACGCTACTTCGGTTTCGTAGAGACTGTGGGTCGGGCCCTCATCAAATCGGGGCGCCTGACAGCCTGGACCGACATATTGTCCGGAGAATGCGTAGGACAGTACTGGGTGATGTTGCCAAAACCGGAGAATGGAGGCGATGCGTTTAGGACGCTGGAGAAACGGATTGGTTTCGAGCGAAGTACCACCGAAAGTGAGGTGGGATCCTCCGCCAGTTCCGGTTACACTTCCGTTGAGCTGTAAGCGGATTGTCGTGAGCCCAGTTTGCCGGGCTGCTTTGTCGGCGGCTATGAGATTGTGATGATAGGAAAACCAATCATTGCATGCCGGGAGGTTGATTTCCAGTACGCCGGGATCGGCGGCGAGGCCGAAAGAGCGGACAGTCTCGGGAGCCCCGCTCGGGCCGTACCCGCAAAGAATGATATCGGTTAATCCCGACTCCTGGATGGTTTCGGAGATCAAATGGATCAGCGTACGGAATGCGGTCCATTCCAGCGGAGGGATGAAGAGGTGGAGCGCCCCATTGATGCATTCGACGGTCAGAGCACGCCGTAGGGCGTCTTCCGGGAGGTCGCCGAGGGGGAGTCGCAGTCCCAGAGGAGAGTCACCAGCGAAAAGCGGAATTGGGTCTTCCCGCGACCAAGGCCAGCGCTCCGATATCCATTCGTCGTCTTCGTAGTCAAGCGGAAGGACCCATCCGCAGGTACTGCGTTTCGGGGCGGATGCGTTCCTCGCAGGAACGAGAAAATCGGAGAAATCGAGCTTGGCGGCCAATTTTTTGGCAAGCTTCGTCGCGTCTCGAGGGTGATTTTGGCCCTCACGGTCTTCGAGCAGCAACGTGCTTCTCACCGGCCAAAGTACATCGCCTGGGTTGTCGAGGAGGAGGACATTCCAGCGGGGGAGGGGCTCACCCGGATACCACTTGCCGAACACCTGAAGAACGACGGCGCCGGGGCATTCCTCATTGAGAAGGTTGGATGCCATCTTATGGGCATAGCCCAGTTTCTCGGGTCCCATCGCCTCGAGGTTCCACTCGGCCCCTTTGGGTTGATGAGGGATGTAGGTCGGTTCACCCCCCATGGTCATTACCACCCGCCGGTCTGATAGTTGCTTTTCGACCTTTCGGGCCAGATCAGAGATAGCGGGAGAAATTTCCATGAACTTACTGTTTAGAAAGGAGGTTCGAGACGTTGGATACAAGATTCTTATGCATGAGCGGGACTCGCTCTCTTGCTATTTTCGAGCCAAAATGGATATTCGCGGCATGATTTTTGGCATTCGGGTCAGAACGGTGACGATTTTTGCAAGTGTTTCGGTTTCTCTTTGGGGGCAAGCACCGGAGATTTCCCGTGAACAGATTGATCAATTCGTAGATCTGGCCTTGGACATGGGGGAGGCTTGGCAACGAGGGGATTTGCCGGATCTCGCATTTTCCCCCGAAGAGTTTCAGCAAATGGGGGCTCAACTGGAGACCGCCTTGAGCTCGCGCCAGCTGGACGACCTTGCGAACTTGGAGTCGATGATCCCTCAGCTGATGGCCGCACTTTCCCAGACTGAAAGTGGACGGCATTACGTGGCTTGGTTGTTGCAGCGCTACGATTACGCGGTCGTGGCCAATTGGTCCAAGCAGGAGGCAACCGCAGTGGCCCAGGAGACGGAGACCGAACCGACCGCTGAACAGATGGAAAAATTTCGCGACGACTATGTGACCGATCTGCGGATATGGCGTCACCGGATCTCTGAACGTCGAGCCCCCCAACCTGCGGAAGGGCTACTCCCCCTGGTTAAAGGAAAGTTTGCGGGCGAGGGCGTTCCGACCGAGTTGATCTGGCTCGCTGAAGTTGAGTCCTCTTTCGACCCTAAGGCCGTCAGTCCGGTGGGGGCCAGGGGGCTCTTTCAGTTCATGCCGGCAACTGCGGAGTGGATGGGATTGGCCGTGACGCCGGATGACGAACGAACCAACCCAGCGAAGAGTGCGACGGCTGCGGCCAAATACCTCCGGTACCTGTATAAGCGGTTTGAATCCTGGCCGTTGGTTTTTGCGGCGTACAACGCCGGTGAAGGAAGAGTCAGTCGCTTGATGAAAGAGGAGGGTGCTTCGGACTTTAACGGTATTGCAGCAGTTCTACCGTCTGAAACCCGCATGTATGTACCAAAAGTTCTCGCGACAATCGAGCTGCGCGAGGGGATCGATCCGTCGCAGATCAGCGCTCCGGTTGAACGGGAATAGCTCTCTGGCAGGAGTCCACTATCTCGAATTGTCGGATTGTAGATTCGGCCCAATCAGGAAGTGCGCCGAAAGCCCGGGGGCACTTTCTCGAACCGAGGGGAGACCCACCTTAAGCGGGGAAAGCGTACCTCTACTTTCGATACAGGAGAACGCTCGCCATCGCGGAAATTCCCTCGCCGCGCCCGATCGAACCCAGTTTCTCGTTGGTTGTCGCTTTGATACCGATTTGGTCGGGGTTGACTGATAGCGTCTCCGCAATGCGAATACGCATAGCTTCAGTCCAAGGACTGATTTTCGGCTTTTCGGCGATGATCATCACATCGACATTGCCAATCTTATACTCGTTTTCCGAAGCTAGATCCGCAGCGAACTTGAGGATCTTCTGGCTGTCGATGTTGAGGCAGCTTGGGTCGCCCGGAGGAAAGTGGAACCCGATGTCGGGTTGTGCTAGCGCGCCGAGAATGGCATCGCTAATGGCATGCGTCAGGCAATCCGCGTCGGAGTGGCCCTCCAGGCCGGGGGCATCGGGAATCGTGACTCCTCCCAGAACCAGCGGCCGATCAGGATTGAAGCGATGGACATCATAGGCGATGCCGGTGCGAAAAGGCACAGGAGTCATTGCGGCTCGTCTTTGTTGAAATCGGGATTGCGGACGAGGAACGATGCCAAAGCGAGATCTCCCGGACGGGTGATCTTGGGATTGGGGAATGACGGCTCTACCAACGTGATCTTATGACCTGCTGCTGAAGCGATTGAAGTATCATCAGTATAGTGAGTCGGCTCCTGTCTGGCCTTTTGATACGCGTCGAAAATCAAGTTATACTCGAAGGCCTGTGGTGTTTCCATTGACCAGCATCCCCGCCTGTCGATCTCCCGCAGTTGGCAATTGCGAAAGTTGGTTCGTCGCCGGTTGACGCGTTTGATCGTGTCGGTGATCGGGCGAGCGAGCGAGGCAGAGCGGTCACGGATAACGCTATCGAACAGAGTTCTAATATCCTCGGGACGGACCAGAGGTCGTGCACAATCGTGGATGAAAACGTACTCCGTATCGATCCCGGCGGTAGTCAAGCCAGCGAAGACAGAGTCTTGCCTCAGCGAGCCTCCAAGAACCCACCGCGTAGTGGGGTGCTTTCCTTCGGCTGTGGATTTAGACAGTTCCCCGGCAAGCTTTTCCCGTTGTTCGAGATCGCGATAGACGATGACAATTGTATCGAAAATTTGGGTAGCTACGAAGGCCTCATAACTCCGGCGGAAGCTACTTTTGCCCTCGACGGGGACAAGGATCTTATCGTCAACAGCTCCCTTCATTCGACTGCCTTTACCGGCCGCGAGAAGGACCGCTCTGACTCCAGTCGATTGAGAGGAGGTGAAAGATTGGCTGGCGGATGCGGTCATCGAACTACTGAGTTGTTGCCAGGATCTCCGCCGCGATTTGGTCGTACACGCTTACGGGGTCCTCGGCTTTGACGATAGGGCGCCCGATGACCAAGTGGGTGGACCCGGCTTGTGCGGCCTCACCGGGAGTCATTACGCGTTTTTGGTCCCCTTTGGCAAAGCCACTGGGACGAATCCCTGGAACGACTAGGATGGGGTCGGATCCAAATGAATTGCGCATGGATTGGACTTCCAGAGCTGAGCAGACGAGCCCATCCGCACCGGACTCGAGCGCCATTCCCGCGAGTCGGATTGCATTCTCGCTCGGAGAACCGGACAGCCCCACGGCCTCGATCTGTTCCTCATCCATGGAGGTGAGGATCGTAACTGCGAGTAATTTCATCGATGAACCGCTGCGGTCACGAGCCTCGGCTGCAGCGCGAATCATAGCCGGACCTCCCAGGCAGTGAATGGTCAAAAGATCAATTGGGAGATGGGCCAGGCTTTCGACCGCGTGGGCAACGGTATTGGGAATATCGTGGAGTTTGAGATCGAGAAAAATCCTGCACCCGCGCGATGCGACGGATTCGACGAGACTGGGGCCATATCGAGTAAAGAGTTGAAGGCCAATTTTTACGCAACGGGGCCGATTCTCCAGTCGATCCAGGATGGCAAATGCCTCTTCTTTTGTCGGAACATCAAGTGCTACGATGATATCAGTATTAGGGTGGGACACGGCTGACGCTTGGTTGCTCATTCTAATGTTTAGGATTTATTCCGGCGCGAGGTGAGGCAAGGGGATTTCTTGCGCGGCTATCGATTGCGAATCAATTTACGGTGGCTCGACGCGATATCGGAAAATCTACTCGTCTCAATTGTGACGAAAGAGTAAGACGGATCGATGGTACAGGAAATTGCATTGGTCGTCGGGCTTCTCGTGGCGGTCGGCCTTCTCGGCTTTTATCTCAATCGGCAATCGTGGAAATCGATTTTGAAGAACTACGAGGCACTGGGAAATAAGTACGGCTTGGACCTGACTCAGCCCGAGGCGAAAATGTTGGGATTGTTTCGTGCCTCTCCCTATCTTCACGGGCATTGGAATCGCCGGGAAACGAGTGTCCAAACGCTCGGCTCGGGAATGAAGAATACCCGTCAGTCCGGGACGGCGATTTTTATGGAGACGGCATTGCGGGAGGATTGCGTGATGTTGATTCGATCGAAGAAGGGATTGAACCGTTTGGAGCGCAATGAGTTCAAGAACCTGACTAAAGTAAATGGCCCTACGGAAGCTTTTAATAAGCGCGTACTGATTGCCACAAATCGCCCCGAATGGGTCAGCGAGAAGATCACCAGCTCGATGTGTGAGCGAATTCTGGAGGATCTCGGATCTACCTCGGGAACGATCAACCTAATTAAAGGGCGACTCGGCTATCAGGAGTTGGGGATTTTGTCCGGCGCTGCGGCATACGAGCGGATGGATCGCATGATGACGCACCTGAATTGGCTGGCAAATTCCCTGGAAGACGGGGAGCCCGGAACGCTGGGAAAAACCATCGAAGACGACCCCACATCAATTTAATTAGAAAAATGGACGATTTAGGGTTGCCCGGTCGATAGGTTCTCGTTTCTCTTCTCTGTTTTTCCAAGTTTTACCATGTCCAGAATTTGCGCAATCACAGGTCGTCGCCCCATTCGTGGGGGCAGAATCACTCGTAAGGGTCAAAGCAAGAAGAGCGGTGGTATCGGCACGCACGTCGTGAAGAACTCCAAACGCACCTTCCGCCCTAACCTACAGCGGGTTCGCGTCCGCCTCCCCAGCGGCCAAATCAAGCGGATCTGGGTATCTGCTAAGGCCCTGAAGGCAGGTAAGGTCGTTAAGGCCTAAGTCTTCTTTTTCGATTCCCTTTCGCCCGCTGTCGTGTCGGTCTCGAACTTTTCGTTCTCGATCGATACTGCTGGGCGGGGGCTCTATGAAATTACTGACCGCGTCGAGCACGCGGTATCAAGCGCGAGTGCCCGTGAGGCATTGGCGCTTGTTTTTTGCCGTCACACCAGCTGTAGCTTGGTGTTGATGGAGAATGCCGACCCGACGGCCTGTCGAGATCTCGAGCGGTACATGGACGAACTCGTTCCCGATGGAACGGGTTACGCCCACACTGCCGAAGGTCCGGATGACATGCCGAGCCACATTAAGATGGCGCTGACCCGTACGAGCGAGTCGATCCCCGTGATCAGTGGAAGGCTCGCCCTCGGCACGTGGCAGGGGATTTTTCTGTGGGAACACCGCGATCGTCCTCATCGGCGATCGTTGGTCGTGTCGATTTCCCAGTGATCCGTCGGGCCGACGCTCCTCACAGATTGTGGAGAGCTCCCCGCGGCAGAGGGATAGAGACCAGCCTCGTCGAATCTGCGACGATCGATTCGATTATCCCTCGATGTTCCTGCGAAAATTCTCGAGATTGTCGGCCTTGAAGAAGGCGGTCCCACAGACGAATGAGTCGGCGCCAGCTGCGGCACAGAGGGTAGCAGTGTCGGAGTCAACTCCACCGTCTACCTCGATTCGGAAAGGAAGATTTTGCTGTTCGCGGATCTCGTGAGCGGCTTTGATCTTGTCCAAAACATCGTGGCGGAAGGATTGACCGCCGAATCCGGGCTGAACGGTCATCAACAAGAGGAGATCAATCTCTTCGAGAAAGGGGAAGACCCGCTCAAGCGGAGTCCCGGGATTGAGGGCCAGACCTGCTTTTAGACCCTTCCCTCGAATCTCGCGAAGGGTTTCCAGAATGGGGTAGAAAGGCTCTACATGAACTGTGATTTGGTTCGAACCTGCATCGGCAAAGGCGTCGATCATCAGATCGGGACGGGACAGCATTAGGTGAGTGTCGAAGAAGAGGTCCGGTGCCATTGGGCGGAGGTCCGCAATGGTCTTGGGGCCAAAGCTCAGGTTTGGAACGAAGTGGCCATCCATAATGTCCAGATGGAGCCATTCGATGGGAAGCCCAAGGATCTTGTCGAGCCCCTCCCGCAGGTTGGCATGATTGGCTGCGAGAATCGAGGGTGCGAGCTTGGGTGCGAACGGTGAGATGTTGGCTGAAGTGGTCATGGCTGAAGTGGATGGTTAATCGAGTTTGTCCGGATCGAGTCGAATAGGTCCGAGGAATTCCGCGCTAAATTCATCTTCGAGAAGACGCCGTAATTCTGGTGGTGTTTTCTCAAGGAGGGCCTGGAGTTGGTTGACACCGACCGGAGAGTGGGACGCTTGAGCAACGGCTTGTTCCAAATCGACATTTCCATTTTCATCTGGCTCGAGCGCTTGGCGGGATTGGGTTTCCTCTCTGGCAGGTGGAGGCTCGGTGTTTAGCGAGTCCGGGCTCGGGTTCGCGGATAACTCTCCGAAATCCGACCGATCTTCGTCCTGAACGGAGCCTGATGAAATGTCGCTACCCTTCGCATCTTCTTTTGAGGAAGGGAGAGTGTCTACGGACGAGCCGGGTGAGGGCTCAATTTTTTTTTTGCCCCGCAGGTTCAGAGCCGACGAGGTCGTTGATCTTGCGAATGACCGTATCAATAGGACGAGTACGCGCATGGTCCACGGCCCGCAAAAGGGTCACCTCGAAATTGACTCGTTCCGAAAGCCCTCGTTGGACGGATCGTTCGCCGGCCTTCAAGGCATCGAGAATGCGCAGCAGAGGTTCGATCTCTAGTGTGGGGCCAAGCTTCCGGCTGGAGCCACCACTGCGAATTGCTTCGAGGAGGGCTTCGCGGATGAGCCCCGACAGATCGGTGAGGATTCGTGAGAGGTCTTTTCCCTCCCGGCTGAATCGATCGGCGCAAGCGACAAGAGACTCGTAGTCACTCTCGGCGAGGGCCCGGCCCAGTTCGGCTAAATCCGTTTCTCCGGCCATCCCGAAGACCGATAGCACGTCACTTTCGCCGAGGTCAGTACCGCAGAACGAAATGAGCTGATCGAGAATGGACTGGGCGTCGCGCATGCCACCATTGGCCAATTTTGCAATCGCTCGAAGTGCGGCATCCTCGACATTGATCTCTTCTGCTTTCGAGATTTCAGCCAGGCGCTTGACGATCTCTTCATCGTCGATCGGGCGAAATTCCAGGCGTTGGCAGCGGGAGACGATGGTCGGGAGAACTTTGTTGCTCTCAGTCGTCGCAAAAATGAATTTTACGTGGGGAGGTGGCTCTTCGAGCGTCTTGAGCAGGGCGTTGAAAGCAGCCTGCGAAAGCATGTGAACCTCATCGATGATATAGAGCTTAAACGGGCATTGTGCCGGCCGGTATTGGCAATCTTCGCGGAGATCGCGCACCTGTTCGACGGAGTTGTTGGAAGCTCCGTCAATCTCGATCACATCCATGCAGCTCCCGCCCATGATGGCTTTCACCAAGTCGGAGTCTGGATCGAATTGAACAGTGGGCTTATCGGATCCGTTTAAGGCACAGGCGAGTAGTCGAGCGGTACTGGTTTTGCCCGTGCCTCGGGGCCCGATAAAGAGATAGGCGTGCGCGAGGCGCTCCTTCTCAATCGCATTTGAGAGCGTCCGCACAATGTGCTCCTGCCCGACCAAATCGTCGAAACGCTTGGGTCTCCATCGACGGGCAATGACTTGGTATCCACCTTCCACAATGTCAAACTGAGAACGAGAATCGGGCAGGGCAACGGAAAAGATTGGGAATCCGAAAACCGCCGGCTCGCTGGCCGTTCAGTTTAGAGGCTGTACTCACAGGTTCCGCTTTGCTCGTACTGATCAAGGTTGTGGAGAGTGATCTCGGCGATATTGGCCAACGCTTCCCGTGTGAAGAATGCTTGGTGACTGGTAATCAGTACGTTGGGGAATGATGTCAGTCGAGACAGTCGATCATCCTCCATGATGCCCTCGGAGTAATCTTCAAAAAAGATTCCTTCTTCCTCCTCGTAGACATCCAGGCCGAGGGCGCCGATTGTGCGCTCTTTGATCCCCTTGATCGCGGCATCGGCATCGATGAGACCTCCACGACTGGTGTTGATGATCATCACACCCTTTTTAAGGTCCTGTAGGCTGTTTGAGTCGATGAGGTGATAGGTGTCTGGCGTGAGTGGGCAGTGAAGGCTAATGATTTCCGACCGGGCTAGAAGTTCTTCCAGCGGCATATATTGGGCGCCTAGGTTCAGCATCGTTTCGTTGGGATAGGGGTCGTAGGCCAACAGTTTGCAGCCAAACCCCTTCATGATGGTACCAAACACACAGCCAATTTTTCCCGTACCGATTATCCCGACCGTCTTCCCGTGCACGTCAAAGCCCTCGAGACCATCGATCGAGTAGTCATACTCACGAATCCGGTAGTAGGCGCGGTGGATCTTTCGGTTCAGGCTAAGCAGGAGCCCGACGGCAAACTCGGCAACTGCGTACGGGGAGTATGCGGGGACCCGGGCCACGGTGATCCCGTACTGCTTGGCGGCGTCGAGGTCGACATTGTTGAATCCGGCGCAACGGAGCGCCACCAGGCGGCAATTGTTTTCTGCGAGGACCTTGAGCACCTCCTCGTTGACGATGTCGTGAACGAAGACGCAGACCGCGTCCGATTGGGCGACGAGGGCAACGGTTTCAGGGCGAAGGCGATCTTCGATGAAAGTGAATTCGTGGCCCCTGCCTGAGTTGGCAAAGGAGTGGCGGTCGTAGTTCTTGGCGGAGAATACGGTGACGTTCATGGAGATTCGCTTCGCTGAGTTCGATTTTTACCGCGACGACCTGCCGCTGGCTCAAGTTTTGGGGATAGAGATTCGATTGGTTGGGTTCAATGCTAGAGAGATGCGACCCAATTGTCCTCACCGTTTCCTATTTATAATGAGAATCACGAGTTTGGCGTTCAATGCCACGAAAACCCCAGTGGAGAGAAAGGTGAAAACGATGGTGAACCCTTTCGAATATACGGTGGTGGGCGTCAGGTCGCCGTAGCCGATGGTGGACATGGTCACCACGGAGAAATAGAGGGAGTTCATCACGCTCCAGGATTCATGCCACGTGTAGAATGTGGTTGAACCAGCGAGAAGGGTGACCAGAAGAAAGAGCAGGATCCTAAATTCGTGATCTTTTTTAAGACCGATCACTATGGCTCGGATCAATCGGAAGACGTTAATGAGAAACGCAATCATGACGGAAAATAGGTTCTAGCTGAATTTGATGAGACGAATGGTAGAGTTGTGGGAACAGGGCCGACCTGCCGAGAGAGAAATTTTGAAAAGGACGAAATTTGAGGGCGGGCGCTTTTATGAGAACCTCTCGATTGGATCCCCCAAAAAACTCGCCCTCCGAAATGTCCTTCAGTCCCGGGTGTTATCGCCGAGGCTATCCGCAAGTATTGGTCACAAACAAGCGCGGACTTACTATTGCCCGCCATCGGCCGCCGTCGGTCTTTCCCCCGTCCTCGAGTTTGAGGAAGAGAATTTGAGGCCGAATTTGAGGACACCCATGAACAGAGGCTCACCTTGAGGTGATGTTTCGAGCTCAATTAGGTAGACGTACGGTTCGGCAGGTCTAGGTGGCGAAGGGTGGGGGTGTGCAGGTTTGTCGCCATTGTCGGGGAGATTGGCCGTAGGTGCGTTTGAACTCCCGGCTAAACTGAGAAGAACTCACGTATCCCACCTCCATGGCTGCTTCGTTTACCGTCATCCCACCGGCGATTCTCATAGCGGCGTTGTTCAATCGCATGGACTTTATGAACTGGATGGGCGACAGGGTGGTCGCCTGCTTGAATTTTCGGTGAAGGACGGCACGGCTCATCCCCATTTGGGCAGCCAAGTCTTCGATGGTGATCGGTTTCTCAATATGAGAGGATAGGTACTCAATGGCCCTAGCGGTTTCGTTGCCTACACCAAATGCCCTCCTTGCGGAGTGCCCCGCCTCTCCGTTCAGGATCGCGTAGTAGATTTCCCGCAGGCGTCCTTCTCCCAGAACCGCAGCATCCGAAGGCCTGGTTCCCAATTGCAGCAGTCGAAGGAGGGCCTCGGTGAACGCGTCGTCCCAGCGTGCAAGCGTCAACCCCTGCGGTCCGGCTGGGGTGGGACGGATGGCACCGGCGGCACTCTCGATCTCGATGGTCATTTCGGTCATCACCCTCGTTTCGAGAGAGATAAGAACACCTAGGAGCGGGTTCTCGGGCGAAGCGGTTGGCGTGCCCGCCTCGACAGGCATCGAAGTGGGACAGCACAGGTATTGATTACTGTCGTAGACATATCTCTTTCCGTCCAAAATGGCTTCCTTCGCCCCGCTCACGATGGCCACTACGGCGGGTTCGTACACTGCAGGGGCGCAGCGAAGCGGTTCGGTCACCCGGAACATTCTTACCCCATTCACTCCGGTTTCCGTCAGGCCATCTGCGCTGATTCGGGTTTCCAAGAGGTGTCTAATTTGTTCTTTGCTCATGTTGATGGAATTCTCGGGGATTAGCGTTAAATAGACAGTTCGATACAATTAGGCATGTTTTTGAAACGATTACGTCTATTTCTGTCGATCAAAGAATGATATGGTCATTTCTGTCGTGAGGGCGTTCGTCTCTCAAGCAAAGAAACACCCGCCGCCAGGAAATATTTTCGAGCGGTACTGAATAGAAATCCTAGAACTAGAAATTACAGAGTTATGAGCAGTCACAAACAATTCGGCCCCGAAGGCTGGACCCCAGAGCGGCTGGGTTCTCTCGTTGGAAAAACTTACGTCATCACCGGAGCGAACGCGGGGGCGGGATTTGAGGCGTCGCGCGTGTTTCTCTCCAAGGGCGCTAGAGTGGTGATGTTGAATCGAAATGCCGAAAAGTCCGCCGCGGCGATCGCGAGGTTGAAAGGGGAATTTGGTTCGGCTGCCCCGGTCAGCTTCGTGCGGATGGACTTGGCGGAATTGGAGTCTGTGCGTGAAGCGGCAGACCAAGTATTGGAAACGGTTCCCTCGATCGACGCGCTCATCTGTAATGCCGCCATCGCTCAGGTGGCCCTAAGGGAACTCACGGTCGACGGATTCGAGAGCCAACTCGGAGTGAATCACTTCGGCCATTTTTTACTCTGTGGGTTGCTCTTTGAGCGGATTGATCAGTCGTCCGGGCGCATCGTAATTGTCGGCAGCAATGCGTATAAAATGGGACTCAAGAAAATTCAGTTTGATGACCTCAATTTTGATAAGAAGTACACCGCATGGAACTCCTACGCCCAGAGCAAGTTAGCGCAGATGATGTTTGGCTACGAGTTGCAGCGGCGCATCCGCGAGGAGGGCAGGAGCGTCCAGGTCCAAGTCTGTCACCCCGGCGCGTCGCGAACGAATCTGTTGAAGGATACGGCCAGCTGCTTTAACAAAGTTCTATGGTTTATTCTTTCCCGGGTGGTTGCCCAGTCCGCGGAGAAAGGCTCCTGGCCGGAAGTTATGTGTGCGACCGAAGAGGGGTTGGAGTCAGGAAGCTATTATGGACCGACGAAGAGAGCTCAGATGGTTGGACCCGTCGGGGAGTGCCCTTTGGATGAAGTCGCTCTCGACCAAGAAATGGCCGCTGAGCTCTGGGCGATTTCCGAGGATAAAACGTCTATGAATCGGTCGTTTTTTACTCCGAAGGAGTAGTTCTCGGGGTCAGTTGGATGGCGATCGCGAAGATCATTTTCTGGTCGGCAGAATCTTCACGAGTTAATCCTCCCATAACGAACCATTTGGACAGCTCTAGTTGGACCTCTGAGTTTACCTCCCTCGTTCCGGTTTCATCAGAGGTAGTGATGTGGATGTCTAGGTCAAAAGTCCCGTCGTCGAGTTCACTCACCTTATATTCTAGGGCGAAATTACCTCGTTTTTCGATTTCGCCGATGTCTTGAGACGACGTGGCGACAGTCAGCCGAGTCGCGTTTTCGAGAAAATCGGCATTCACTAATCTCATCAGTGATTGACCGTCGGTTGGCAGATCTTCCTCGGTTTCCCCGTAAGCGATCTCGAGCTGGTAAGGCTTCTCTTTGAGACCTTGAACTTGCCCCTCAGGATCTCCCTGAGGGGCAAATGGATCCTGGGGTTCCGCAAAGAGCGACGTCCCGATTGAGAAAGGTATGAAGAAAATTAAGGGTAGAATTCTCATGCTGCAGTTGGATGAAATCGTAGAAAATCTCACGTGTCGACCCAGTTGCGCGAGAACTGGAGAGTCTGCTGAGGGTTCGATTTCGCTTTAGACTATTTGTCGCGGAAACTACCTGGTTCCTGTTGAGCATTGTAGGACGTACCTAGCGTCAGCCAGATCCCTTCGTCTCGATTGATGGGAATGGTTGTGTAATCCCCACCGCAGCCGCCCCCGCCGGAACCACAAGAAGAGCATCCAGTCACACACCCGATGTGTGAGGCGCGATATTCGAGTCCGAAGTGAGTGGAGTGAGGGTCGTTGCAATCCAGAGTGTAATTGAATCCACCTGGGATCTCTAATTGTCGTCGAAGTAGGTGATGCGGATTTGCCCATCTATCTCCTTCAACGCGAAAAACATCATCCCTTTCTTTTCTTTGCCAACGTCGACTAAAACCAGGCAACCCAGGCCATCCTTCAGGTGAACCGAGGCCCGGTGTTGATCCCACATATCATCGGGGTATTCCTCTTTGAGGTCCGCGATATTCTGAGGGGTAACGAATATGATCTCGGTTGCGGATGCTCTCGTAAAGCTTCCTTCCTTTTGTTTTTTTAAGCCCTCGACCGCTGAGCCTTGCCCTCCGGTTTTTCTTTCCGCGGTAGGGCTGACCAATTCTATAAATGCCTGGTTGTCGCCCTGGAAAAAAAGCAGATCGACTGCGTGCAGAGCGGTACTTTTGAGCTGGTTGTCAGAGTCAATGGGGGTCCCGGTCAGAGGGGTCAGTGCGAATAAGAGTAAGGCGAGATACGTTTTCATGTTCTATGGACTATCGGCGGGAGGAGCGGTGGAGGCGATTCCAGCTAGTAGTTATCTCACCAAGCGTGACCGTAGTGCGAGATCCTCAGGCGAATCACCCAGAAGAGGGTCGATTGTGTAGCCTCCATGAATCATCCCGTCCCGCATGTACATCCAATCCGAAATCTCATCTTCACCTACGGTCCACACCTGCCCAAAAGTGACAGACTCGACGATTCCCGGATCGTTTCCAATTGTACCGACGAACTGCCCGTCGACGTACCGCACATCTGAAATCCAAAAATGTTCCGTCCCGTTATCGTCGGTAATTGGAGTTTTGACGGAGAAAGACTCAGCGTCTCCGGACTCTAGTACCGGAATAAACTCGGGGATCGAGTTCCTCGCCCTTTTGATGGCTGCATCCATCTGACTCTCATTGTAGTCTGATCGCAGTGTCTCGGGTTGATCACCTGAGGTATCGTTGCATCCCGCCATGACGAGAGTGATGAGTGAGAGGAACGTCGCTTTTAATGATTTCATATTCGATGGGAGTGAAAGGCTATTCGGCGAAAGGATCATCTTCGATGGGAATGCCCATTTTCTTGAGAAATTCGATTCGGTCCTCCATCCGGCGGATTTCTGCCTGGAGGAGGACGAGTTGTTTTCCGGTGCGGTCGCGGGCACGGAGCGATTGGCGAAAAAGGTTTTGGATGTGGGCGCGCTGGGTGGGATCTTTGGCTTGGGCAAGCTGCATTTGGAGCCGGTTGGTCTGCGCCTGTAGGCGGGACCACTCGCGCTCGAGCAAGGCCTCGGTTTTGCGGGCATCCCTCAGTTCAAGTACAAGGCGCTCACGCGGACTGGCGGCGAGATACTCTTCCAGCATGTCGAGCTGGGGGCCGGTCAGGCCGTCGGCGACGACGAGCCCGCTTCCCTTGAAAGTGACGGAGAGGTACTCGAGGGACTGTCGATTGAGGGAAGTGAAAGGGTAGAGGTAGATGTCTTTTCCCTTGGGCTTGCGGAAGCAGAGGAAGCGGGAGCGATCGGTGGTCTCGACCACGGACAGGACCTCGGCTTCGATGCTGACTCCCTCCTGGTTGGTAATGGTGACGATCTCGCGTGGAGCTCCAGAGAGAGACTCGATTGTGAGAAAACACAACAGCACCAGAAACCCCTTCGACATTTGAAGGAAAGCGTAGTGAAAATAGCGCAAATGGCAACCCACGCGGCAGTTCGCGCGAGTCGGAACCGACGAGGGGCTCTATGAACATATCAACAAATCAGGATTTGTTGATATAATAGGTATTGATCGAAATCGAAAAACTGGTAGATTGACTCCCATGGCGAAGGAAACACAGATCCCCGAATCATCGGCATTTGCCCCTCTCCGGGAAATTTTTGCAAAGCGCATTGCGTTCCTGGACGGAGCGATGGGCACAATGATCCAGCGTCACAAGCTGGAGGAAAAAGATTTTCGGAACGAAGAATTGGCTGACGTCCCGGGGGACCTGAAGGGAAACAACGACCTCCTGAGTATCACTCGGCCGGAGATCATTGCGGACATTCACCGGAAATTCTTCGAGGCGGGTTCGGATATTGTCGAAACGAATACTTTCAGCGCGACGACGATCGCCCAAGCCGACTACGGGCTGGAGGATTGGGTCGACCGGATCAACCGGGAATCGGTCAAGATTGCTCGTGAAGTCGCCGATGAGATATCGAAGCGAGAAGGGCGCCAGCTATTTGTTGCGGGTGCGATCGGACCGACGAATCGAACCGCTTCGCTCTCGCCCGATGTGAACCGTCCTGAATACCGTGCGGTCACGTACGAAGAATTGAGGGCTGCGTATTATGACCAAGCAAAAAGTTTGGTCGAAGCCGGGGCCGATCTGCTGCTTCCCGAAACGACCTTTGACACCCTGAACCTAAAAGCGTCGATACACGCGATTCAGGACCTCTTCGAGGAGCGCAACGAGCAGGTGCCGGTGATTCTTTCGGTGACGATAACCGACCAATCGGGAAGAACTCTATCGGGGCAGACCGTGGAGGCGTTTTGGAATTCGGTCCGTCATTCCAAACCATTTTGCGTGGGATTGAATTGTGCGCTGGGTGCGGACCTCATGAAGCCCTTCTTGAAGGAGCTATCGCGTGTGGCCGAGACCTATGTGCACGTGTATCCCAACGCGGGTTTGCCAAACCCGCTGAGCGATACCGGGTACGATGAAACCCCGGAGCACACGGGAAGTGCCCTCGCTGATTTTGCGCGCGAAGGCCTGGTCAATCTGGTGGGTGGATGTTGCGGGACGACGCCGGAACACATCGCTGCGGTGGTCCAGGAAGTATCGGAATTTCCAGCCCGTGAAATCCCAGCCATCGAGCCGCGATTGCGCTTGAGTGGACTCGAACCGCTGAATTTTCCCTCGGAGAAAGATCAATTCCTGATGGTAGGGGAGCGCGCCAATGTCACCGGTTCGCCTCGCTTCAAGAAGCTGATCAAAGCGGGTGATTTTGAAGGAGCGCTGGCGGTAGCGACCTCGCAAGTGGAGAAGGGGGCGCACGTACTCGACATTAACTTCGACGAAGGGATGCTCGATGGCGAGGAGTGCATGCGGCATTTTCTCAACCTGCTCGGCTCCGAGCCGGATATTTCTAAGGTACCATTCATGATCGACAGCTCCAAGTGGTCTGTCATTGAAGCGGGACTACAATGCGTGCAGGGGCGTCCGATAGTGAACTCGATTAGTTTGAAGGAGGGCGAGGATGCCTTCCGAACGCAGGGCGCAAAAATTTTGCGCTACGGTGCCTCGGTGGTGGTAATGGCCTTCGACGAAGAAGGGCAGGCCGTGTCAGTGGAAGGAAAGGCGTCGATCGCCGAACGTTCCTTCAAAATTCTTACAGAGGAAGTAGGATTTGCGCCGCAAGACATCATCTTCGATCTGAACATCCTGACCGTCGCGACGGGGATGGAGGAACATAATCCGTATGCCGTAAACTTTATCGAAGCGGTCCGTGAAGTGAAGAAACGCTGCCCGGGCTGTCTGACCAGTGGTGGACTCTCAAACGTCTCCTTCTCTTTCCGCGGGAACAATCCCGTGCGTGAAGCGATGCACGCCGCCTTCCTTTACCACGCGCGAAAGGCCGGGCTGGACATGGCGATTGTGAATCCGGGGCTCTTGATGGATTACGACAAGATCGAGGAGCCGTTGAAGACGCTTGTCGAGGATGTGTTGCTGAATCGTAATGAGGAGGCGACCGAGAAGTTGATTGAGCACGCGGAGGCCATCAAGGAAGGCCGTGCCGGCGGTTCACCCGAGGAGCGAGTGAATGCGGCGATGGTGCGTGGTATGAAGGTACTGCAAGAGCTTTTCGAGCGGGCGAGCCGCGAGAAGAATCCGGAGATTCTCGAGAAGTTTCTCGCCGGAGGTGAGGGAGCCGTGCCGTCGGGGGATTCTCAAAAAAAAAACGATAGCGGTGTAAGCGATTGGCGCAGCCAAGAACTTGAAAAGCGGATCGAGCATGCGCTGGTCCGCGGGATCGCCAGTCACATTGAGGAAGACACCGAGGAGGCGCGGCAGAAGCTGGATCGTCCTCTCGACGTGATCGAAGGCCCGTTGATGGACGGGATGAAGGTCGTCGGGAAACTCTTCGGAGAGGGGAAAATGTTTCTTCCCCAGGTGGTAAAGAGTGCGCGGGTGATGAAGAAAGCGGTCGCCTATCTTCTCCCTTACATGGAGGACGAGAAAGAGGACTCCAGTTCTGCCGGTACCTTCGTCATCGCAACGGTTCGAGGAGATGTGCACGACATCGGAAAGAATATCGTAGGGGTGGTCCTGGGCTGTAACGGCTACAAGGTGGTCGACCTGGGGGTGATGTGCGACTTCGAGAAGATTGCCGACGCGGCCAAGGAGCACAATGCTGACTTTATCGGGATGTCGGGGCTGATCACTCCGTCGCTCGACGAGATGATCGCCAACGCAAAGGAGATGGAAAAGCGGGGGATGAAAGTCCCGCTCCTGATCGGTGGCGCGACCACCTCGAAAGCGCACACTGCGATCAAGATTGCTCCGCACTACAGCGGACCGGTTGTCCACGTGACGGACGCATCTCTGGTCACGGGAGTGTGTAATCAGTGGACGAACAAGAAGACGCGGGATCAATTTCTGGTGGACCTTGAGGAGGCCCACCAAAAGGCGCGGGATCGCTATGCGGCCGGAGAAGCTTCGACAGCCCGGTACTTGCCTTTGGTCGAAGCGAGGGAGCGACGATTCGATCCGGGCTGGGATTCCTATGAGCCGGAGGTTCCTGAAGTCATTGGAGCCGAACTGTTGGCGAGGATATCTCCGGAAGAGGTGATCGAGTATTTCGATTGGTCCCCATTCTTCCATGCCTGGCAGATGCGCGGTAGCTTTCCCAAGATCCTGTCTCATCATCAGCGGGGAGTCGAGGCGACCAAGTTGTATGAGGACGCCTTGCGGATTCTGGACGAAATCGTTTCGGGCAATCACGTGCACCTGCGGGCGGTTCTGGGACTATTCCCAGCAAACTCGATCGGTGATGACGTGGAGATTTATACCGATCCATCGCGAGAAACGGTCCGGGAGACCTTCCGGTTCCTGCGTCAGCAAAAGGAGAAGACCTCTGGGGAGGAGCCGTATTTCAGTCTCGCTGATTTCGTGGCCCCCAAGGCCTCGGCTAAGCCCGATTTCCTCGGAGCATTTGCCTGCACCGCTGGTCAGGAAATCGAAGACTACGCCAATTCGTATAAAGAGAATGGAGACGATTACACTGCGATTTTGATCCAGTCTCTCGCCGATCGATTTGCGGAAGGTTTGTCGGAATACTGCCACAAGAAGATTCGGGACAATTGGGGCTTTGGCCAAGCTGAAGGATTCTCCGCTGGCGAGCGGTTGCCGTCATCGAAGGGTCTCGTTCACGAGAAAGTAGAATGGATGATCAAGGAGCGATATCGGAGTATCCGTCCTGCCGCGGGTTACCCCTCGTCTCCGGATCACACGGAGAAGCAGGGGATCTGGAACCTGCTCGATGTGGAAAAGACTGTGGGGATTTCGTTGACGACCAGCTATGCAATGGATCCGCCGAGTTCGGTGTCGGGTCTCTACTTTGGCCATCCCGACGCCCGCTATTTTGGAGTTGGTAAGATCGCGAAGGACCAGATTGAAGATTATGCGGTTCGCAAGGGCTTGAGTGTCGAAGAGTGCGAGAAGTGGTTGCAGTCAGACATCGCCTATAATCCGGACGCTTCCTAGAAACGTGGGTGCCCGTTGCATATTTCGGAGTAACTGGAGATGGTCATGAAGACGTTGAGCGCTCGGCTGGAAGCCTGTGGAGTTTCGTCGGATTCCATCGAGAAGCTCATAGCCCTCGGTGGCACCAGTGTAGTAGAGGAGAATCTTGATTCGCTTTGGACCTACTGGTCCCGATTGGTCGATGAATCGGATTACGGCTGGTCGGAGTGGGTGGCCGCGGTTCTCTTGCTGCACGGACGTATCCTTGCCAGCGAAGCCAATCGGAAGGAGCCGGAATTGAGAGGATTGATCGGATACGTCGGATGTACTGCGGCCGGGCCCGGAGGGGTGGCCTTTGGCGAAACTTTGACAGAGAGAGTGGCGGAAGCCTTCGACGAATATGGGTACCTTGAGGAGGGGTAAACCTTCCTAGTCCCCCTGTAGTTTCCCCATGTACCGGCGTCAGCTTCAGGCGATACAGTTAGTCCTCTGGGTACTTCTCCCGGCACTTCCGGTGCGGGCAGCCATTGATTTTAGCAATCCACTGGAGATTATTGTCGAAGAAGTTTCGGATTTCGTGAACTCCCAGCTCGGCCCCAGCGAAGTGGGCGCCAGTTATGCGGCCTTGATCAATTTTGCGGGTAATCCCGATATATCGACTGCGACCTATAACATTGATGCAGGGAAAGGTTCTACGGCCGAATTGAACGTCGGGCGATTCAGTTACCGGCATCGTTTTGGGAAGAAAGGAGATTCCTGGCGCCCCTACCTGCAGGGATTCATTCCGTATGAGTCATTGCAGTACGATCTCAACTTTACTGCCGATAGCGAGGATGCCGACGCGCGCTGGGAGGCCGTCGGCTTAATCCTTACGGGTGGGAGTCAATTTTTCCTCTCGGAGAGGTTGACCTTAACGCCGGCAATCAATGTCGGTGCCTTTCAGTTGGAGAGCAACGCCGGCTATCGCGGGGCGGTTTCGGAGAGTATCCTTGATCCTGCGTTTCAAGGTCAGGTGTTCGATTGGACCGCCTACGCATGGGTCCTTGGGGCGTCATTCTGGATGGACTACAGTTGGGAGTTTCGAACCTTTGACGCAGCCCTTCACACCGGGGCCACCTACAACCACGTAGAGTCTTTCAGCAGCACAAGTGATGAAATCGCTTTTTCCAGTGAAGCCCTCACTGTCTCGGGTAGCTTTGAAACCATTCACTCCACCCCGATCAGCCTCAATGGTAACCCCATCTCGCTCGTTTTCTCAGTCGGTGCCACTGCGATACTTGGACCCGCCGGGAGGGCCTTGGGGTTCAGCAGCTTTACCGACTACGGTGCGGCCGTGCAGATGGATGTCTCCAGGATGGGTTGGCCTGTGACGATGTTGGAGCTCGGGGTCAAAGTCATTTATGGCCCGGGAGTCACCGGCTGGAGTTTGATTTTAAATTACGACTTTTAGATTGGCTCTGCATCAGGCGATTCGAGCGATGGTGGAGCAGAACGTGATGTTTTTTCTGGGCAATCGGGGTAAATTTTCGTAAACTCTTGAGCGCAGATCAAGCCGCTCGTCGTGGTCATGCGAAATTCCCCGCGTGAATGCGTAGATTGCGGTCATAACCCCAACCCCAGGAAAGTCATGACGAAGAACGAACTACGAGTGTGGTGTATTCGAACGCATTCACCGGATCAATGGTGGGTCGAAATCGACGGAGAAGTGTCAGGAAAACCGGTATCGCTGGACGACGCCTTTCGCTTAGCGGATGAAGGAGAAGAGTCATTCATTATCCATGCCTCTCACGCAGAAGAATCTGATAAGCCCAATTGGATAAAAATGGGAGAGGAAGCGCCGGTAGAGGACTCATTTGGTCTGCCCAAATGGGTCTGTAAGAAGTGTACCTTCTCCTTCGAAGATCCCAGCCTCCCCAAGGCCTCGATGGTGGAAATTGTAGGATACGTCCTCCTGGTTCCCGGTGTCCTGCTGACTCGTAAACGGAAATCGCCGAAGAATGGAAGCTGTCCGCACTGTGGAGCCAAGCAACTCCTCCCAGGTAAGTCCAAGGCCGGAAAAGCGCTGCTCTCCCGGTAGAAAACTGGTGCCCCCACCGAGATTCGAACTCGGATTAGCGGTTTAGGAAACCGCGGTTCTATCCATTGAACTATGGGGACTGTTGATTTTCAGTCGCTTGGCGGATTCCGGGTTCTGGGGAATGCTCGTTAAAGATCTCCTGAAGGGACCGATATTCTCGCGAAACGAAGAAGAGTGGAGATGGTGAAAGCATCGCATTTGGATGGCAAGTGCATATGTACGTTGCCCGGGGGCAGCTAGAGAGCGAAGCGGGGCTCCTCTTGTTTTTGTGGTGACGCTCGAGAAAGTTGTCTCGGTAGTTTGACGCGCGCGGGGTTGCCAGCACATTGATATTCTGGGTTGTTTACGAAAAATTGAGCCCATATAGTTGTTTTGTCGTGAAGTACTTCGTTCATAGATATTCGCCGAAGCGGAGTGGGATACACCGTGGGTGCGGAGCGTTTACGCTATTGGAAGTGATGATTGCGATGAGCATCATGGCGGTCGCTCTGGCTTCTGCCGCGATTTGTCTGCGAATGGGGCTCGTCGAGTATGACACGGCCCGCTCGACGAATTACGCGACGCAGATCATGCAGAATGAGGCGGAGAGGCTCCGGCTTTTGAGCTGGTCGGAGATTGATGATCTTCCGAGACGCAGCCGGTTTGCGAGCTCCGACAACAAGGAAGATAAGTACAGGTTTCGGCGGGTGATCGAAGACTACGAAGATCTTGACGACATCAAAAGGGTTTGGCTTCTCGCGGAGTGGAGAGGGCTCGGTGGAGAGTCGCGTGAGCTTCGCCTAATCTTCAATTATGCCAAGAACGGGGCGTACGACTATTATTATGGAGCCGAGAGCTAAGAGTGCGGGTCGACCTTGGCTCGATGGGAAAACATCGAGTGCTGGATTCACCCTCGTTGAGCTGATGATTTCCACGGCTGTATTGCTTTTTGTGGTCGCCGGGGTTCTCTCTTTCTTTCTTTCGTTCACCGAGGCGGGACTTCGGATGGGGTTTTACTCAGAACTGGAGAGTCAGAATCAGCAACTGTACCAAGAAATTTCCCAGGACCTCCGCGACGCGGAGACGGTTCTCTGGGTAGATGCTAAAACTCTGGTTCTGTCCAGTAAAGGGATTCAGACCACCTACACCTATGACTCCTCGTCAAAGACGCTGACCCGGGAGGAAACCGGTGGCCCCAGTGAAGTGATCGCGGGAGATTTGTCGGAATTCAGTTTTCTTGCCTATGATCTGAATGGAAACAGCATCGACCTGACATCTAACCTTCAGGCGGCGAGCGAGAATACCAAGATGGTCGGACTCGAAGGATTGGCGACCAAGAGTCACCCCGGGGTGGTCGATTCTACCGCGTCGGTTCAATCCGCGGTCTATATGCTGCGAAACAAAGGGAACACATCCCCTTAAGTACCATGCGGAATCCAAAATCAGGAAGTGCGCTGATCACCACGGTGATCTTTTCGAGTATCTTGGCCCTGTTCGCAGTGCCCACTTTTTTGACCTTGAGCCACAGCACGCTCTCGCTTGCGAATCGCACCCACTACAACGTAGCAGCGATCAATCTGGCGGAGTCCGGGATCGAGTATGCGGTTCATACATTGAGAACAGCCAGTGGGAACGCGTACGCGTGGAGCGATTGGGAGACCAGCGAAGGAGACGCCTACATCACCTTATCGGAGACTGGATACGTCGGTGAGATCAGCGGTGAGCTGTCTATCTACGTGGTTGATTACCAATCGGCCGCACCGGTGGTATTGTCGAAATCAACGATTCGGCTCACCGACGATACCTCGATTGCCAAGTACATGTACGCCAAAGTTGCCGCCTCCAGCACGAGCGGACTCTTTGCTTACGGCATGCTGGTGAAGGACTTCATCCAGGCTAGTGGTGGCGTAGCTTTTGACAGTTGGATTTCCGACCCTGACCAGGATTCGGATACCCCCATCCAATTCTATTCCAGCTCACGGGCCCGGGATAACGTCGCGATTGCGACCGTGAGCGACGCGGACGGCGCGATCACCTTGGGGAGTTCCGATGTCTACGGGACTGCTGCGATCGGGAGCTTGAGTTACAAAGGACTCGATGTCGGGTGGGGCGGACAGGTTGGCCCCAGGGATCAGAGTGAGTGGCATTCTTCTGACACGGATCGACTTTGGGCAAAAGATCCTCCCGGTTGGAAGGTTTCGACCCAAACCGGTGCCCTTACGACGGGATTTACCGCGACATTCGAAGATATGACGGCCAGCCGCTCGGCCCCTATGGGTGAGCTAACGGATTCCCGGGCCAGCTACGAATTGCCGTATACCTACCAAAAACCCGTTAGCAACGAATGGTCGAGCTGGACTGAAAACGTGTATGTTGACGAGGAGACTCTCGGCGAACCGGGAACGAGTTCCGTTTTGGAGTTGCGGGAGCTGGAAGTGAAAGCGGGAGCGACGCTGCGAATCGAAGGTGACGTAACTATTTACCTCCCGAACGAAAATGTGACCTCTCTCCAAGTGATTGAAGGAGGCGCGATCGAGCTCGCACCAGACGCCACGCTCACGATCTACACCGCTGGGGATGTCAGTGTAACGGGGGCTGGCCTTTTTAGTGAAGTGGCACCACAACAATTGCAGCTATGGGGAACTTCCAGCGGAAGCCAGGAAATCGAGTTCCTCAACAACGGGCAATTTAGCGGCGTCATCTATGCTCCTCAGGCCAGCGTTCGAATTACCGGGAATTCGGACCTCTATGGATCGATCGTGTGCCATGACATCACCCTGACCGGGAGCGGCTCATTTCGCTATGACGAGTCACTCGCGGAGTATACCGGTCACCACACGACTCCGGGCCCGCCCGAAGTGACTTACGTCGAAGAATTGACGGGTGATGAGCGCACTCCCTATCTGGCGAAATTCGAAGCCGTAGGACTGTAGAGGGGTGTTTATGCGGCCTCTGGCCGCGGATATGGGAGGTAGTATGCGGCCTTTGGCCGCGGATATGG
>DGMY01000068.1 GCA_002388665.1 Opitutia bacterium UBA4506 | reverse complement strand
TGGCTTTCCGTAGCGTGCAGCTTCAGCAAACGTTTCCGTTGGAGAGGTGGTCGGATGTGGCGCGATGCTTTAGCTAGCGTTGCGTCGGAGCGGTTCGTCATTTGTGAGGCTGACGCGATTGAACGTTTGCTGAAGCTGCACGCCACGGGAGAATGGATTGGTGGCTTTCCGTAGCGTGCAGCTTTAGCAAACGTTTCCGTTGGAGACGTTCGTTTGGAGCGGCGTTCGCGGTAGAGGCTGACGCGACTCTCGCTAGCTGAAGCATCGCGCTACGTCTTCCCCCGTGGTCTCTAAGACCTCTAATTGTGCTCGAGATCGCTGGGAGGTGGGGGGAGGCCGTTTTCGGGGTCTTCGAAGGCTTTTGGGGCGGTGGCGTCGTCGTCGGCCAATTGGTCCCAGAGGCTGATTCCGGCTTCTTGGTCGAGGACCTCGGTCACGATTGGTTTTGTGATCCAGGCGTGGGCTTCGAGCTCGGCCTCGAGTTGTCCTGCGCTCCAACCGGCGTAGCCCAGGTAGGCCCGGACCGTTACGTCTTCACCGCTTTCAATTAGGTCTAGTGCGTGCTCGCTGGAGATGCCGAAGAACATCTTGTGTGAGTTCTCATTGGCGTCCCACTTCCATGCGGTCAGTATGAGTTGGCTGTGATCGACGGGACCACCCTCGTAAATATTGATGTTGGCGAGCTTGTCGAAAGCTTGTTCGGGGTATTTTTGTCCCAATGTCTGCCCGGTCGGTCGGTTGAGGATCACTCCAAGCGCGCCTGCGTCATCGGAGTGCATCGGTACGAGGATGACCGTTTTCTCAAAGTGAGGATCCTGCAGCGAAGGATGCGCTACAAGGAGGGATCCGGAGAGTCCGGACAGTGCCTGGAATCTAGGTGAGCTTTCCATCAGTCGATAAACTATCAAGAATGATACCCGACTCTTCAAGAATTTCCACTACCATTGGATCATTCCGGTATTCGTGGAAATATTTGATCATCCGGATTCCAGAGGCTGCGAGGATTTTTGCGCAGTGAATACAGGGAAAGTGCGTGATGTAGGCCGTGGCGCCTTCGACCGAAATTCCCCGGCGGGCGGCGTCGGCAATCGCATTTTGCTCGGCATGCACTGTCCCTTGCTCGTGGCCGTCCCGTAGGCGCGAGAGGTGGGGGCTTCCGGGAAGGAAGCCGTTGTAGCCAGCGGCGATGATGCGATTGGGGTGTTCGCCGGCGGAAACGAGGACACAGCCCACGTGAAGACGCCCGCACGCTGAACGGCTGGCAATGAGGAAGGCGGTCGCCATGAAGTACTCGTCCCAGGAGGGTCTCTCGGGATGGGTCGAGACGAGATCGGCTACGCCAGAGAGAAAGCTATTGGGAGGGCTCTGGTTTTCGGGAGGATTCATGGGTGTGGCTCAGCACTGGATGCGGGTCAACGGCTCGGGATCGATTACCTTACTGGGGAGAACACTCGCGTAGATTTCGTCTTCGAACCAAGCCCGTGCTTCGGGATCCCCGTGGCTGAGAACAACCGTACCGGGATTCATTGAGATCGCGTAGTCGAGCAATTCCTCGCGGTCGGCATGGCTGCTGAGGTCGAAACGCTCGATTCTGGCCTTGCACGGGGCGATGAAATCGAGGTTCTCAAAAAGGACGGATTCGCCGGGTTCGGCGGTCAGTATTTTGTGACCAAATGCGTCAGGATCGCAGTAGCCGACGAAGCAGATAGAGTTGGCCGATTCGCCGATCATCGCGGCGGCAAGTCGATAGGACGGGGTGTTGGCCACCATCATCCCGCTGCTGGCGACGTAGATTGCAGGTCCGGCCGGTGATCGACCGGGGATGATGTCCCTTGGCAGTCGCCGTACTCCCATTTCTTTCAATATGCGTTTCCGAAACTTTAAAGGACTGTTCTTGCGGGAGAGGTGGTCGAAATAGTTGGCGAGATCCATACCCAGTCCAGAGGTGTAGACGGTGCATTCGGGGATATTGCCTCGCTGGAGGTTCTCGTGGAGGATGCTGAGGATCTCCTGCATCCTACCGAGAGCGAAGACGGGGAGGAGGACTGACCCCCCATGGGAAATGGTGCTGGAGATGGTCTCGACCAAGCGTTCGATCTCTTCACCGCGGCTTTGGCCAGGGGCGCGCGAGGTGCCCCCGCGGGTGGTTTCGAGAACGAGTGTGTTGACGTTGCCGGGGTTGCCGGGCACGGCACCGGGAAGGATGTGTTGATCGGTGAAGAGGATGTCGCCGGAGAGCATGATCGACTCCTTTTTATAGCGAAGGAGAACGCTGATCGCTCCCGGAACGTGACCGGCGTGGAAGAACTCTACATCGAGGGCTTCGCCGTGCAGGTGAAGCTGATGGGTGCGCCCGTTCGGGAGGCCGGTGAATCGATGCTCAAGAGCTTTGACTTCTCCATCGGTGAAAAGCGGATACTCGGGGATGTTGGCCTCTTCGCGCTGGCGGCACATGACGCGGACGGAATTGCGCATCATGCGAGGAGCCAGTACCGCCGATTCGCGGGACATCCAGATCTCGGCGTCCGGGTGCTCGCGGGCCACCACTGGCAAACCGCCGAGGTGATCCAAATGACAGTGGGTCAGGATGATCAGATCGAGCGAAGCGCCTTCGAGAGCGTCGAAGCGAGGGAGGGACTCGCGCCCGGTTCCCTTCGGATGCATTCCGGCATCCACCAGGACGCGGAACGGTCCGATCTCGATAAAATAGCTATTCGCGCCGATTCCTCCGGCGCTGTTCAGGTCGGTAATGTGCATGGATTAAAAAGGGGGGATCAGGAGGCTCTATCCTGGGAAAGATCTTTCATCAAAATTTTGGATCGCCGACCGGAAGTTTGGAGAATCTCCTGGCGAGCGGCCGGAAGTTCCGTCGGGGCCACCTCGCGAAACTGGCAGACATCGCGGAAGAACACGTAACTCTGAGTGCTGAGCGCAAAGAGTTTCTCGAATCCTTTCTCCGCGGCGCGTTTTTCGGCAAATTCGATCATCTTGAGTCCGACCCCGCGCCCTTGGTAGAACGGTTGGACAAAGACGCTGGCGACCTCGGCTACGTTTTGCTCGGGGTAGGGGACGAGCGTCGCGCAGGCGATGAGGCTGCCGTCAATTTCGTAGAGGAAGAAATCCTGAAGGCCCTCTTCGATGGATTCCAGGGAGCGCTCTCGTACCGCGTCATTGGACGCTGCATTGCGGATCAAATTGAATATGGCGTGGAGGTCGGACGGACGGGCCTCGCGGATCTGGTCGTACTCGTTGCTGTGGATCATCGTGCCGAGCCCGACCTTATCGAACACCTCGGTCAAGAGAGCCCCGAAGACACGGCCATCGAGAATGTGAGCCCGGGGAGTTCCCGCCGCGAGCGCGTTGAGGGAGGACTCTACTTTGGAGAGCAATTCAGCGGGGATGGCACCGTTGTTCTCGGCCAGAGTCGTTTGGAGCTGATCCGCAGGTACGTTGAGTAGCGAATGTCCGTGAACCGTGAGGCCGGGATAGGAGGTGAGAAAAATCAGTTTAGAGGCCTTCAGGGTCGCTGCAGTTTCCGCGGCGATCATATCCGAATTCACCCGTAGTATCTCCCCGTTGCGGTTGGCCGCTACCGGGCTGATGACAGGGGTAATCCCCGCGGATAGTAGATTCTCGAGCATCGGGGCGTCGACCTTCTCTACCTTGCCGGTGAGTTGAAAATCCTCGCCGCGGATGATGCCGCGCTCCACCGCACGTATCGCGTTGGGGATCGCACAGTTGACACCGAGCTCAGTGAATTGCCCTAGGATCTTGGTGCTTACGTGACCCGCTGATTCGATTGCCAGCTGCAAGACCTCTTCGTTGGTCGGGCCCGAGCCATAGGCGTCGAGAATCGGGACGCCGCGAGTCTCCCCCAGTGAACGGATCTGTTGACCGACTCCGTGTACGAGAACAACCCGGATGTTCAGGCTGCGGAAAACCGCCAGGTCCATCAGCAAATTGCGAAAGCCTTCGTGTGCGACGACGCTACCATCCACCGAGATGACAAACGTCTGACCGCGGAACATCGGGACATACTTCAAAATCCCGCGCAAGTCTGTCGGCTTGATCGGGGATTCGGTGTCCGTTTGCGGATGTTTCCGTGTCTGTTCGTTCATTATCTGTGGGAAATCGTTGAGAATAAGCGAATAACGAAGCGAGAATCGAACCAAAATTTTCCGCTGCGATGATCGGGGTCGCTGCCGAAACTCTTCAACCCCCGGACAGGGGGATGGAAACCGGATGATTCGTCGGGCTTACTGGCACTCGGGACAGAGGCCGTAGATCTCCATGATGTGCGCTACTTTTACGAACCCAAGATTCTTTGCCTTCTTTTCCAGTTCGCCGAAAAGGCAGAGCTCCAGCCGCTCGGCCTTGTGGCATTCCCGGCAAACGAAGTGGTGGTGATGGTCGCCGGGGTAAATCAGCTCGAAGAGGTGCCCGCCGCTCTCGAGAGGGACTTTTTGCAATATGCCGATCGATTCGAACGCCTCCATTGTCCGATATACGGTAACGAGGTCGGTCTCGGGTAGTTCCGCTCTTTCCCGGATTTCCACGGCCGATTCGGGGCGGTCAAGCGTCAGGAGCGCGTCCAGGATCTTTGTCCGTTTGCGAGTCAGGCGTAGTGGGCTCGATTGCAAGCGATCGTTTACCGCACTTTGGAGGCTGGGATTGGATTCGGGCATTTCAACTACTGGTGGAGAATTTACACGCCGTACCGGGATTTTGCAAGGATTGCGCTGCATCTCCCTGGCTGTTCTTCTGGCCTTCTTTAGGGGCAGCGCGATTGGGCCGGTGGCCATCTCTGAGAGCGGGGGGCGCCCTCGGGGAGGCTACATCCCGGCTGCGCTTTGTATCTGCCGGGACTCCGGCATTCGATTGCGGATCCATCGCCGCTGGCGGGTGGCGAGCCGTACGGTGTTTGCGCTGATGGTTGAGGCCAGCTCACTCAGGGGGAGGACGCCGTCGAGGTACGAGAGGGTTTCGCGGTAGCCAATTGCTGAAGCGAGAGTGGGATTCTTCTCGATGCCGGCGGTTCGCAGTTGTTCCACTTCGGTGACGAGCCCATCTGCGAGCATCTGTTGGGTGCGCAGTTGTATCCGCTCACTCAAAATCTCTGGCGGGCGATCGATCTGGTACCAGATCCGTTCCCACGAGTCGAACGGGCAGGGGATGGAGCGGTGGCGGGCCCTGAGCTCCTGAGTCGTTAACCCTGTCGTCAGGCAACGCTCCAGCGCCGGGGTAATGCGCCGCGGATTGAGTAGATCAATATCCGGTGTCGGGTCGATCTCGAGCAGGGCCGAACGAAGAGCTTCAGTCCCACCGGACTCCTCCAACTCCCGTACGCGTTGTCGGATGATTGCGGGTACATCGATTGGGTCGGGAGGTGGTTCGTGGAATGCTGCTGCGTAAAATCCACTTCCACCGGCAACAAGAACAGGGACGCCCGCTTCCTCCGCCTTCTCCAATACCTCGAGCGCGTGTTGAATGTATCGAGGGAGATCATACACTTGATCGGCTGGGCTGAGATCGATGCCATAGTGGGGCACTTCGCGCTGCTCCGACGCAGAGGGCTTCGCCGTTCCGATATCTGCGCCACGATAAAAGAGAAGTGCGTCGCAGGAAAGAATCCAACCGCCGGTTTTCCGGGCCCAGTCCAGCGCGATCCCGGATTTGCCCGAGGCCGTGGTGCCGGTAAGAATGCGTAAGGGGTGTTTCATCGGTTCACTCGGAGGGAGGGGATCTTTCCGCAGTTATGAGTTTTGAAAGCGTTCTAGACGAAGGCGGCGCATGATGCTCGCTGCAATCCACGTGACCCAGGTCAGCGGGAGCCTGCCCGCCCCAGCCGCAACGAGTTTGTTGACGACCCCGCAGGTTACCAGCGTTTTTCCTTTGGCCAGGGAATTGATCGCTATCTTGGCCACCTCCTCCGCCGTCTGCCCCGAACCGCCCTTGAGTGGAGCCTCCTTGAAGCCGGCCTCTTTAAAGAAGGCTGTCTCGGTCGGCCCGGGGCATACACACAGAACCTGAACGCCGTCGCGCTTCCATTCCTGCGAGAGGCCCAAGCTCCAATGAAGTACAAACGCCTTGGTCGCGCCGTATGTCGATAGGTACGGAGTCGGCTGGAACGATGCGGTGGAGGCGATACTCATCACCGCGCCCTTGCTGCTCTTCAACTCCTCGGCCAACGCACCAGTCATCCAGACGGGGCCGGCCACGTTCACCTCGATCATCGAGAGGTTCCGGTCCGTCGACGGAGAGGGGAATTCCCCATATCCGCCAAACCCACTATTATTAATAAGGAGGATTTTTCCGCCCCGATCCTCCGCTTTTAACCACTCCCGGCAGCGAACTAACGCCTTTTGCCGGGATTCCTTGTCGGCCAAGTCGCAGGGAATCGAGAGTATATGCCCCTCGGGAAAAGAATCCTTCACAGGTGACCGAGAAAGGTTGCAAAACCGGAAATCTGGTGATAAATTTTGAAATTGCTGAAGTAAAGCGGCACCTATGCCAGATGAACCACCTGTAATGACGATTCGATCAAAAGATGAGAGAGAATGTGGAACTGGTTTATTCATATCGAAAAGTGGGTGTAGAGATTTTCTTGGGCGTTTCTATGAGAAGCGCCTTCGCAACACGAAAACCAAAAACAAGAGGAATACGCATGAAGCAACATGATGTCATTGTCACCGGCCGCAACGTTGAACTTACCGATTCAATGAAAGACGCGGTTCACCGGAAAGTTGAAAAACTCTACGATCATGAGGAGCAGATCATTCGCCTCCGGGTCGAGCTGGAGTACAACAAGAATGTGACAGGACAGGACGAGCAGATTGCGAAAGGTCATATCGAGATCAATGGCAAGCCGCTCATCACTACTGAGGCCTCCGAGAATATGTACACTTCTATTGATCGGATGGTGGATAAACTGGACCGCATGCTTCGTCGACGCTCACGTTTGCGCCGTGTGAAGCGGAAGGACGTTCATTCGTTGGACATCCCCGGCCAGATCCCGAAAGTGAACGCTGCCTGATTTCTGGCGTATTTTCACATTTTAGAAGCCCCTGGGTCATTCCAGGGGCTTTTTTTTCGCCAGTTGGAACGCTGGGTGTAAAAAGTATCGTAAGAATGTCCAAAGATTTGCCGCTCCATTTGACAGGGGCGTTGGTCGGTTAATAGAGTGCTGACTATGAAATCTCGACTACTCACCTCATCCCTTATAGCGATTTTCGCCCTAGCTGCTGCGACGACTTCTTCAGCAGCTGTGAACGGCCCAGGACCGACTTCGGTCAAGCATCACAGTAAGTTGGATCTGTCGGCATTGCTGGGGAATGACAAGGACACCGAATCGTCCTCTCCTGCAGATGCCACTCCAGGCGATGGGCATTCACACGCAGATCATGGCGATGACAGTTCGGCGGATGTCGTTTTCATTGCGGTGATATCTCCAACTGCGGGTAATGAAGCTGCGGGTACTATCTATTTCCAGAAGGTTGAAGGCGGGATGAAAGTGTGGGGGACCATTGAGGGTCTTACTCCCGGGGACCACGGCTTTCACGTTCACCAGTACGGCGATGTGTCTGCAGCCGACGGAACTTCAGCCGGTGGTCACTTTAACCCCCAGAGCCAACCGCATGCTGGCCCGGACGATGCTCATCGGCACGTAGGTGACCTCGGGAATATTACCGCAAACGAAAATGGTGTAGCCGAAATTTCTTTCATCGATAACGAGCTCTCCATGGAGGGCAAAAATTCGATTCTTGGCCGCGGGCTGATCGTTCATGCCGACGCAGACGATTTGACGTCGCAGCCGACCGGTGCTGCCGGACCACGGGTTGGTATGGCCGTCATCGGGGTGGCCAACCCGAAAGACCTCCAGTAGAGTCGGTAGCCCCCCCTCACCGGGCGCGGTTCGTGCCCGGTGAGGCGGTGATTCTTACTCTTGTTCGAAGCGCTCCGTTGCTTTGATCCACTTCTCGTTGAGTTCTTCGAGCTTGTCGTTGTTGGCGACGACTGTCCGGTTCAATTCCATGACTTTTCCAGGGTCGGATTCGTAGAGTAGGGGATCCTCCAACTCATGGGAAAGCTGGGTCTGTTTTTCCTCCAATTTGCAGATCTGTTGCTCGAGCCGCTCGACCTCGGCGCGAATTTTGGCACGGGCTCGGCGTTGTTCCGCTTCGGCCCGCTTCTGTTCCTTCGACTTGAATCCAGCCGTTGCTGTATCGGCCGCCGTGTTGCCTTTTGTATTGGCTTTGTCGTGACTGGGGCGGAAGTCTTGCATTGCGCCCGACTCGGTGAGACCGGATCGTTCTCCTTCGGCCCCTGACTTTCGCAGATAGTAATCATAGTCACCCGCAAATCGAGTGAGCTCTCCACCACTGACCCTGAGTACGTTGCGAGCGATGTTTCGGATGAAATAGACGTCGTGGCTGATGAAGATTAAGGTCCCTTGGTAGTTCTTCAGCGCATGTACGAGCGCGTCGATGCTCGCCATGTCCAAGTGCGTTGTGGGCTCATCCATCAGGAGGAGATTGGGAGGGTCGAGTAGCAGTTTTACTAGGCCCAATCGGCTCTTTTCCCCTCCGGATAGGACAGTGACCTTCTTGAAGACCGCATCGCCCCGGAAGAGAAAGGACCCAAGGACAGTGCGTGCCATTGCTTCCCCGACTGGTCTGCGAATGCTTTGCACTTCCTCGAGGACGGTCTTCTGTGGATCGAGCATATCAATCCGGTTTTGAGAGAAGTAACCGACTTTTGTATTGTGCCCGAGAATACGTTCGCCTCCGGTCGGGGTGAGCACCCCAGCAAGAAGTTTGAGGAGCGTCGACTTACCAGCTCCGTTCGGCCCGACCAGAACCGTGCGGTCGCCTTTCTCCACATTGAAATTAATGCCTTCGTAGACAGGCTTTGTGTCGTAGGCGAAACTTAGCTTGTCGAGTGTGATGACCTTCTGCCCACTTGGGGATGGCTGAGGGAACTTTACGTGAATTGTCTTTTCGGCCGTCTGGGGCGCATCAATTCGTTCAATTCTGTCGATCTGCTTCTGCTTGGATTTTGCCTGGGCAGCTTTCGTCGCTTTGGCCCCGAAGCGTTCGACGAATCGTTCTAACTGAGCGATCTTGCGTTCCTGGGAGCGGTGCGCCGCTAGTTGCTGGGCGTCCCGTGCTGCGGACTCGGTGAGATAGGCGTCGTAGTTGCCTTTGTACGAGTGGATGCGGTGATGGCGCACCTCGAGGATTCCACTGATGACATCGTTGAGGAAGGCTCGGTCGTGGCTGATCAGCAAGAGCGAACCGCGGTAACCGCGGAGGTGGTTTTGAAACCATTGAAGTGACTCGAGGTCCAGGTGATTGGTCGGCTCATCGAGCATGAGGAGCTCCGGTTCGGCCGTAAGGAGCCTGGCCAGGTGCGCCCGCATAATCCATCCACCACTCAATGTGCGGGCAGGTTGATCAAAATCGGACTCGCGAAAGGAGAGACCCGAGAGGATGCGCTTGGCCCGTGGTTCAATTTCAAAGCCGCCGATCTCGGTATAACGGGCAACTGCTTCATGGTACTCGTCATTCTCGATGCCCTCGCGTTCGAAATCACCGATGGTCTTTCGCAGGGCTGCGTGCTCGGGGCTGACTCCCGAGGCGATCTCAATTACCGTTTCGTCGCCGACCGGGGCGGTCTCCTGTGGGAGGTGACCAACTTTTGCATTCTTCTCCAGCTCAACCATCCCGTCGTCCGGTTCTGCCTCGCCCAAAATCATTGAGAACAGCGTTGTCTTGCCTGCACCGTTGGGGCCAACCAAGGCAACTCGCTCGCCGCGCTCGAGGCGAAACGATACATTTTCGAAGAGTGTTTGAGCCCCGAAGGCTTTGTGAAGTCCGGAAATTTGCAGCATGGCGGGAAACCGAATAGCATCTGCGGGGGAGTGCCTCCGTTCGAGAAGAAAATGGTGGTTTTCGCCTATCCTTCGTTTTTCGTTTCGTCGGAGCCATTTATTTCACAAAGTAAGGGGATGACTTGGGACCGAACCGAATTGGAGAATGAGATTCTCCTCGCAAGACAGCGCGTTTATCGCGCGGGCTCACCAACTCCTCTCGAGCGGATGGAATTGCCGGGGTTCGGGGAGATTTATGTAAAGCGCGAGGATGTTTCCCCAATTAAGGCGTACAAATGGCGCGGATCGTTTAATCGAATGGCGCTGATTGAGGGTGAGGATCGTAAACTGCCAGTGATCGCCGCCTCTGCGGGAAATCATGCGCAAGGTGTCGCCTTGGCGGCCAAAATTTTGGGGCTCAGAGCCCGGATCTATATGCCGACGACTACGCCAGCGGTGAAGCGGTCAGCGGTGCTGGAGAAGGGCGGGGACAGTGTCGAAATCGTTCTGGTTGGAGATGGGTATGATGATGCCCTCGCCGCGGCCAAAGAATCCGCGCGCTCGGGCGGGGTGTTTGTTCATGCTTACGATGATTGGCAGGTGATGGCGGGGCAGGCAACGATTGCGGACGAGGTCGTCCTCGCCGGTAAGGGACCTTTCGACGTGGCGTACCTGCAGATCGGGGGCGGTGGTATGGCCGCGGGAGTTGCGACTTGGTTGAAAAAGTTCTATCCCGGTATCCGAATCGTGGGAGTCGAGGGCGAGGGGCAGGCGTCGATGGCCGCGGCGGTACAAGCAGGAGAACCGGTCGCGCTGAAAGAATTGGATATTTTTTGCGATGGTACTGCAGTACGGCAGGCGGGTGTCTTGACTCATCGAGTCTGTGCGGAGGTGATCGACGAATTTGTAACGGTATCCAACGAAGAGGTGAGCGATGCCATCCGGCTCTACTGGGAAAGTTTGCGCTGTCTCCAAGAACCCTCGGGAGCGATGGGATTGGCGGGATTGCGGAAGCATGGCGCTCTTCAGCCGTTCAACCGTGCGCTGGTTGTCGCCTGTGGGGCAAATATCGATTTTGGTCAGCTTTCACGGATTTCTGAATTAGCGGGGAATGGTGGGCGACCACGACGGCATGTGCGCGTCAATATTCCCGAGCGAGAGGGGGCGATGTTAGACCTGTTCGATCGGGCTTTTGAGGGGTTGAGTGTCATCGACTTCCAGTACGGCAAGACCCACTTGGACCAGGCTTGGCCGGTTTTTGGCTTCTTTCTGACCGATTCGGAGCTGGATGCGTTGTTTCAAAAATTGAAGGCGAGCGGTTTCGATGCTTCCCGGGTGGATGAGAGCGCTTCCGTGCGGTTCCGGGCCATCCCGTGCGAACCGGGAACGCTTACCAATTCCGTATTTCTGGAGATTGATTTCTATGAGAGGCCGGGTGCGTTGAGGGCCTTCCTCGAGGATGTTGTGAGGGGCGAGGCCAACCTATGCTATTTCAATTATCGGTACTCCGGTGAACGAATTGGTCGAGCCTTGGTCGCGATAGAATTTGAAACGGCGCAGGAAAGGGAGAAGTTCTGCAATGATTTGCCTTTCAAGGGGAGTGGGTACCGGCGGAGCCGCATCCTTCCGGAAGAAGAGGCGCATTGGTTGGTGCGAGGAGCTACAACGGAGGCTCCCTAATGTTGGAAGTTCGCAACCTGACCGTGACTGTTGGCGCAAAGGCGGTCCCTTTGCTCCAGGATGTTTCCGTGCACTTTAAGCCGGGAGCGATGAATGCCGTCATTGGTCCGTCGGGATGTGGGAAGACGACTTTGGTCCGTGCAGCCGTAGGGTCGGGAGCTCTTAAGAGTTCCGGTGATTTCCTTTTTGGAGGAGAGAAGCTGGAAAATCGGGCCGACCGGGTCGGTCGGGTGGGCTATGTTCCGCAATTTTGCGTGGCCCATGAGGAGCTTACGGTCGAAGAGTCGATCCTCTATAGCTTGAAGCTTCTCGATTTATCAGAGTCCGAGATCGTCGAACGTTCAGCTCTGTTGTTCGAGGAAACGGGGCTGGAACGGTTGCGGTCACAAATGGTGGGGCGGTTGAGCGGAGGCCAGTTGAGGAGGCTGGCGTTGGCTCTCGAGTTGGTTGCAGATCCCACTTTACTGTTTTGCGATGAGGTGACGTCGGGGTTGGATCCCGAGTCCGAAGACGCTATCCTCGACCTGATTCGCCGGTTGGTCGACCGACAGGGCAAGACGGTAGTGAACGTCATTCATAATCTCCATCAGTTGCACCGGTTTGATTGGATTGTGGTCCTGGAAGCGGGGATCAAAATTTTTGAAGGGGATTTTCCCACTTTCCAAAAATGGTTCGGATTGGAGGATGCGGTTCGACTGTTTCGAATTCTCGGTGACGAGTCTGATCCACGGGATTGGGCAGAGTTGTGGAGGAAACAGGGGGCAGAGGTCGAGCACATCGAGCCGGCCGAAGCTGATACGGAAGCACTCGCCGCAAAGGTCCAGCCCGCTAGCGATTTTGTCCAAGCCAAAACTCTTCTACAGCGCCGATTTCGGTTGTTCGTAAGGGATCGGGGCTATCTGGGTCTGACCGTGGCGATCACCATTGGCTTTCCTCTTCTGGTGGTGATTTTTGCGCTCGATGGAATTCCTCAGTTGACCCGACTTTCCATGGACAGCGGGTTGGGAACGTTAAGCCGGCTAAAAGGCGAGATTACGTTTGCGCGTGATGCGGCGGATATCGGTTCGTTGGTCAGTAGTTTGATTCTATTCCAAGTGGTGCTCCTGACTCTGACCGGAAGTAACAATGGTGCGCGCGAGATCGCCCCGAGGGCCAATCTCTTTTTTCAGGAGTCCCTCCGGGGGTTGCGGCCAGGGCCGTTTTGCTTCGAGAAGCTGGTCTTTACTGGCTGTATCGCCGTGATTCAGGGAATTGTGATGACTGTGGTCGTAAAGGCGGTCGTGCACTTTCCGGGCAGTTGGTGGATTCAGGGCCTTACTCTAGTATTGGTTTCTCTGGCACTTTCGTGGCTGGCTTTGGGATTCTCCGCTTGGTTGAAGTCAGGCGAAAAGGCCTCTCTTCTGGCGGTATATGTCGTCGGATTTCAGTTGCCTCTCTCGGGGATTGTCCTGACCCTGCCCGAACCGTTTTCAGAGGTAGTGAGGACGGTGATTACGACTTATTGGGGCTGGGCTTCCTATTTAGCATCATTCCGAGATACGGGGCTCTATGATGCGGCGGTCTTTGTCAGCAACGAAACGGTTCCACCTTATGCGTTGAGCTTGCTGGTTTTGGCCATCCAGGTCCTCTCGGCGATGATCCTCGTGGCGTCGGGTGTTTTTCGTATGGACCGCACACGCTGATTTGCATACAAAATACCGGCCTCTCCATTTGGCTTTAATCTGGAACCATCCCCCCAGATCTGACAACTTCTCGAAATCCTGATGAAGAATACCTCCTTTCGCTTCCTTGTACTGTTTATCCTCCTCGTTCTAATCGGATTTGGCGGTTTCTACTTTTATCAGAACTCTGAGTCGCAGGGTTTTTCCGAACCGCTTCCAGTGTATTCTTTTATGGAGCGGCCACTTCAGTTCGTCGGCAACCACTATCATTTGGATGCCTCCATCCAAAATATCCTCTCCTCGCAGGATAAGCTCGGTCGGATCGTTCTCGTTTCGTCGGAGCCCGAGGGTTCCTCGCTTCCGCTGTTTCTGCCCGCGGATTTACCGGGTAATGTCGAATTTCAGCAGCGCTTCCGATTCAAGGTCTCTGTCGAGGATGGCGGCCTTCTCTACGTTCACAGCTTAAGCAAAAATTGATGAATTTTCTTAAAAACAATTTTTTCGTATGGCTGAGTTTCTCCGGTTTAGCTGTCTCGTTTACGCTTCCCGCTTCCGGTCAGGAGCCGGCGGGCGGAGGGGGCGGCTCCTACGAGAGCAACACCTTGGTTTCTCTGGTTGATCGCGTGTTTAACGTCGAATCAGACTCGCTCGATCCGGAAGAGGGTACGCTGAACTGGAAGGGGCGGTCGTTCCAGCTGGGGCAGGGCCGTATGATGCGCGCCCGGTTTGTTCGCTACCTGAACACTCCGGTGAATACGATGGATTCGCGCCTCTATTTGTCGCTCCTTGAGCAGATTCATGGGAGACTTTCGACGTTGAATCAGGCAAATGACCCTGAGGATATCGACGATCCGTGGAAGCCGGTGATTTCATCATGGAAACTACTTTTTCAAGCCAGCGAATTTGACGTGGATGGCGGGAATTCTACGGTGATCGCGAATTTGGTTTACGATAACTGGCGTGATCGGGAGTTGTTCCAGAATCAGCGGTTTCGAGAAGATATCGAGGCGGCCGAGAGAGATCGTCTCGAGGTCTCCGTCATCACCGAATCCCGAAAGGAAGAGAATCGTCGTATCCATTACACGAAAGAATTGAGTCGGCTCAACGAGGAGGGTGTCGGTGCTCCCACAATCGATGGGAGCGGGATGTCTTCTCTGTCGCAAGCCATGAAAAGCTTGGCGGAGCAGGAGGCCCAACTCGCCGCGCAGGGGCTGAAAATCGAGGAGATTGGCTTGAAAGCGCGGCTCAAAATGCAAAGCCAGATCATTTCCTTCCTTTCTCAGCGTCGGTTTCAACACGCATTGATTCTTTCGTCTTTTTACCGAACTCTCTTCAAGAGTAGCGCTCAGGATCTTGAGGTGGGCGGAGAGCAATTGATCTCTTATATGCCGGAGCTGGAGATGATTCCAACCGTTGATTCTCTGGAGTTTATTGCGCTGCAGGCCCTGGACGATGTGCGCACCGGTATGACTTCGGTCAATAACGCTTATGACCAGGGGCAGTTGATTTCCGCACTGGAGCGCTTGCAGGAGACTTTCTTTCTCGGGGAGTACTCACTGGACGTTGTTCTCTTTCCTGAGGAAAAGAAGCGCGTCCTTCGCGAATTGTACTTCGATTTGGACGAGGCCCGCCGTTTGGCTGAGCTCAAGGACTATGATGCTTTGGAGGAGTTGATTCTTTCGATTTCCCGGTTGGCCGATGACTTTCCGGATCGGGAGGCCATCTCTGCCGTTCGCGTCGCAAAGCAAGCCAGTCGAATGAAGCTACTGGGTGCGAGAGGCGCTCTGCTACGCGGTGAGGTAACCCAAGCCGAGGCGATGCTCGATGAAGCCTTCCAGATCTGGCCGTTGAATCCGGATATCGAGAATTTTATGACCGCAGCAGTTTCGGGAGCCGACCATGTCTCGGATTTTGATGTGGATTATAAAGCGGGTGATTATCGCCGGATTTTCGATCAGCGAGAGGAGTATATCAGCGCGTTGAGTGGCGACCCGGTCCGGGCGGAACAGTTGCGGGAATCCATCGAAACGGTACAGACAATCGATTTTGCGATTCGTGCGGCGGAAGAGCGTTTGGATCGTGGAGAGCCCTACGCTGCGTGGGAGGTGCTCAAAGAGATTGAGGATACTGCCAATGATGATCGCCTCTATCATCGCACTCTATCCACTGTCGTTCCGGGAATTGCCCAGTTCGTCACCGATGTGGAAGAGGCCGAGAAATTTGAGAGAGAGGGGAAATTCGCAGCATCTCTTACCAAGTACGCTGCTGCCCAAGAATACTTTCCGGCGAGCCAGGTGGTTTCCCGTGGTATTGAGCGGATGGCCGGCCAGATGCTGGATCAGGCCCAACGCATCGAAGACAATCGGGGGGAGTAGGCGAGGGGGCCTTCTCCCGCATCGGGGAGGTTCAATTTCGCCGGGGATCCAGTGAGTAGCTGGCGAGATAAAGGGACTGCGCATTCTCCCTTCATTTGGGCCATTACGCTCCTCATGAAAGCCTTCAGTCTGTCGTTCGAGGTAAATACTTTGACCAGCAGTGGGTACTTGCGTTCCCACAAAAAAGGGGAAGACCGGATTGGCCTTCCCCTTTATTAATTTTAATTTCGCGAAGATCGCTGCTTATCGGTTGAGCAGTTTTCCAAGGACTTCGTTCATTCCTTTCACGACTTTGCTGTTGTCGTCCTCGAGGCCGGCGCTGAGTCGGGCTCCGGCAAACACCTGTTCAGAAACCGCCGAAGCGAGTTCTTCGTCTGTGTTCTGGAGGGCGGCGATGCTCTTGATCAAGGAGTGCTTCGGGTTGAGTTCGAAGCGGACCGGCATATCGGGCATGTTGGCCCCTTCCTGGTTCATGGCTTTCATCATGCGGCGCATTTGCGGAGTCATCGAAGCGTCGGTATTCAGGACAACCGCTGGGCTATCGGTGAGGCGTTTGCTGACCACTACATCGCTAACGCGTTCGCCAAGCTTCTCCTTCATCCAATTCGTCAGGGATTCGCTCTCTTCCGGGGAAAGGGCGTCTTCACCGGATTCATCGGCATCGGGAAGCTCGACGTCTTGGCGGTCGGCCGAAACGAGCTTCTTGCCGTCGAATTCACCGAGGTGAGACATGACGAATTCGTCGATCGGATCGGTGACGAATAGAACTTCGAGACCGCGGGATTGGAAGGCTTCGAGGTAGGGACCCGATTCGATGCTTTGGCGACTCGATCCAAAGAGATAAAAGATGTCCTTTTGGTCCGAGCCCATCCGGGTGATGTAGTCTGTGATGCTAGTCGGGGTTCCGCTTTCTGTATGCGTGGACTCGTAGCGAAGAAGCTTCGCAATTTGCTCGCGGTTGCTCGCGTCGGAGACCACACCTTCCTTCAGGAACTGACTGAAGTTTTTGTAGAAATCCTTGAAGGTGTCTGGATCTTTCTTCTCCTTCTCTGCCAGCATCTTCAAGAACCGGCGGGTCAGGACTTTGCTCAGCTTGCGAATGATAGAGCTGTCCTGCATCGACTCGCGGGAGATGTTCAGGGGAAGGTCCGCACTATCGACAACTCCACGGGCGAACCTCATCCACTCTGGAAGCAAGCCTTCAGGATGGCGGTCGATTAGAACTTTCCGGCAATAGAGTGAGACTCCTGGCTCCATCCGGCCGATCCCGAACTGCTCCATGTTTTGCTGCGGAACGAAGAGTAGGGAGTTGATCTCCAGGGGGGCGTCCGCGCTGAAATGTAACCAGAATCGAGGCTCGTCGAAGGCGTTCGCTTGGAATTTATAGAAGTCCTTGTACTCTTCTTCGGTTACTTCCGAGGCACTTTTGAGCCACAGAGCACCAACGGTGTTGATTTTCTCACCGTTCAGGTTCAGCGGGAATGGTACGAAGGCCGAATAGTTTTCGAGAATGCCTTTGACGCGATCACTTTTGGCGAACTCCTGCTGGTCTTCTTTCAGCTTTACAACGATCTTCGCTCCCCGGCGTTGACCGTCGGATTCTTCGATCTCGTAGGTGCCGGATCCGTCGCTCTTCCAGCAGTATCCTTCAGCGTCAGTCTTCCAAGAGTGGGTGTAGACTGTGACTTCCTCCGCAACCATAAAAGCGCTGTAGAAGCCAACCCCGAATTGGCCGATCAAATTCTCGTTCTTCGAACCGTTCTCTTGGATCGCTTTTAGAAATGCTTTCGAACCAGAGTGCGCAATGGTGCCCAGGTTCTCGACGAGTTCTTCGCGGTTCATCCCGATACCGAAATCCTGGATCGTGATGGTGCCGGCGGTTTCGTCCGTGGTGACATTGATCTCCGCTTCGAGGGAGTCGTCGAAGATGTCCTTCTCGGTGAGTTGGAGGTGACGAAGCTTCTCCAGGGCGTCAGAGGCGTTCGAGACCAGCTCACGGATGAACACTTCCCGGTCCGTGTAGAGGGAGTGGACTACGATGTCGAGGACTTGCTTGACCTCGGCTTGGAACTCTCGCTTTTCAGCTACTTTTTCGCTCATGGGTTTCTTTTATTTTTGGCAATAATTGCTTGGACTTGTTGATAGAGTAGACTCTTTGGGAGAAAGAAATTTTCCGCGGAATTCAACCCGAAAAATGGTCGAAGCACCCGGATGTTGATCATCGGGTGATGGGAGATCGGTAGTGGATCCTTCCGCGGGGATCGTTAGTAGTTTGAGTACGAACCGTCGGATTCGTCACTCAATACGGCTTTGGCCGATGAGAGACCGATTCGGGTGGCCCCGGCATTGAGGAAGCTCTCGACTTGCTCCCGTGTGCGAATCCCTCCGCTCGCTTTGATCTTTAGGTGCGGCGTTGTTTTTGCTTCGTTCCAGCGGCGGACGTCTTCGAGTTGCGCCCCAGCGCTACCGAATCCGGTCGAGGTTTTAATGAAATTTGCCCCAGCGGTTTCACAGATTTTCAGCATGTCCATCTTCTGAGGGTGATCGAGGTAGCAGGTCTCAACGATGAATTTCGAAACTAGGCCAACCTTGCGGCAAGCTTCGGCCAGAACACTCGCTTCCTTTTGGACTTGGTCGAATTTTCCCTCGATGAGGGCTGAATAATTTAAAACAATATCGACTTCAGAGGCCCCCATTGAGGCAACTTCGTCAATCTCGGTGCTCTTTGATCGACTCGAATACCGACCACTCGGGAACCCAATTACAGCGGCTAGACCCACGTCGCCCGATCCAAGGATCTTTCGACACAGGGGAACGTTCGTCGGGTAAACACAGACCGTCGCGACACTGTAAGCGAGTGCATCGTGGCAAAGCTTTTCGATTTCTGCTTTCGTTGCGTCCAACTTTAAGTTGGTCGCATCAAGCATGCCGGCAATTTGAGAGAGTGTGAATGACATAAAGTTGGTTCGGTACAGAACAGTATCTAGCTTGAATGCGCAACCAATTCAATCTCGTCTAAGGTTGGCATTGCCGGAGCGGTCCCTTTTCGGGTAACAGAGATCGCTGCCGCCCGGTTGGCAAATGTCGCAGCCTTTTTGAGATTTCCGTTGTAGCGTTGGAGCCCTGCCGCGAATGCCCCGACGAATGAATCACCCGCGCCAGTCGTGTCGACGACTTGAACGTTCTCCACCGCAGCAATGCGTTCCCATGACTCGGGCGTCGAAAGGTGCACGCCATGTTTTCCAAGAGTGATCAGAACCGTCGGACAGTCTAATTTCCGGCAGTACTCATTGAATTTTTCTGGTGAAAGCTTTGGCAGTTCGGCTTCGTCGAGTTCAATCCCGTGGAATTTCGATAGGAGACCAATGAACTCGGTCTCGTTCGGAATCAGAATGTCGGCCTCCCGAAGAAGCTCAGCCGTACATTCTTCTCGCAGGGGGGCCGGATTGAGGATTCGCGTAACTTCGTGATCTTTCGCCCGCTGCAACACAGAGGTGACTGCTTGAAGGTTGCACTCCAATTGGCATACAACGATCGAGGCTGTGGCGATCTGGTCGTCGGGAATGTCTGTGGGGTCCAATTTCTCGTTTGCGCCGAGGGCGACGACAATTTCGTTCTGCCCCGTTTCATCGAAGAGGATTGCGGCCGTTCCTGTCGGCGAGTCGGGATACTCCGCCAAGGGGCTCTCAATGCCTTCGTTTCGATAGAAATCCCGTACAGAGTGGGCGAATTCATCCTTCCCAACAGCTCCGATGAAGGTGACCTCGGATCCTGCCCGTCGGGCTGCGACTGCCTGATTGCTCCCTTTCCCTCCGGGGCCAGTCGAGAATGTGCCCACTATGGTTTCTCCGGGGCGAGGGAAGGAGCGGGTAGCAAAGGTGAGGTCTTGGACAAAGCTTCCTACGACCAGAATTTTTGAGGTATGCATCGAGTGGGTAGGATAGTCTACAGCGGTAGCGTGAGACAAGAATCGAGTAGGGGATGCATGAAAAATGGAGGTTTCCCAAGATTCGTCTGGCAAGGTAAAGCGGTAAATCGGTAACCTGCACAGCAATGTTTACTGGATTGGTAGAAGCTGCGGGCGAGGTAGTACGTTTTGACGAGAGCCAGGATGGGTTTCAATTGGATGTCGAAATGCCGGAGTCCATCTCTGATTGGGCGCTGGGCGATTCCATCGCCGTTAATGGATGTTGTTTAACTGTTGCCCGTTCCGAAAATCGGTTGGTCTCCTTCGACCTCCTCGCCGAGACGGTGAAGAGGACTTCTTTCGCCCAATTACAGTCCGGCCAAAGAGTTAATCTCGAAAGAAGTCTTTTGCCAACTTCCCGGATGGGGGGCCACTTCGTGAGCGGGCATATCGATGAAGCCGGAGTAATTGATAAATTTGAACCGCGGGGATCTGATTTTTATTTGGCTGTTTCGTGTAGCCACCCGAGTACGCGCTATCTGATCGAAAAGGGATCCATCACAGTCGATGGGATTTCGCTCACAGTCGCTGAGGTATTGGACGACGGTTTCGCCGTTTGGCTCATCCCACACACCCGAAATCAGACGAATCTGCGCTTCAGAGTTTCGGGTGACCGGGTGAATTTGGAATTCGATCTGCTCGCCAAACATGTAGAACGAATGCTACAGGTCCGTGAAGAGTCATTCAGCGACAGGAAGGTACATCCATGAGGGATGATCTGCTGAGACTACTGGGCGAAGAACTTCGTCTACTCCGCTCCGAAGGGATCGAGAAAATTAGCCTATCAGATAAAGTGATGAGGCTGCTCGACCGTCCAGCGAGTGCCCCAGCTCCATCCATTCAACCAACATCCGAATCAAAAGCGGTCGCCAACACCGCTGAACGGGTACCGACAAAAATTATTCTCCCCGATTCCCTTTCAAAGGGTGCAAGTGCAAGCCCAAGGGCAAAACAGACCAAATTGCACGATCCGACCCTAATCACCCCTCCAACGGTTTCCCTTCCGGATGGTTCAAAATTAGAACAGTGGGAGTGGCTCAAGAACCGCGTCTTAACTTGTGAGGTGTGTCTCCAGCATCTCAATCCGGATAAGAAGCTGGTTTTCGGTGTAGGGAACCTGGACGCCGATATTTTCTTCTGCGGAGAAGCACCAGGGGCTGACGAAGAAATGAAAGGGGAGCCTTTTGTAGGAAAAGCGGGCGAATTGTTAAACGGGATGATCAAAGCCATGGGTTTGTCTCGAGGGGATGTCTATATCGGGAACATCATGAATTGGCGCCCTCAAACCGGAAACCCCTTCGGAAACCGACCACCCACTGATGAGGAAATGGCCTTCTGCCTCCCATATCTAAAGGCCCAGATTGAAGTAATTCGCCCCAAAGTAATAGTAGCCCTGGGCGGAACCGCAGTGAAAGGATTACTAGGCATAGAAACAAAAGGCCAAATGGGCCGCCTGAGAGGACAGTGGCACACCTGTGAAAACACTCCCGTAATGGTAACCTACCACCCATCATTTCTCCTTCATCAGGGTACAGTAGAAAGTAAACGAAAAGTGTGGGAAGACCTTCTGTCGGTCATGGAGAAGGTAGACCTGGAAATTTCTCAAAAACAGAGAAACTTCTTTCTTTCGGCGATTAAGGGATAATTGAGACAATCAACCAGCCTTACCCATCACATCCGTACTTATAGGTCAGACAAATTAGTATTGACGAAAGCCGAGGAAAAGCGGTATTTTTGGAGCATGAGTAGGAGACGAAAGGTATTGGGGGAGACTGCTTATTATCATTTGATGAGCCGTACTGTGGCTGGGGAGGCTTTGTT
>DGMY01000073.1 GCA_002388665.1 Opitutia bacterium UBA4506 | reverse complement strand
GTTTTCCTACCCGCTTGCGTCCATGCTCGGCGGGCTGTGCAGGACGTGCGACGGACTGGAAAGTCCGTTCTCCTTTCCATCCAATGCGTAGAGGAGAACGGGTTATCCTACCCGTATGCGTTCAGGATCGGTGCTGTTGATTCTGGACAGTTTAGGGCGTAGAAGGAGAGAGTCTCACGCGACGGCGCGGAGCGGTGAGGCAGACGCAAAATGCAATCTCTCACGGAGGCGCAGAGCACACAGAGGTTTATCATTCGAAGGCTATTGTTCCCCCCCAGAAACTTAAAGCTCCTCAAGGTGCATATCGGGAAAGTGGGTACGGGGATACTTACCAGGAGATGCATACTGGGACATCCACCTGGCGCTACGTTGCGCAGGCTCATCCTATTGAACGAATCCGATTACTCAGTAAACCTCAGTGGGCGTCCTTCGTCCGCATCGAAAAAATCAAAAAGGGTTTTGATATCGCTCCTCTCGGACCATCCCTTTGCCGCAAGTTCCTCCCGAATCATGGTGGCCATGGGATCGCGCCATCCGCGTTTGCTGAGAAACCCATTCCATATCTCGATCTCGTCTGAGCTAGGTCTTCGTCCCGCGAAATAGCACCATTCTAGAATCTCATCATCCCATCCCCCTTCTGATACTCGGGCCGCCAATGCCTCAAAAGACACTCCTAGAAAATCACAAGTTCGTTCATCGAAGCCGTCCCCGTACATTTCGAGATACTCCTCGGGCAAACGATTATCCTGATAGAGACGGATTCTATCCAGCAGTCGACCGAAGTAAACAAGTCCGCCAACTTCGTCATAAGGAGAGCGCATAGCTATCGTTTTCATATCATTCATTTTTCAATATCGCGTTTTCCGTGCGTGAGGTGGTTGGTGTTCCACTCCGACAATCCCTGGAGATTGCGTTTTCCGGAGGTTTACGACGGATCGTGGCTGTTGAGTGAAGGCAGGCCCGTCACTTCCAAAATTGGACGAATCTCGGCGGTGCCACGGTGTGAACCGGGGATTTGAGCGGCCACTTCGATCGCGTCATCGAGGGTTGGCACATCGATCAGGAAATAACCGCCGAGGTGTTCTTTGGTTTCTGCATAAGGCCCGTCGGAAATGGAGCGTTTGCCATTGCGCACACGCACACAGGTGGCGGTCTGCGGAGGCTGAAGCGGTGCGGCTCCGCGGTATTGATTTTTGGCGTGGAGCTCGTGACAGATCTGTATCGATTCTGCCAGCGCAACTTCGTGCTCCTCGGGGGGCCATGCGCCATCCTCTGCGTAAAGTAATACCAGATATTTCATGTCGAATCCTTTCGTTTAGTCATTGCCGTGATACGCCGCTTCGATCGTAGCAATGTCGAGTTTCGCCATGCTCCAGACTGCCTTCAATACTCGGGCCGATCGTTCGGGCGTCGCGGGATCGAGGTATTTGGGCAGCGCAGCAGGAACCACCTGCCAGGAGAGACCGAATCGATCGGTGACCCACCCGCATTCCACTTCCTCACCGCCCTCGGAGAGTGCCGCCCAAAGCCGATCCAGCTCGGCCTGATCATCGCAGCTCACGGAAAACGAAAAGGCGGTGGTGAATTTCCAATCCTGTCCGGCATTCAACGCATAGACCGGGAGACCACCCAGTTCGAACTGAACCACGAGTGGATCCTCCGTGCCGGGGTTCTTGGTCACACTGAGGATACGGGAATCCGGGATAATCGAGGTGTAAAAACGGGCGGCTTCTTCTGCTTGATGATTAAAGCCGAGCCAAGGAGTGACTTTGGTTTCTAGTTTCATCGATCTGTAGGGGTTTAATTTCAGCCGCGGCCTAGGCTGGCTTCGGTAGGAACACCTCGAAACCACCATAGAGCATCCGTTTCGGGTCGAAGGGCATCTCATCGCTACCGCACATACTCGCAATACGAGGATCCTGTATGACCATTGCATTCACAGCATCCCGGTGCTCTCGCGACTCGAAACTAATCCATGAAAAAATCACGGCTTCATCGGCCCCCACCTTCAGCGCGGTAAGAAACGAGCCGCAGCTATCGTTGCTTTCAAGGTCTTCACCAATACATTCCTTGTAATCCAGCGCCCCGCATTCGAGCCACACCTCATTCGCGATGGCTGCCGATTTCTGGTAGTCCTTGATTTTGTTTTTGGCCACAATGGCGACAAATCCGTCTGTATATCCTGACATATCTTGGGTCTCCTCTATTGGGTTAATAAATTCTCGGTTGTTCTACTGCTCTGGCTGCCCCACTTGATCTCGCTGGGGCAATGGAAACAGTGGCCGAATTTCGACCGTACCTTTTTTCGCTGGCGGGAGTCTCTCGGCGATGGCTAACGCCTCGTCAAGGTCTTCGACATCGATGATGTAGTAACCGCCGAGTTGCTCCGTGGTTTCGGCGAAGGGCCCGTCGGTGATCTCCCGACGCCCCTCACGCACCCGTAGACTGGTGGCGCTGGAAACGGGGTGAAGCGGTGACGATGCAATCCACTTTCCTTGTGCTTCCAGTTCGTCGCAAATCGCCATGGACTCAAGCATGCAGTCTTCCCGCTCTTGTTCTGTCCATGTCGCTTCGTCCCCGTAAATGAGTAGCATGTATTTCATAGCGCTTTCCGATTCATATTTCGTGGCTAAAGGTTAGCATTCGCAATGGTTCGTTGCAGGCACCATCACCATCCAGCCGACACCAAATCGATCGGTGACCACTCCAAAGTATGGCGACCAAAAGGTTTTTCCAATCGGCATGACAATTTCTCCGCCTTGAGCCAGTTCCGTAAAGACGCGCTGCGCATCCGACTCGCTGGGAACAGTGAGCGCCAACTGGTAACCACCGGAGTTGGTTTCGACTGGTTCTCCGCAGCCGTCAGAGGCCATGAGCTTGACTTTACCGACCATAAATTCGGCGTGCATGATCTTGTTCTCAAAGCCTTCGGGGAGCATTCCTTCCGGGGCAGGTTCCGGGCTTTCCGAATGACGCATCATCAGGCCCACCTTCGCATGCAGCACCTTTTGATAAAAATCCAGGGCCTCTTCGCAACGCCCACCAAAGAACAGGTAAGGTTCCACATTGGCTGCCTGCATGGAAATTTCATCCCGCAAATTCGCTTCGTTTTCACGCATGGTCCCGGAGGGGTCAATCTCTGCAAAATCGGAGTGTTCATAGAAAGGCCGAATCTCGATATCAGATTCCTCCACCATCGGATTCGGGCACTGTTTCACCCAGCCGATCGCTTCTTCCATGGACTCGACCTCCCACACCCAGTAGCCCGCGATCAGCTCCTTGGTTTCAGCAAAGGGACCATCAGTGACGCTGCGGTCCTTGCCGCTAAACCGAACCCGCACTCCCTCGGAGCTTGGCTTAAGTCCATCGCCCGAGCGCATGATCCCTGCTTTGACCAGCTCCTCGTTGAATTTTCCCATTGCCTCCATCAGCTCCGGATTGGGCAGATCCCCTGCTTCTGAGCTTTGAGTCGCTTTTACAATGACCATGACTTTCATAACGTAATTCTTTCGATTGTGTAGATTGAATGGATCCACCCCGGCATGTACCTCTGCCGTTGTGGCTTTCATCGACTAATCGATTGGGAACCGACGGTTTCGACAATGAGCCCCAAAAATCTCATTTTTATTTTATTCGGAGACGAGTGAAGCGATGCGGCGCTGCAAAAAGCGACGTTCAGGCTCTTGCTTCGTGAGCGAAAGCGCTTTTTCGAATGAACCTTTCGCTTCCGCAAATCTACCCGAGCGGCGCAACAGTTCACCTCTTACAGAATGGGCCAGATGATAGTTTTCCAGCTCACCCTCACTCAGCAGAGCGTCTACGATCTCCAACCCAACCAGCACCCCATCCCGCATCGCAATGGCCACCGCTCGATTGAGGTCCACGACCGGAGAAGGTTCGATCTGCCGAAGAACATCGTAGAGCGCTACGATCTGCGCCCAATCGGTTTCTTCGGAGGAAAGGGCTTCGGCATGAACGGCGGAGAGTGCGGCCTGAATCGTGTAAGCACCAAACTCCCGGGAACCGATACTTTGTTCAACGAGTTGCAGCCCTTCCCGGATCATGTCCCGATTCCAAAGACTCCGGTCCTGCTCTTCGAGTAGAATGATATCGTCCTGAGAATCTGTCCGCGCAGCTCGCCTGGATTCATGTAATAACATCAATGCAAGCAACCCTTTGACCTCAGCATCTGGAAGCAGGTCATACAACAGACGGGCAAGTCGGATCGCTTCCTGCGAAAGCTCAGCACGAAGCGCCGTATCGCCGGAAGAAGCGGAGTATCCCTCATTGAACACAAGGTAAATCACGGACAACACCGCATCCAGGCGTTCAGGTAGCGCCGCGGTATCCGGAATCACAAATGGAATCTTCGCGGCCCGAATCTTCGCTTTGCCCCGAACGATCCGTTGCGCCATGGTCGCTGTGGGCACGAGAAAGGCACTCGCGATATCCTCAGTTGACAGTCCGCACACCTCACGGAGCGTAAGTGGCACCTGGACCTTCGGATCTATGGCCGGGTGGCAACAGGCGAAAATGAGCCGCAGATGGTCATCCTTGATATCGCGCTCGGCAAAGGAAAGGTTCGCGGCTTGCAATTCATCGATGCGGCGCTGAAGTTCCGGTTCCAATTCGTTCTGCCGCGCACGTTTGCGAATCGAATCAATGGCCTTGAAGCGACCGGTAGAGATCAGCCAAGCCGCAGGATTCGCGGGAATCCCTTTTGACTCCCACGCCGTAATCGCGGCGACAAAGGCCGCTTGCATCGCCTCTTCCGCTAGGTCGATATCGCCGAGGACTCGAATCAGCGTCGCCAAAACCTTACCCGATTCCTGCCGGTAGATTTCATCAATGCGTGTGTGAAAATGGGTGGGCATACACGGGGGTGGAACAATGAGAGCAAAACAACGCCGATTCTGGCGCAACCTGTCAACGATTTGATTCGGATTCAATCGACAGCATCGCCTGCGTCATAAAAAAATCCGTCACATTGATCCGTGACAACTCGTCATAGGGTCAATGAAAGACCCAACAGTACAATCCAACCAAGTCGAACAACTCGCAGCCATTGAGGCTTTCGAACGAGAAACAGGCTATGATGCAACCTACATGAAGGAGATGCTCAAGTACGCCCCAGCAGCCCTCTCGATCTTCAACCACTTCATCCCAATGGCAAGCCATCGGGAACACGCTCCCCTGCTCCAATACTACGTGGCCAAGCTTACCGCATACCGCCATTGCGACTGCGGTCCATGCTTCCAGCTCGCCCTGGATATGGCAAAGCATGAAGAGGTGCCCGTATCGATCCGTAAAGCGATTGCTTTCGAAAAAGGCACACTCCCCCCGGACCTGCAACGTGTTAGAAGCTTCACACTGGCAGTCCTGCGCAACGACCCCAGCTACGAGGAGCATCGTCGAGCCCTGGAATCTGAAATCGGCAAAGCCGCCGTGATTGAAATCGCGATGACCATCGCAGCATCTCAAGTATTTCCAGTGGTCAAACGCGCCATGGGACACTACAAAAGCTGTTCAATCGTAACGGTAGAATTATAGAATCAAGAACGACGGAACGGATCGATCTCATGGCCAACAGTTTGATCGTTCAGTTCCCGCCAATATCTCCCCCATGCATTCAGAATTCGATGAAACCAATCGACGTGCCTTAGAGAGTATCTCCTACCGTATGCTTGGGTCATGGGCCGACGCCGAAGACATCGCCCAGGAAGCGTTACTTCGTTGGCATCGCTTGAATTCGCACGAGCAGTCGAGTATCCAAGAACCCCTCGCTTGGCTCAATACAGTAGCGACTCGACTCAGCCTCGACCTGCTAAAGAGTGCACGGCGACAACGAGAAAAATATGTCGGCCCCTGGTTACCTGCGCCCATCCTTAGCGAGCAGATCGATTCTGCAACAGCCGTCGAGCAGGACGACTCCATTCACTTTGGGATCCTGCTGGCACTCGAAAGACTCAACCCAGCCGAGCGGGCCGCGTTTCTACTACACGACATATTTGGCTATAGTTTCGAACACATCGCATCGACTCTTGAGAAATCCATTCCCGCATGCCGCAAACTGGCGTCCCGCGCCCGTACCGCCATTCAAACCGAACGAACTCGTTTTGAGACCAGTCCGACAACACATCAACGCTTACTCGAAGCGTTTCTCCATGCGATACGACGAGGGGACGATACCACTCTCACTTCGCTACTGGCAGAAGACGTCGCACTCTATTCTGATGGCGGCGGCATGGTCCCAGCGGTCCGAAGGGTTCTACGAACGCCAAAGATTGTATCCCGCGTTATTCTCGGGCTCGAGCGAAGACAACGGAAGCTTGGCCTCCAAAAGGAACCGCGGTTCCGATCGCTCAACGGACACCCTGGTGCGTTGCTTTACTTGAATGGCGAACTCGACACCACCGTCAGCATTGCAATTGTCGAAGGGCGAATCCAATCCATCTTCCAACAGCGAAATCCAGAGAAGCTATTCCCATTAATCGCCCAACTAGAGCCAACACCAAAGAGCCAGAGATCGATCCTGGACATTCAAATATGAACCCAAGAATCAGCATGGTTACCCTCGGAGTCCGAGACCTTCCGAGAGCGATTGACTTCTATCAAAAAGGGCTCGGTTTTCCCAAGATGGAATCGCCACCGGAAGTCGCATTCTTTACCCTGAATGGAACATGGCTCGGGCTATACGGGCGTGAAGCTCTCGCCGCAGACGCTCAGATATCGCCCGATGGCAGTGGGTTCAGCGGAGTTGCGCTCGCTCACAATGTGACATCGGAAGCAGAAGTAGACGACATTTTAGAGCAAGCTAGAATCGCCGGAGGTGTGATTACCAAGAAGGGACAAAAGACATTCTGGGGTGGATACAACGGATATTTCGCAGACCCGGATGGACATCTTTGGGAAGTCGCGCACAACCCTCATTTCTGGGTCGGTCCCGAGGACAATGGAGCTCAGAGAACGAGCTAGAAATGTGATTTCAGATTAGCTCTTTAGTCATATCGATGTTGAGACATACAAAAACGTAGCGGACTTAGATTCCCCCTCTCGATCCATAGACATGTAGAGTACGTGTAACCCGTGCGGTATGATTCGCGGTACTGTAGGCGTTGGACGGTTTCTGTCTCTCGAAACCCTCAATAAGGCAACTCGCCCTCCAAATGAGCAATTTTGTAGAATGAGCCCGAAAAATCGAATCTCGCGCCCCGTCCGCTCGAGACTCGTAGACCTAGGATAGAAAAATCAGGGAAGATCGACGTAGTTGCTCTGCTTCAGTTGGACGGATTCTACAGATGCTGAAGATCTTTGTAGGCCAACTGGGAATACTAGCATTGATTCGGATCGAGATCCGTTTTTCGCGCAATACTGCGTCGAGGTTTCAGTTGATAAAGATGGCGAAATTAGCCACTCTTTGACTTTCTGACTCTCCAAATGACCCCATGCTGCGACCTATAGGTACCTACCTGGAACGACTTGATTCTGCCTATAAGGATCAGAATCAGTTCATCCGTCTCAAGGCGCGCCTCCTAACGGGCCTCAACGCCCTCTTGATTGCTCTCGTACTGGTCAATTTGCTTCGGTTTATCTGGACTCAGCCCCCCGCTCTTCCGATTCGGATCTGCCTCAATCTATTTATCGCTGCCGCAATCGCCGCCTCTTTGCGAAAAGCGCTCAAAGGGCACCTCGAAGCGGCGGGCTCATATCTGGCACTCGGGCTGGTCATCCCAGTCCATCTGATTATTGCCATCGTTCCAGCCAACTACTTTCAACAACCCCTCGGGAGTGCCTTTCAGCTTCTGATTTTTGATACCTTTCTCCTGATCCTCTCCCTGATCTTCTCGAGTAAACGAACCGCGATCGCCTGCTTTCTGATGATCGCCTTGGGAAACGGCATCCTCTACTTCAAGGCCCTGGCTACCGATCCAATTCAGGGCACCATGCGCTTCGCAGCCGATACCGTTGCCCGGGACGGACTCCTGGCTCTCAGCTTCATATTCGCGATTGGTGTTCTCCTCATACAAATGCTGGAAGCTGTCACGAAACGAAGCGAGCAGATGCTTCAATCCATCAAATCCATGAACGCAGACTTGGAAGACCGGGTGCGGGAGAGAACGAAAGAGCTCGAAGAGGCGACCAAAGCTGCGAATAAGGCGACACTGGCAAAAGGAGAATTTCTCGCCACCATGAGCCATGAGATCCGAACTCCCCTGCACGGGATCATCGCACAGACAGAGCTCCTCAAGGAGCAAACGGAGCAGCTCTCTGAGAACGCGCAGAACGAACTGAATATCATCTCTGAATCGGGCGATTTGCTGCTGAGCCTGATCAACGACATCCTCGATTTTTCAAAAATCGAAGCACAGCAACTCCAGCTGGCTGCTTACCACTTCAGCCCGAATCAAATCATGGAGGAGAGCATTGCGACAGTGGCTTCCAGCGCGGCGAAGAACGGCATCGAGATCCAATTTGAACGCACAGAATCACCTCCCCTAACGCTCTTGGGGGACAGCTTCCGGCTCAAGCAGATTTTTCTCAATCTCCTGAGTAACGCCATCAAGTTCACCCCACCGAGCGGAGAAGTTACCGCGTTCATTCAAGTGCGGAAGATCGAGAAAGGCGCTGCGCATCTATATTTTAGAGTCACAGATACCGGGATTGGGATGGATGCCCCAACCATCCAATTGATTTTTGACCGGTTCACCCAGGCTGACAGTTCAACAACTCGCCAATATGGAGGAACCGGCCTCGGGCTTGCCATCAGCTCCCGACTCGTCGCCATGATGGGAGGTCAACTCCATGTAGAGAGTGAGCTCGGCAAGGGGGCCAGGTTTGAATTCGAGCTCACATTTCCCGTCGTCGATTCCCAGCAACTCCCACCGGAGCCCACGATCAGTAGTTTTGACCCGCTCGGACTCCACGTTCTTGTCATTGAGGACAACGGATTCAATCGGAAGATCATTCGCAAGCAGTTAGATAAGTTGGGTTGCACCTATACCACGGCGACCAATGGAAAGGAGGCTCTGGACGTGCTAAAATCATCCCGCGACATCCAGCTCATCCTCATGGACAGCAACATGCCGGTGATGGATGGGAAACAGGCCACAAAGATCATTCGGGAATGGAAATTAGCTGAAGACGCCAATCCCCTCCAGCGCGCTGCCGCTGAACTGCCAATCATCGCGTTCACGGCAAACGTCATCAATAAAGTTGATTTTGCCAATGAATACCCGGGGATGGACGATTTTCTCATCAAACCTCTCAGGATGCAAAGATTGTACGATCTCTTGAAGAGGTATTGTCTTAAAGAATAATTGGGCTTCGAACAGGTTCCACGGGGCGACCCGCAGCATCTTTTCGATTGATCAAGATACTACGCGCGGCGACGACGCAGCAGAACAACGGCTGAAGCGGCTGCGAGAGTGGCGAACAATCCAGTGGCGGAAGGCTCGGGAACGGCCACGATCTGAAGGCTGTTCCAATGCGCTGAAGTATTCGAGGATGTGCCGGTGTTACCGGCCCAGAGAATCGAGAGCACGCCAGAAGCATCCGCTTGTGCCCCGGTAATGGTCACAGTTTGAGTGGTGTTGTTCTCCGGGTTTAGACTGACCGTCATTCCGTCGACGGTCCAATCAGTAGCATTCCGCTCTGCGGCGATACCCGCGTAAAACGTCAGGTCGTACAGCCCGTTTGCGTCCAGGCCGCGGAGTTCAAAAGTTGCTGATGCTGCCTGAGACCCGCGATTGATAAACATCGTGTCCCGAGTGGCCGACCTTGGCTGCCCGATCGTCGTGGCGACATCGAAGTCGGCTCCTCCAATACCCGCGGATGCGCTCTCACTCGATTTAGTGACGTAGTACAAATCGACCAAGGTTTCCGCGCCGGTTGAATCAATCATGTCATCCAACATAAGTACTGGCGAAGGGTTGGAATTGGGGAAGCGGTAGTTGGTATCTTCGGCAAAGTTGTTCCATTCGCCGGAGGTTTGCTGCGTGTCCTTGCCGAAGTCGATCAAGATGGTTTGAGCGCTGAGCTGCACGCTGATGCTAAACAAAAGAAGAGAAGGCAGAATCTTCATGACGATTTACTATTTACCGGGATTGAGGTTGAGGCTGAGGGTTGCCTCTAAATCTAGAAGATAGAATCGACAGGACAAAAGATATTTTGCTTTTATTGTAAAGTAATGAAGGTGACCCAACGTGCACTAGCCGAAAAATTGGGCCTGTCTGCGAACGCCGTCTCTCTCGCGCTGCGGAACCATCCCTCGATCTCCAAAGCGACCCGGGCGCGCGTCAAGGCAATGGCCGACCAGATGGGTTATCGGCCAAATCCCTTGGTCGCGGCGCTCACGGCCGACCGAAACAAGCGGGAACGGTCAGGAGTCACCACGTTGGCCTACATTACGACGTGCCACCACCTCAGGAGTTCCAGTTCGCACATTCGACAGCTCTTCTATCGAGGTGCTTTGGAACGGGCTGAGGCTTGTGGATTCTCGCTCGAGGAGTTCTGCCTCGCGGATGCCGATTTGAACGAATCGAGATTGCAACGAATCTTACGAAGTCGAGGGATCCACGGGATCTTAATTGCCCCACCCCCGAAACCAAATTTTTCAATCCAACTCGATTGGGAACACTTTGCAGTAGCAGCCCTCGGCCACCAACTTGCCCATCCACGCGTACATCACGCGGCGAGTGCCATCTTTCAGGACACGATTAAGATGCTAGACGCACTCAAGTGTATGGGATACCGCCGCCCCGCCATGCTTTTAAAGCGAAAATCCGAGCGCAACCAGTTATCTCAGCGCGCAGCGATTTTTGAGTATCTGTCCCGGCAATTATGGGAGTTGCCCCATCCTCTGATCTATCTCTACGACGACATTCCCTCAGAACTCGACCAGATAGAGGCATGGCTTCATCACGTGCAGCCGGACGTGGTGCTTTCGAGCGATCGACAGTTCAAAGCCCCGGTCATTCGTGTGTTGGGACAGGTGCCGAAGGATGTCGGATACGTTGCGATTGAGCATTCGGCGGTTGGAGAGGAGGCGCGCATTGATTTCAAACCGGAAACCGTGGGAGCGGTCGGAATCGATTTGGTCACCGCACAGCTCTACCGAAATGAGCGGGGAATTCCCGCGGTAGTGCAAGCGGTCCAAGTCGAGAGCCCGTTTTTCTCAGGTACGACTCTCAGATGTTCGGAAGCACCGAAGTGAACCGATCTCATCCGGATTGAACCAAGGGGATCAGTATTCCGGAAATCGAGAATCCGAAACGCAGAGGCCTATCTTCCTATCGAAGCCAACTTCGGAAAACCGATCAGAACCACATTCTGACGCCACCGACCTGGACGGACCGGTCCTCGGATTCGTCCCAAGGCACCCACTCGACATGACCGTCCCGAAAGCCTGCGTGGAAACCAGTGGGTTCGCCGGACTCCTGGTGATTCACACCTGCGCCCCAGCCGGAACTGAGTTCTCGCGTGAGATCCACCCAAAGATGTTGATACACAGACTCGTCGACTACGCGTTTTGCGAAAAGTGGAAGGGTCCCGTCGTTCGAATCGCCATGAATGACTGCACTGGCAGCCCAGTTATTATCGTTGGCCAAGTAAAGAAACCCTCCGACCCGGGCTCCAGAGGAGTAATCCCAGAAAGTTTCCGCATTCCATTCCTCATTGGAAGGAGAATAGAACGTGTCTTCATCCAGACCCTGTGCGAGCTTGAATGAGTCTACATTGTCTGCATCGAACCAATAGGGATAGTTGAGGCCGGAATGGTGCAGGTCCGGGTATTCACCACCCTGAAATGCGGCCTCCTGAAGAGTGGCCGTGACCAGCGCCCGAATATTCGACGCGCAGGCAACGCGCAGCCCCCGTTCTTTCATTCCCGAGATGGCTGGGATGAGAATGGCGGCGAGAATTCCCATGATGGAAATCGTCACCAAAAGTTCAGTCAACGTGAAGGCGTTAACTGTGCCTGCGTTTCCCTCGCTCGCCCGCCTTTGTCTACTGCTCTCAAATGACTTCATCCCGGTCTCTTCCCTTAAAATTATTACAACTGATTCTCACACGAGCCGGGTGCTACTTCGATTCCCTGGAGGAAATCAAAGCGTGCACCGGCTCTGTGCGAAAAAACAAGAGGCACATCCAAGCAAGGTATTGCCTACGCCTCACGAATCAACCTTAGGCGTTTCTTTTGCCGCGCTTCAGGAAGACAGCCGAACCTAGGGCGACAAAGGCGAAGATCACCGCAGCCGAGGAAGGTTCAGGGATTACCGAGCTAGCCGAGAGAACGATGTTGTCGAGACGGTGAGTCCGGTCCGTAGCAGAAGAATTGTCATAGAAGTAGAAACGGATCTCTGCATCGGAAGTGAGGTTTTGGAGATCGGTAATGACCGACAAGTCCACACTTCGATTCTCTAATGCGTTGTCACCGTTCGCGTAGTCAGAACCATTGATCGTATAATTAACGATGGAATCACTGGCAGTGATTGAATCGAAATAGGCATCAGTCGTTCCGATGAAGACGGACACGCTAAAATCCAAGGTTGTGTGAGTGTTCCAGAACTCCTGAGCGAAATCGAGCGATTCCAGGCTGACCGTTGCCCCAGTCGACTCAACATCGAGCGTGAAGGAATGATAATCATTGCTGGCAATTGCGTCCGTAAGGTGATCAGTCGTCTCAAATGAGAAGAAATAGGCGTTACTGGAAGAAACACTGATCCCCGAATAGGTCGCAGTATTGGGAGCGACCGTCGCAATGTAATTCTCGCCTGTAGCAGAAGGATCGGTAGCGCTTGAAGCCGCGCTGCCACCGGTGAACTCATACTCGGCGACAACTGTAGAGGCAGAGGCACTATTCGCGAGCGCTCCAAAAGATGAAAAAACGGCAAAAGCGGTGAGCCCCAGCCGGCGGGTGGTAGTTGAATTGGTGTTGGTATTCATGGTTCGCGGTTTTCCTTTGCTTGTTATGTTACAGATTCTTTGCTGTCTTAAACAGATCCATTACAGAAATGATCAAGAGTCAAGGCGGTTTTCGATATTTTTGTCCACTGCCCAAGCAGCGCAACCCCCAAAGCAGGTACCCTGCCAGAATCACCGCTTCTTTCCCAAAAGCCAAAACCTCCTACCCCCGAGCCCCTCGAAAACCTCAATGCCAAGAATCATATATTCTTCTCTGCACCTCTTGCTTACTGCTTCCTAATCGATTTCTCGTCGCAACTAATCCTCTCACGAGCGAGCCTGGATTTTTTCAAAAATACCTCAAAAACAGGGTCCCAAAACCAAAATCCAAGCACCTTTACCCAAAAATCCTCACAAAACCCAATCAATCCAGGACCGGGCAAAGAGCAATGTACTACAGCTGTTACAAAAACCGTAAACAAGACATCGAAGCGAACAGCCCCTTCAGCCGACCCAATCAGCAAGAACTCTCCAGCCGAACACAGACCAACGAGACGGCAAAGCGCCAGAATACGGACTCATGTCACCCTTTATTCTCTGCTCTACAGTATCTTACCGAATTTATTGATGCCGAGTATCGACCCATTTCACCCGCTGATATAGAAACATGTGCCCAACGCGCTCATTCTGTAAGATATTTTAGCAGAATTCCGAAATACCATTGACAGAAAACAGAAGACAGATGTGATACAGAGGTAACACAGAAAAACTATTATGAAGGACATCATCGAAATCAGGCAGCGCAGTGCGGTTTCGCACACCACTCAACAATCACTACCAGTCAAGGAGCCCAGCTTCGGTCACCGAAAAGGTTTTGGCTGGATCGTTTCCTCTATCTGTATCGCGACACTTGGACTCGTCAGCGCACATGCGGAGGAAGTTCTCCTCGATGAAGATTTCTCCCGCTCGGCAAAAGGAACCTTCCTCGAACAGTCTTCGGAGTTCGACTGGCAGGTTGAAAAGGGGCGGCTGATCATTGGTAATGGCCGGGAACTCAACGGGCAAGCGTTGGGCTATGCCCCCAACCACACGTGGAACTATCAGAACTACTACCAAGACCTCAACGCTACCCTCGCTCCGGACGAAGCCGTTGAAGTCAGTTTTTCGGCAGCGGTACAAACGGACGCATCCCCTGAGTTCTACATTTATGCCATGCGCCTCAACGACGGATCCGATTCGGTTCAGATCCAAGTCAAGGGAGACAAAGAAGCGCCGCGGGTAACAATTGAGAGCGTATTGAATGGCAAGAAAACACAGACCGAGATCAAAGGCGTCTCGTACTATGAACAGTCTGATAATGCTGGATTGGTCGCAGTCCGAATGATCGTAGACGGAAACACTGCTCAAGCCTACTACGATATTACGGGTGATGGAGATTGGGTAGCTGCCGGCGAGCCTGTCGCATGTAAATTGGCAACCCTGGACCGAGTACAATTGCGATACTACGCAATGGGCTTCTGGAGTGCTATGGACGACCTAAAGGTGGCTATAGTTCAATCAAATCGGTGAACGGGAATCGAGTATCCAAAAGATGACTACTACCTTAGACACATTTGACGAACAGGACGGTTCGACTGGTTCCTCGGTCAGCACTCCGGAGCGCAGCCGGGTGATCAAGCACCTCAACAAACTTGTGCGCCAGCGAAACGAGGGGGATCGGCTGCCGTCTGTTCGCCAGATCAGCAAGGACTGTCGGGTGAGTTCTGTTACTGCGCAGGCGGTCATCGAAGATCTTTGCAAACAAGGAATTATTGAGACCCGCCCCCGGCGTGGCATCTTTCTCGCAGGTGGCTCATCCAAGTCCAGATCCGGCCAAGTCGACATTCTTTTCATCACCAGCAACACTCACGCCCTCGACTCGGACGTCACGGTCAAAGAGACGTTTCACCCCCAACTGCTTCACGAACTAGTGAGTCAGTGCGGCAAGGACCTGCGTAGCACGCGGGTACATGTCGTGTTGGGAAGTGCGGCGGACAGCGAACTGCATGACCTCATCAGTCGGGTGGACTTTCAATCCTGTGTTGTCATCGGGATGCAAGATGACCACGTCAATCAAGTGCTCCGGCAGCACGAGGTATGTTTTGTTCATCTATTCCCCTCCGCCCCGGTGCTTCCGGAGTTTTGCGTAGCGGTGAACAACGAGAAACTGGTCCGGATGCAACTCGAACACCTCTGGGGTTTGGGGCACGAGAAGATTGGGCTCTTTGCCCGATCCGACCCGGCGGCCTTTCATCGGGACAAAGTCGAACGGCGCATGTGCTACTATCGTCTCATGGCCGAAGCCGGCTTGCGGGTGGCGCCACATTGGTCGCCCAATCTTAGTTATCAACCGGCCGACGCGGTCGAGACAATCAAGGCGGCCATGGCGGATCCGTCTGACCGGCCCACCGCGCTCATCGTCGATGATAGCTCGCTACCGATCATCTACCAAACCCTGCAAGCGCTCGGTTTGGCCCCCGGGCGAGACATCGCACTGGTCGGTACCGATGGTCTTCCGATCTCAGCTTCAATGCACCCGACCGCTACATCCTTGCGGATCGGATTGAGTCAGGCTGCGGCACTCGCTTTGGACATGCTGGACAGTCGGGGGCAGAACCCTGGTTTTCGTTCCGAATCGCGCTGGGCACCGATCGAACTGATTACCCGAGAAACGTCCTGTCCCCCTCCGGCATCCGACGCCGGAACGTCGCGATAGATCCTCATCCACCACCTGCCTTCCACCATCAATTCACTGATACCTATGTTATCTTCGGTAAGAAAATCCACCTCTCTTGCGTTCTGTCTGTTCATGGCAGCATTTGCGCCTATGCAGGCAAAGGGACAAATTGAAGCGCCCTCCATTGATTCATCGTTCCGAATCGACGGATCGTTCTCCGAGCCCTTCTGGAGAGATCTGGAATGGAACGACTCTTTTCACTCGTTGAAATCAGACGCGCCAGCACCGGAAGCAACCCAGTTCGCAGTAGCGATCACTTCCGATGCCCTACTCGTAGGAATTATTGCCGAAGTGGACAAGAGCCTCTCATCGAGCGAAGGCAACCAGGCCACCGCAGCAAACCCCACCCTGGTCGGATATGGCACCGAACCCGGTTTGGAATTGTTCATAGCCCCCAGTGCGGAGGGCGATCAGTACGGCCAGTGGTACATCACGACCGCGGGCCTGGCCAATGACATCTGGCGCAAAGCGGGAACGGGAGCTGGAGGCCTCACCTCGTGGAGAAGCCAAGCCAAAGTGGTATCGCGGGTAAAGGATGGTAAATGGTATGTTGAGATCGCCATTCCCCTAGCGGCATTTAAATACAACCCGGAATCAACGGAAGAAGACTGGAGGATCATGCTGGGCCGCGTGCACCCCAAAAAGGAAGGGCGGCCGGTCTCCTACAGCACCAACGCTCCCCTCTCTGACAATTTTCACGAATTGGCGAACTATGTTCCGATGGAAATGGACCACGATGGTCTGAAGGATTTCCTTTGGATGATTCGTCCAGTGAACGACGGAAAAGTGACACAGGGCACCAACGGTATACTTGAATATCGAGTCGAGATTGAAGCAAACCGTCTGGGACAGGATGGAGGAAAATTCCGCGCAGTCCGCGTCGACGGCAGCCTATTCACCACCGAAGGGACAATTGAGGCATTCAATGAAGTGTCTCTCAAATCGGGTCGACCTGCGATGGTCAGCCTATCGTTTCCCCTACCACCAGGAGACATGCCAAACACGGGCACGCTGACCCTGAGTCTGTCGACAGAAGAGGACCCGGACCGCCCCTTAGCCCTTCACGTGCAGGACGTTCCATTGGACTTCAAACCGGTATCCATCCGGGTGACGCAACCGTCCTACCGCAATAGTGTCTATGCGACCGAGCATATTGAAGCCATCGAAGCACAGGTGTCTCTTGCAGTTGCGCCGGAGGACATTGAGGGTGCCGAGTTGATCGCTGCTCTCTATCCCCGCCGTCAAAATGCCAAACCGGTCACTTGGCAAAAATTTGAAATGACCTCTCTGCAGAGCGCTCTCCAATTGAGATTGAACAACGGACTCCCGGTTGGATCGTACGTCCTGAAAGTGCGAGTGGTAAAGTCCGATGGAACCTATTGGGAAACCGAAGAATCGATTCGCAGCCTGCCACCGGCTCCCTCTGATGAATGGCGAATCAATGCAGACAAAGTATTACTGCGAAACGGTGAGCCGTTCCTGCCGTACGGCTGGTTTGGCTGGAAGATTGCCGCAGACCCGGCGACCGAGGGGATCAATACCGTTCATGTCTATCACCTCCCCAATCAAGGAATAGAGAAGACTCTACAGTTTATGGATCGAATGGCCGAGGAAGGGGTCGTCTGCCTCGCGGACCCCTGGCCCGCTCCTCTCTATCGCAAGAATCAAAAGCAGCCCCTTTCCCTGGAAGAGGAAGAACAGCTTCGACAATACATCCGTCGACTGCGCGACCACAAGGCGCTCATGGCATACTACATTTACGACGAGCCAGAGTTTGTCCCCGTACTCCCTGAGCGCTTGAATCGCGCCTTCGAGATCATTCAGGAGGAAGATCCGTATCACCCCTGCATCATTCTCAACATGCAGTTCGATGCCATCGACCGATACGCGAGCTCGGCAGACATCATCATGCCCGACACCTATCCGTCGTTCCGCGAAAACATGGGTCCGATATCCGGCATCGTGAAGATCGCGAAACACCTCAAGGAAGCAACCCGCGCCGCAGACGGACGGCAGGCCGTATGGGTCACCCCGCAGGCATTTGAATGGGACGCACAGACTCCTGCAGCCCGGGCCCCGAACTTCCTCGAACTGCGCAATCAACAAGTGCAAGGAATCGTATCGGGCTCCAAAGGATTCATCTGGTGGATCTACGGACGGCAGCTCAACGACAAGAATCTCGAACTCGGAATGCCGTTCCTGGCGCGGGAGGCAAAGAGCCTGGAACCCGCAATTCTATCTCCCGACATCGATGAAGAATTGGAGATTACATCGGAAGATACCTCGCACCTACACAGCGCCGTTCGTCAAGTGGGCGAGCACATCTACATCTTTGTGGTGAACACCAGCCCGGAACCTCTGGGAGCCGTCAACTTCCGCCTCCCCTCGCTGGGAACAGCACAGATGCATGTAGTATCCGAAAAGCGGGACATGCGAGTAGGCGATGGCAAATGGAGGGATACATTCGGAGGATACGACGCTCATATCTACACCACCGACCCCAGCTTTGAATACGGTCAAACCGTATTGGCAGTACAACGTCGAATCGATGAATCTTTGGCCAAACTGGACAAACCGGAAAACCTGGCCTTTCGCGGTCGCGGTGCGGAAGTCGAAACTTCTACACACCTCGAATTCGGCGCATACCCCAAGCGATTGAACGATGGGTATGACGGGCGCCTATGGCAGGCCAAGCAGGAAAAGGAGCCGGCTTGGATCCAGATCAATTTTCCAGAAGAAACTGAGGTCGGACGAATCGTGGCGGTGACCAATGCACGCTCATACGAAGTGCAGGTACGGGATGGAGCGGAGTGGAAAACGGTGACTAGCGGAGAAAAGCCAGTCGATACACCTCTCGTAGCACCCTTCACACCACAGACCACTGATGCGATCCGACTGATCATACAATCTGCCGGGACCCGCTCATGGGATCGGATCACCGTTCAGGAAATTGAAGCTTATGCCAACTAGTCTACATTCAGCACCAGCAACCGGTGAGACCGGAGAATCTTCCCTTCCCACTGTCTTTTCACCGCAGGATCCTGCTATCGATCGGCGCGGTGTTCACTTAGACCTAAAGGGGTTACCGCCGACATTCGATCGCCTGATGGAATTGATCGAAGTCTTCGGTGAGATGCGGTTCAACATGCTTGTCGTCGAGTGGGAAGACATGTTCCCATGGACCTTCGACACGGCACTGAGACACCCAGCACACTATACGCCGGAGCAAGTCAGATTGCTCGCGGATCGATGTGCCGAACTCGGGATCGAAGTGATCCCCCTGATTCAATGCCTCGGACATCTGGAGTTTATCCTTCAACACGAAGCCTACCAGCACCTAGCGGAGTGTCCTGAGTTTGCCGATACACTGAATCCTATGCTCGAAGAATCCGTCGAGCTGGTACTCCACATGGTGAACGACGTCTTGGCACTCATGCCCAACGTCCAGCACTTTCACCTAGGCGGCGACGAAGCCTGGTCCTTTGGCAGTAGTCCTGAATCCCAAGGCTATATTGCGGAACACGGCAAACCCAGCCTCTACCTAAAGCATGTTCAGCCCATCCTGAACTCACTGCGCAGTCGGGAAGTCCGACCACTGCTTTGGCATGATATGATGATGGATTGGCCGGTATCGGCTCTCCGTGACATCGGCGAAGATGCGGATCTCGTCGTTTGGGGCTACCGTGGCACGCCAGCCATGCGAACCCATCATCACCGCGTGGAAGTATTGGATCGTCTCCGCGAGGCGGGGATCCCGATTTGGGGCGCCTCAGCGTACAAAGGCGCAGATGGACCGTTCCGTGACTTGCCCGACAAACAGGCGCGATTGCTCAATCATCTCGGCTGGATTGATGCCGCCGAACCCTACGCACTGAAGGGCTTGATCGCCACCGGTTGGTCTCGGTATGCAAGCGGCCGCGTCCAAGTAGAATCAATCGATGCCTGCCTGACGGAACTGGCCATGGCCAGCCTGGTGTTTCACAACGGGCGCTGGCCCGATGACGGCTGGGAAACCTGTGACCGACTTCTCTTGGAAGCCGGTGAATCCGACGGTCCCGATCAGTTGCGTGAGCACTTCCAATCTGCCGATGCGCTCCGGGAGGAAGCGTGGTTGGTAGTTCGCCAAATCAAGGAGCAACTGGCGGGCATGCAAGTCGATCCCGGCAAACCTTCGGCCGGTACCAACCGCTTGCTCTGGGAATGCCTCCAGGACCGAGTCAAGCGTGTCGAGGATCAGAGTACAGAGCTTCCAAAGCTTCTGGAAGGCCTCGTTTGCGAACCCTTTATCGAACCGTATTGCCGGACATGGGCGACCGCGTTGCGGAACGAATGCGACTCAATCAAGGCCTGCCTAAAAATTTAAGAATTATGACAACGACTGACACCAACCCGACCTTGCTGCACTGTGACGTCTGCGTAGCGGGAGGCGGACCTGCCGGAGTTCCAGCCGCGATTGCCGCCGCAAGGAACGGCGCCAAAGTGATCCTCTGCCAAGATCGGCCAGTACTGGGAGGGAACGCTTCCAGTGAGATCCGCATGCACATCGTCGGTGCCGACGGCTCAGGAAAGCGCGGCAGTGCTCTAGCGACTGAGACAAGAGAGGGAGGAATCATCGAGGAGATCCGTCTGGAGAATGCTATTAATAATCCGCAACGCTCTGCTTCGATGATGGATTTCATCCTCTTCGACATGTGCCAGCGCGAACCCAACCTCACCCTGATGCTCAATACCTGCGTGACCGCGGCACAGGTGGAAGGTGGGATCATCCGTTCCGTGACCGCAGAACGCCAAAGCACGGAAGATGTCTTTCAAGTGAACGCAAAAGTATTCATCGACTGCACGGGCGACGGCCGCCTCGGAGTGGAAGCAGGTGCGGAATTCCGCGAGGGACGTGAGTCCAAAGCAGAATTTGGTGAGTCGATGGCCCAAGACGAACACGACATGAAGCGCTTGGGCTCCACCCTACTTTTTCAGGCGCGCAGGCACGATAAACCGATGCCCTTCACCCCTCCATCGTGGGCAAAGCGCTTCACCGAACACGAGCTGCGCTTGAGGAACCACGCCGCAGCTGGTGACACGGATTGCGGATTTGACTACGGGTATTGGTGGATCGAATGGGGCGGTTGCCTCGATACGATCAAAGAGAACGAAACCATCCGCGACAACCTGTTGTCCATTTTGATGGGGGCTTGGGACCATGTGAAGAACGGGGACCCTACCGACCCATCCTACCCAAACCCGGACTCTCACGGAGCCAGTCACTGGGCACTGGATTGGTTTGGCTTCGTACCTGGCAAACGGGAGAGCCGTCGATTCATCGGCCTCCACACGATTTCCGAGTTGGACGTAATGGCTGGAAACTCCTTTCCGGACGCCATCGCCTATGGTGGTTGGCCCATCGACACACACCCACCGGGTGGAACGGACGCGATCGATGAGCGCCCCGCCGTTCAGCACGAAGTCCCTTACTTATTCGACATTCCGCTAAGTGCCTGCGTCAGCTGCAACATTCCGAACCTAATGTTCGCCGGACGAAACATCTCGGCGACGCATCTCGGGTTTGCGGCAACACGCGTGATGGCCACCTGCGCCGTGATGGGACAGGGAGTCGGGGTAGCTGCGGCGTACGCAGTTCAGAAGGACCAACAACCAATCGACCTACCGAAAAACGTAGAGGCGATGCGCACCATTCAGCAGGAACTGCTGCGCGAAGACGCCTACCTGATTGATCCGCAAAATGACGATCCCCGCGACCTAGCGCGCACCGCCAAAGTATCGGCCAGTAGCGAACAGCCAAACGGCGAAGCTGCAAACGTGGTGTCGGGTCAAACCCGTGCAACCCACGGACCGAAAGGAGTGGCTCCACAGCGGATGCGATCCGGAATCCACCGCTGGATGAGTGATCCTGCGAAAGGGTTACCCGCGACGCTGGATCTGACATGGGACCAAGCGGTACCCGTCGGAGAGGTGCAACTGATCTTTGACACGGGTCTGCACCGTGTCCTGACCCTTAGCATGAGTGGTGGCTATACAAACACCATGCAGTGGGGCAAACCTCAGGAAGAAACGGTAGCCTCCTATAAGATCGAGGCAGAGTGCGACGGTACTTGGAAGACACTGGCTGAAGTCGAAGACAACTACCTTCGCCGCCGATGCCACTCGTCCAGCGAGGTTCTACTCACCTCGCATCTGCGTTTGACCATCCTCGCAACACACGGCCTGGACCATGCGCGAGTCTGCGAGATCCGCGTCTATCCGGAAGCCGCCCCTGGATTCTTGGAATCCACTAATGCCGAGGTCTAAACAATGGCCTCAGAAAATAAGACAGTGACTGAAATGGCAGATAAAAAGGAGATTCGACTCGGATTGATCGGCGCCGGGCGACGGGGAGCTGTGGCGCAGTACATGCACCAGCCTGAAAACAACGTGTTTTTAACGGCAGCCGCGGACACCGACCCAACCGCACTAAAGGCCTTCCAGGAAACAGTTGGACGGGACGTCTTTTTGACCGAAGACTATCGTGAATTGCTCGCCCGCACGGATATCGACGCAGTTCTGATCTCCACCCCCGACGACGCACACGAGGAGCATGCGATCGCCGCACTGGAGGCGGGAAAGGCTGTTTACCTTGAAAAGCCAATGGCGATCACGATTGAAGGATGTGATCGAATTCTGGAGACAGCCCGTCTGTACAACGGAAAACTCTATGTCGGCCACAACCTACGGCACTTTCCAGTCATGCGAAAGATGAAGGAATTGATCGATGCGGGAGCGATTGGTGAGGTAAAGACCGCGTGGTGCCGCCACTTCATCTCCTATGGCGGTGACGCCTACTTCAAAGACTGGCACGCCGAACGGAGCCGGACGACAAGCCTCCTGCTGCAAAAAGGCGCCCATGACATAGATATCCTCCACTGGCTCTGCGGCGGATACACCGAAACGGTTACCGCAATGGGCGAGCTGTCACTCTACGATCAGATCAAGGATCGTCACCTCCCGGAGGAGAAAGGAGATGCATTCTGGCACATGGAGAACTGGCCTCCCCTCTCGCAGAAAGGGTTGAATCCTGTCATCGACGTCGAGGACATCAACATGTTGCTGATGCGCCTGGACAATGGTATTTTAGCGACGTACCAACAGTGCCACTACAGTCCCGATGCCTGGAGAAACTACACAATCATCGGAACCGAAGGGCGCATCGAGAACTTCGGCGACATGTCCGGCGACAGCGTTGTTAAACTTTGGAATAAGCGGCACAACTATCAGCCTCAGGGGGATGCCGAATATGTGATTCCGGAAGAGGAGGGCTCACACGGCGGGGCCGACCCCAAGATCATTGACGAATTTATTCGCTACCTGCGGGACGAAGGTGGCTCCACAATCACCTCACCGGTATCGGCTCGCTACAGCGCAGTGACTGGCTGCAAAGCCACCGAGTCCTTGAGGAATGGATCCCAACCCGTACGAGTCCCGCAGCTGTCCAAGGATCTCGCAGACCACTTTGAAACCACATTCCAGTAGTGCCGCGGCGGTGACATCCCTCTAAGGCGTCACTAGACCACCATTTGAAACATCACTCCGCCCTGCTTTGCGCGAGCGGCCGAAACCAGAAACATGTTCCCACAAACTCTCTCCAACCTCCATCCGGTGGACCTCGGGATTATCGGAATCGTTCTCGCGATCGTAATCGGGTTTGCGATTTACTCGCAAAGATTCACCCGGAGTGTGGCCGATTTCTTGTCAGCCAACCGTTGCGCCGGGCGCTACCTCCTGACCGTAGCCTCGGGGTCGGCAGGAATGGGTGCGATCTCAATCGTGGCCACGTGGGAAAAGTTTTATCAAGCGGGGTTCACGGCCCTATTCTGGGGTCAGATGCTGGCGCCCATCGGCCTTCTCATGGCGCTCTCTGGCTGGATCATTTACCGCTATCGAGAAACCCGGGCGATGACCCTGGCGCAGTTTTTGGAGATGCGCTACAGTCGTCGCTTCCGAGTCTTCACGGGTGTCCTGTGTTGGGTGAGCGGCGTATTGAACTACGGAATTTTTCCCGCAGTCACGGCCCGTTTCTTTATCTACTTTTTGGGCCTCCCTGTTCACCTGTGGAATATTCCCGGGACGGCGATTGAGTTAAACCTCACCCTTGGGGTGGTGATGGCGGTGATTTTGATATCGGCACTCCTGGTGACCCTGAGCGGTGGCCAGATATCGGTCATGGTGACGGATTTCATTCAAGGGCAGATTAGCAACATCGTCTTCCTCATCCTGCTCGTGGTGATGCTCTATCTGTTCCCCTGGAGTGTCATCGTGGATACCCTGATGCAGGCGCCAGCTGGGGCATCGAAGCTGAATCCATTCGATACCGGATCGTTACCCGATTTCAATCCGGCCTTCTTCTTCATCCTCATGTTTCTTACGGTCTATAACTACATGGTTTGGCAGGGAAGTCAGGGGTACAACGCCTCGGCGACCAGCCCTCATGAAGCAAAGATGGCTGGCATTCTCGCGCAATTTCGCAGCGGAGTGACCTATTTGCTCATCCCCCTTGCCGCCGTTTGCGCCTACGTGCTGATGAACGCCCCGGTCCATGAAGCGGCGACTCAGGCGACGCAGGCGACACTGGATTCGATTGGAGATCCTCAGATGGCCAAGCAGATGACCACTACCGTGGCGATGTCGCAGATACTGCCCATCGGAGTGATTGGTTTGTTGGCTGTGGTGATGATCATGGCATCACTGGGCACGGACACCACCTACCTGCACTCGTGGGGAAGCATATTCATTCAGGACGTGCTCGTCCCGATCCGCCAATTGCGCGGGCACAATGATCGGCTGGAGCCCAAGACACACCTTCGGTGGCTCCGTTGGTCGATCTTCGGAGTGGCCGCGTTCACCTGGTGTTTCAGCATGATCTTCCCGCTCAAGGAGTACATTCTCATGTATTTTCAGGCCACCGGTGCGATCTTCACAGGCGGCGCGGGCGCGGTCTTGATCGGAGGGCTCTACTGGAAGAGAGGTACCACCTCAGGTGCCTGGGCATCGATGATTGTGGGATCGATCCTCGCTGTGGGCGGCATCCTCACCATCAACATCATTTGGCCAAACGCCGTACCGGCGCTCCAGAACGCTTTTCCCGCCAGCGAATGGATCCAAGCCTTACCCGAAAAGTTCTGGCTAAACGGTGTTCATATGGCGTTTCTCGCCTCACTTTCGGCTACGGCGACCTATGTGATCGTGAGTCTTCTCTCTCCCGACCCGCGGCTCGACATGGACAAACTGCTGCACCGCGGTAAGCACCAGGTCAAGACACCCGAGGGTGCGGACCATTTCGCACCGCAGCAAACCGGTTGGCGTGGACTCCTACCGGGACCCGAGTTCACACGGGGCGATCGCATTATCTACTACCTGAAGCTCGGATGGGTGATGTTCTTCTTCGTAACCTTTATCGGCATCAGTCTTTGGCAACTCTTCTACAAATGGCCCGATCAATGGTGGGCGAACTGGTGGCTTTTCAATCTCATCCTTACGGGGACGGCCGGAACCATCACCACGATCTGGTTCCTGATCGGTGGGTTCAAAGACCTGAAGGCAATGTTCGCCCGGCTGGCGACCATTCAACGGGATGCTGAGGACGACGGGACGGTCGAAGATCACTTGGGGAAGCCATCTGAATAACGGTTCAACCTGGGGAACCAGATACCCCGACGAAAGCTAACGTTGGCATAAGGAGATCTCGAACTGCGGTCCGACTCCCCTCTGGAATTCGGTGGATTCGCTCTCCCCGGTACCCGAACTGAATCTACCGACTCGCCCCCTCTCCCCTTGCTCAGCAGGCGGATAATTTCCGGATCTGATCTGCTGCGATAATTCACGGGGGGTGAGGCCGGACATTCGGCGGATGAATCGCGTGAAGACAGACTGCGAATTAAAACCGCACAGCTCCGCGACACTGGAGAGGCTGCAAGACGAGTCCCGCATCAAGGAGATGGCTGTATGCAACTGATAATTACTGCGATACTCGCTCATCGTCAGGCCCATCTGCTGCTCGAAGCGATCGCGCAAATGCCGCTCAGAAATGCCGGCCTGCTTGGCCACGGTGCCAAACGTCCAACCCTCTCGAACTGATTGGATGATCAAAGATTCAATCTCTGAAATCCACTGGCTCCCAGGGTTCAACCGAGCCTCATTGACTCCCGGTTCACCGATACTGCTCAACAGCCGCAGGCGTTCGAGCAAGCGATCCAATACTGGGAGCAACTCTGCACGACTGATGGAAGTATCGCTCGCCCACAATCTAACCACTTCGCTCCAAAGCGCGTGGGCCCCGGCGTCGAGTTGCAACCGGTGATAACTCAACGGAGCCAAAAGTGAGGTACCCTGCTTCAAATCGAATGTTATGATCAGCCACCGCAAACTCTCTGATTCCAAGTCGTGGAAGTGATGAAATTGATACGGCATCAGTAGTAGACCATCGCCGACATCCAGCCGAAAACTCTGACCATCGACACTGGCGACTCCCGCGGTCTTCAGTACACGAACCAAGACATAGCGATGGTGCATGCGATTCGCCAACTGCTGTTGCTGAAGCGCTCTCCGAGTCAATCGTTCGAAGACAATGACATTTTGGGAAATGATCCGAGTTGCCTGGCCCACACCGTCATAGAAGCTCCTTGGCTCTTTCAGTCTGGGCGGAATGCCATCCGGGGCGTATGGGAGGTCGTCCATCTCCGAAAAGATCAACTATTACCCCGAATTGAGCAAGTATTCTACGGTACAAAATTCATACTATAGGGTTCTGGAAATAAATGCCTCAACCATCCACCTCCTACCGACCTTCTGACAAATCTATGAAAATCGCCATTATTGGTTTCGGATTCATGGGTGTCATGCACGCCCAAATCTATCAATCTCTGCCAGGCGTCGAACTGGCAGCGGTGGTTGATCTCAATCGGGACGGGGCCACACAGAAACTACAATCAATCGGGCTGGTACTCCCAGTCTACTCAACGCTCCGGGAGATGCTGGAGAAAGTTGAGGTGCAGGCTGTCGATATTTGCAGCCCGACGGATCAGCACGTTGGCCTCGCCATTGAGGCCACCGAGGCAGGTAAGCATCTCTTCATCGAGAAACCACTCGCGTTCACTCCAGAGGATTGTGCCCTGATCCAAACTGCGGTTCAGCGAGCAGGTGTCGTTGCGCAGGTTGGACATTGTATTCGCTTTTGGCCCGAATACATGGCGCTGAAAGAATACATCGAAATGGGCGACCTCGGCCGATTGAAATCACTTCGCCTCACTCGGCGTTCGGCCCGGCCAGGAGGAGGCGAACCAACACACTGGGTCAACATGGAAAGACTCAGTGGCGGCGCCGCATTTGATATGCATGTGCACGACACCGACTTTGCACTATCTCTCTTTGGGACTCCTCAATCGGTTTACTCAAGCACAACCCAGGGCCTGTCCGGTCCCGACCACATCTTCACGCACTACGAATATCCGGACGTGGTTGTGCAAGCGGAGGGCGGATGGGATTACCCACAACACTACGGATTCTCAATGGCCTTCGAAGCGGTCTTTACCGATGGCGTGCTCTCCTACCATTCGAACGAAGCCCCTTCCCTCACGGTGACTCGTACTGGGCAACGGACCGAAAGCGTCCCCGTGCAGCAACCCACCCTCACAGAATCCAGCACAACAATCGGAAACATCTCGGCTCTCGGCGGGTACTTCAACGAGTTGGCGTATTTTGCAGACCGCGTAAAAGCAAACAAGGCCCCTCGGATCGCAACTATTGCCCAGGCCAGTGAGACCATTCGCGTCCTGTGCGCCGAACTCGAGTCGGCCCGATCTGGCGACCCGATCCCTCTACAACTTCATCCCCACTCAACCTGAACTCATACCATTATGAAAGTAGCTATTATCGGACTCGGATTCATGGGCGGCATGCACGCTCAAATTTACACGGCCCTTCCCGGCGTTGATCTCGTAGCCGTCGCCGACCTCAACGTCGAGGGAACAAAGACCAAAGTGGCCGAAATGGGCCTCTCCGCTCAAGTATTCCCCGACCTCAAGACGCTCCTCAGCAGTGTGGATGTAGACATCGTCGATCTTTGTGTGCCGACCGACCTTCATGCCGAGCTGGCCATTAGCGCGGCCGAAGCGGGCAAGCATCTCTTTATCGAAAAACCGCTCTCCCTGACCATTGCCAACTGTGAAGCGATTCAGAAAGCCATCACCGAGGCGGGCGTCTTTGCCCAAGTTGGTCAATGCATTCGCTTCTGGCCCGAGTATGTCGCACTCAAAGAGTTCATCGACTCCGGAAAGGGAGGCGCATTGAAGAGTCTCTCCCTGCGACGCTGTGCCTCACGTCCGACCTACAGTCATGAAGACTGGCTCAACAACGAAGCGCGCAGCGGCGGAGCGGCAAGTGATCTCCACGTTCACGATACGGACTTTATTGTTCACCTGCTGGGTCTCCCGAAGTCGGTATTCTCACAAGCCACACGTGGCCGGTCTGGAATCGACCACATCTTCACCAGCTACCAATACGGCGACCTCGCTGTACACGCTGAAGGTGGTTGGGACTATCCCGAGCACTACGGATTTACCATGGCCTTCGAAGCGGTCTTCGAAAACGCCAGTGTCTCATTTAGCTCGGCCTCGGGCACGCCGCCTTCCCTGACTCTGAACGATGACGAAACCATTGAGATGGCAGTCGTGCAGCCCGGACCGAAGGAGTCTACCACAGGCGAAGGCAACATCTCCTCCCTCGGTGGCTATTTCAACGAGCTCGAGTACTTCACCAACTGCGTCAAGGCCAACAAAGCACCAGAGATCGCAACGATCGAACAGGCGACAGCGAGCATCCGCGTACTACTCGCGGAACTTGAGTCCACTCAGACCGGCACCCCCCAGGAGCTCTAAACAATAATCCGCAACAGTACAGAATATGAAGAAAGCAATTAGCACATGGTCCTTTTACGGAGACTGGGATCTAAAACAAAAGATGACAATGGCTCGCGATGCGGGCTTCACCGGATTTGAACCAGAGTTCTCCGAAGACGGCGACCTCGCCTTGGATGGCGATATTGCCTCATGGAAAAAGGTTCGTGAAATCGCAGACGAAGTCGGCATTGAACTGAGCGGTCTGGCCACAGGTCTCTACTGGGGCGCCAACGGTGCCAGCGACAATGCCGAGACTCGCGCGAAGGCTGCCCATATCATGGAGCAGCAGATCCGCTGCGCCGAAGCTATTGGCGTGGACACGATCCTCGTCGTTCCCGCGGCAGTTGGTGTCGATTTCATCCCTGACTGCGAAGTCGTGCCCTACGAACTCGCCTACCAGCGAGCCACCGAGCTCATCGAGAATGCACTTCCGACCGCTCGCAAGGCGGGAGTTACCATTGCCGTGGAGAATGTTTGGAACAAATTCCTCCTCAGCCCACTCGAAATGAAGAGCTTCCTGGAACAGTTCGACGACGAGCACGTCGCTCTCTACTTCGATGCCGGCAACGTTCTGGTTAACGGCTACCCTGAGCACTGGATCCGGATCCTCGGCGACAAGATCAAGCGCGTGCATTTCAAAGACTACCGCCGCAACGTCGGCAGCGCCGATGGATTCGTCGACCTGCTCTCCGGTGATATCAATTGGGATCAAGTCATCGCAGCCCTCAAAGAAGTGGGCTACGAAGGTTGGGTCGGGGCTGAAATGATTCCTCCCATGCCATTTTACAAGCACGCGCCTGAAGTGTTGATCGCCAACACCAGTCGCGCGATGGACGCCATTTTTAAGCTGTAGAATTTTCGTTCATTCGAATTAAAACGCCAAAAGCCGCTGTTTAAATGCCAGCGGCTTTTGTTTTCTCTACGCATCTGAGGTTAGAGATTCCGCAAGGGTACCAAACAAAGTTATACATCCATGCTACTCACTAAGCTGTCCTTCAGCCCGTTGTGTCTTTTTGAGGAAATCCCCGATTCATAGAATCGAGGCTACTGGGATCGCTGATTGGTAGCCTCCGAACTCTGTTCGGGGGTGCTTGCTGGAATC
>DGMY01000028.1:382-12469 GCA_002388665.1 Opitutia bacterium UBA4506 | reverse complement strand
AAAACAGCTTAAGTCGGGCTAGCTTGGGACAGGCTCGAAGTCGGTGGGGTGTTGATCAATGAGATCCCATCCTGGCGAGTGGATAACCTGCCCTATGGCGGGGTAAAGGAAAGCGGCCTCGGGCGGGAGGGGCTGCGATACGCAATCGATGACATGACTGAGATTCGCACTATGATCCTCCGCACACCCAACTGAACATCCTCTTCTCTGGAGAACCAAACCCGCTCAGCAAATTCCCTTAAAAACTTCGACTGAGTCCACCCCACAGATCCCCGATCCCAGCCCCAGATCCCTAGCAGCAGACTTGACGCCATATCCCTAGATTCAATAGTCTAGCTGACTTTTGCACAGGGGATAATCCCCCCGACAAATTTATTTTCGTGAAATCAATTTTTCTTCTTTCGGAACGATCATTCCGTATCGTTTACCATCCTGACACCCTCCGACAGATCTCTAAGATCACAGAGAACGACGGCCAAATCCACACGAGGGACTCCATTCTGGCCAACCCGGAATCCTACAAAGATGTGTCGATTATTTTCTCCAGTTGGGGATGCACTCGACTAGACAGTGAAATCTTGGCCGCCCTGCCCTCTCTCAAAGCAGTTTTCTATGCGGCTGGAAGCACACGCGGTTTCGTTACTGATGAATTTTGGGAGAAGGACATTCTTCTTACAAGTGCCTACAAAACCAATGCAATACCGGTGGCAGAGTTTACCCTCGCAACGATCATCCTCTCATTGAAGCGCTTTTGGCACTACTCTTCTGCTATCCAGAACGGAGAACATGGCGACAACCACGAAACGATTCCAGGTGTCAACCACGGTACTCGAGTGGGTATTATTTCCTTGGGCGCGATTGGACAGCTGGTCTGCGAGAAACTGAAAAGTCTCGATTTAGACGTAATCGCCTATGACCCATTTGCCTCCGATTCAGTTTTCGAATCTTGTTCCGCCCAGAAAGTCGACACGCTCGAAGAAATTTTTGAGTCCTGCGATGTGATTTCACTCCACACCCCATGGCTCCCCTCCACCGAGAATATGATCACTGGGGACCTCCTCACCCGCATGGCTCCGAACAGCACCTTCATCAACACCTCTCGAGGTATGGTGGTTGACGAGGCAGCCATGATGGAGGTTTTACAGAAGCGGTCCGACCTCATTGCGATCCTCGACGTGATACAAAATGAATCTCAGAGGTGTGAATCTCCTCTCAACAGGCTACCCAACGTAATTCTATCACCACATATCGCCGGCTCGAAGGGCCGGGAATGCTTCCGAATGGGAATCGAGGCAGTCACCGAATGTGAGAGATTCCTCGCAGGAGAAGCACCCCTTACTCCGGTAACTAAAGACAAGATGGCCCTCATTGCCTGATTTCCACTGCATCCAAGATTCCAATCTTATGAAAATTCCTGAACCGATCAGCAAGGGCCGTTCAAAGTGGGGTGAAGGCCCCGTATGGCACAATGGATTCCTTTTCCACGTAGACATTCATTCGCACCAAGTGGTCAAGCTCGACCCTGCCTCCGGCGAAGAAATTCGCTGGAATGTCGGAGAAGAAGTTGGCTTTGCAATTCCCTGCCAGTCAGGGCGTCTCCTTTGCGGAGGCGACAACGGATTTTTCTTCCTCGATCCCAACTCCGGTTCGGTCACGCCAATTACCGATCCCGAACCAAACCTTCCGAAAAACCGATTGAACGACGGAAAATGCGCCCCGGATGGTCGTCTTTTTGGTGGTTCGATCGCCCGTGACAAGGTCAAGGGGGCCGCCCGCCTATACCGTTTGGATCCAGATCTCAAGTGCTCCGAGGCCTACGGTCCAGTCACCAATTCAAATGGACTCGCGTGGTCGGCCGATGGAAAGACTCTCTTCTATATTGATTCTCCATCAAAGGAGGTAAAAGCCTTTACTTACGATTCGGAAAGCGGTGCTCTTACCAATCCCAAAGTAGTCATCGACACTTCCTCGGAGGACTCAACTCCCGACGGAATGTGCATCGACAATGACGATCATCTGTGGATCGCATTCTGCCACGGTAGCCATATCGCCCGCTATAACCCAAAAACGGGAGAAGAGGTCGAACGAATCGAGTTCCCAGCTTTCGAGACAACTTCCTGCGCTTTCGGTGGACCGAACGGAAACGACCTGTATGTCACCACGGGCATTGCTTCAGGTCGAGACGAGGAATTTGGAGGATTCGTATTTGTCATCCGAAATCTTCCCGTAGGCGGCCCCCCGAGTATTCTTTTTGAGGACGCCTCCTAGCTCCTCCTCATCCGGTCGATCCAAGGTCAATCGGTTACCATGACACCCGTACTCTTTTTCGCAGCGATCCTGCTCGCATTCGGTGGACTCGCCTACTTGGGCTGGCTGAAGCAGAAAAGACGCCGGGAGGCCTACATGGCGATCGCCGCGAAGCATGGATTCGAATTCCTGCCCGCAAAAGATCGCCGGACGGTTAGGCAGTTTGAATTCGTTGATCTAATCAGAAAAGGAAACGACCGATTTATCTACAACCGGATTCGCGGGATATGGAAGGGTCGGCCAATCGAAACTTTCGATTTTCACTACGAGACGCATTCCACAGACTCCAAGGGTAATCGTACCACCCACCATCACCACGGGTCCGCCTTCCTCCTAATGCTTCCGGGCGCATTTCCAGAGCTGCGGATTTACAGGGAGAGTATTTTTCAAAAAATTGCTCAAGCGCTTGGGTTTGACGATATCGATTTTGAGTCAGCCGAGTTTTCAAAGCGGTACACAGTGAAGAGTCGCGATCGGAAATTCGCTTACGACTTCTGCAACGCACGAATGATCGATTACCTTCTCGATGAGGATGATTTGAATATTGAGGTCCAAGGGGCGTGGCTCGTCCTAGCCTATTCAAAATTGGTTCCACCTGAACGATGGGCGACAAATTTTGAGCGAGTCGGATCCATCTACGGACTAATGCCGGACTACCTATTTTCAGAACAGAGGGAAATTTAACGAAAAGTATGGGTACTTGGATCACAATTGCAGCTGTCATCCTACTTCCACTTATGTGGTTGCTAGTCCAATACAACGGTTTGGTCTCTCTGCGGAACTATATTAGAGAGTCGTCTAGCAATATAGATACAGAGCTAAAACGGAGATACGAGCTGATCCCCAACCTAGTGAACACTGTCAAAGGTTACGCGTCACACGAAAAGGAGGTACTCAAACGAGTAATTACCGCCCGCGAACGTTGCCTGAAAAACAGCGGATCCGGCTCCATCGCTCAACAAGCGCCCGCCGAACAGGAGATGACACGACAGGTCAGCCATCTATTGGCACGAGCCGAAGAATATCCGGACTTGAAGGCGGATCAGAACTTTCTCCAGCTCCAACGTGAATTGGTCATCACGGAAGACCGGATCCAGGCGGCGCGGCGCTTCTTCAATGGGAACGTTCGCGACTACCGAAACAAGTGCCAGCAATTTCCTTCTAGTATCGTCGCCAACCTGTTCGGGTTTAGGCTTGAGGAGTACTTCGATGTCGATCCCGCAGTGCGCGAAGTGCCCTCTGCCCGTTTTTAATCGAGAGCACTTCCAGAATGAGTTCCCACGCCGAGATCTGCTTGGATTCCCTTTGGCCAACCCTGGAGGCCCTCATCGATAAGGCGGCGAAAGGGAAAGAACGAACAATCCTGATCGGTATCGGCGGCCAGGGAGGAGCTGGAAAATCCACTGTATCGACGTGGATGCGGAAGAAACTCTCCAGATCAGAAGTTCTTCCCCTCGACGATTACAGGCTTCCAAGAAGCCAGAGAGCACACCGCGGCCTTCTGGGTTCACACCCCGACGGCAACGACCGAAAACGCCTCTTGAGAGATCTCAAGGCAGCTACGGAGAACCGCTCGTTTCGTCGCCCCGTGTTCTGCCCCGCCGCTGGCAGGGCAGATCATTCAGAGCCCGTTCCGCCACAGCGATATCTAATTTGCGACGGAGAGATTGCTGCCCATCAAGGAATACGTGAACAGTTCGATCTATTTTTGCTCGTAGATTGCCACTGGAGAACTCAGCTCAACGCGAGATTATCCAGAGATATCTCGGAACGCGCCTACAACCTCGAAAAGGCGATTGAAGTGTTTTTGAAAAGCAACCTTCGAGACTATCCCCTCTATTCAAAGGGAGCTGCGGAATTTGCCTCAATGATCCTCTATCGAAACAGCCGAGGCGGCTTCACGGTCAAAAAACCGTTGCCTCACTCGCGCCAACCCTAAGAATCCAAAGGATGACCACACCTGCCGATGCGCCTTTCCCCGAACGGATGAGCAAGGAAGTTCTACGGGAATTGCCGTTGATCCGCTTCGAGGGTCCGATCGAATTAGTTCGAAACGATTCCAAAATTGATTCTGTTTTGGAGGAGATTCTAAGCCAGAAACTCCTTGGCTTCGATACTGAGAGCAAACCGACTTTTCGCCGGGAAGATGAGGTCAGGCCCCCTGCCCTACTTCAACTCGCCACAACAGAGAAGGCTTGGTTGTTTCAATTGCGTCTGATCACCCGCCATTCAGAATTGTTTTCCATCCTCGCCAACCCGGGGATAGAGAAAATCGGGGTTGCACCGCATGACGATATCAAGGGCCTCAACCGGATCGCCCACTTCAAGGCAGGTGGTTTCGTGGATCTAGGTGCGATCGCATCGCAACGGGGAATTATTACTACAGGGCTGCGAAACCTGGCAGGGATGTTTCTAAATGGTCGAATTTCGAAAGCGGCCCAGGTTTCGAATTGGGAACAGAACCCTTTGACGCAGAAACAGATCAACTATGCCGCTACCGATGCATGGGTCTCACTCCGTATCCACGAAGAGTTGAATCGCAGAACCGGTCAGGCAATCCCGCGGGAACCACGTGCCTAAAGCAATCAGCTCTCGGCCTTTTACCTGCCGCCGGTAGCTCGATTTCAGACCCGTAAATGGGATTGCGCTGAAAACGATTCAGCGCTAGGATTTTGGGATGCCCCAAAATAATACTCCTATTCGTTCAGTCCTCTCCCGTAAAAAGAGTTCTGAAATCTTTTCAACATCGGCGGACCGGTCCGTCTCACATGCGGTCGAACTGATGAACCGTCACGGGATCGGCTCTCTACTCGTGCTACAAGATGATCGCCTTGTCGGGATTTTCACTGAAAGAGATGTTCTCACCCGCGTTGTTGCGCAATCTCGAAACCCTTCTACGACAACAATTTCAGAGGTCATGACCGCCGACCCACAGTTCCTTTCCTCTGAAGATACTGTATCCGTCGCCATGGAGCGAATGACCGAGAAACGGGCGAGACATCTTCCTGTGCTTGGCGACGACAATAAGATAATCGGCCTTGTTTCAATCGGAGACGTCACACGATTCCTGCTCGAGGAAAACCTAGCCGAGGCAGAGCACCTGAAAAGCTACGTTTTCGGAGAATACACAGCATAATCGATCTGCATAGGGGTCTCCGCCTTCAGCGAGGAGAAACTTTCCTTTCGGTTCTTCGATCCCACATTCGTTCTGGCTGATCCCCACTAGCGCGCTAGCGAGGTGGATCTATAAATTCGGCCTCTCAACCACACCTGAGCCGACCGGCAGATATCGACGCGTCAACCCTGTTGACACAACAGACTCAGACGATCTTGATGCGCAATATGCTGTTTTCCGCAAAAAAGATTAACCCTGATGATTTGGAGCAATTGGAGCGCACATTACCTGTAGATGCGTTCCGTATTCATTTTGAAACGACCGGAGCACCGAGAATCGAAGCGACGACACCGGCTGCCCGTTTCTATGCAGAAAACTATCTCACCGATCTCCAACATCGTGGCGAACTACCTCAGACACCGCAAATTCTGGAGGATTCACCCCGATTCCAAGAACGCGGATTTATGCTCGATGTCAGCCGCGACCGAGTCCCAACCATGGATTCGCTTTTACGCCTGATCGATAAACTGGGGCGACTCCGCTACAATCAACTTCAACTATACACAGAACATACCTTCGCGTTCAAGAATCACGAAAAGGTATGGAAAGACGCATCACCATTTACGGAGGACGAGATCCATCAGCTCGAGGATTATTGCGAGCAACGACACATTGAGCTGGTTCCAAACCAAAATTGCTTTGGCCATATGGAACGCTGGCTCAAGCACGCGGAATATCACCACCTAGCGGAGTGCCCCAACGGGTTTGAGCACCCAACCGCCGGTCACAGGGATGTCGGGACGACTTTGCATCCCTCCGACCAGAGTGAATCATTTGTCCGGGAGATCCTCACAGACGTCCTTCCCGTCTATCGCTCAAAAAAGGCCAATATTGGAGGCGATGAACCTTGGGAACTGGGCCAGGGGCGTAGCCACGACGAAGCCGTGAAGATCGGAAAACATGAGGTCTACCTGCGGTTCCTTAAAAAGATCTTCTCCATAACCGAAGAGTTGGGAAAAGAGCCTATTTTCTGGGCCGATATTCTATTGGAACGTCCCGAGCTCGTTCATCAGATTCCTTCCAATGCTGTGCCGGCCATCTGGGGATATCACCCCAGTCATCCCTATACTGAACAATGCAGAATAATTGCTGATGCTGGTTTTCGAGATCAATTTCAAGTCGTCCCCGGCACCAACACTTGGAACAGCTTTACTGGCCGGTTACGATTTGCGGCAGAAAATATCCAATTCGCCTCACGGGAGGGCTTCAAAAACGGTGCCCGTGGAATGGTCCTTACGTGCTGGGGAGACGGAGGGCACCATCAGTCTTCCGCATCACTCTACCCCTCTCTGATTCTGGCAGCGCAAGCAATGTGGGAAAGCAGTGACGACGCTCGAGAACATTCCCTTGAAATCCTTCCTCGTGAGATCGATTTCCTTTTTTACGCGGATGAACCCACCGGAAACGGGGAGGCGATTTGCAGTCTTGGGGAGGTCGATGATTTGCTTCCCTATCCAAATCACAACCAGAGCTTTCTCCATTACGCGTTTTTCGCCGACTCGGAGAGAATACAATCCCTCTCTGAGACGGTAGGTCTCGATGATCTTTCCCAGGCCGAATCACATCTGTCCGAAATCGATCCTGAGAACCTGGACCCGTGTGTTTCCCTCTCAAGAGAAATGAGCCTCTGGGCTATCGAGCGCTGCCGCCACTGCCTAGGGCATTCCCAATTTTCAGGGGAGGACCTGGTGGATTGGCTGCAATCAATCCACTCCGACTTCAAAGAGATCTGGCTAAGAGACAGTCGGCCCGGAGGTCTCAAGGATAGCCTGGATCGTTTCCCCCTCCCCTAACTCGATTCACCTCGCCCCGAGTCCACTCTCAACACAAATTTGATTCATGGCTTGGCTGACTACACGCTTCTTCTCACAGGCACTTGGAGTATCGACCTCCATCGAGGTACTCCTGCCTCAACCAAATGCTCAGGGCCAGATCGGCCTGAACGCCCCCGAGAAACGCGAACTCTACCCCGCACTCTACCTCTTGCATGGTTGGTCAGACGATCAAACCATCTGGATGCGGCGTACAGCGATCGAACGCTACGCCGCAGATTTCTCCTTGGCTGTAGTGATGCCCAGGGTCGATCTGAGCTACTATCAGGACACTGCTGCCGGACTGAATTACTGGACCTATATCTCTCAAGAACTTCCCGAACTGTGTGAGGCCTGGTTCCCCATCGATCCAAATCGAGAATCCAGATTCGCAGCCGGACTCTCAATGGGGGGGTACGGCGCATTCCGACTGGGTCTCGCTTGTCCTGAGAAATTTTCGGCAGTCGCCAGTCTTTCCGGCGCACTCGACATCGCCCACCTCTCGTCGCTCTGGAAAAATGATAGCGCCAGACAGGAAAAGATGAGGGGCATCTTTGGTGATGTGTCCAAAGTCAGAGGAAGTGAATCAGACCTCATTCATCTCCTCGACCGCCCACGGACATTCACTACCCGCTTCTATCAATGGTGCGGGACCGAGGACTATCTCTACGATTCAAATACTAATTTCCGCACAGCAGCGATCGACTCCAAACTACCTCTGGAGTATAGTGAGGGTCCGGGCGATCACTCTTGGGCACATTGGGATCGGGAGATTCAACCAGTTCTCAGGTGGTTGCTACCCTAGGATTGCTCGCATGAGGTTCGTTCGCCTCGAAAATCGTTCTCTTATACTCGAAACGGCAAACGAACTGCTATCTAAGCGACTCTGAGATCAGCAGGAATTACTATGGCAGATGCTTCAAACAGTTCGAACACCCCCTACACAATCGTTCACGAAACCCGTTACGACTACTCCTCGCCGGTCTCTCTGTCCCTACAATCAATCCGGCTAACTCCGCGTTTCAGAGAAGTTCAACAGCGGATTGAGACTTCTCCTTCCGGGAATCTCCGATTCATGCGCGATGCCTATGAGAATCCCACCTACGCATTTCAATTCATCGGTGAGACTTCTTCATTTTCAGTGACGAACCATCTGGAGGTCATAAAAGAAGAGTCCAATCCATTCAATTTTCTCCTCGCCCCGCATGCGATCGATCTGCCACTCCAATATACCCAATCAGAAAGGGCAGGACTCCTGGCCTACTTTGCCTCTGGCGAAAAGAATGACAACGTCCTCGAGAAAGCAGTAAGACAGTTCGCCCCAACAGCGCGAGAAACCGTCCCCTACTTGATCGAACTAATCCAGAATCTACATACCGGTATCGCATACGAACCTCGTGACGAGCCTGGTATTTTCACAGTAGATGAGATGCTTCGCCGAGGAAAGGGGTCCTGTCGCGACTATGCCGCCCTGCTGCAAAAGATCCTCCAATTCGAAGGCTTTGCCACACGATTCGTGAGCGGCTACCTTCTCGATACTGGCGATATGCTAGGAGCGGAAGCCATGCATGCTTGGACCGATGTATTCCTCCCCGGCGCCGGCTGGATCGGTCTAGACCCTACAAACGGCGTCCTCACTGATTCTTCCTTTATCCCCTGCGCAGTCTCAACCTTACCCGATGAAACGACACCGGTCTACGGGCGCTACTATTCAGACTCTCCAGTAGAATCTGCCCTGTCGATGAATCTACAAATCACCCGGGGGACTGGGAGCGGGGAGCGAGGTTAATCTTTCGAAGCAGGCTTGCTATCCTTATTTTCTGAGGGACCGCCAGATTTCGTTTTATAGTCCGTTTCGTAAAAACCAGAACCCTTAAAAATCAATCCGGAACCTCCCCCAATTTGTCGGGATAATTTCAACTCCTGACAATTTGGACATTTTTCGAGAGGAGCGTCTTTCATGGAATGAAACGCTTCCAGTTGGTGACCACAGGCTGTGCAGACGTAATCGTATGTTGGCATTGTTCGGAAAAAACTCGAATATTTGGGAAGCAGATTGAAAAATTGCAAGACTTGATCGACAACCTTTTACGGATGAACACTCCCGAATTTACCAATGAACTCGATCTGTGGCGCGAAAAGGTCGAAAAAGAGATCAATCGACTCGTCCCATCCTCAGGGACGGAGCCTCAAACTCTTCATCGTGCTATGCGCCACAGTCTCGAGGCAGGCGGCAAACGGATCCGCCCAATTTTGGTCTGCGCTGTTGCTCGATGTTTCAACGAAAACACCGCCCCGCTACCAGCAGCAGTCGCTATAGAATGTTTACACACCTATACGCTGATTCACGACGATCTCCCCGCGATGGACAACAGTGATCTTCGCCGCGGAAGACCAACCTGTCACAAGGAATTTGGAGAAGCCGCCGCAATTCTAGCTGGTGATGCTCTTCTCACCCTTTCTTTCGAGATTCTATCTTCCTCGTACTCAAATTCCCCTTCCCTCGCCAATTTTCTGATCCAAGATCTAGCCGTCGCTTCCGGCAGCCGATGGCTGGTAGGAGGACAAATGGAGGATATAGAAAACGAGGGCTTGGCCCTTTCCACAGAGAAACTTTCCTCGATCAATCGCAAGAAAACCGGAGCCCTCTTAGCCGCTGCCTGTATTATGGGAGCACGAATCGGCCAAGCCAACGAGGCTCAACTGGCTCTAGTACGCCAATTCGGCGCACTTCTCGGCGAATCCTTCCAAGTCATCGACGACATTCTCGACTATACCGCCTCCGCAGAACAGACCGGGAAATCATCCGGCCGCGATGCCGCAAACGGAAAGGTCACCCTAGCCTCCATTGAAGGAATCGATAGCGCCCGCAATCGAGCCACCTTCCTGACCCAGGAGTCGCTAAACACCCTATCCAACATCCAAGGTAACACCGCATTTCTCGAATCCTTGGTGCGTTGGCTCGAACAACGAGCCAGCTAATCCCCCTGCCAGAAGAAGCTCCACAAGCGACAATTTTATTTTGTCTGATCTATTTTTTAATAAAAGGGAAGCCAGTCTCTAGGAGACTGTTTCTTGCTTCAGCCGAAGCTGCCCACAGGCAGCACTAATGTCGTGGCCCTTCTCCCTCCGCAGGGTAACCGATACTCCTGCCTCCTTTAGGACTCTCGCGAACTTTTCCTGGCGACGCATGTTGGGGCGCTTCCATTGCAGCCCGTCGACGGTATTGTATGGAATACAATTAACGTGAGCATGCAGGCTTTTCGCAATGCCCGCTAAAGCAGTAGCCTGATCCAGTGAATCATTTATATCTTCGATCAAGATAAACTCCAAAGTGACCATTCGGTTATGTTTTTCCCGAAAATATTGCACGGCTTCGAGTAGTTCCTTGATTGGATACCGACGGTTCACCGGCATAATTTTGCTTCGCACTTCATCCGTCGCTCCATGCAGAGAAACCGCCAATCGAATTGGTATTCCGATGTCAGCCAACTTGCGAATTTCCGGCACCAACCCCGAGGTCGAGACAGTTATACGGCGGGCTCCAAAACGAAAACCCCAGTCGCTGTGCAGCGATTCAATCGCACCAGCAACTGCATCAAAATTTGCCAAGGGCTCGCCCATTCCCATGAAGACGATATTGTCAAAGGGAACATGGTCTTCCCGAACGGCGGCTACTTCCCCTAATTCAGCCTGCCTCTCACCTATGCGAAAAAACTGCCCTAGTATCTCGCCCCGGGTTAGATTTCGCTTAAATCCCGCCAACCCCGATGCGCAAAACTTACAACCATACGCACAGCCAACTTGGCTCGAAACACATACGGTTGCTCGCGATTTCTCCTGGCCCACGCCAACCATCGGCGCCTGAATCAACACCGTTTCAATATACGATCCATCCTCGAGCTTCGATAGCAGTTTATGCGTATCGTCGCCCGATCGCTTCCAGAGAACAGGCTCCACGGGATTGGCGGCATACTTCCCTGACAACGCCTCTCTCATCGTTCCTGGGAGATTGCTCATCGCGTCGAACGACAACTCTCCTTTCTTGTAGACCCATTCCTGAATCTGCTTCGCACGGAACCCAGGGATCTTCTCGGATTTAAGAGTCTCCGACAAGGTCTCTGCGGACTCATCGAGAATGGACGGTTTTTGCGGTCGAAATTTCAAGCTAGGTTCGTTTAGGTGATGGGAATGGAGTCTATGGAAGAAGAATCAATCGATTGGAGTCAAATCAAGGTATTACTGCTAGATAGCGACGGGGTTTTGACCGATGGAGGTGTGTATCTTCCTGAATTGGGTGGAAGTGAATTCAGACGTTTTAATATTAAAGACGGTTTCGGAATCACGCGATTACTTTCGACAGGCTTCCCGATTGCAGTAATCAGCAGATCTCCGTCAACGCCAGTTATGGTCCGGTGCGAAAGACTCGGTATCGAACACGTGTACTTGGGTATTGAAAATAAGACAAGTAAAGCCGCCGAAATTCTGAATGAATTAGACCTCGATTGGTCCGATGTTGCGTTTATGGGCGACGATGTCCCTGACCTCGAACTACTCAATAAGGTAGGCTTTCCCTTTACTCCATCCGATGCAGCCGAAGAGGTCCGTCGTCATGCCATCTGGGCTTCTAAATTCCCTGGTGGAGGCGGAGCCGTCCGCGAATGTTGCGATAGAATCTACTTCTCGAGATCGGCCTAGCGTAAACGAAGAGATCTACCCAAACAGGTCTTTCCGCAACCCGGTCCCCACCGAGAGACCACCCCAGTCAGCCCCCGCCATCCCGTGCGGCTTCCG
>DGMY01000028.1:0-131 GCA_002388665.1 Opitutia bacterium UBA4506 | reverse complement strand
GCCAGGGGCAACCGCCCCTTCTCTTCCTCAAGCACCCGCACGGCCTCCTCGCGAGAGATCGCCTCCTTCCCCACTCGGGCATCAGACCCAAAGCCAAACAAGGTCTGCCGATACCCAGCCAAATTCTTCTC
>DGMY01000089.1 GCA_002388665.1 Opitutia bacterium UBA4506 | reverse complement strand
TGGACGAGTTCGCTGAAGGTGGCGCTGCGCCCTTCCCGGACGAAGAAGCCAGAGCAAAACACTGCGACTCGCAGGGAGTCTCCGAGGGGCAAATCGAGAATCAGGCCTAGGGCGTAGCCGGCGTTAAAGCGGTCGCCGGCTCCGGTAGATTTCTTTGGTTTTTTGCAATAAGGGCCGAGGGCATGAGAAGTTCCGGAAGCGTTCGCTCCAACGGCGTACCGTACCGAGTGGATGATGATGGATTGGAGCCCGAGAGATTCTCTCAAATGAACAGCTTGGTTTGACGCACTCTCACAATCAGTAGCGGAAGTCTCTTTTCCGTCGACCAATCGAGAAAGAATATTTGCTTCGTTTTGATTGAGGCCCAGAGTGACTTCTCCGTGTCGTCTATAGCGCTCAAGAACCCCGAGCATTGCGCGAATGTCAGTATCTGATCGGGTGGACGGGTCGACGAGGTCGAAGAAAAATCGAGGGTGATCCAATTCCGAGAAGACTGTTTCAAACAGGTATTCCCAGCACCGGGTCATGTGTGGGTAGAGGGTCCAGTCCGTGATGGCAATCAGGGAGGCCATTCTGCAGGCGTCCCTGAATCGGCCGTCTTTGAGGTGGTCCGACAGTACGTCGGGATGAAACTTTTGTAGTTGGCTGACAGCGCTGAACATCAGCTTGCCATCGGCGAATTCGAAGGCGAGCGTCCGGCCCGGATCGACCCCCCAGCTGATCAGTTCGGCCTTGTTGGCATACTCTGCAAAAGCGGGATGGATGGGATCACCCGCAGAGGCAAAGGTCGTTACCGGCACCCCCAGACTTGCCAGACCGTCGCCCATGTTGATCGCGCATCCGCCCGGGTCGATTTGGTTGATGACCACCTCGCGCAGACTGCTGTGCCCGGAAGATTTGCTGATCGCCGTCCCGAGGTCGGAAATCGTTTCGATCCGACGGTAGTTCTGTAGAGAGCTCCGCTCGTCTACGACGGATATCATTTCATCGACGAAAGCGTCAAAGCCGGTGACGACCGGCAGGTTGTGAAGAGAGCTCGCGCGTTCCTCGAGGGTACTGGCAAGGTGGAATGGTCTCATTGCTGATCAGGAATAGCTCACTGTCGTATCAGTGAGTTGCTGGTCGTCCTCCAGTGAGCGCCTCGGTTGTATGCCGGCTTTTTGCAATTCGTTATGGTAGTAGGAAACTGCGTCGGTCGGAGTGATCTCCCGGTCGGTGACGCGGCGGAGGAGCTCAATGAAGGTGAGAGGGTGTTCGGAAAGGTTGATCTTCCGACCGAAAAGCGCGACTCGTGCCCCGTATTGACTCGCATCGTAGATTAGCTGAAAAGCGTCGCGGGTGGTTCCGGCGCTGCCTCCCAAGATACCGACAACAAGATTCGGGTCGTAGCTGACCAATTCCTCGAGAGGCCCGGGACCGTTGTACGGAATCTTGAGAAAGAGAGGCCGCCCAGCTTTGGTGACCCCGGCGAGGCAGCGGATAATGCTATCATTGAGAAACGCTCCCACTTGGTCTGGCGGGAAGCCGGGATCTACGTTTGGGTTGAACACCTCAAGAAAGTAGCGGAAATTCTTGCTCTCAGCTTCGCTGCGGAAGTCATGAAAGGCTTCCAGTGCAGCGTAGTCGCGATCGAGGTGGTTTGTGAAGGTCACCGAGTAGAGACCGAGGTCTGCACCGGTAGGGGGGGCGGAATGATCCTTAGCAACTTTTCCGTACTTGATGTGGTCGAGAGTCGCAGACCGAAAATGACGCGAGGGCTGAGAGGCGTATTTTCCTCCGCGCACTGCCCAGATGTCGGTAGTGTCGTTGGCACGGGCGGCCGGTGTAATGGGGGAGTTTTCGAAGAGCTTTTCCTCCATTGCCAACTGCTCGAGGTTGGAGGCAGAGAGTAGGACAATATCGACAATCTGTTGCTGGATGACTTCGCGAATTTGTGTCTGGTAGTCCGGTAGGGTCTTATAGCGCAGATCGTATCCATGAGTGGAATCGCTGGATCGGGAAGGTCCGGGGGCTGTGATGCCGAAGGCCATGTCGGCGTCCTTGGCATCGGCGATGATGAAATCCTTGAAGTCTGTCGAGCCGTCGGCGATTCGGTTTAGCTTATAATCGAGTGATCTGATCAACTGCATGGGTATAATTCTTGCGGATGTTATTTTTCGCTTCGGAGAGAAGCCTCTAAAGTAGTGTCTGGAAGGGCGTTCCGGTGAACAGTCGTGGCGTCTCGGCTTGTTTATTTTGACCAGAGAGAGGGGCGCACGATTGTTTCGGGAAAATCGGGCACGGCTTCGTCGATCTGTTGAATTAGATCGGGCGGAAGGGGACCCTTTGAGGCGAAGGTGATGTTCTCCTTAAGCTGATCGACGTTGTCTACCCCAATCAGAACGCTGTCGATTCTGGGGCAGCTGAGACAGTAGCGTAAGCAGATCTCGGACATACGTACACCCGCCTCGGAGGCCAGGGATTCGATCCTCCGCCTTACCGGGAGGACGCTGCTCAAATCCGGCGGTAGATTCTCTTCCGGCATCAATAGGAGGCCCTGCAGGAAAGCACTCCGGGCAAATAAGCGCGGGTGGTTGCCGGAGGAGTTAAACCATGGGCTCTTTGTGAATCGGTGATCCAGGAGATTGTAGGGCAACTGAATTACATCGACTAGCTGTTCTTTAACGGCATTTTCAGCCCCTTGAGCGGTGTCCACGGAGATCCCAATCTCGTTCACCAGCCCACGGTCCCGGAGCTCCGCAAGCACCTCGATGCTACCTATTTCGCTCTCCCGGTGAAATAGATAGATCGGTAGGCTTTCAATCCCGAGGTGCCGCAGTGATCCTAGTAGCGATGCTTCGATCGTTCTTTTGATGTCGGAGGGGCTCGTCTTCTCGGAGGTGAGTGGAGAGCTCTTGCTCACTAGAATGACTTGGTCAGCGATACCGAGCTCGTGTAAGGCTCTTCCGAGGACCATCTCGCTCTCACCATAGGCTGCAGCGGTGTCAAAAAATCGAATACCTGAGGAAAATGCTTCGGCAATAATGTCCCGACATATTGGATATGCGGGCTTTCCGGATTGATTGGCTATCCCGTAGTTTAGTCCGAACTGAACCGTCCCGAGAGTCAGGCGGGAAACGGGCGAGGATTGATTGCTAGGGATGGCCGGGGTCGGATTCATGCCGGTTGTGGACGTGCTGTTCTCTGCTTCCCGTGGTCTCGGGAGAGAGTCGGTAGCGTAGCCTCATTTGGATGCAGGTATGGGAATGGTTCGGTGAGGGTGTTTCTGAGCAGATTGATGGAGTCCGGGGCCCTCTATTCCGCCGTTTGTTCGTAGACTGTGGCGTACCGCTTTCCCAAGATGATAAAGGATTCCCTGTCGAAGTGGACCATGTGAGTGTCGTGGGACGTACAACCAGTAGTTTCGACAAACCCGGTGTACTCCATACTTGTCGGTAGGGCACGAAGAGCTGCGCGCACCTGATCGATTCGTTCGACTCGATCCGGGTTATTATGAGCTTTGCCTGTCCCATAGAACTCAGCGAGGTTTCCGGCGATAAAAGGAAGGTCGGGGTCTCCCAGGTCGGTGCGGATGTCACCGATGAGCTCGTGAAGTTTTGCCTCGTAGGATTCTGAGAAAGTTTTGTTGGTGGTATCGGATTCTCCCTGGTGCCAGAGGACTCCTTTGATGACTCCCTCTGCTTGTGCTGCTTTGGCCATTGAAATAGCAGCGGCGTAGGTTTCGCTGCCCTTGTTTAGATTATTGATCGGTGTCCCGCCGAGGGCGGCTGGGATCAGCCCTACAGTTACTCCGGGGTTGTTTTTGAGATATTCTTCTGCGAAAGGAAGGCCGAGATTGAAGCGCCCGTTCTGTAAAGGTTGGGCTGCGGGGATCCAGATGATCCCGTCGCCGTCCTGTTCTCCTTTGAGCACGTGTGGGACGGGGATCTTGTCCTCTGGAAGAACTCTGCCGTACCCCGCCATGTTGGATTGTCCCATTAAAAGGAATACATGAAAATCCTCTTTTGAACGGGGAACTTCCCAGTCCTTGGAAGTGCTACCGATGAGCGTAGTGGTGACGAGAGCGTATAGGGCAGTGCTGATCAGTTGAGAGATTTTCATGTTCTTCAATTAGTGTGATTGATTCGGATCTTCGCGAATGTACCGCGGGTGGATAAGAGCTAGACCGTGTTGCGGGGCTCCCCGTCGATAAAAGCTTGAATGTTTGAGACGACAGTAAGCATGAGTCGTTCGCGCGCCTCTCGGCTTGCCCATGCCACGTGGGGGGTGATGACCGCATGAGGAATGCCGCGTAGAGGGTGATCCTCGGGCGGAGGTTCTGTCGCCGTGACATCGGCTCCGTACCCACCCAGTGTACCGCTCTCCAGGGCATTGGCTACGGCTTCCTCGTCTACCAGTGGGCCTCGTCCTGTATTGATTAAGAAAGCACCGGGCTTCATCGCCGCCAGTGATTCATCGTCGATCCAGTGATGGGTTTCTTCGGTGAGGGGGCAATGAAGGGAGATTGCATCGGATTCACTCAATAGTTGTTGGCGATCTACCCACTCGCAGGGGAAATCGGTCGACCTCTGTGTTCGGGAGTGAACGAGAATGCGCATGCCCAAGGCGTTGGCGATTCGTGCGGTGGCCTGTGCGATCTCTCCGCAGCCGACAATGCCAAAGGCCTTGCCTGAAAGTTCCATAGTGGGCCCCGCCGATATGGAGAAGTCGGGTTGGGAAGCCCAGGTTCCGGATTGGAAGAGGTCGGCCTGTGCCGAAAGTCGGGTAGCTAGCTCGAGGAGGAGAGCGATCGAGTGCTGTGCCACTGAAGCCGTCGAGTAGGCCGGAACGTTGCAGACGGTGATTCCGCGCTCTTTGGCGGCTTCGAGGTCCACGGCGTTGGTCCCTGTGCTCATTAGCCCGATATAACGGAGTTCCGGGAGATTCTCGATCAGCTCTCGGTTCAAAACAACCTTGTTGGTGAGGACCAGGTTTGCTCCGCTTGCTCGCTGCAACGTTTCGGATGGAGAGGTCCTCTCGTGGAGAACCAAGTCTCCGAGTGCGGCGAGGTTGTCCCAAGAGGGATGGGAGGGATCGTTCTCGCCAATGGCGAGGGGCGAGGTTGTGTAGGCGTCGAGAACGACGATTTTGGGTTTCATAGAAGGGAAATGGGCGTAGGAAAGGGGGGGGGTTGTGGCGCTTACTGATCGTCAAAATTCCAGGTTTCCGGAGGGAGCGGGTAGTCGGCCTTGGCGGCGTGGCCGTCCATATAGAGTATGTTCATCGCCTTGTTGTCGTAGTGAGGGCGTTGCCAGTCTCCGGTTGATGAGGGAGGATTTGCGTTCTCGGCTGAGCGTTTCCATATGGCGTTGTCATTGCGCCATAGTTCCAACTGCTTGGGGCCTGTGTAGCTAAGGCACACTACCATTGCCAGTGTGGACGGATTGACCGTTTCAAGATGGCGTTCGGGAATGTAGTTGTTTCGACCGTACCGGGAGGCTCCTTCCAGACTGGGGTTGGTTGCATTGTAGCGATAGGTCCGCAGTTGTTCGGGCGAATGCGCTAGGTCATCCGGGCATAGAAATGCTGTGGTTAGGGGGACGTTTCCTGTCGTGGGGAAAGGTTCGCCTGGGTTTGGGTTCGGGATCTCAAGGTATGGGGCGAGGTTTGGGATCCAGTTCAGGTTGTAGGAATGGTAGGGGAGCTCGCCTTTATTCTCGCTAGTGTAGGTGTGTGCTGCGGTTCCAATCGCTTTCAGCTTGCTGAAACACTTTGCGGTTTTTGCAGAGTTTATCGTCTTGCTCACCATGGGAAACAAAAGAGCTATCAAGATGGCTATGCCTGCGATGACCACTAATAGCTCGGTCATTGTGAAAGCCCGGATAGAGTTTGGATTCTTGCTTTTCATAATCTTCTATTTGGGCTTTTTTGTTTCAGTGTGGTGAGGTGATGGTTAGACTATGCAGGTCTTCGCTTGTTTGTGTGTGGATTCAGGTTTGGGTTCTTGGCTGGTTGAGGTTTGGGTGAAATCTCTCAAGCGCCGTATTTGTGAATTCATTGCTTCCCGGAGGATCGCAATATCCGTGCCGTTTATGAGGAAATTCATTCCTGCTCCGGTCCATTTCGCCAGTATCTCTGGGTCGATCTGGAGGAGCGGTAGATGGATGCCGACACCGACGTTGTTGCGGCGGCAACGGAGGATAATATCTTCGACTGCCTGAACAAAATCAGGGTGGCTGTACTCTTCCGGAATTCCCATGGATACGGTGATGTCGTGGGGTCCGAGAAATACCCCATCCACGGGTGCAGCGGTGATGAGAGCTTCCAGCTTTTTGATGGCGGGTACACTTTCAATTCCGATGATTAGGTAGTTGTCGCGGTTAAAGTCCTCGAGGTAGGTCTCCATTTTGAGGGAAAGACTGCGTTGCCCCTCAATTAGCTCCTGTTGGATCTGCCCCTTGATCGGGCGGTACCGGATCGCTGCAGATGCTTGGCGGACCTGATGCTCCGTTTCAATGTAGGGAACAATGATGCCGTCGGCTCCCGCATCCAGGGTCGTAGCGATCGAGGCCGTATCGTCGGCGGAGGGCACTCGGACGATGGGTGAAACGCCAGCTTGCTGGGCGTAATAGCGACAGAGGAGGCTGATCTCGTTGCGGTCCAGTGGAAGGTGCTCCGTGCAGAAGAAGGCGAAGTCGAGCTCCATCCCAGCGGCCAGGGAGGTTACATTCGGATTGGGCAGTCCTGTGATGTGGGTTCCAATCACGCATTCGCCCGAATGGAGACGTTTTCGAATTTCAGATCCTTTCATAAATTTTCTTTTCGTGTACTTGAGTGTTGTGGTCACCAGGTGGTCCATCCCCCGTCTACGACCAGGCTATGTCCGGTGATATAGGAGGATGAGTTGGAGAGGAGAAACAGGGTGGGGCCGACAATCTCAGGGGCCTCGCCGAGGCGAGCTAGAGGGATTTTTTTCTTTTGTAACTCACTAAAGCCAGGGTTCGCGCTCTGGGCTTTGGGGTTGGGGAATGCTCCCGGTGTCACGCAGTTGAAGCGGACGCCACGGGGGCCGTGATGGACCGCAAGGTATCGCATCATTTGAAGTGTACCCGCTTTCGCGACTCCGTAGTCGATCGGGTTGGGCTTCATTGTGTTTATGTACATCGCTGGGTCCGGTGGAACCATGCCATACATGCTGGCAAAGAGGACTACACTGCCGGCGCCTCGCCGATCCATGAGCGCGCTCACGGATCGGCTGAGGAGAAAGGATGCGGTCAGGCTTCCTTCCATTGTTTTTTGGAAATCTCCTGCTCCGAGCTCGTCAAGGGTCTTGCCGGAGGAGGAGGCGAAGGCGAGGTGGACGAATCCGTCCGGTGTTCCGTAAGTCTCCGCGAGTTCTGAGACGATTCCGGGGACTCCATCCGGATCACATAGGTCCGCCGATTCGGCAAAAGTGTGCTCTAGTTGATGGTCTTTGCAAAGTGCATCGGCCTTACCCGGAAGATCGATGCAAACGGTCTTTGCCCCGATGGTATCGAGCGCTTGTACGATAGGGGTTCCCAGGTAGCCGGCGCCACCGGTGACCCAAATCGTTTTGTCGCGGAGGTCGGGGAAGGAAATCATAGAGTGGATGGGGTTTGTAGTCGCACAGGGATTAGGCGCCCACGCGACGCGAGCGGACTGCCGGTGATTAGGCTGTGTAGCATCTCTCCGGCGATTTTTCCGAATTCGAAAGTGCTGATCTCGGGCATCGCGCAGGTGTAGCGGTTCTTCTCCGATGCGGACGGTGCGTTGCAGTGCGTAATATCCGTCTGTTCTTCGAAGCCGGCTTCGCGGGCGGCTTCGGCGACGCAATCTGCTTGGAACTCATTTCGGCAGATGAAACCGGTCGGGGGATTCTTTTTGCGAAAGAGGTCTCTCGCCATCTCCATGAGGGCGCTCTTCGCGCTTGGCGCGCTTCGCATGCGCATCGAGTTTGAGGGTAGGTAGGCTTCGCTGAAGGCCTCATTAATGCCGTCGTGGAGGAGGTGTTCCCCGATCGACCAAGTGTCCCGCATGATGGTCGCTATGTGGCGATGGTTCCGCTCGAGAAGCCAGCCAGCGAGTAGACGGCCCACTTGTATTTGGTCCCATTGCATCCAGCACAGGTTGTTGAGGTCGGCCTCAATTCCTCCTTCTACTATAGTGGGGATGCCGGATTGATCGAAGTAGGCCCGCATTTCCCGGGAGGGGAGGATGAGGATGGCTCCATTCATCAGATTGGCATCGGAGGTCTTCTGAACGATCCCTTGAACGTAATTGATATTCTGGTTGGGAACGAAGTGGAAGTGGGCCGATATCTGGCCGAGGACAGAGCGGATTCCTCCAATCTGTTCCCAGTAGTTGGCCTGCCTCTTGTCGTCCGTGTGCGATTCCTCGGGGAGGAAGAAATGTATATTCAGAGATTCCTGTTCAGCCTCCAGGCCTTTGCCGATGAAGGTGCCCGCGCGGCGTCGGCGCTCGAGAATGTTCCGCTTGGCCAGTAGTCCCATTGCGCGCTGTGCGGTTACCAGGCTCATCGACATCATTTCCCCGACCTCGGCGGTAGTCATATAGCGATCGCCGGGCTTCAATCCGCGGGCGCGAATGTGCCTTTCTATCTTGTTGGCTTCCTCAATGACTTTCATTGATTCGGGCCCTTTTTCTGGGGATGTGGCTTTGATATCGAGCGAATGTTTCATCGGTGTAATATATAGTCAAATTAAAATTTTATTTCGTATATTCTTTGTGTGTCCAGCGGTATGGCAAGCTTTAATATTGGTGCAAAACGTATAAAAAACTCAATCCAGAAACCTGTAAGGCACTGGTTTAAAGCGTTTAAGGGAATCTATGGCTCTGATAGCGGTTGTGATTTTCTGAATTGGGATAATATAAATAAGATATTGACAATAATAATACAGGTAACAGGGTTTGGGTTTCATGAAATACTACATTCGCTCATTAATGTTGGTTGCTGGCTTAGGTTTGGCAAAGGGTGGGGATGCGGCTTCAATCGTTGATTGGGGTGGTGATTACGTTCCAGAATCTACTTCAAATTCGAACCTGAGCGGAACGCTTGGGGACTACACGGTGCCGGGTACAGCGCTTTGGGTGTATGGTGCTGATGACGGTGATGGTGAGCCGCGGACTTCTCCCACTAGTGACTATGTCGCTCCTGCTGGAAAGAGTGCCAAGTTCTCTTGGGGAGGATATACTCAGGCGACGGACACGAACTTGAATCCAAGTCAGCGCAACTGGAGCCGCGCGGGGGTTCTGGATTCAATCTACACTCCGGTAGATAGCGATACGATCGACTTCTTCCGGGGTAATAATAATGCTTCGTATTCCTTCATCGGGGCCGCTTTTGTTTCGTTTGCCAAAGAAGATTTTCTCAATGGTTACGATGCGTTGACGCTGGATATGGGCGGGGTTGAGACTTTGAGTGTTTCCGGTACGGGCATTACCGGTTCGGTCACGTACCGTTTCGCCGTCTTGAGTGATGGCATTTGGTATCTTGGAGAGGATTCGATGTCTTCTAATGGAAGCCTGATTCTCACTGGCGAGGATTTGTCGACGAGCAATTGGGCAGAGTGGTCTCCCACTGGAGGCGCGGACAGTCGATTGGAAGATGTGCCCGGTTCATTTGGGACTAGTGTCGCGGAGTTGGATGACATTCAAGGATTTGGAGTCTATGCGGATATGTCCGCCGCCAATGGTTCAAGTATGCGCTTCGAGATCAGCGAGTTCGGCGTGGAAGCGATTCCGGAGCCACAGGAGATGGCCTTTCTGTTGGGCATGAGCTGCTTGGTTCTGAGTCTGGTTCGCCGGAGAAACTGCAAAAGAAACTAACATGTCTGCACCCTTCCCCAGAGTTATGACTTTGAGCTTTATCGCATCTTTTCTCGGTGCCTCCCTGTTATGTGCGGGGAGTCTCGATCGCACTGAACAGGAGGTTTGGTATACCTTCGATGAAGGAAATCCGAGCGGCGAGGTTCACGGTGCGATATTGGATCAGAGTCTTCTGGGGAACCATGGCACGCTCTATGGCGCGGTTTTTGTTCCTGAGGGAGAAGGGCATGCGCTTGCGTTGGACGGCAATGCGGCGAATGGCAGATGTGTCGGTCAGCGGAAGCTGTTGTTCGGCGAATCGGATTTTTCGGTCGAGTTCTGGATGCAGATCGATCGGGAGAAGCCGGGTGTCGTCATCGGAAAAATGGGTGATGGAGCCGCCGGGCCGGGCTGGAAGGTCGAAGTCACGGAGACCCGTGACTTGAGGGTGGTTCTAGCGGATGGCGTTGATTCTGAATCGAGGGAGGTTCCATTCCCGACCTTGGAAGGGTGGCACTATGTAGCGATCGTTCGAGAGGGGGAGACGCTTACCATCTATATCGACGGCGCTGAAGCAGGTAGCTGGGAGGATGAAGGCCTCGAGATGGATGTCAGCAATGAGAAGGTATTTCTTCATCTTGGAAGAATCATGGGACCTTCTCGAAGCTTCGAAGGAAGATTGGACGACGTGGGCGTGTGGAGCCGGGCTCTCGACCGGGAGGACGTAGAGCTTCTTTTTGCGGAGAACCGAGAGAGTAAAAATGTGGGAGTTCGGCTACAGCCACTTCCGCGGGAAGATGCGCTGGTGTTGCACTATCGATTCGATTCGGATCCGGCCGGAGTTGCCTCGGACTTAAGTGGAAATGGCAATGATGGTGTGATTCATGACGGTGAGTACCTGATGCCGGAAGGTGACATTCCGGGGGCTCTGCGCTTCAATGGAGAATCGACGTATGTTGAGATCCCAGGGTCGGAAACCCTGAGAATCGAGGGTGACATGACCTTCGAAATGTGGGTGCGCCAAAATGCGGAGCAGAAGACGAAGTCATCGTTGATCTTTGGAGAAGCCTCACCTTCCTGGTTCCTCTTCAATCTGGAGTTCGACTATAATTTGCTTCTTCAATACAGGACCCGTGGGGAGTATGGGCTTGAGCGGGTAGCGTTGCCCGTTACGAGGAAGATCCTCGGTCCGGAATGGTCTCATATCGCCGTTGTTGTCGAGTATCCCAGGGCTCGGTTTTACAAGGACGGATTGCTCATTCGCGATCAGTTCATGCCGATTCCAGGAGTTGAATTGAGGAAGGGATCGGCACTGCGTATTGGAGGCGAGCCCCTCAACGGCTATTTCGCGCCGATTGATCTAGTCGATTTTCGGTTGTACAAAAGTGCCTTGGCGGCGGAGGAGGTTTTTGCTCACGCATCGGGAGAGGCCTTTGATGGAGAGACGGTTGCCGAGCTCGCAGTGGAGCCGAATTGGTACCATCGTGAGTTGACGGTTCGTCATACGAAAAAGTCGGAGGAGTACCCGGAGGAGCCTGTTCAGTTTGTCGTAAGAGTCGACGGAAGAGCGGTTGAGGGGAGTGCAGTTGAGCCGGTGGATGTCTCGGGGGATCGAACGGGTCGATTTGCGGCGACTGCTGTCTTTCCTCTTGACGGCCTCGAGGGGAAAACTGTCGAAATCGAAGCGGGGAGCAGGACCGCATCCGTTTCCCGAACAGTGGAGCTGGTCGAACCGGATTGGATTGCTGCTGAAGCTGGAGTAGAGCCGGGTGTCCCCGCGCCCTGGACGCCGGTCGAGGTAGTTTCTCAACCCGGAGGAGGTATCGGCGTAGATGTCCTGGGTCGTCGTTATGAATTTGGGGAGTTCCTGTTGCCCTCGCAAATTACGGCGGATGGCGAAGGCCTCCTCGCGGGACCTTCAAGAATTCTCGCGCAAATCGACGGGAGAGACGCGAATTGGAGGGCGAGTCGCATTGAGGTTGCCGCGCGGTCACCGAAAGAGGTCGTGCTCACGCAACGATTGAGTAGCGGTTCCGTCTGGCTTCTCATTGAGGCCACTCTCGAGTACGACGGATTTTTGCTGTATCGATTCCAAGTGGAGTCGGATCAGGATGTAGAGATCGATCGCTTGGTTCTCGAGTTCCCCTTCAAGACCGAGATTGCCCGCTTTTGCTACGCCGATCGGGCTTATCCTCTCGTTGATGGTGATTACGTGGGAACATTTCATAGTGGAGCGATCTCAGAGTCTCTCGGTTTTCAATTCAGTCCGAGTGTCTGGATAGGGGACGACGAAAGAGGTCTGACCTGGCAGGCTGAATCTGATCAGTATTGGAATCCCAAGGACTCACTAAAAACACTGGAAGTCCTGCCCGGCGATACGAGCGTCAATTTTGTCGCCAATCTCGTCACAAAGCCCTCCACGTTGGTGGAGGATGAAGCGAAGACATATGAATTCGCCCTCTTGGCCACTCCGGTGAAGCCACTGAAGGAAGATGCATGGTCCTTGAGGATCGCACGCTACGAGCCGTGGGGTCTGGATTTTGAGATTCCCAACCGCCAGCAGAATGGAAAGCCCGAAGCGGAGGCGATCGTGGACATGGGGGTCAAACGCTTGTTCACGAATGTTCAGGATATCTTCCCCTGGCCAATGCCTGTTCATGATGAGTTTGCTGAGGCGCTACATGGGATGGTTGAGGCAACCAGTGCTGCCGGTCTCAAGACCCACAATTATGTGATTCACCAGCGATTCCCAGTGGACGTGGAGGAGTTTGATATCTACGGCACCGATATGGCTAACCGACCTATGAAGTCGTACAGTACTCCGATCGCGTTTCCATTGAACCCGAATCGTCCGGGCTCAATTGGCGTCGAATACGGTGCCGATTCATCGTCTGCCATTTTTATGTGCACGAAAAGTCCCGAGCTGCAGGATGCCTTTATGTACTCTCTCCAACAGCGCTTGGAAGAGTTCAATGAGAACGGGGTTTATCTCGATGGAACGGTTCATATCGGACCGCTGTGCTTTAATGAGGAACACGGATGTGGCTATCGGGATGAAGATGGTAAATTGCATGGGACCTATCCAACCTTTGCTGTGCGCGGTATGATGCAGCGTCTTTACCGGGTGGTGAAAGATCCTAATCCCGACGCGATCATTGATGTCCATAGTTCATTCGGCTACAATCCGTCCGGTCTGGCCTATGCGGATGTGATGTGGACGGGCGAGCAGTGGCACCATTTGCGCTACACGGGAACCGAATACATCGCGGATGAACTGACCTTGGATAAACTTCGCACAGAGTTCACGGGCAGACAGCTGGGTATTGCGGCAGAAACATTGCACTATCGGTTGCGCAATCCGATGAAGATAGCGGCAACTACATTGCTGCTCGACGTCTCCCCGAGACTGAGTACGGGGGCCTATGATAATGCTGCCCAGTCGAAGGATTCCTATTTTGTCTTAATCCCCGATTTGTGGGCCATGAGGGATGAGTTTGGCGCGGATGATGCCGAGAAATTGTTCTATTACGAGAATGAGGACTATGTCTCGGTGAGTGGGGAGGAGGCTTACGCGACACTCCTAAAGCATCCGAGCAATGGCACCCTCGCCGTGATCTCCAATCGGTCACGGGAGGCACAGGAGATCACCGTGAAGTTCGAGTTGGATGAGCTCGGCCTGGAGGGTGAGCCGCTTCAGGTGTCGAATCCGTTGAGCGAAGAGGTTGTTGAAATGGATGAAGAGGGGCAGATCTCTGTCGCTCTGGGTTCAGAGGAATGGTGCTATGTATGGCTGAAACCGGAAGGCGCAGCTCCTGTTCTCGAGGAGATCTGAGATGGCGATCGTGGAAACCGAATTAATCACCGTACAGAGCGGCTATGATCGGAAGACATGCTGGGTCCATGCACGGCCGGGGGTGATCCCCGGGGATCCACTGCGGGCGCTCATTACGATGCAGAAGCTCCGGTTGACCGGAGAAGATATTTTCTACGAACTACACGATATACGTTCCGATGATGGGGGGCGCACGTGGTCCCAGCCCGTTTCTCACTTTGAGTCATTGGGGCGGCGCCCGGACAGTGGTGGGGTCGAGGAGGGGATCAGCGACTTTACGCCCGCCTGGCATAGCGCCAGTGGGGTATTGCTCGGTACGGGGCATACCGTGCGCTACTTTGGGGACGAACTCGAAGAGGTGCCGCGCCGGCGCGACACCGGATACAGTGTGTACGATCCTGGGACTCGATCGTGGTCCGTGTGGGAAAAGCTAGCACTCCCCGCCGGAAAGGAGTTCTTTAACGAGGGCGCAGGTTGCACTCAGCGAGTGGATCTACCCAATGGCGATGTTCTACTCCCTACCTATGTTGGACGTACTGTCGATGGACCTTATCAGGACTTTGCATCGACGGTACTGAGGTGTTCCTTCGATGGGAAGTCATTGAAGTATCTCGAGCATGGGGAGGCGCTCTTTCATCCTCGTGGGCGTGGATTTGTCGAACCTTCGCTTGCTTCGGCAAGGGGTGAATTCTTCCTCACTCTCCGAAATGATAATTCCGGTTATGTCTCTCGGAGCCGGGACGGGTTGAACTATTCGGACCCACAGCCGTGGACTTACGATGACGGATCGGATCTGGGCAATTACAATACGCAGCAACACTGGGTGACCCACGGAGACGAACTCTGGCTCATCTATAACCGTCGCGCGGCGAACAATCATCACATCTTTCGACATCGCGCGCCGCTGTTTATCGGACGAGTCGATCTCGATACTCTTTGTATCGTCCGCGAGACCGAACAGATACTGGTTCCAGAAAAAGGGGCGAGACTGGGAAATTTTGGTGTGACCCAGGTGTCGGACTCCGAAACTTGGGTCGTTGCCTCCGAATGGATGCAGACAACACTCCCGCATTGGAACGATTTTAGCGCGTGCGAAAAATATGGAAGTAACAACAGCATCTTCTTGGCTAAGATTCGGTTCCAATAGTCGTATGGTTACCTCAAATTCTCCGGCCGAGTACGATCAGAGAACGCCCGGCATCTTTGCAGCGATCAGCGATATTGTTGCTGAGAATCCGCTTGGTCGCTCGGGCTGCATTGATTCCCGGACCAGTTTGTTCATTTCAAGCAGGGGGTCTCGATGAGACCACTGATCCGGTTAGCTGTACTCGGAATGATCCCCGGGAACGAACACCCGTACTCGTGGTCAGCGATTGTGAACGGGTTTGATCCAAAGGAGATGGAAGCCCGTTGTCCTTCGGCGGGGATTATTAAGTACCTGAATGAGCAGCCTTTTGAGAGCGTTGGGATCGAAGGGGCACAGGTGACACATGTTTGGACGGATGACCCGTCGGATGCGGAGAACGTCTCGGCAGCATCGTTGGTTCCCAACGTGGTCGATCAGCCGGAGGATGTCATTGGTGAAGTCGATGGGGTCCTTATTGCTACTGATGATGGTGATGATCATGTCCGTCGGGCTCTCCCGTTTGTTGAGGCGGGTGTGCCCGTTTTTGTGGATAAGCCATTGGCGACCAATCTCCCGGATCTCTGCCAGTTTGTGCACTGGGAACAGGGTGGTGCGGCATTGTTGTCCTCCAGTGGAATGAGGTACGCGAAAGAGTTGGTCGACTTGCGCGGTCCCTCCTGGCGATGGCTGACGGGTATTACCGCCAAAACGTGGGAGAAGTACGGCATTCATTTGCTCGAGCCGATTCTCGCTTTGCTGGGTCCGGGTTTTGAGCAGGTTCGGACCGAGAGAAACCATAACTCTAGCTTCTTTCATATCGTCCATCGAAGCGGTACATCTGTGACCCTCGCAGTTGTTCCGGATGCGGTGGGAAGCTTTGGAGTATTTCACGCATACGGAGAGTCCGAGCACCGGCAGATTCAAGTGAAAGATTTCTACGTCGCGTTTCGAAACCAGCTCTTGACCGCCATCCACTTTTTTCGAACGGGAGAATCACCGTTTCCTTTCGAGCAAACCATCGAATTGATGGCGATAATCATCGCTGGGATTCGCAGTGGAGAGGAAGGCGGCAGAGTGGTTACCACGGCAGAGATACTAGAAGAAATCGGAGTGAAGTCATGAGCGCATTAGACCGTTTTAGTCTCAAGGGAAAAGTGATTCTCCTCACCGGAGGAACCGGCTTGTACGGTCGGGGGTTGACCACGGATCTGGCCTCCGCAGGTGCTACTCTTGTGATCGCTTCCCGCAATGCTCAAGAATGTGAGCGAGTCGCTGATGAGGAGCGTCGAAACGGAGGAGACGTAGTTGCGGAATCTTATGACCAGGGGGACGAGGGTTCCATCGGGAACCTTCGGGAGAAGATTTTGGAGAGATATGGGAGAGTGGATGGCGTTGTGAACAATTCCGTAGCGCGAACGATGTCCTCCGCAGACGGTTCGGTAGAGGAGTGGGAGGCCTCCATGCGGATCAATGCGACGGGCATCATGCTGATGAATCGTATTTTTGGAGAGGTTCTGTGTAATCTCAAAGGGGGCAGCATTGTCAATGTGGGCTCGATTCAGGGCGTGGTTGGACCGAGCCTTTCTTTGTATGAGGGGACGGAAAGTCCTCCCCCGCCGCCCGACTATTTCTTCCACAAGGCCGGGATGGTAAACTTGACTCGTTTCTATGCAGCGCTCTTCGGCTCGTCGGGTGTGAGAGTGAATTGCTTGAGCCCCGGGGGCTTTTTTAACGATCATACCGCGCCATTTCTTAGTCGTTATAATGCAAATACTTTCCTGGGGAGGATGGGGAATAAATCGGACCTCGGAGGATCGGTGATCTTCCTGCTGAGCGACGCCTCCTCCTATGTAACCGGTGTGAATCTTCCAGTGGATGGGGGCTATACAGCCCACTAGGGCGGAGTATAAAAACATTTCATGAAGTACAAAACTATTGGACGCACGGGAGTACAGGTCTCCAGCCTCTGCCTGGGGACGATGACTTTCGGAAATGAGGCGGACGAAGAGGTCTCCCGAAATATATTTGATAGATGCCGTGAGCGGGGTCTCAATTTTATCGATACAGCGGACGTTTATGGGAATGGACGGACGGAGGAGATTGTGGGCAGACTGTTGCAGGACTGTCGGGACGAGTGGATCCTGTGTTCGAAATTCCAAGGTCGCACGGGACCCGGTCCAAACGACCGGGGCTGTTCCCGGCTCTACCTGAAGCGAGCCGTCGAAGCGTCCCTCCGCCGGTTGGGCACTGACCGAATCGACTTCTATTTTATTCATAACTTTGACCCGTTGACCCCGTTGGAGGAAACTCTTTGCGGTTTGAATGACTTGGTTCGGGAGGGTAAGATTCTCTATCCGGCAATCAGTAATGCGGCAGCCTGGCAGATCATGAAGGGTCTGGGGATTTCGGACCGACGAGATCTTCCCCGCTTCGAATGTGTTCAGCCGATGTACAATCTGGTCAAACGCCAAGCAGAGGTTGAAATTTTGCCCATGGCGCAGTCGGAGGACCTGGGAGTCATTCCGTATAGTCCGTTGGCTGCAGGTCTGCTCAGTGGTAAGTATATGAGCCCGGGAACGGGGAAGGGAAGGATTGCGGATAATCAGTTCTATCGTGCTCGGTACGATGAGGAGGATTACCGCGAGACGGTGCGGTTGTTCATCGCCTTTTGCGCGGAGCGCCATTGGAATCCGGCGACCGTGGCGACCGCGTGGACAGGCTCCCATCCCGCCGTGACCGCACCCATAATCGGTGCGCGGAATGTCGAGCAGATCGAAACGGCCTTGGGTGTAATCGATTTCGATATGACGCCACAACTACGGACCGAGATTACGGCCCTGTCCAAATCGCCACCCCTCGCTACGGACAGGAGAGACGAACAGATGGGGATGTTTCTCCACTGATCTCGGACGTCAGAAACTTCGCGACATAGCTGCACTGTCCCATTCTCTTCGTGAGGGCTGAGGGTCCGGCTGACCTCGAAAAGAATACGCAACTCATCTTTATGAATCTTCACTGGATCGACTGGACGATTATCGGCGCGATGCTGGCCTTTATGTTGGGGATCGCCATCCGAACGAAGTTTCTGAACCGGAGTGTCGCTGACTTCCTCGTCGGGAATCGATGTGCCGGACGCTACCTTCTCACTATGGCCAGTGGCATGTCAGGATTGGGGGCGATTACGATCGCAGCCAATTTCGAGAAATTCTATGCGTCTGGATTTGCCGGAGTCTGGTGGGGCCAGATTTTGGTGCCCCTGTCATTGATACTGGCCCTTTCCGGTTTCGTGATCTATCGCTATCGCGAGACGAGGGCCATGACGATGGCACAGTTTTTTGAGATGCGCTATGGCAGGCGTTTCCGGATTTTTGCGGGTCTCCTCGCCTTCATTTCTGGAATTTTGAATTATGGGATCTTTCCCGCCGTCACCGCTCGTTTTTTGATCTATTTCTGTGGGCTGCCGGAAGAGGTCCAATTGTTCGGCTTTACGGTATCGATGTTGGCGGTCGTCATGTTTTGCCTTTTGTCCATGGCTTTGATTCTCACTCTGTCGGGTGGGCAGATTGCGGTCATTATCACCGATTTCTTTCAGGGGCAGTTTGTCCAAGTCGCGATCCTTATCATTTTCTTTTTCATGCTTTCACAGATCAGTTGGTCGGAGCTGATTGCGGGTTTGCAGATGGCTCCCGAGCAGGAGTCGAGGATCAACCCCTTTAAGCAGGGAGACACCATCGGATTCAATCCTGCCTTCTTCTTCATTTTGGCGGCACTTCAGGTGTATGGGTATAAGGCGTGGCAGGGGTCTCAAGGGTATAACGCTTGTCCAAAAAGTCCTCACGAAGCCAAGATGGCAGGAATTCTCGGGGAGTTTCGGGGGCAGGTAATCTTTCTTCTCTCGATGCTCATTCCTGTGTTTGTCTTCGCAATGATGCACCTGCCGGAGTTTTCCTCCCAAGCAGAGGCGGTTCATGCCACCCTCGCCACGATCGAGAATCCTCAGATTCAGGGGCAGATGCTCGTGCCGACCGGGGTTTCACAACTGCTGCCGGTGGGGATTATGGGCTTATTCGCCGCGGTGGTCGTAGCGGCTGCTGTTTCGACTGACGATACATACCTACACTCCTGGGGGTCGATATTCATTCAGGATGTGGTGATGCCCTTCCGCAATAAGCCACTGGGTCCGAGGATGCACATGTTCCTCCTCCGTGGTTCTATTCTCGGTGTCGCTGTTTTTGCCTTCATTTTCAGTCTCACCTTTCCTCTGAATGAATTCATTTACATGTATTTTCAGATCACTGGCGCGATTTTCCTGGGCGGAGCCGGGGCGGTCATTCTGGGAGGTCTCTATTGGAAACGTGGCTCGGTCGAAGGAGCGTGGGCGGCGATGTCAGTAGGTTCGCTGCTCGCTGTCGGTGGAATTGTTTTGCGCAATATTGTCTGGCCCCGCTTCCTCCCCGATTGGAAACTGGATCACCCTGAACGGATCTGGCTTCAAGAGCTTCCGGAAAAGTTTCCATTCGACGGTGTGCAGATGTCACTCGCAGTCGCCATCATTGCCGCTTCCAGCTACGTTCTGTTCTCCCTCCTCTCGAAGCGACCCCCAGTCAATATGGAGAAACTTCTGCATCGTGGAGAATACCAAGTCGAGGACTACGGTCATCATCCTTCCACTGAGGCCTCCCGGCCTGGGGTGGCGCTGCCTCTCCCCTCGAGGTTGAGCCGGAAAGAGAGGATGTACCGAAGGTTGGGGATCAATGACGATTTTACGAGAGGTGATCGATTCATCTACTTCTTTAAGATTGGCTTTGCGCTGTTTTTCTTCGGTGCCTTTGTCTTGGGAACCGTCCTGGGGTTGACCGTTGGGATTTCGGATGATGTCTGGATCAGTTGGTGGAGTATCCAGGTATTCCTGACGATCTTCATCGGTGTAGTCGCTACGGTGTGGTTTGTCATTGGCGGTTTTCGGGACCTGGCTGATCTCACTCGCACGTTGAAGAGCCTGAATCGTGACGCCGCTGACGATGGGTCAGTTCGCGGCGATGAACATCTACAGGAGGGTGATTGAGTGATTTTTCTATCGGCAGTCGGTCGACGGTTTGTGCTACCAGTCGTTTGGATGAAAGATCTATTGGGTTTTCTCGCGGACAACTAGGGGCGATACTATGGTTCGGATTATTATTCAGGGGCTCGGTTTTATGGGTCGGATTCACGCTCAATGTTACGCGTCGATTCCTCGTGCCGAAGTGGTCGGTCTGGTCGATCTCGACGTCGATCGGGCTGCAAAGGTCTGGCAAGAGTTGGGCGGTGATCCGATTCCGGTGGCTGACAGTGTAGAGCAGGTTCTGAAAGTCGTGGATGCGGATGTAGTGGATATATGCCTACCGACGGATGCCCACCCTCAAGCTGCCGAGATCGCTTTCTCGGCCGGACTCCATGTGTTCTGCGAGAAACCAATTGCCCTTGATCTTGCGGCTGCGGGGAGAATCACCGATGCGGCAGCCGCGGCCAACCGCGAGTTGATGATCGGCCACTGTATACGTTTCTGGCCCGAGTACCTAAAGCTCAAATCAATGATCGATTCCGGAGAGGCTGGGAAGCTTCTCGCCTTGGACTTGTTTCGGCGGTCGCCACGTCCCGGATATACGGTCGGAGATTGGGCGAGTGACCCTCTTCGCTGTCAGGGAGCAGCACTGGATCTACATATCCACGATACGGATTTCGTACATTTTCTTTTCGGATCCCCCAAGGGCGTTTTCTCGCAAGGGATCTATACGCCCACCGGATTGGATCACATTCAAACCCAGTATCTCTTTAACGATTTGGTTGTCCGGGCCGAGGGCGGCTGGAGTTATCCGGATAAGCGTCCGTTTCAAATGGGCTACTGTGCTCTGTTTGAGAACGGTAGCCTCGATTGTGATATCTCGGGGTCCCTCAAGGTGCGGAAGATCGTGGGTGACCATAGTCAGGAATTGTCCGGGGAAGAGGACACTTGTGCCAGCTTGAGCGGTCTTGCCGGTTACAAGTGCCAACTGGATTACTTCATTAACTGCATCGCGGAAGGGGTACCCGTCGAGATTAACACGGGTAGCGACGCGACCGAGAGCCTGAGAACTATCCGCGCGGAGTTCGAGTCCGTCGAGACCGGCACCCCCGTGTATCTTGCGGGAATCTCTCCCTCCCTCTGACCGATAGGGCGTACTCTGTGAACCAATCTCCACATCTTGTTTTCCAGGTCAAAATCATTTCAGAAAATCCTCCACAGTACTAGTTATGCAAAAAATAATTCTTACCGGCATGGGCTTCATGGGAACCATGCACGCACAGATCTATCAACATCTGAAGCAGGCTCGGATCGTAGCGGTAGTGGACACGGCGAGGAAGCAGGCTGCGGCCACAATGGAGAATCTGGGTATCGACGTTCCTCTTTTTGACACCCTCGAAGAAGCTCTCGGGGCGGTGGAGGCAGATGTGGTCGATCTCTGTCTCCCGACGGACCTCCATCTCGCGAATTCGTTGACCGCAATACATGCGGGGAAGCATCTTTTCTGTGAGAAGCCACTGGCTCTTACAGTAGCCGAGGGGAAGAAGATTGCCGCGGCGGCAGATCGTGCTGGTGTCACGGCGCAGGTCGGCCAGTGCATCCGCTTCTGGCCGGAGTATGTTGCCTTCAAAAAGTTTCTCGATTCGGGGAAAAGGGGGAAACTGCTCAGCCTTGCCCTGCAACGCCGGTCGTCTCTTCCAGATCACAGTGTCGATGACTGGATTATCGATCCCGCCAGGTCCGGTGGGGCCGCCGTTGATCTTCACGTGCATGATACTGATTTTGTGCTATACCTGCTGGGGCTGCCGTCGGGGGTCACTTCCGAAGCCACTTTCGATCCAAAGCTCGGTCCCAGTCAGATCTTCACACTGTTTCACTATTCCGGATTGTGCGTCTCTGCTGAATGCGGTTGGAACTATCCGGCAAAATGGGGCTTTCAGATGGCGTTCCAAGCCGTTTTTGAAGATGCCGCGGTAGAGTATGACAGCTCAGCAGATCCCTCGCTCACGGTGACCGTCGGGAAGGGTCGGAAAAAAGCTCTGCCGTTCAAAAAGCCATCCATTGGGGGTTCTTCGACGGGAGCGGGTAACATCTCCTCCTTGGCTGGCTACTTCAATGAATTGAAAAGTTTTGTGGGCGCTCTTGAGGCCAAACGGGCACCGGAGACCGCGACGTTGCCGGACGCGGTTGAAAGCCTCCGGGTCGTTGCGGCTGAACTTCGCTCCGCCCGATCGGGTAAGCGCGTGAAACTGTAAAGAATTCTCTCTGTGTTGTAGTTCTGTTGTCCTGACGGCACTTTCTCACGAATAGAGGAAACTGACTCATTAACTTCGTTTTATTATGAAACAATCCATCAGCATCTGGTCATTTTGTGGTCCTTGGGACCTCGAGGAAAAATTCAAGCTTGCCGTGGAGGCAGGGTTTCGCGCCATTGAGATTGATCTGACCGAGGAGGGACCTGTGGGAATGGAGACTTCCGATGAGGAGCTCAGGCAGGTGCGGTCGCTGGCAGATCGATACGGTCTCACTTTATCCGGGCTAGCATCAGCTCTCTACTGGGGGGCCAATGGAGCCAGTGCAGACGAGGGCACCAGGGCTCGGGCCGCCGCGATTGTTGACCGCCAAATTCATTGTGCATCCATCCTCGGTATCGACGCGATTCTCATCATTCCCGGGACGGTCGGGGCTGATTTTATTCCCGATTGTGAAGTCGTCCCCTACGACGAGGTATGGGAGCGCTCTTCGCAGTTGGTGCGCAAAGCGATACCCGCGGCGGAGAAGGCGGGGGTGACCCTCTGCATTGAGAATGTGTGGAACAAGTTCCTGCTCAGCCCGCTTGAGATGGTCCGGTTTGTTGAGCAGTTCAACAGCCCTTTCGTGGGGGTCTATTTTGACGTGGGGAACTCCCTTGCGACCGGATATCCCGAGCATTGGATTCAGGTGCTCGGCGATCACATCAAGCGGATTCATTTTAAAGACTACCGTCGCGCAGTTGGAACTGCTGATGGGTTCTGCGATCTTTTGTCGGGAGACGTCAATTGGCCGGAGGTGATGAAGGCCTTGCGGGCTGTCGGGTTTGACGGTTGGATTGCCCCTGAAATGATTCCCCCCGTTCCCTTCTACAAGTACGCTCCGGAGGTGCTTCTTCACAACACAAAGCGGGCCTTCGATGCGATCCTGGATCTCTAGTTTTCGGGGGGATTGCCTGGTCGCCTGATTCTTTCGGCGCGCTGGAGCGTACTCGCTGGGTGGCGCCTGCGGTTCGACGGGAACGAGTCCACCCAATCGATAGTCGACTGGGCGCTGGGCTTGCGCGCGATCATAAATTTTTGTGCGCTAGAGGCCGGAGCATTCCCCGGCAGTTGGAGTTGCGCGAGCCTTCTTTACACCTCTCCGCGGTCACCTCTCTCAGGGAAGGGGAGGTACCTGATGCCGGGAGGGTTTTGACGTGTTCTCCAATCTGTGTTATGAATGAGATCGTTCGTTTCAATTTAGAGACGGTCGTTTCATTTTCCGGAAGTAACCCAGTTTTCTCCTCATTATGAAGAAAAAAGCAGACATCTATCGCATGGTAACTCCCGATCACCTTTGTCCCTGGGGGATCAAGGCTCTCGACCTCCTGAGGCGCAAGGGCTTCGAAGTGAGTGATCATCATCTTGAGACGATGGAGGCCAATCAGCAGTACAAGGAGGACAACGGTGTTGATGAAACCCCACAGATCTTCATCGAGGGAGAGCGTTTGGGTGGATACGATGAGCTCCGTGAGCACCTCGGTCTCGGTCCCGACCCAGAGGAGGGCGAGAGTTACCAGCCGGTGATCGCTATATTTGCAGTGACCTTTCTTATGGCAATCACTGCGACATGGGCCTCCCTTGGTAGCTTCTCGGTGATCCGAATTGCGGAGCTGTTCATCGCTTTCAGTATGTGCGTCCTCGGAATTCAAAAGCTCCAGGACCTAAAAGGCTACACCACTGGCTTCGTCCAATATGATCTATTGGCCCAACGCTACGTGCCCTATGCATCAGTGTATGCCTTCATCGAGGCTGGAGGGGGTATCCTCATGATTGCGGGACTGTTTACATGGATCGTCGCTCCTGTTGTGATCCTTGTCAGTAGTATCGGGGCCCTATCCGTCTTTAAAGCTGTCTACGTGGAAAAGCGTGATCTCAAATGCGCCTGCGTGGGAGGAGGCAGCAGTGTGCCTCTGGGTTTTATTTCCCTGACCGAAAATCTCATGATGATGGCGATGGGCATTTGGATGTTGGTGCAAGCGGGATAGTGGAGCAAACGAGCCTTTTGCCGTTTTGTCGTAGTCGAAAATGTTCTCGAATGTAGTGGCGAGACGCATCAAATGAGACGGCTTTTTCGAGGGCTCTACGGTGAGTCCGGCGAGCTGACGATGGGTCTTTTTGATTTAATCCACGAAAGGAAAAAGGCGCTTAGGCAGATAAGTGTCGTAATACTGGTTGTTATGAAGGTGGCCCATACATTTGCGACGATCTGCATGAGTGCCGTGCCGGAGATAACTGCTATGACAACACTCAGGAAATAGGTTTTTCCACTCACCCGGACTCCGATCATCGCCAGAAATACCGCAGTAAGGATCGGACCAAGAAATAGGCCCAGAATCGCTTGGGTCGCTTCGAATAGAGAGCCGAGCCGATTGACATAGAGAGCCAATAGTGTGCATAGAACCCCTAATCCCATTGTCACGAGGCGGCTCGTCTTGAGGAGACTCTTCTGGCTCAATTGGGACTTCTTTCGAATTCTTCCTGCCCATAGGTCAATGGTGATCACGGAGGCGAGCGCATTAATGCCGCTAGTGATGCTGCTCATGGTTGCTGCTAGAAGGATCGCGACGATGAGTCCGCTGAGTCCCGTGGGAAGTTCGTTTGCGACAAAATAGGGAAATACCCGGTCGGGTTGATCGATAATGGATTGGACGGGATAGTAGTGGTAAAAAGCGCGAAGGCTCAGTCCTACAGCGATTAGTAAGGAGAGGACGACAAAGACGCCGAAAATGTTGAACAAGAAGGATCGATTTGCCGATTTCACTGTCCCTGCAGCTAGGTATCGTTGTAGCGACATCTGGTCGGCCAGGTAGGTGGCCAGGTAGGAAAATCCGAATCCGAGAAGAATACTCCACCAAGAGTAAAAGTCAGAGAAGTTCAGCCTCCACTCTGGTAATTGAATTAGATCCTGACCTTTCAGATCCTGCCAAACCTCCTGCATTGGAACTGGGAGACGAGTCAGGATGATTGCGACGGTAAGTGCGATTCCGATAGCGATAATAGCAAACTGGAGGGCATCTGTAACTATGACACCGCGAAGTCCGCCGATTACGGTGTAGAGAGTGCTGATCATACCCAGCAATATAATTATTGCCGGTAGCCATACCGCATCGACGCGTAGCAACTCGATGATGGCAAGTGTCGGTGCGTAGATCAAGGTGGCCATCCAGCCGACTCGCAGAAGTACGTAGAGAATCGAAACTTGGGTGCGGATGCTGGCACCGAGGCGCTCCTCCAGAAAATAATACGGTTCTCCACCGGCGATTCTTAGGAAACGGGGTAGAAACATAAATCGCAGAACGAGCCAGCAAAGAGGCAAGCAAACAAGAGCGAAAATGAAGCTGGGGCCCTCCCTGAACACGATCCCGGGAATCGCGATGAAACTGATTCCGCTAAAAAACGTAGCAGCGATACTGAGACCGACGAGGATGGAGGCCAGACTTCCCGACATGCCGCCGCTTGTGGTGAAATAGTCTTTGGCTCCGTCTTGTTTACCTCGGGATCCGATCCCAATAGCGATCGTGGCGCTAATGTAGACGGCGATAACCAGAAGGTCGATGAAGCTGCCTGAGGACATGGGGTCAATCGTTAGCGATGCCTTAGTAGTCCTGTCTGCCTGTTGCGTCGGGAAATCCGTACCAGAGTTCCCGCATCTCCGGTGTATCTTCGGATAGTTCTACGATGGTAAAGGTGCGAACACTTCCATCCAGAAAGGATACCAAGGTTTCAGTTGGTTCGTCCCCATCGGAGAGACCGTGATACTCTGCTGGGTAGCTGCGATACATCGCGGCATTTTGCCGTGTGAGGAACAAGAGTGCCGTATTGGATGGGGAAGGCATTGAAAAATTGATGGCCGTTCCCGAATCGACAAAAGTTTGGTTTGAGGGCTTGGGGAGTTCCATATTCCGAGCAAAACTGTAGTAAACATCAACTGCTTCGGTTGCCAGATTCTTGTAGGGTCCCCGGAGTCTGGTTGGCACGGTGTAGAGCTTTAGATCATCGCCGGGGGCAATGAAAGGGTCGCTGGACCCATCCATGTAGTAAGCTGAAAGGTATTGGAAAAAGTATGTAGTGCTCCCGTCGAACTCGGTGGATCGGTAGGGGATGACCCGCCCGGAGTGTTCATTGCTATAGGTGTGAGCGGCTACCCCAATTTGTCTGAGGTTTGAGATGGCTGCGGATCTTCGGGCCTTTCTGATGCCGGAACTTGAAACGGCAAAAATAATCATGCCTAGGAGGGAGAGGGTCGCGATGGTAGCGAGTAGCTCAATCAGGGTGAATGCCGAACTCCTAGGGTGATTCAATTGAGCGTAGCAAAGTCCTGCGGGATGATCTGTGTCGTGGGAGCACATCGTGTTATCTCTATTGCTGAAAGACCTCGTTGATCGGGCTTGGTTCACGTTTCCAGTGTTTTGTTATATTGTTGTGATAGCTGACTCCCAGTTCCAGATCGGTCAGTCTGACGTTCCCCGGCCATGAGATTTCGATGCTGTTCTCACCTTCCCTAAGGATGGACGGGTCGTCGAGCGGGTAGAACCAATAGTGATCGGCGGCACCTCTCGTCCGCTTCGCCTCCATCTCGCTTACCGAACGTTCTCGGATCGAGCCCGTGGCAACGTCTACCTCATTTCCGTTGATGAGGATCTGTGCGGGGGCCTTCGCGCTCCCACTCCCACTGGCACCAATGCGGAGAAAACAATTTTGAATCGGAAAGAGGCCTGAATTTGGCGTTTTGCCGATTCTGAGAGTGATCTCAGTGCTTTCATTTTCCAGATCGATCGGTATCTGTTTCTTATAGGCATAGGAAGGGTCTGCGTCGTCATAGTAGTAGGTCTGGGTGACGAAATAGATAAGGGGAGCACCTTCTAGGGCCTGTGGTTCGGAGATCGCCCGAGTGAAGGCGTAGAACCAATCTGGATACGGGCGAATGGCTTGTTCCACTCCATAAAAGTTGTAGAGATAGAAGCCGTTGGCTCCCATGGCGTAGTATGCTGACGCAGCACCCATCAACTCCTCGGGGGTTGCTCGCCTAGCCATCTTCAATGGGCCAATTCCGGGTGCCTGGGGATCGAGGGGCCAGCGCCATGCGGTGCGTGGGTAGAGCGAGGGATACACGAGAACTTCGTTCTCTTTCGCGATGTCAATTAGATCCTGAATCGGCATATCTTGTGCCAGAGTCATCAGTTGGGCTGGAGATACGAGGTCTACCAAGCCTTCCCTTATCCAGGTTCTCACATCGAGCCCAGCCCAATCGGAATCAGCGAGAGAGGGAGGAATTCGTACGAATAGATACATCGGGCGCCCCTGCCTCTCCGATGCTTCATTGAGCATAGTTCGGACGGACAGCACGAGATCGGTCATTAGGTGTGCATTTTCTTCCGCTTTGTTTCGGGGGAAGAAAATCTGGACCCGGTTGAAATCTAGTTCGAAACCATCGATAATGTCTTCGTACCGATCGATGGCTTCGGCGATTACTCCGAGCCGATACGCGCGGACTTCAGGCTCTGAAAAATCGAAGAGATTCTCGTATCCTTGTCGGAAATCAACCGGCGAATCATCGATAAGGAGACGATCATAGTTCTCCAGCCAAAATTCTCCTGTGAGGGGGTAGTTGAACGGGTCGAAGATGAAGTGGCTATCATTCATTCGAAGACTCGGCAGGAAATACATGCCGAGGGACTTTGCTTCGCTCCCAGCTGTACGGATGGGGTCGAAGCCGGCGGCGATGCCGGCGCGGGCATTTTCAATTCGCGGTCCCCAAAAGCTTTCGCCGTTTTCGTGCTTCGTCTTGCGCCATCCCAAGGGACTGGCTACCTGGGTAGGGTAGTTGAGTGTATCACTGCCGCTGCCAATAGAAGTCACTAGAGTCCCAATGGAACTGCCTGAAAGACCTCGGATATTGGCTCGGAGAAATGCCTCAGATGCGGAAGGGTCCGGGGATGCAAATGATAGGTCGCCGTCATCGTTTAGTATTAGACCAAAATCAGGACGTTCTGCCGCGGACGCGTTGCATGCGGTTATGGCAATGGTCAGAGAATAGAAGATGTTGCGAATCGTGGTCATAGTTCGTCCGACCATTCGAGTTTACGCCATTGCGATGTTCCCTCCGCATAGCGACCGAGGTCTCCAAAGGCGATGGTGCGTGCCGAGCTGGAATCCAGGATCATTCGGATGGGTGTAGCCGGTTGTTGGCCAATTTGAAGAGAGGGGTTTCCTTCCGAATCAATTTTTATCTGATAGAGAAGCCATTCTTCCTGTTCGATCGGAACCTGAATCCGCCAGCCTTCTCCGCGGCAAACCAGATGCGCAGCGGGTAGATCGGGGTCGGGTAGCTCGATGGCACGGGCTTCGAAGGTGATTGCGAGGGGCCATTCGCCGTCCCAGATATAGTCGTCTTCACCTCCGCGTATGATGTAGCCGGCGGCTTCTTCAGTCTCGGATTCCAAGAGGAGAGTGGAATCTGAAATTTGTCGTGACCCTGCTCCTACACGGCTCCAGGCGGGCCGCCCGTCCTCGGGTAAGGTGGCGAAGTCGACTTCAATGGATTTTGCAAGGGATGACTGGCTGATTGCTAGGAGTGCTAGCGGAACGGAACCCCACCTGCTGCGGAAGAACGATAAATACTTTCTCATACTGAAATTCAGTTAAGTGTATTGAAATTCAGATTCAAGGGCAAAAACAGAAATCGTTTAAATATAACGAAAGCTATGCTCCTAGGGGCTCTCAATTGCTTCGAATGCAGTGCATAGAGGAAAATTGAAGGAAAGAATCGATTTTATTCTTGCAACTGCAATTCAGAAAAACAATCTGCGAATCAGAATATGAGTGACGAAAGGCGAAAAAATTTGGCAGGGGATCGATCTGATCTCGTACAGACGATTATCTCCATGCTGCACTCCGGGCATTTGCGTCCGGACAAGCGGATTGGGGAGGCGAGCCTTTCGAGTGAATTAGGATTACCTCGGGGTAGGGTTCGTTCAGCATTGGAGGAATTGAAGCAATTTGGGGTGCTGGTTCGGGTCCCTCGTTCAGGGACGTTTCTGCGCAGTATTTCCTTGGATAGTTTCTGCGAGAGCATTGATATCCGCGCGGCATTGGAAGCTCTTGCGATCCGACTGTTCTGCGCGAAAGCGGACTCTTCTCAGCTTTCGGCGCTCGCTGACCTGGCGGAGGAGGTCGATGAACTCAATGGAGAGATACTAGCTGGAAACCGGTCGGTATATCCGGTGTTGATGAAGAAGGATTTGATGTTCCATGCGACGATCGCCGAAAACAGCGGAAATCAACGCTTGTTCGATACGCTGAAGAAAGAGCGTCTGATCGAGTATACCTTTTGCTTGCTGGAAACTGAAATCAAAGTTCCGCAGCCCTCTTCGGATCTGCCGGTTCCGACTCATGCTGAGATCGCGAAGGCGTTGATGAAGCGTGATGCCAAGCTTTCCGAGGAGCTTGTTCGCCAGCACATCTTACGCACCAAAACTCTACGTCTCCTGCGCTACACTGGTGAGATGATTTAGCGCCCACTTTTGTCGAAAACCCCTCGTAGGACAGATAACCATACAAAAAATAATATGATGATAAAAACAAACTACTATCTTCGCGGGGTATTCTTTCTCGCCAGTTCAATCTGTGTTCCGGTACTCGGTGCGCAAACTCTTCTGGAGTGGGACTTTGGGGGGCGTGGAACCGAGCCGCCGGCTTCTCAGGCCGCCAATGTCATTGGCACGGATATGGAGTCTTCGACACTGAGTCTGGGTTCGGGTCTGACAATCGCAAACGGCAGCAACGCGTTCTATGCTCTCGACATGCCGGGTCCGGGAACCGACTTGAGCGATGCGGTTAGTGGAGATGACTACTTTGCCTTTTTTGCCGAATCGGTATCTGGAACCGTTATGAGCTTGAGCGATCTGGATTTTACACTGCGTCGGCCGAGCGCGAATAGTGCGCAGCTTTTTCAGTGGGAGTATAGTTTGGATGGCTTTGCTACAGACGGAGTATCGCTTGGTAGCGAGATTGACCTTTCGGGGAGTAATGCTGTGACGTCCTTTAATCTCGACCTCGCATCGATCGCGGCATTGCAGGCGGTGGATTCGGTGGAGTTCCGTCTCTATGGGTATGACCGGCCTTCTGCTTCGAATGCTTCGGCCGGATTTGCCGGAAATGATGCGATCATTCTTTCGGGAACGACAGCCGCTGTTCCAGAGTCTAGTTACTTCGCCGGAATGATCTCGATTGCGATCTTTTCTGCTACCGTAGGGCTCCGCCGCCGCTATTCTTGAGGTTATAGAAATGAATCTCGCTGCTGAAAGTTCTAAAGTTGTTGCGTGGTCAGCTACTCCAACCCCGCTCAATGAGAATGGGAACATTGATCGGGTTTCGGTTGAGGCTATGGTCGAGCACCATCTGTCCATCGGTGTTCAGGGCCTCTTTCTCGCGGGCACTTGCGGGGAGGGGCCTTGGCTGACGGATTCGGATCGGGAGGCTCTGGTTCGTACCTGCGTAGAGGCCTCAAAGGGTCGACTGGCGCTTTGCTATCAGGTTACGGACAACTCGGTGTCTCGAATTCTGGAGAATATCCAGCGGGCATCGGACTGGGGCGTGGACAGTGTCGTCATCGCGAGTCCTTATTTTATGATGAATGCAAGCGCTGGCACGCTTTGCGAATTTTATACTACGGTGCTGGATAAGAGTCCTCTGCCGGTAGGGTATTATGAGCGTGGGCAGCACTCCCAGTATTCGCTTGATTCTGCTGGATTGGACGCGGTGTTGCAGCATCCCAACCTGCAGTTTGTAAAGGATAGCTCGGGGTTGGCGGATATCCGGAATCAATTGGCGGCAGCAAAGAAATTGAGGCCTGAACTGCAGCTCTTCAATGGAGATGAGTTCGACTGTGTGGGTCCGGCCGCTGCCGGATATGATGGATTTATTCTCGGGGGCTCGATTTTTAATGCACCTCTTGCGGTTCATGTGGTCGAGGCGGTTCGTCGAGGAGATGTCGACGGGGCCGCGCGGATACAGGCCGAGTTGGAGAGGGTGCTCTATGCAGTCTATGGGGAGGGTATTTCCTCTTGGATGGCAGGATTGAAATATTTGCTGAGAAAGCTGGGAGTCTTTCGTTCCACCAAGAGCCTTCTCTCTTATAGCCTTAGTGATTCCTGTCGTGAATCGATTGATCGGTTGCTGGAAGGTGAAGATGGTCTTGGCTACCTAGCACGAGCCACTGGGCGGTCTGTGTGTGTATGATCTTTTGATGAAGAGGGATTCTTCGGGGGTTCTCCCCTATACGGATAGCAAGCCCCAGGGAGCCGCTGATTTCTATTTTGCGATCAATGCGACCTTCCGGTTTTTGCTCGATTCTCAGCCAGGCGGAGCTTGGGAGGATTATCTTGAGCAGCTTGGGCGAGAGTATTTTGCGCCGGTAAATTCGGCATGGAAAGAAGAAGGTTTACCGATGGTCGCGGAGTATTGGCGTGCATTCTTTGGCGCGGAACCTGGATCTGAGGTGGTTGTTGAGGAAGGTGAGGGTCGTGTCGAGATTGACGTGAAAGTCTGTCCTGCAATTCGTCATTTTAGGACGCAGGGGCGTTGTCCTGTTTCGAGGTACTGTGAGCATTGCGAGATCCTCGGCCAGGCTCGCGCGCGCGCGGCGGGAATGGGAATGAGTCTTGTCGGGGGCAATGGTAGTTGCCGACACACCTATTTTGAGGATCCAGATGAAGCACCTGCTCGAGTGCCTGGCTCCATCTGTGAGGCGACACTCTGATGCTGGGTTCATACGATTTTTGTGGTCACTACGAATGGACATTCACCTGGTTGAACAATCGGGGCGGTCCAGAGCTGCTCTCTGGTTTTTGGGAGGAGGCGATTAGTCGGGATAGTCAATTGCATGCGCGTGAGCTGATTGCGCAGGAGGGGATAGAAGGGATGAAGGCCTATTGGGGGTATACCTTGGCAGAGGAATCTCCCGAGCTGGGGTTTCGGATCACTGTGCGCGATGGGGTCTTTCGAATCGATATGCACGATTGCCCTTCAAAAGGTTTTCTAACCCGAAACGGCTTGGAGCAGTATCCTGACTATTGTGACCATTGTATCGGCTGGATTGGTCCTATGATGAGGGATACGGGGTTTGTTATTGATCACGAGCACAATCACCGCGGGCAATGCTGGTGGGAAATGCGGTCGACCGATGATGAAAGAAGCCCTGGAGCAATAGCGTCACTCTCCGGAGGGAGTGATGTACGGAGCCGGGCTGACTGGGATGATTTGGAAACTCCAATTGATCGGTTTTGCCGTGCTCATTCGGCTGCTCAGAAAGAATCTTCTTAGACGATCCTGGAGTACCTGGGATTGAGGTTCCTTTTTCGGTCCTGCCGCCAAAAAAGCGGTCGCCGTAGCGAGTTGCTTTCGCCTCTTTCAGTTGGGAATGCAGTCACGGCTCGCGCTGTCCTGACTGGTGCGGTCTTTATTTGCCTGGAAAACCGCGGGATCTCGAGAAAATGGTCGGGGAGACAGGATTCGAACCTGCGACCCTCTGCTCCCAAAGCAGATGCGCTACCAGGCTGCGCTACACCCCGCCAAATCGAGAAGGCTGTAGAGAATCGGAATTGCGACAGATGCGCAAGCGATTTCGTAACACTTTCTTTTCTTCCTGAAATGGAAACTCGAAGGGGAGAATTATTTCTCGAATTCGTCGGTCAAATCGATGAGGTCGAGGTTGCAATTTAGGGCAAATCGCACGGTGGAACTCTTGGATACGCCAACGTAGTTGAAGACAGCGTTTACCGTGCGGGGACGTTGCTGGAGGCTGTAGGTTGCCTCGTGAATGTTGTCGATGACGTAGTCGCTGCGGTCGGAGGAGATCGGTCGCATTTTCTCGTCGAAAAACTTTACGGAGTATTTGCGGTCTTCGTTGTTCCCTTTGGACATGCGGAATGTGATCGCGAGTGGGTAGGGGGAGTTCTTGGGGATCTCGACTCCAGAAAGTAGGATCGGAAAGTTGTCGAGCATGACCTCGTAGCCTGGTTCCAGCCGGAGCTGAATGGGGCGGGATTGTTTTTCCTCTTCTTCCAGGACGACGAGGACTTCTCCTTGAATCGTAGCTTTGGTGCCGAGGACATTGACGTCGTAGGGGCAGGCGATTTGGAGGAGGGCGGTTCGGTCATCAAGGACCTCGGTGACGAGAACCGTCAGATCGTTGGCCGAATAGGAGATCCCACTGGTTGAGCCCTCGGGGATGACGCGAAGGCGGATAGAGTCGGTGTTGATTCCGCTGATCTGTCCTTCGGTGAAGGTGCATTTGAGGACAAAAATCATTTGGCGGGCGCGGAAGTCGTCCGAGTTGATTTCCTCAGTGAGGATAAAATACTCACTCCCAATGTGGAATCCTACTAACTCGACGTTGGTTGCCCGGGTCGGAGTAGTGGCTAGGGGTAACAGGAGAAGGAGGAGGAGTGGGATATGCTTCATGAGCTCGGCAGTTTGCCGAATCGATTTGCGCTCGGCAACTCTCTAAAGAATCCCGGGTCCAGTAAAATGGGTCGATTCGAGTAACTGGATTGTTAAATGATGCCCCGGCAGACGAGAGCTGGTTCCGTGTTATTTCATTTGGGCGACACGATTGGCCATGCCGTCGAGGACTTCCAGTAGCTCGGGGGCTGTATTGGCTTGATCGATCGCGACACGGGCCTTGCGGCTGTGGGGGAGATCCTTGAGCAGCGATTTGAGTTTGGGCCGCATCCAGGCGATGGAGTCTTTTCGAGCGATCCCGAGGGGTGACTGTAGGAGCTCTTTTGCGTAAAAAATTAAGGCGTCAATGCGTTCTTCCAGCTCGGGTGGGGGTGGAATCCGGCCGGTCTGGAGAAAGGTTTTGATCCGTTGAAATATCCAGGGGTTTCCGAGGGCTGCTCGTCCGATCATGGCGCCGGCGCAAGCGGTGTCGTTGGCGAGATGGTGGATGCGCTCCCAGTCCTCAACGCTCCCGTTGGCAATTACGGGAATACTGCGTTCAGAGGCTACGGATTCGATGACACCCATATCTGCGTCGCCCTTGTAACCTTGCACGCGGGTCCGGCCGTGGATTGCCAGAGCTTCCATTCCCTCTTCTTCGAGAATGCGGGCTGCTTCGGAGGCGACGATAGAGTCGGCGTCCCATCCGATTCGGATCTTGGCGGTCACGGGAATCGTGGGAAGGGCGCGGCGAACCGTCCCCGCGATTTTGCCGAGTTTTGGCAGGTTTCGCAGGAGGGAACAGCCCGCTTCGGCCCGCGTCACTTTTTCGGAGGGACACCCGAAATTTAGGTCTAGAAAGTCGGGGTGGAGCCGCTCTTCGATCGCCCTGGCTGCCTCGCCCATTCGGGCCGGGTCCGAGCCGAAGATCTGGACCCCCATGGGGCGCTGGAACTCCGTGAACTCGATGCTTTCCCATACATTGGGGACATCCCGGAGGAGGGCTTCGCACATCACAAACTCGGATACGAGTACGTCTGCCCCGAACTGTTTGCACAGATGTCGGAAGGCGATGTCGGTGAACCCCGCCATCGGCGCCAAGTAGAGTGGAAATTTGCCGTTTCCAAACCACGGGAGCCAATCTTTTTCAGTCAAAGGCATGATGTCGAGAGTGAGGCCGGTTCGCCCCGGGAGTCAATTGGTGGGTCATCCCGGTTGGAGAGATCTTACTGGAGACCGAGTCTATTCCTTCTGGGAGTCGTCGAGTTTGGGCCATTCCTGATTGGCCTTTTGGATAAGAGCCTGCCGATCGGCCTCCCATTTCTTTTGGATCTTTGAGTTGTAGTTGAGATAGAGTTTTCCGTCGACGATCGTCCAGGAGTCGGGGTCGATGTCGGCGGTGGAGCCATTGGCTACGGCCCAGGCGCAGTATCCGCCGTATTGGGGTGCGTATTGATCGGGGTCCTTTTCAAAGAGATCTCGATTTTCCTTGGATGCGAAATACCAGGTAGCGTCGTTCCATTTGAAGTTCCACTCCTTGGTCCCTTTGACCGGCTTTTTCTGGGTGAAGTAGGCTACGGGGTCATAGCCGTGGATGGCGACGCCCCCGAACAGTGTTTTGTTGACCGGGTTAGCGGCGTGGGCGGGAAGGGAGGCGAAGAGAAGACCGAGAATCGGGATGAGTAGGATTTTTTTCCACATGGGAATCAAGGATAGTCCAGAGGCGGAGGGGGACAAGTCAGGAACCGCATTCCCCGGGACCTAGGGAAGCAGCGCTAAGGCCACGGCCCAACCGCAGACGCCTGCGATAGCGAGGACCCAATCGGCGACAGCCACCTTGTCATGGATCGGGAGTCGGTCTGTGATCAGGATACCACCAGCCAGGGTGAGGGCCGCGACTGCAGCCGGAGCTTCATGAAGGATAGTCGCTGCGATTGCGCCGCAAATGGTGAGGATGAGGAGCCATTGGCGGGGGATGCTCTCTCCCTCTTCCCAGAGGCGAGTCGCTCGAGTCTGGAGAAAAAATGCCCAGGCCGTAAGCAGCCATACTATTAGTTTTGTGATCGCACTGGCATTTCCCTCCAGGGCGGGGAAGAGGTTTGCGGCCGTGGCGACAAGAAGGCCGACCACCCAGCCGCCTCCCGCCCGCAGTTTTCCAGTTTCGTCACGGGACGGAAGGCGCTGGATGATGAGCAGGTAGGCGATTCCCAGAATCGCGACAACGGCCCCCCCGAGTAGGATGCCCGCCGGTAGAATGGCGACAGCGCTGCCGAGCGAGAGAATCCACACGCAGAGCCAGGCCAGCGCGATTGAGTTGCGGTTCCGGCCGGCAAAGCGGTGTCTCTCGCCGGGGTTTTGCTCCGTGCTGCCCGGTAGCGAGTCCATCCATCGGTCGGCCGTATATGCGAGCCATACCCCGGCTCCCGTCCAGAGGAGGGAGAGGGGATGAATCGCACTGCCGAGCAGGCGGTCTGCGAGGAGGCTCCAGGCCAGGACCGCGCAAACCGTGTCGATGGCGAGGAAGTGGAGGACTACCGCCCCCCGGAAACTACATCTGTTCCAGAGTTTCAATCCCGAGCAGCTGGAGGCCGGTTTGCAGGTAGAGAAGAGTGCGCGAGCAGAGCATGAGGCGGCGGGCTTGCTCTTGTGGGTTCTCCGTCATGACACGATTGGCGTTGTAGAAGCTGCTGAAGGCGTTTGCCAATTCAAACAGGTAGGTGCACAGGAAGTGGGGCCGAAGGTCTTGGGCTACCTGAGCAATGGCTGTCGGGAACAAGGTGAGTTGGCGGGCGAGCTGGATCTCTTCCTCGGTCTCGAGGTCGCTGGCGGACTCTTCTCCCTCGCCGGGTTGAATCCCCGCTTTGCGGAAAATTGCGTGGATTCGGGCAACTGCGTAGAGCAGGTAGGGGGCAGTGTTGCCTTCGAAGCTTAGCATCTTGTCCCAGGAGAATACGTAGTCGTGAGTACGGTTTTGCATCAAATCGGCGTACCGAATCGCACCGATTCCCACCGCCTCTGCGATCGCAGCTTTTTGCTCGTCGGGGAGGTTCGGGTTCTTTCCGTCGACAATCAAGCGGGCCCTCTCGATCCCTTCGTCGATCAAGTCGCGTAGCTTCACCGATCCGCCGCTACGAGTCTTAATCGCCTTGCCGCCCTCCCCGAGAATGGTGCCAAACCAGACATGGCGAAGGGTGGGGGCTGGCTTGCCAGCGCCGGCGAACCATTTTTGAACCGTGAGGAAAAGTTGTTCGAAATGGTCCTGCTGGCGACCGTCGGTGACGTAGATGATCTCGTCGGCGTCTAGCTCTTCGCAGCGATAGGCCACGGTTGCGAGATCTGTCGTGGCGTAGTTGCTGGCTCCGTCCGATTTGCGGATGATGAATGGCTGCTCGTTGAAGCGGGGGTGCTCGGGGTGGAAGACGACGAGGGCACCGTCGCTCACCTCGGCGATCTTCAGCTCCTCGAGTTCTTCGCAGACTCCGTGGACCTGATCGCGGTAGAAACTCTCGCCGAGATTGAGGTCGAAAGTAACATCGAGGCGGCGGTATAGCTCGTTGAACGCGCCCTGGCTGATCTCGTTGATCTTCTTCCAGATTCCCATGCGATCCTCGTCCCCATTTTGAAGAAGGACCAATTCTTGGCGTGCCTCATCCTTGGCTGTCGGGTCCTCTTCGACCAGTTGGTTCCCCTGACGGTACAGATCTTCGAGGGCTGGAAGGGCGACGGAGGGCTCGACTGAAAAGTCGAAGCCAAAGCGCTTGCAGGCGAGTAGTAGGATACCGAACTGTGTGCCCCAGTCTCCAATGTGGTTGTCGCGGATGACCTTCGCGCCGCAGAACGAGAGGAGACGCGAAATGGATTCACCAATCACGGTGGAGCGGATGTGGCCCACGTGCATCTGCTTGGCGGTGTTGGGGCCGCTGAAGTCCATAACGACAGTTTTCTCTTTGTAGAGGTGTCGGAGGCCTGCGGAGAGATCTTCAGGCTGGTCGAAGGCCTTGGCCCATGCCGAAAGGAAGGCAGGCTTTAGGGTGATATTGATGAATCCGGGCCCGGCAATCGTTAGATCGAACTCCCCGCTCCCCAATTCCGGGTGCTCTTCGATCTTCGCCATGAGGGCCGTCGCAAGTTGGCGCGGGTTGGTTTTCATCTTTTTGGCCAAAGGGAGCACTCCATTCGCTTGGAAGTCGCCAAAACGCGGATCGGCCGGCCGGACCGACGGGTCAAAGTCGTCAGGAAATTCCGGGATCTCGCGAGCGCTCTCTCGGATCCAGGTTGTGATGGAGTGCAGTAGGTCGAATGCTGGTTTCATAAATTTTTGCTGGACAAGGATGTTTGTAATTTGCTATTCTGTCAGGCTTTACGGATTCAAAAGCGCCAGCAAAAAAAGCAAGAAAAAGTCAATTGATGAGAAAGAAAATCGTTTCGCCTCGAAAGTTTGTTAAGCCAAGTTATTCGGCACTAATCGAGAAAAAGCGCGACGGGAGCGAATTTTCCGAAGAAGAGATCCGATATATTGTCGATTCGGTCCTCGATAAGGAGATTCCGGATTCCCAGCTCGCGGCGCTATTGATGGCGGTCTACTTCCAGGGCATGTCTGCACTGGAAACAGCAACATTTGCTGAGGAGATGATGCTTTCGGGTGAGATGATTGATCTCACCAAGTTGAGCCGTCCCAAGATCGACAAGTTTTCCACCGGAGGTGTGGGGGACAAAACCAGTATCGTGTTAGCACCTTTGGCAGCTGCCTGTGGGGTAGTGATGCCGACGATCAACGGGGTTGATGAGGAGCTGGAAATCAGCACTCTGCAAAAACTCTCCTCGATCAAGGGGTTTAAGAAGTCCATGTCGCTCGAACAATTTGTCGAGCAATTGAACAAGGTCGGTTGTGCGATCATTGAGCAGGACAAGGAGATCGCTCCGACCGATTCTACTTTGTATGCACTTCGCCAGAAGTGCGGGAGCATCCCAAGTCTTCCGATGATCACCGCCAGCGTGCTGAGTCGCAAGCTTGCGGCCGGCGCCGAGAGCCTCGTCGTCGATGTGAAGTGGGGGAATGGTTCCTTTATTCAGGATTTGGAGCAGGCCAAGCAGCTCGCTCGCTCGATTACCCGGGTGGGTCGTTCGATGAAGCGCCGCTGTGTCGCATTGGTGACCGATATGAATCAGCCCCTGGGCGATTCGGTGGGTACCGCGCTCGAAATCCGTGAAGCCATCGAGCTTCTCAAGGGTGAAGGGCCGGAAGATTTGCAAGAGATGGTCCTGAAGCTCGGTATGGAGGTTGTCCGCCTGTCCGGTGTGGCCGGTTCGACTCTCTCGGCCAAGCAAACGGTTCAACGTCACCTGAAGGATGGCTCGGCTCTCGAGAAGTTTAAGGAAATGGTCGGCGCACAGGGTGGCGACGTTAGCATGATCGACGATCCCGACAAGCTGCCGAAGGCCAAGCACTGCAAGAAGTTGCCTTCTCCGAAGCGGGGCTATGTTCACACGATCAACGCGGGAATGATTGCCCGTGGGGTTCGGATGCTCGCCCAGCGCAAGAATGGTACTCTCGATCCAGCAGTGGGAATTTCCGAGATCAAGAAGGTCGGTACGCAGATGAAGCAAGGGGAGCCCCTCATGATGATTCACTACAACGATGAAGGAAACTCCGAGGCAGCCCTCGAATTCCTTAAGGGTGCATACCGTCTCGCTCCGAAGCGTCCAAACACTCCCGACCTTGTGGTCGAGCGGGTGGCCTAAGCAGGCGGCTGAACCAGTCAAATTTGTAAGCGAGTCTCCGCGTTGTCGGGGGCTCGCTTTTTTTGTGTGCGGGGCCGCCGAAGCTAGCGTGCAGCTTTCGTCCGGGCCCGGATGGCTATTTGATTGAGGCGAACCTCGTGTCGCTCAGGCGTAAGTCTTGCGGGCCTTGACCTGGACAATCTCGATGTCGGGGAGGATGCAGGCCGTAAGAAAACCGCCGTAGGCACAGGAGGTATCGATGCACAGGGCGTGGGGCGCATACCGGACCTCGGGATTCGGGGTGTGCCCATACACGACGGTGGCTGGACCTTCCCAGAGCTCGGACCAGTGGATCGAGTTATTGCCACGGCGCTGGGCCGGAGGAATGGCCTCGGGCGAGATCCACTTTGCTTTGCAGACCGTGTTGATCGGTTGGGTGCGCCAGGGCTGGCCGGGACGAAAGCCGCCGTGCACGCAGACGAACTCCGAGTCGGGAGTTTCGTAGAAGGGCATCATCTTGTCGATGAACTCCCAATCCTCGAGGGTCAGTTGGTGCAGGGTCTCATAGTCGTAGGACTTCAGAATCGATGGATCTCGATTTTTGCGGTAGCTCAGAAGCCGGTACTCGTGGTTCCCCATTAGGCTTTGGAAGCCGTTTTCGCGAACGATCTGAACGACGCGATGGCTATCGGGGCCCCGGTTAATGAGGTCGCCGAGCATAAGGACGCGGTCGTGCTTGCCCGGAGAGAGCTTGTCGAGCAGGTCTTCGAGTTCATTGGCGCAACCGTGAACGTCGCCGATGGCGATGAGTTTTCCGGACATATCGGAGGTTCTAGTGGGATAGGGGGGGGCTCGTCACCTTCAAAAACGGAAATCTCTGCAATCGGCTTAAGCTCCATGGGGGAGGGCGTGCTTTTCCCTCGTAAAGGGTGCGGTGGAGTTGTTCACTGTCGAGGTATGCAAGAATGGAGTCTTCAGAGCGGCTCGCGCAAATCGACCCGAACGGAAAAACCATTTTCCGACGGGCAGCAGGTGAGGTCAGTGCTCATTGTGGCTGAAAAAGAGGGCTTGCTCCGACTGGATTTTCACCCGGATGAGGAGATGGATCTCGGAGAGAGTCGTCTGGTCGCTCAGTGGTTGCGAACCTTCCGTTCGAATGAAGCCGAACGAGAGGTCGCCCGGGAGGCGGTTGCGACGGCCGATGAGTTGTTTGACCAGATGATGAATGAAGAGGACGACGGTGAGGACTCGGAGCGCGCCGAAGTGCGGGCTACGCTATGCTTCCTGTTGGCGTTGCATCTCGAGCGCAAGCGGGTGCTGCGTCCAAAGGGGAGGGTCGGCAGTGACGGGTTTCAGGTCTATCGCCATCCGAAAAAGGACTGTGAATATCGGGTCGCTGCGGTGGAGCTGCGGCCTAAATTGATCCAGCAGATTGAGGATCAGCTCGATTTTATGCTGATTTGACCGAGAGGAGGCTGGAAGTATTCTTGCCTTTTTGAGAATCGCTCTTCGCAATAGTTCCACTGACCTTCTCTGATGAAAAGACAACTGTTTAGCTCCATTCTCATTGGCCTTCTTTTAATTTTAGTGGCCGGTTGCCGGTCCACTTCGATTGAGAATCCTCATGTACCGACGATTTATCTCGAAGCGGGTGGATCAGTGCCGGGGAGTGAGAATCCCTACGTGACGCTTCCGAAAAGCGGGACGAAACTCCGCTTTTTTGGCCGCCCGATCTTTGGACCGTTGGACATTATTCGGATTGAAATGGTGCAGGTCGACCGGGGCTTGGCAGTTCGTTATCTGATGACTCCTTCGGCGAACCGGGAATTGATCCGGACCTCCGGTGATAGTGTCGGTTATTCGTTTATCTTCTTTGACAACGATTCGCCGATTGGGGCACGAAAGATTGATGGGATGATCGAGGACGGGGTCCTCTACACGTTCCTCGAAGTCGACGACGAAGATCTGCCGGAGCTTGTATCGGAGATGAACCGGACTCTAGTTGAGTTTCGGCGAAACAACCGGTGACCGGGGTGATCTCCGATAAGATAGGCCGCGGACTGCGGCGATTCGTCTCGCGAAAATTCCTCGGCAACTGCGCAGGCCTCGGGTTACTGCTCTTGGCGGGAACTTCCGGCGCCATCGCGGAACGCTTGCCGTTGGTGTGGCCCTCGCCGAATCGGGCGTTTCTCGAGGGAAAGCCGATTGAAGACTTTGTCCAGCCCACTTCATCGGGGCGCATTACCTCCGGATTGTATGGTTGTGTGCGCAACGGAGGTTATCGATTTCATGAGGGGTTGGATTTGAAGGTTATCGATCGGGATCGAAACAGCAGACCGCTCGATCCCGCCTTTGCGGCAATGCCCGGGACGATTGTCTACGTAAACCGGCGTGCGGGAAATTCGTCATACGGGAACTATGTCGTGCTTCGTCATGAGTCTGATGGGATCGAATTTTACACCCTGTATGCCCACCTCGATTCGATTGCCAGTGATGTGAAAGAAGGGGTGCGCGTGGAGCAGGGGGCGACATTGGGAATTATCGGTTCTACGGCCGGTGGCTATACGATCCCAAACAGTCGTGCGCACCTTCACTTCGAAATTGGCCTGCAGCTCGACTCAAACTTTGCCTGGTGGTACAACCAACAGCGTTACGGCTCTAAAAACCAGCATGGCCCCTGGAATGGGATCAATCTATCCGGCTGGAATCCTCTTGAATATTATCGCATGGCGCTGGCCGGTAAGATTGAGGGGCCGGCGGATTATCTGCGGGAGAGCCCGACGGCGATTCGGGTTAAGGTACCCTACAGCGGCGTTCCGGACCTCGTGCGACGCAGCCCTGGAATGGTAAAGGGTGAGGTTGGAAGCTCCGGTGCGGGTTGGGAAGTTGATTTCTCGGGATATGGTGTGCCGTTGAGTTTTCGTCGGATTTCAAATGCCGAAGCAAATGGAAACCTGAAGGATGTGGAGGTCGTGGCCTACGATGCTGACCTCGCATTTCCTAAATGTCGGGACCTGCTCGATAAAAAGGGAGATGGTTATGTCCCTGGGAAGGACCTTCGCCGGACTCTAGAGCTTCTTTTCGGCCGATAGGCGAACGCGTTTCGGTTGAGAGAGGCGCGGTTCCGGGAACATTCCCAATGGGAGGGAGTTTCTTCGGCTCGGCAGCCCTCGGCTCACGCTCAATTATCGGCAGCTTGGATCGCAGTGACGGCTATCGTATAGATGATGTCATCAACGAGAGCGCCTCGGCTTAGGTCATTGACTGGCTTGCGCAGGCCTTGGAGGACGGGTCCGATTGAAATGAGATTCGCGCTGCGCTGGACCGCTTTGTAGGTGGTGTTCCCAGTGTTTAAGTCGGGGAAGACAAAGACATTGGCCCGCCCGGCGATGAGGCTGTCTGGAGCCTTTTTCTCGGCGACGTCGGGAATGGCGGCTGCATCGTACTGGAGAGGTCCGTCGAGAGGGAAGTCCGGGTTCAACTTGCGGGCAATCGCGGTGGCCTCGCGGACCTTGTCGACATCGACACCGGAGCCCGAGGACCCAGTCGAGTAGCTAATAAAGGCCACGCGGGGATCGATTCCAAACTGCCGGGAAGTTGCTGCGCTTTGCATCGCGATATCGGCAAGCTCTTCAGCACTCGGGTCGGGGTTGACCGCACAATCGCCATAGACGAGGACCTGATCTTGCAGGCACATGAAGAAAACCGAGGAAACAAGGCGGGCATCCGGCTTGGTCTTGATGAGCTTGAGGGCGGGTCGAATCGTGTTGGCCGAGGAGTGGACGGCGCCGGAAACGAGTCCATCCACCTCGTCGAGAGCCAGCATCATCGTACCGAGTACGACAGTGTCCTCGAGTTCTTCCTTGGCTCGTTCTTCGGTGAGGCCCTTGTGGCGTCGTCGTTCGAGGAGAGGCTCCATGTATCGACCCGAGATCTTGACTGGGTCGAGGATCTCTAGCTCGTCCGGAATATGGAGTCCCTGGGCCTCGGCGATACGGCGTACCTCGTCGGGTTCGCCGAGGAGGACGCAGCGGGCGATTTTGCGATTGGTACAGGCGATGGCGGCCGCAATCGTCCGCGGTTCCTCTCCCTCGGGTAGGACAATCTTGCGATCGGCTGCCCGCGCGGCCCGGGTGAGTTGGTGTCGGAATGCCGCCGGCGACATGCGGGTTTCGATCTCGGTTGAGATTCGCTGTTGGAACCAGCTAAAGTCGAGATGTCGGGCGACGTGGTCCACCGCCTTTTCCATGCGCTCGAGGTCGTCGATCGGAATGTGAGGAGAGATACGGGAGAGCGCGGAGGCGGTGTGAAAGCTATCGGTGGGAACGCGCAGGACGGGCAGCTTGCTCTCCTCGATCCCGGGACGGCAGAGCTCGAGGACGTTCTCATTGATTGGAACGTTTCCGGTAATGATGAGGCCGGCGACTGGGACTTTGTTGATCGCAGAGAGGCACACGGCCATGAGGACGTCGTCGCGGTCGCTTGGAGTGACCAGAAGGGCCCCCGGTTTGATCACGTAGAGGAGGTGGTGGACGTTGCGGGCACAAAGCGCGATGGAGTGGACGCGTCGCAGGTCCTTTTCGCCCGGGAAGAGAACTTCACCGTCGAGGAAGTTGGCTACGTCGCTCGTACGGACCGCTCGCAGTTCAAGGTTCTCGGGGACACACCCGATGATATCCAAATTGTTTTGAGCGAAGAGAGGAGACTTGGCCGCGATCATTTTGCGGGCCTCGATGACCCACTCGTGCGGTGGCAGGGGGTGGGCTGGATCCTGGGTGTTTGCTGAATCAGAGATATCGAGCGGCATCCGGTTCGCGATGCATCCCACTACTGAATCCTGAGAGATTCCTCCGTGGGTCGAGGCCGCGATCTCGATCTCTTCGGCAAAGGAGCGCGAGCTGTCACCCGTGTAACGGCCTACGTAGAGAATCTCGGATCCGATTGCGCGGGCCACCTCCCGGTTGAGGCGGTTTTTGAACGACTTGGATTCCTCAGCGAGAAGCCCCTCGATGATGAGAACATCGGCTTTCTCCGAGAGGCTCTCCACCATCTCAACGACCCGTTCGAGCAGGTCGTCGATCTTGTTCTCCCGCACGTACCGTTCTGCCTCGGACAGATTGATCGGCGCTGGTGGCGTGATGCTCAGCAGCCGTTCAGCGAAGTGGATGGAGGGATCGACCTCTTCTTCAGACTCGGGCCGTTGGCTGATTGGCTTGCAAAAAGCCACTCGAAGCCCGCGCCGGTCCAAGGCGCGGGCTACTCCAAGTGAAGTGGTTGTCAGGCCCGCATCGGCGGAAGATGCGCAGAGATAGAATCGATGATGAATCATAGGAAATTTATCGCTCGATCACTCCGCCGGGGCTGTCGGAGGATCAGAAGGGGATGTCGTCCGGAGGTTCTTCTTCGGAAGGCGCGTCGACCGGAGCGGCGGAGTCGCCGCCGGAGGAGGAGTTCACCTGCCACGCGCTGAGGTTGACGTAGTAGTTGCCCTTCCACTCGCGGCCGCGAATGTCGAATTTGACTTTGACCGTGTCGTCACGGGAGATGCTTGAGATTTGATCAATCTTGTCTTGGACGCACTCGAATTTGATATCCTGGGGATACTTCCCGTCCTCAACAGTCACGACGAACTCCCTCTTACGGAAGCCGCTTCCAAACGTCTGCTCGTCAAAAATTTCTTTTACTTTACCTTCCAGTTCAAACATGGGTTTCATTCCATCCTAGAGGAATCGTCGGTGTCAACGCGGGACAAACCAGTCGAGTAAAGTTCCGTCGAAACTTACTGTTGTTTCAGCGTTTCGTAATCGATCAAACCGAGGAACTCCTGGATCGTGTCCTCGTCAATTTTATTCCCTTCGACGGTGATGAAGTAGCGGTTCATGGCGACGGCGGAGAGTGACCCCGTCGAAGAGCTCTCGTCGTAGGTGAGAACGCCTTTCGCGTCTCCGGCCTTGATGACCTTCTGTCCCATTTGGCGAACCATTGCCGGATTGTTGATCAGCATGCTGATTTGGCCGACCATTGGAGAGTCGCTCAAGATGCGGATGCTCACGTGGCTGTCGTCTTTGGAGTAGGTTTGGGAAGCGGATGTCATGCCGCCCATGATTGAGGCTCCCACGGCTTGCACGTCCGGCTCGCTGTCGGTCGTCCAGCCTTCGGGTGCGGCAGGGAGGGCCTTTGCGATGGACGCTCCTGACATTTCCCTGAGAAGTTGGGCCGCCAGTTCGAATTGGGATGCGGCCTGGGAGTACTGCTCGTTGCCGTACGCTTCGATGCCTTCGTCGATAGCAGATTGTATTTCGTCGCCAGAGCTCGGAAGGGTTGCCGCAAAAAAAGAGGAGAGCGCAAGGGAAAGTAGTTTCATGGTTTCTTCGGAAAAGATCAAATTTCTACAGAGATGGCGAGAGGGAATAGATCTCCGCCGCCATAGATTAGGGGAGGAAATCCCTCATATTAGTCGAAATTGTAGCGAGCTGTTCCAAAAGGGTAAAATGTCGAAGCTGGGAAACAAAATCGGTGCAGGGGTGCCTATTCCTCGATCTTCTCCTTGAGGTTTCCCGGGTTTGGGCTCCAATAGGGGGCCATGTTTAGTGCAGATAACGAATTCTCTGACTACTTCGTGACGATCGGCATTGGTATTGCGGTTTTTGTCGTCACGAAAATCGCTCTAAAGATTGTTTGTTCCCAGTTGGGAAAGATCAGTAAGCGGACGGATACGATCATGGACGACCTTCTGGTCGATGCTCTTCAGAACACGAAGGGGCTGCTGGTCGTTCTCTTCTCGTTTTGGATCGGGACCGAGTGGCTGGAGCTCGGGCGGGCTGAGCTCTGGCTGGATCGATTCGGCTTCTTTGTTGTGGTGTTGCAGGGCGGAATCTGGGTGAGCTCCTTCATCGTCGGTGGTATCAAGCACTACGGAGAGAAAAGGGAGGGAGAGACTGGGGTCGAGGGGGCCGAGTTCCTCTGGTTCACTTACCTCGCCCGTCTGATGATCTGGTCCATCGCCTTCCTCCTCATCGTTTCCAATTTGGGGTACGACGTGTCGGCGTTGATTGCCGGATTGGGTATTGGCGGTATCGCCATCGGTTTGGCGGTGCAGAGTATTCTCGGGGACTTGTTCGCCTCGCTGTCGATCGTGTTGGATAAACCGTTTGAGGTGGGCGATTTTATCATTGTCGGTGATTTGCTGGGGTCAGTGGAGAAGATCGGGGTCAAGACTACCCGGGTGCGCAGCCTGTCGGGTGAGCAGCTCGTGTTCTCGAATAATGATCTGACCTCCAGTCGTATCCGTAATTTCAAGAGGATGTTCGAGCGCCGGATCGTCTTCGGCTTTGGAGTCATTTACCAAACCACCCCGGACCAATTGCGGGAGATCCCCGGATTGATTCAGTCCTATATCGAATCGCAGGAGCAAACGCGGTTCGATCGCGCCCATTTTAAGGGATTTGGGGAGAGTTCCTATGATTTTGAGGTGGTCTACTATGTGTTGGCCCCCGATTACGCCCTGTACATGGATATCCAGCAGGCGGTGAATCTGTCGATGATCGAGGCCTTTGCGGAGCGGGGGATCAAGTTTGCCTATCCTACGAGGACCGTGTTCGTCAGCGGGGGCAAGGGCGGCGGCTCTAACGAGAAGGAGTAGAGCGACTCATCTTTTGGATTTGAGGGCATAAAAAAAGAGCCTCCTGTAGCAGGAGGCTCTTTTGAAAAAGATGAGGCATTCGACCCAAGAAGGTCGTCCACGCGGGTTGCGGTCAGATGACCCGCTTTTTGTGCCGGTTTGCGCGGAGGCGCTTGCGGCGCTTGTGCTGGTTCATCTTGAGACGGCGCTTTTTACGTAGGTTGCCCATAGATTTTCAAAAATAGGTGGTTAGTTTGCGGAAAAAACGATCACTAAAGCGCATTTAGGACTTGTTGTAAATCCTTTTCTTCCGGAAGTACGGCCCGCATCCATTTGAGGAAGGCTTTGGGAGGGGAAGAGGTAAACGGCTTGTCGCGGAGGGAGGGAGCAGAAAGTTCGACCAGGTGGATTGCCGGAGCGGGGAAGAGGACATATCCTCGTCCGCCGGGCTTGCGGGTGCCGGGGAGGTCGGGTCGGGAAATCGGATCGTGGTCGCCGTAAAGAGATTCGCCGGCAACTCGAATCCCGGATTCTGCGGCGTGCAGGCGAATTTGGTCGGGACGTAGATAACTGGTGCGTGCTTCCCAGAGTTCGAGTGTTTTTCCCGTGAGGAGCTTTTTAAATTGGGTGTTGGCGCGTTTTCCCGTCGTGTGGGAGATCAGGCTGCGCTCTTCGGTGTTGTGGATGGCGATGGGCAGGTCGCATTCGAGGGATTCCTGTTCTGGGCTGCTGCGAACCAGAAGGAGGAATCGAAGTGTCCATTGGTTCGAGCCGTATTCTTCGCGCATGGCGGAAGATTGTTCCCGGGTCCCCGCGAAGGCGATGGGACCACCGCACGGCAGTGGATAGATGGCGGTCGCGCCCTCGCTCAGGAGAGCTTTGATCGCTGGCTGATCTTCAGAGATCCGTGCACGAAAAACCGACTGAAGCATCAGTGTGGCTTCATTCGGTGGGGGGAGCTCCTCGCCGAGAGGAGTCGGTTGATCCAGGACGGCCCAAGTTGAGCCCGACCCGAGGATCGAGAATTTCTGCGAACGTTCGCCCCATTCACCGGGGCGGAGAGAGATGGCTCCCTGCCTCAACGAACTAGATCAGAAACAGATGCCTTGTGGCGGGCGGCCTTGTTCGGGTGAATGATCGAAGACTTGGCAGCTTTGTCGCTGGCCGCGACGTATGCGCGGGCAACTTCTTTTGCCTGTTCGGTTTCACCGGTTTCCCGGGCAGCCTTGACCTTCCGGGCCAAAGTTTTGAGACGTGAACGAACGCGTGTGTTGTGTTCGGTCCGGGTCTCGATTTGCCGGATGTCTTTGAGAGATGCTTTAGTGTTCGCCATCGGAATTTAGAAAAAGGATGGAGAAGAAAGATTATGGGCGGGGCTGTCAATCCCTTTTCTGGGAGATTCCGGAGATTCATTCTTGCCAATTCGGCTGCGCCTATCTTTTCTCTGCGGTTTCGTCATTTTTCGAAAGCCTAATAGTAAAACCCAGTCATGGACGTTCTGATTCCTCTCGCACAGCAGCAAACCGCACCGGCTCCCGGTGGCGGCATTAGCTCAATTTTGTTCTTCATCCTTCTTTTTGCTGGGATGTGGTTTCTGATTATCGCCCCACAGCGGAAGCGTCAAAAACGCCAGGAAGCCATGATTAAAGCACTGGAGACCGGTGATAAGATCATGACCTCTGGAGGACTCTTCGGGGAGATTACGAACGTCAAGGACGACCGTTTGGTGGTAAAGATCGCCGACGGGGTAAAGATCGAGCTTGGCCGTTCTTTTGTCGCAACCAAGATCGAAGACCCTTCGTAAGGGTTTTCGCAGTAAGGTAGTATATGTCCGGGGGAATTCTCTGGAAGGCCGTCCTGTCGGTAGCGATCCTAGCTTGGGCGCTGCTGAACCTCGTCCCATTTGAGGACCGTGAGTTTGGTGCGTTTACAGTCGAGCGCGCGAATCAGGAGGAGTTTGAAGTATTGGTCGAACAAGCGCAAGCTGGTGTAGAGAGCGGTGATTACCCTTCTGTCTACGTCGGTTTGCGGGAGATCGCTAAATCCGGCGGAATCGACCTCGCTCCGTATTTTCCGGAGATCAATTTAACGGATATTAAAAATCAGGAGCGCCGGAACGAGGTCTTGCTTCGGGAATTGCTGAGCCAGTCGAAGCGGAATCTGCGCCTCGGATTGGATCTGGAGGGAGGTGTGGCCTTTACGCTGCGCCTGAACGACGATGCCGTGGCGGATCTGAACCAGTTTCAGCGTCAGGATCAGTTGACCCAGGTTGTCGAGGTCATGCAGAACCGTGTGAACGGGTTGGGTGTGGCCGAGCCGACAATCCGTCCCGTTTCCGACAACAGCGTCGAAATTCAACTGCCGGGCATGAGCCTCCGCGAGGATCCCGAGGGAATTGACTCGTTGAAAAAGCCAGCTCGCTTGGAGTTTCGCTTGGTCAATCGCGAGGTCTTTCCAGGTGAGGGTGTTCCGGCCCCTCTCGGTTACGAGGCATTGTACTTGGAAGACGAAGATGCGGACGGAAACATTATTGAGCGCGGGTATTTCGTAAAGCGGGTGGCCGAAGCGACGGGTTCGATCGTGAGAAAAGCGGGAGCCATGCAGAACCAGACCGGCGGTTTCCAGGTGTATATCGATTTCACTTCCGAGGGCGAAAAGCGGTTTGCCGCGATGACCAGGAAGATTGTGGACGAGAATGCCCGTTTGGGCGGGGCGCCGGGCCAGTTGGCCATTGTCCTCGACGGGGTGTTGAAGACCGCTCCGAATGTGGATGAAGAAATCCGCGGTGGAGCCACCATCTCAGGACGATTCTCGCAGAGAGAAGCGTTGGAGCTGGCAAATACTTTGAACAACCCACTCGAGTACGAGTTGACCGTCGACAAGATGAGCGAGGTCGGCCCGTCCTTGGCCGCCGATGCGAAAGACAAGAGTATCCTCGCAGCGCAAATTGGTGCGGCATTGGTCATCGTCTTTATGATCGCATGGTACGGTCTCGGCGGTGTCGTGGCCGTGATCTCGATCCTCGTCAATGTGCTGGTCGTTCTGGGGGTTCTTGCGAGCCTCGGCGCGACTTTGACTCTACCGGGTGTGGCCGCGTTGGTCCTGACAGTGGGGATGGCCGTCGACGCGAATATCCTGATTTTTGAACGGGTCCGTGAGGAACTGCGCTCTGGTAAGAAGACGGCCAATGCACTGTTGGGCGGTTACGAAAAGGCGTTCTCGACTATTGTGGATGCGAATGTGACGACTCTGATCACGGCCGGGATTTTGATCTGGCTGGGAACCGGACCTGTTAAGGGTTTTGGGGTAACGCTCGCTATCGGTATCTGTACTTCGGTGTTCTGCGCCCTTGTTGTGAGTCGCTTCCTACTGGAGCTCCTGGTCTACAAGGCTGGCGTGAAGCGGATTCTTGGGTTCAGCCTGCCCGGCCCACTTTCAGTGGATTTTCTCCGCCTGCGTAAACCGGCCTTCCTCGTCTCTTGGGCGATCGTTGCGTGCGGTGTTTTCGCGGTTTGGTCTCATTGGGACAACTTGTTCGGGATCGACTTTGTCGGTGGAGACGAGATTGCCGTGTCTTTCGAAGAACGACTGCCGATGACGGGAATTCAGGAGGTGGCGGAAGCCGGAGATTTCGGTGAGGTCTCTCCAGTCTATCAGGTCAATTTGATTAATGATTCCGAATCTTTGATCATTCAAACCGAGGTAGGCAAAGGACAGGCGTTCTTTGATGCTTTGATCGCTGAGTATCCCTCGGCCGGATTGGAATTGGATGGCCAAAGTACAATTGGTGCTTCGGTGAGTAAGGGGATTCAGCGCAATGCGATCATCTCTGTCGGAGTAGCGCTGCTCGGGATTCTGCTCTACATCGCTCTTCGGTTCGAAGTGGGGTATGGAGTCGGTGCCGTTGTGGCGACGATTCACGATGTCTTGATGACCATCGGTATTTTCGTTCTCGCCGGTGGCCAGTTCTCCGCTCCGATGATTGCTGCGATTCTGATGATCGTTGGTTACTCGATCAATGATACGATCGTGGTCTTTGACCGCATTCGTGAAGAATTGGCGCTGAATCCAAATCATTCTCTGAAGAAGATTGTGAACCTTGCGATCAATCTGACTCTAGGACGATCGATTTTGACCAGTCTCACGACTTTCATGGCTGCCTTCGCGCTCTACATTGCCGGGGCAGGGATCATCGTCGATTTTGCATTCGTATTTTTGATCGGTATCGTGACCGGAACGTTCTCTTCGATCTACATCGCCAGCCCGGTTTTCTACTGGTGGCACAAGGGAGATCGTAAGCACGTGGAAGACCGCGAGCTGACTCCGAAATACGATTGGCAGACCGGCGCGTCGGATTGATGCGGCAGTAGCTTTGAGGCGAGCGATTCCCGACGGGGATCGTCCTCGCCGACGTTTTGTTCATCTTGCGTAGCACCTGGCTCAACCCGGGTGCGCCGCAAGGTGGCAAAATTTTGAAGGTTTTGGCCTACCGTTCGGCCGGCTCGGGAATGTCAAAGCGCATGAATACGGGCCGGTGATCACTGACGTAGCTGCGAATCGTTTGGCACGTCGTGCACTGCATCGGCTCGGGAAGGAAAATGAAGTCGATGCACTTTAGGGGGCTGTGAGCTGGAAATGAACGCGCTTTCTTCGGATGAAGTTCGTACTCGTGATGGCTTTGCATGTATCCGAATAATTGCGCCACTGCGTCATTGCGAAGGCCGGCTCGCGCGTTGAAATCCCCACACACTATGGGGCGGTGCAGCAGGGGGTCGCCGGGCAGGGACAATTCATCGTGCATAAAGCGGATGACCTGCTCGACCTGGGCCAGGCGCTTTGCGCGGGATCGGAAATCGAGGTGAAGATTGACGATGGAGACCAATCCTTCGGGGAACTCGACCCGTGCGAAGAGAAAGCCTTTCTCTCCGATTTGGTTGTTTCCGAAGGGTACGGTAACGGCTTCGCGTATCGGGTAGCGGGATAAAATCGCATTGCCATAGGCCAGTTGCTTGGGCCCTTCGCGCCGGTTGTGGACCCCTAGATAGGAATAGGGAAGAGACTCCTTGTTCTGGATTTCTTCCAGTAAGTTGATGTGGCCGTTCCAGTGAGAGGATTGGTCGACCTCTTGGAGGCAGACGATGTCTGGATGAAAGCGGTCCAGTAGCTTGTTGATCCGCTCGAGTTGTTTGCGGATTCCGTTGGAAGAATGAAACCCCTGGTAGAAAGAGAGCCCGCGCCCGTGGGCGATGTTGAGAGTAATCAGCTTGCGTTCCGGCATGGTGAGTGAGGGAAGTGGGGAGAGTTCGAAACCTCGGGATGAGGACGGTTCCGGGTTGGTAAAGGTTTGCTGGTTTGCGAAGAGGGGACCATTGTGACCGCAGTAACTAGATTATGCTCGATTCTCTTCATGAACTCTGGACAGACATTTCAGAGCCTTTCTTCACTGGCGTAAGTCTTCTTATTGGATTCACCTACGCCCATCTTTTGACCTGGTTGGGGTTTGTCCTTGGCATCTTGATCATTGGAAGGATGCTGAATGAAAAGCGCACTCCAAGCAACATCTTCGCATGGGCCTTTGCGGTTCTCTTCATTCCGTGGGTCGGCGTTCCCCTCTATTTCCTCCTCGGCGGTCGAAAGAGCCGGGGCCTTGTCGAGCGAAAGCGCCGGGTGATGGAAGACTCCCGGTATCTCGCGGGTGAGGATGTTCCCACGGAGGAATTAAAGAAGCTCCGTAAGACCGAAGGAAATTCCTGCAAGTTGCTTCCCGATGCGACTTCGACTTTCGATGCGATTCTGGAAGAGATCGAGAATTCTGAAAAATGTATCCACATCATGACCTACATCCTGACCAAGGATGACGCGGGGATTCCCATTGTGGAGGCGTTGACGCGCAAAGCGCGCCAAGGGGTGAAGGTTCGGTTGCTGCTCGATGCTTTCGGTTGCTTCGCGAGCCGCGGAAAATGGTTGGACGAACTCAAAAGCGCGGGAGGAGAGGTCGCCCGATTTATGCCTCTGTTGCCACTTCATAGTCATTCTTCGGCCAATCTGCGGAATCACCGGAAGCTGGCGATTTTTGATCACCGTAGGGCCATCACTGGCGGGCAGAATATTGACACCCGTTTCATGGGGCCCACTCCTGACGAGAAGACCTTTAAGGATTTCTCGATCGAAGTTGAGGGACCGGTTCTGCGGCATCTCAATTTTATCTTTCTGAACGATTGGATCTTTGCTTCCGGTCAAAAGGCCAGGAACTTTGCCGATATTTTCAGCATGGATTTTCCCAAGACTGGTCGCAGTTCGCTGGAGATCATCGAGAGTGGTCCAGAGGTGGCAAACGATGCCCTCTACGAAAGGATATTGGAACTCGTGCAGGACTGTCGGGAGAGTATGACGATAGTCACACCGTACTTCGTTCCCGATGAGGTGCTCTTCCGGTCCTTAATTGTGAAGGCACACTCGGGGCGGAATGTGCGATTGATCATCCCCCGCCACTCGAATCAGAAGTTGGTCGATGTCGCCCGGTTTCACTACCTTCGACTACTCAACGATGCGGGTGTGGATGTGCAGTTCTACATGCCGGGAATGATTCACGCAAAGCTGATCCTGATTGATGGGACGATCGCCCTTTCCGGCTCCGCCAATTTTGATATGCGGAGCCTCTTCGTGAATTTTGAGATGGGAATCGTTCACACCGATCCCGCCGATTTCTCGGCGTTTCAGGAATGGGTACACGTCATCGAGAAGGACTGTCAGCCGATGGACGAAGTGCCCGTGGCCCAGGGGAAGAGCCGTCGGCTTGTGGAAGATTTTGCCCATCTCGTCGGCCCGCTTTTGTAGAGCTGGGGATTTCTCCAGTTGAAGAGTTGCGGCTTCGGGGAAAGTTGCTTTTAGAAATGGGGGATAAGCCCTGTATTGAATCGATATGCCAATTTACGAATTCTATTGCGAGAAGACTCACAAGATCTACAGCTTCCTCAGCCAGCGAATCATTGGGGTTGATGAGGTCCCGCGTTGTCCGGACGGTGAGGGATTTGAGATGACGAGAAAGGTGTCGGCGTTCTCGGTGACGGGACGCCACAAAGAGCAGGACGACGCGGACGGTCCCGATTTGGATGATCCCCGCCTGGAGGCGGCCATGGCTGAATTGGAGGGAGAGATGTCGGGGATGGATGAGGAAAATCCGGACCCACGCCAGATGGGGAAACTGATGCGGCGGATGTCGGAGCTCACCGGCGAGCCTCTTGGGGGCCAGATGGAAGAGATGGTTCGGAAGATGGAAGAGGGGGCCGACCTCGATGCCTTGGAAGAAGATTTTGGCGATGCAATGGACGACGATGGTTTAGACGCTCCGGTAGAAGGGGGCGTGGGAGGCAGCTCGGCATTGAGACAGTTTTTGCGAGCCCGCCGCAAGGAGCCGACGAAAGATCCGGAACTCTACGACTGGCGGGATTATGCGTAGGGGTAAGACTTCCGGCATCCAATTTCGAGGAAGGATAGCTCCGGGGTTGTTGCTTGATCAAATGGGGTGAGGCGAAGAGAATTGGGTCCTATGGTACTCAATCTTACTCTGGAATATATACTCGCCCTAATTGCCGGGATTTTGATCCTGATTCAGCCAAAGCTTTTGAACTGGGTCGTGGCGATTTACCTCATCGTTGTCGGCGTCGCCGGGATCCTGAATCTCGGCGCAAACACCTAGACAAGCGTGGTATGGGCGGGGGTTTCTCCCTCGCCACCGCAAGGAAGCACCGGGCGAGTTCCGGTGATCTGCTAGGCTATTTCCGATACGTCTACCGTCACCGCAAGCGTGGAGGTGACTTTGCCCGAGCCGAGATAGCTTCCGTCGACCGGCGGAATTGATTCCGGATGGCGGTGGACGGCGGTGGCGATGTGTTCAGTCCCAGTCACCAGACCACTGGTATTGTCAAAGCCGATCCAGCCAGCTCCGGGAAGGTACACCTCGGACCAGGCGTGGGTAGACCCGTGTTGGTCGCTGCCGGGATTGTGGAGGTATCCACTGACAAAACGGGCGGGGAGCCCTAGGTAGCGGCAGGCTTCGATAAAGAGGGCGGCGAAGTCGCGGCAACTGCCGGATTTTGTCCGAAGAGTCTCGCTCGGTGGTTGAACGCCGGGCTCTTCTCGCATCCGGTATTCGCATTGCCCGACAATGGCTCTGTTGAGTTGATCGAGCAAGACGAAGGTTTCAAGAGATTCACCGGGTTTCCAGAATTGCTGGACCCACTCTTTGAGAGGAAGGGTGTTGTTCGGCCAGGTGTGGGTGCGGTAGGGAAGCAGGTCCAGCCGCTCTTCGGGCTCGAAGGGAAAAGGATAAGTGACCGCGCGATCATCGACGATGAAATCGAGGGGTCGGGAGGCGTAGTTTTCAATAATGACTTCGCTCTCGATGAAGAAGCGGTCTGTGGCATCGAGCACCGTGAGGACCCCGACTGAATTGCCATAGATATCCCGATACCACTTCACGGAATGAGCGGGCTCTACCAGGAGTCGGGAAGATCCGATCCGGATGTCGTGGCCTTCCCGTGGACGTAGGAGAAGAGTATGCGGAGAGAGTTGGACGGGCTCCGAGAAGGTGTACTCCGTCGTGTGGAAGATGCGGATTCGTTTCACAGTAATCTCCGGGAAAAGAGTTTGGTTTTAGAGAGAAGCCCCTTCGACGCCGTACAGCTGTTTTGCTTCAGGCTTTAGCAGGACAACGAGGGAGATGACCCCGAGAATCGTGCCAAGAGGGAAGGATAGGCAGCAAAATGCGGCTGCGATGATGCAGAGCGTGTGGTGGCGTTGTTGCCGAAAGCAAAACCCGATATACACCAGCGAAATAATATGAACCAGCGTCAGAACCACGATGCTGACGAAGCCGGTCGTGGCCAATTTTGATATGAGGTCAACCATTTCCTGATCGGGTGCGTTCTGGACGAAGTAATCGACCAGTTGGCTTTGAAGAGGTATGATCGCGAGAACCGGGAGGGCCATGAGGCCAAAGATAATGTAGAAAATCCCGAGTAATCGAAGCTGGTCTCGGGCGGTCGTGATGGAAGAATCGCTTGTCGGCGGAATGGTTTCTTGTGGCTCGAGCATGGTGCGAATTCTCCTGCCCGAAGCGAGAGATAGCGAGCGAAATGAGATCGATTTGGGAGCCGTTCGCCGAATTGGAAGCGGTGGCCGAGTGGACCCCCTTAGAACCAGTGGTAGAGGAAAAAGTAGATCAGGACTCCGGTAATCGAGACGTAGTACCAGATCGGATAAGTGACTCGGGCCCACTTCCGGTGGGAGTCGAATCGCCCCTTCAGGGCGAGAAAGAGCGTCCTGAAAATTAGGGGGAGAATAATCATGGCCAGAATCACATGGGTGATCAGCATGATATAGTAGAGGGGCCTCCAGAACCCTTCACCGCCAAATTCAGTGTGAACTCCTCCTTTGAGAATCTTGTCGAGGACGTAGAAAAAGAGGAAAACGGCACTGAGAACCAGTGCGGATATCATACATTTGCGGTGAGCTTTTTCTCGGTCGGCTCGAATAAAAAGATAACCAGCGGTAAGGCAAATGGCAGCGGAGCCGTTGAGCGCGGCATTGAGAGCGGGCAGGGAGATGTCCATCGGATGAATCAGGAATAGGTGCGGTCGAAGAGGAGGACGATCAAAAGGAGAGGAAGATAGAGGAGGCTGAAGAGGAACAATCGATTCCCTGTCGAGCCACCCGTGCGAACGGTCCGCGCAAATCGGATACCTTCAAAAAGGAAGATCGCATTGAGAAGGATCGCGGAGGAGCCGTAGATCCAGCCGGTTTCGCCGAGGAAAACCGGAGCCAAGCAGACGGGGAAGAGTAGTGCCAGGTAGAGGAAATTCTCGAAAATCAGTCTCTTCCCATCGGGGCGGGTGACCGACACCATCTGCAGGCCTCCTTGGGCGTAGTCGGCGCGATAGAGCCATGCGATCGCGAAGAAATGAGGCATCTGCCAGAGGAGAAGGATGAAAAATAGCCAAAGCCCCAGTCCATCGATCGTTCCGGTGGCCGCCGACCAGCCGATCAGAGGAGGAAGTGCTCCCGGGATTGCCCCGACATGGGTACACCAATGGGTGTAGCGCTTCATCGGGGTGTAGATCAGGACGTAGATTAGTACGGTCGCGACAATCAGGATCGTCGATGTCGCGGGGAGAAAGAGCGCTGCGATGCCGCAACCGAGGAGAGAGGAGGCGATTCCCAGTAGGATCGCGGGCCCTGCGGTGATTTGGCCGGAAGGCAGTGGCCGGTTCTTCGTTCGCTCCATCTGGGCGTCCACTTTGCGCTCAATGACTTGGTTGAGCGCGAGAGCTCCGGCGGCTGCCAGGAAGATCGCCACCCCGACTGCGAAAAAGCCAAGAACTTCAAAGTCGTCCGGGGCGGCGAGATAGCCCGCAACGCCACTAAGTGTGGAGAGGAATGCCAGACGTGGCTTGGAAAGGTCGAGAAAGATTGCCCACGGTGCCGGGCGATCGCCGGAAATTTCGGCGGGCGTATCGGCAGAGCCGTGGTTGTGGCTGTCAGTGGACATGAAGGGTGAAAGTTTAGGAATTGGAAGGAACCGATGATTCCATCCTTGGGCTACGAGTCGACCACAGAATCGCGGCCCACAGTGTGGCGAGAAGTATAGCCCCATTGAGCATGTGGATCGTGGCCACATGGGGATTGCGGGCAGTTTGAAGAATGAGCCAGCCGAGCCAAATTTGTAAACCGGTGAGCATAACTGCGATCAGGGCGAATTGGCGGGAATAGGGATGCCCGGATTTGCGGACGAAACTCGCCACTGTGTACAGCACGATGCCCAATCCCCCAATCATTCCGAGGGTTCGGTGAAGAAAATGTACCCAAACGCCAAACTGGTGGGTGGTCGGGAAGAATGATCCGTCGGCTGACGCAGCGGGGAAGGTCTGGATCGCAAGGGCTGCCCCGTTGTGGCGCATCACCGCCCCGATCAGGATGGCAACAATCAGTGAGCAGAGCGAAACCACTCCAATTGTTCGGACGCCTCCCCCTTGGGTTGCGCGTTCACTGCGAAACCATCGCGGTGCGGACAATACTGTGAGCGAGCATAAGGTCAGAACGACTCCTTGCGCACCCATGGCGTGGGCAATGGCGAACGAGCGGGCGATGAGGTTGTGGTCGCTGCCAGTGTTCAGTGTATCGAGTCGGACGCGCAGACCTCCCAGGATGCCTTGAAAGATGATGAGCAAGAGAAGGAAATAGGCGATGAGTCGCACCCAACGTCGTTTTTCAAGTCGATTGAAGGCAACGGCCAGGGTCAGGGAAAGGAGCCCGATAATCATCCCGGCTAGCCGATGACTGTGTTCTGCGATCTGGTCTTGATTTTCGAGCCAGCCGTCGGGATTGAGTGAGCCATTGGACAATGGCCAGTCGAGAAAGGCCATCCCGGCGCCGATGCTGGTAGTGAAGCCGCCGGCAAAGAGAAGGACTCCCGACCACACGAGAGCGACGGCCGTTAGCCAGAAAAGAACTGGCGAGGGTCGTGGTTCAGTCGGTTGGATGGATTTAGATGGCATGAAACGCGTTGTGGGGAGAAGGGTCCGATGATCCCAGCCGAGTGAGTGAAGTCAAGGGGGAGGAGGTGTGTGGGAGTTGGAAAGTAGTAAATTTAGGGTTGGGTATGATTCAAACGGTTCCGATCGAGGAGTTCTGCAATCGTCGAAGGAAAATCAGGGGGGCCGATTCGTTGCCTTTGATTGCCCGGTCGGCACGGTTGGGATTTCTGTAGCGCTGGCGAGGTCGCTCCCGTATCTTTTGCCGTCTGATGAAGCGAGAGGCGGCAGAGAATGAAGAATCTGATGATTTCGCTGAGGATCGGGAGATTTCGATGCCTCAGTTGGAGTTGTCGTCGATTGTCCCGTGGGGGAGGTCACTGGAGGAGTACGTCCTGATGTTTGACTTGACCGAGTCGGATCGCCGAAAGCGGATTCTAGGATGCGGGGACGGTCCTGCCTCTTTCAATGCGGAGTGGACGCGCGACGGAGGTTCGGTTGTATCGGTCGATCCTCTCTACCAGTTTTCAGCGGTGGAGATTGCGGCTCGCATCGAAGAGATCCGTCCGACCGTGATGGCTCATGTTGTTGGGCACCTCGATTCGTACCGTTGGCAGGTGATTCAAAGTCCAGCGGATTTGGAGCGGGTGAGGATGGCTGCGATGACGCGATTCCTGGAAGATTTTGAAACGGGTCTGGTGGCCGGGCGGTATCGAGAGGGTGGGCTGCCCCGGTTGGACTTTGCCGATCGTTCCTTCGATCTGGCTCTGGTTTCTCATTTTCTGTTTCTGTACTCCGATCAGATCGATGCGGACTTTCATTGGGCTGGAATCCGGGAGCTGCTACGGGTTGCGCGTGAGGTAAGGACTTTTCCACTGCAGGACCTTTCTGGTGCGCGATCGGGTTTTGTTGACCCTGTAGTCGATGCGCTCACTGAGGAGGGCCGGTTTACGGCTATTGTCAACGTGGACTATGAATTCCAGCAGGGTGCCAATGAGATGCTCGTAATCCGCTAGGAGGAGGGTATCGAATCGTTGGTGCGGTCAGCTGGTGCGAAGACTTTCAGTTGTCAGAGAGCGACTCGTTGCGCGGAAAACTGAGTTCTTCGCTGTGAATGAGGCTGGGCATTGGTCCGCAAAGCGATTGAATAGTGGGCGTGGAAAACGATGATTCAAGATGGGGCCGAGGACCTTGGCCGGCTGAGGGCTGGGGTCGACGGACCTTTATAATGGGGATTTTGAATGTGACCCCGGATTCCTTTTCGGACGGTGGGCGCTACGATGGACCCGAGAGTGCATTGCGGCGAGCCCGGGAGATGCAAGGGGCGGGAGCCGATTTTATCGATGTGGGCGCTGAGTCTACTCGACCTGGCGCAGAAGAGGTATCGGAAGAAATAGAGTGGGAACGCCTTGAACCCGTTCTGGATGCCCTGTCGGGTCAGTTGGAAGTTCCGATTTCGGTGGATACTTATAAACCGGGTGTCGCCGAGAAAGCTCTTGGGGCAGGAGCTTCGATTGCAAATGACATTTTTGGATTTCAAAAAGATTCGAAAATGGCGGAGGTGGTAGCCTCTTCAGGAGCAGGGGTTGTTCTGATGCATAACAGTCGGGGGGAGGAGATCGAGGGTGACTTGATTGCCGCCGTGCTGCGGTTTTTTGAAGAGTCTCTGGTGGTTGCTGCAGATGCAGGCATTTTACCGGAGCGAATCGTTTTGGATCCAGGGATCGGGTTTGGGAAGACGGTGGCGCAAAACCTGGAGTTGATCCGGCGGCTGGGGGACTTGCGGGAGCTTGGGTTTCCACTCCTCCTGGGAGCTTCACGTAAATCAGTGATCGGGAAAACGCTGAACCTTCCCGTCGAGCAACGATTGGAGGGCACTTTGGCCACGACTGTGGCTGGTGTGGCGGGAGGTGTTGATGTGGTTCGCGTTCACGATATCGGTCCGAACTTGAAAGCCGCGCGAATGGCCGATGCTATTTACCGCCATGAATGAGTTTCCCGATCGCATTAGACTTCGTGGATTGGCCTTTTTTGGGTTCCACGGGAATTTGCCGGCCGAGGCCGAGCTGGGGCAGCGGTTTCTTGTGGATGTTGAACTGCGCACTGCGGTGGAGATTGCGGGGGCATCCGATTGCATCGAAGACGCTGTGGATTACTCCGCAGTCTACGCTTTGGTGAAAGAGTGGGTGGAGGGAAAGCGCTTTCACTTACTGGAAACACTGGCGAGTCGAATGGCGGAGGCTATTTTGAACGATTTCGAGCGGGTAGGCTCGGTCGTAGTAGAGGTTCATAAGCCGCAGGCTCCTCTTCCCGGTGTCTTTGCGGATGTATCCGTTTCAGTAGAACGGTGTCGCAGTCAATGAGCCGGTTCTGGGTTGCACTGGGAGGGAACCTCGGGGATCGGGAGGCTCTATTTGCGCGGGCAGTGAAAGCATTGGAGTCACACGCCGATGTAGAGTTACTTCGTGGTTCCGCTGTTTATGAAACTCCCCCATTCGGCCCGGCCGGCCAAGAGCGGTATTGGAATGCAGTCGTTGAGGGGAGGACCGAGTTGGGGCCTCTGGAGTTGTTGAGTGTTTGTCAGTCGATCGAGAATGATCTAGGCCGAACCCGCGAGATCCGCTGGGGACCACGGACGATGGACCTGGACCTATTGTTGATGGAGGATCTGGAGTATAAGAGTGAGGAGTTGGTTCTACCTCATCCCCGTATTGAGGAGAGAGCGTTCGTGCTACGGCCATTGTGCGATTTGATTCCCGATTGGAATCTTGCCGGAGGGGCTGTTCGAGAATGTTTGGCGGGCCTATCGGAGGAGGGTATCGTTCCAGTAAGGGAGTCGATTTTAGAATGCCGGTAAAGAAGATCGAGAAAAGCACGGGTGGGCTCGAGCGGTGGTTTCGCCGATTCGCGGAGAGGCCGCACTGTGCCTGGCTCGATAGCTCAGGAGATTCTCCGGATGCAGAATGGTCTATTCTAGCTGCCGATCCGGTCGAAACCCGGCGAGGTCCGGCTGAAGATTTAGTGGCTTGGATGGATGAGTGGGAAGAGAGGCTTCGACCTCTCCAATCCGATTGTTCATTGCCTTTTGTGGGCGGCCTGATTGGGCAACTGGACTATGCTGCCGACCCTTTCGGTTACCCGCCGGAAAGTCGGCCGTGCCTTTCGGGGTGGATGGGACTCTATGATCGGGCGCTTCTTGAGCACCGCCCCACTGGCACCTTGTTCGCGGTGGTGGGGGATTGGCTGGATGACGCGGACGAGTTGCTGCGCTGCTGGATGGCATCCCTTTCCAGCGAAGGTGAGCCTCTGAAGAAGCCAGAACCCGTGCGTAGTACACGGCCAGTTCCTAACCAATCGAGGGCAGAGTATGTTCGGGGGGTGGCGCGTGTGCGGGAGTGGATTGCCGCAGGGGATATCTATCAGGCCAATCTTTCGCAGCGGTTCTCGTGCGTGGTGACCTCTGACCCTGTCGATTTGTATTTGTCGTTGCGCAGCGAAAATCCAGCGCCGTATTCGGCTTTTGTCGATTGTGGAGATCGCTGCATCCTGTCGAGTTCTCCAGAATTGTTTTTGGCGGTGGAGAGAGATCGACGGATCCGGACGCGTCCGATCAAAGGAACGAGGCCCCGGTCGGACGATTTGGAGGAGGACGCTGTATTGGCGGCAACGCTACGATCTAACGTGAAGGAGAGGTCTGAATTGTTGATGATTGTTGATATGGAGCGGAATGATTTGGGCCGCGTGTGTAAGATCGGCTCGATTCAAGCGGACAGGGAGTTTGCCCTTGAGTCGTTTGCTTCAGTTCATCATTTGATCGGAGAGGTGAGTGGCACTCTGCAGGACTCGATGAAACTGTCCGATGTGTTGGCGGCCACTTTCCCAGGAGGATCCATTACCGGGGCCCCGAAATGTAGATCCATGGAGATCATTCAGCTGCTGGAACCCGGGGGGCGGGGTGCCTACTGCGGTACGATAGGGTTCGTCACGGCAGGGGGTGTGTCAAAATGGAATATTGCGATCCGCACTCTTGAATTGTCGGGAGAGGTTTTGGAGTTTGGCGTGGGGGCGGGAATCGTTTGGGACTCTGATCCCGGGGCGGAGTACGAAGAGACCCTCCATAAGGCGAGAAAGTTGTTCACTACATTGGGCTGGGAAATTGAGGAGGAGGACTTGTAATGGGAGCTGAGGAAGAGTTTGTATTTTGGAACGGCGAATTATCCCCAGTCGGTGAGGTGAAGGTGTCGCCGTCCGCAGAGGGGTTGCTGTATGGTTTTGGTTGTTTTGAAACGATGGGTTTGAGCAACGGCCGGATTCGTTTTCTATCAGACCATTGGGACCGGATCAGCCGCGCTGCAGCTGATATGGAGTTGGAGTGCCCGGATTTGAGAGAGAGATTGCTGGATCAGGTGTCGCAGCTCTGTAAATACAATCACTGCGAGGAGGGAATTGTTCGCTTGTCATTGCACAAGAACGGGAGGTCCACGGATGTGTTATTGCGTGTCTTTGCGCGGACGCCGTCGGCAGATGAGTCCTCCTTCGAGGTGGATCTATCGAGGTTTCCTCATAGTGGACCTTCTCCGCTCAGTGGCTGGAAGCACAATAATTACTTGTTGAATGCTTTGGCTTACCGGGAGGCGGTTGAGATGGGCTTGCGGGAATCTATACTCTGCAGGGATGGGAAGTTGGTGGAGGGCTCCCGGTCGAATGTGTGGGTCCTGCGAGAGGGGGTTCTGTGGACGCCCCCCGTCGAAAGTGGAGCGCTGCCAGGGGTTGTTCGCAAGAGAGTGTTGTCGAGTGCCGCTGAGATGAGGGTGGATGTTCGAGAGGGAGCGATTTTGGCGGAAGATCTCGAGGATTGTGACGGGCTGTTCTTTTCCAATGCGGGAATGCTTTTCAAAGCGGCTACCCGGTGTGGCGTCCATGAGTTTTCACCTCATTTAGAGTTGGTGAATCGAGTGAACGAGGTATTGCTTCGGTAGTGACGAATCATCCATCCAACTGAGAGAGTGGGTTGCTTCTTCCGGTCAGCTGGGCCGGATGTCCCGGCAAGCCTGTCGTCCGTTGGACTAAGGCCGGTAACGGCTATTCTACGATTCTTACTCCCGCGTAGTTGGTATAGCCCAGGATGTTGTTGGGCCAGTTTTTTACTCGGGTCGAAAGCAGGTACGCGCGATTGTAGAAAAATATGGGAATGATCGGAACTTCCTCAAGGAGGATGGTTTCCGCTTTGGCGAACAGATCATTGCGGGCGGGACCGGAGGGGAGAAGAGCGGCTTCGGCAATAAAGCGGTCGTAGTTTGGATTGCTCCATCCACTAAAATTGTTGGTCGAGCCAGAAGTCCAGAGTCCGAGAAATGTTTGCGGGTCGAGATAGTCGCCCAGCCATCCGGCGCGGGCGATCGCGAAGTCCATCCGCTGCCGATCAGCGAGGTAGGTTTTCCATTCTTTGTTGACCAGTTCAATGTCGACTCCGAGCCGGTTTTTCCAGATGGCCTGAATGGCCTCCGCAATCGGGCGATGCGTCTCGGAGGTGTTGAAAAGAAAGGGAATCGGGGGGAGGGGATTTTCGGGGCCATATCCCGCCTCGGCGAGAAGTGCGCGAGCGGTAGTGGTATCTTCTTCGAGGATTTCCGGTGGGGTATAGCCGGCGATGCCAACCGGTGTGAAGTGGGAGGCGGGAGGCTCCCCGCGCTTGCGAATGTCTCGACTCACGGAGGACCGGTTGAGAGAGAGGCTGAGCGCACGGCGCACACGTATGTCGTCCAGAGGGGGGACGGTTGTGTTTAGGAGGAGATAGTAGACGCCGAGGTCGGGCTCGATCTGAAGAATACCCGGGTCCTCTCCTTCGAGGTAGTGGCGAATGCGCTGAGGCGACACGATGGAGGTAAGGTCGAGGAGGCCATCGAGGAATGCACGTTCCTCTGTGTAGATGTTTGGGATAGGAAAGTAGACGATCTCATCCAGCGGGAATTCCCGCGGACGTGGGAAGAACGGATTCCGGTCAACTCGTAGAAAATCGTTTAGGCGCCACTCGACTAGTTTGTAGGGACCATTGCTGACGAGTGCTCCTGGCTTTGCCCATTCCGGGTTGCGCGAGAGCCAGGGCCCGGTGGCCTCGACGCTAGCTCGATGCACGGGAAACCAGGGAGGGTTGACCAGGAGTGATAGAAAGTACGGCGTGGGAGACTCGAGGGTGAGCTCCAGTGTGAGTGGGTCGATCACTTGTACCCCGACGGCATCGAACTTCTCGAGATTTCCCTCGAAAAATGGACGTGCGTTCTCGAGGACGAAGAGCTGCGAGGCGTAGCCGCCACCGAGAGACGGGGTGAGCATGCGCTCAAAGCTTTGTTTAAAGTCAATGGCTCTCACCGCCTCTCCGTTGGACCAGCGCCCGTCTGGATCGAGGTGAAATCGGTAGCGCCTCCCGTTGTCGAGCACTTCCCATGAGAGGGCCGCCGCCGGAATGGGGGCGAGTGTTTTGGGGTCGAGCGCCACGAGACCTTGGTACAGGGATCGCAGGACCCGGCTTTCCGGGACTCCCGTTACGATGTGTGGGTCGAGACTTTGTAGTTCAGATCCGTTTCCCTGGCGCAGAACCTGTCGGGTCGTGCCGCCTTCTGAGATCTGCAATAGGGAAATGAGCAGAATACCGGCCCAGATGAACAGGCGGAGGTGGAATCGCGAACGATTTAGGCGTCCTATCCCGCCACGGGTCATGCTTCCGCTAATTCGTAGTCGGTCACTCGGGAGACTTGCTTCTCGGGAATATTCCCGCGGATCAGGACTCCTTCATCCTCGTAGGTTTCCTTGTCGACTGCCCCGATCTCGTGGAGGAAGTGTACCAGATCATAGCGGTTGTGAGGAATCAGGAGTTTCATCGGACGGATGCCCTGTTGGACCAGATCAACCATCCGTTCCTTCAGCGCTGCCAAACCTTCGCCGGTGCGCGCGCTGACGAAGTGAGCGTCGGGGAAGCGCGATCTCCAATAGGAGACCACCGAGGGATCTACGTCGCCATCGATCTTGTTGAAGACGAGGACGGTGGGCTTATCCAGCGCTTCCAATTCGTCGAGAACGGACTCGGTCGTCTCTTTGTGTTCTTCCAGTTCTCCGCTGCGTACATCGACGACATGGAGAAGAAAGTCGGAGACCACCGCCTCTTCGAGAGTTGCCTTAAACGCTTCGACCAGCCGGTGAGGAAGGTTGCGAACGAATCCAACCGTATCGGTAAGGACCAAATTTTGACCGTTGGGGAGTGAGAGCCGACGGCTCGTGGGATCCAGGGTCGCGAAGAGCTTGTCCTCGGCGAGTACATCTGAATCGGTCAACGCGTTGAGGAGGGAGGATTTTCCCGCATTTGTGTAGCCCACGATTGCGCCTGTGGGAACCGGAACCGAACGGCGCCGTTTGCGCTGAGTTTCCCGCTGGCGGCGCACTATCTCGAGCTGCCCTCTCATCCGTTGGATCCGCTTGCGCACCAATCGTTGGTCGACCTCAAGTTGGGTCTCCCCCTCACCACGCTGCATAACGCCCCCTCGTTGCCGGCCGAGGTGAGTCCACGCGCGCCGAAGTCGCGGCAGACTGTATTCCATCCGGGCGAGCTCGATCTGGAGGCGGGCCTCTTTCGTGGAGGCGCGTTCTCCGAAGATGTCTAAAATGATCTCCTGACGGTCGATCACGAGGAACTTCTCGGCAAATTTCTCCCAATTGCGCTGCTGGGACGGGGTCAGTTCCTGATCAAAAATGATCACGTCACATTCCAGCGCACGGGCCTCTGCAAGAATCTCCTCCGCTTTTCCTTTCCCCACCATCAGTTTCGCCTGGGGTTTGCTGAGTCGAATGACCGAGCGTCCGCAAACTCCGATATCCAAGGTGGTGACCAGGCCGTCCAGTTCGTCCAGTAGGAGGTCGGTGTGCTCGTCGGTTTGGTCAGGGGAGGTGATGCCCACAAGAAAGGCGCGTTCAACGAGTTTAGGTTTCTCCCTGACTTCTATCACTATGATTTAAGTTAATCATGAATGGGCATTCGGCAACGGCATTTTGCGGTTTTTTCTGTGTGATTCCTCGAGTCGGCTACTTCTTCCCTTGTCTCTACCGGTCATCTCATTTAAGCCATGCGAAGGATGGGGCAGCTTAGGTGCCCCTAAATTTTTTGATTTAAACGACGCAGACGTAAATAGAGTGAAGAGGTTCCCGAATTGGTTGAGGATACATTTTGACGATTCACAGAGATATTTAATCCTCTGTATCATCGCAGGAGCCTTATGCGGTCTCGTTGCGGTCTCGTTTCATTTCTCTATTGAGTGGGTCTTTCACGGGGTCTTGGCCATTCGCGATCATTTTGGGCCGCGAACCTCCTACGTCGTCCTTCTTTTATCGCCCGCGATTGGTGGGTTGATCACCGGGTTTATTTTGACCTATATCGCCCCGCAGGCCGTGGGCAGTGGCATCCCCCAGGTGAAGCAGGCCTATCACAATGATTTTGGCTACATTCGGCTGCGGGATGGATTCTGGCGGTTTATCGCAGGAACGATCTCGATCGGCACCGGGAACAGTCTGGGGCGCGAGGGGCCGACGGTTCACATCTGTAGCGCGGTGGCCTCGGGGCTTGGACGCTATTTTGGCCTGGCGCGTCGACGGATCCAGTCGATGGTTCCAGTGGGAATGGGGGCCGGGCTGGCCGCGGCATTCAATACCCCCCTCTCGGCGATCACCTTTGTCTTTGAGGAACTGCTGGACGATTTCAGTAGTAAGGCCCTCGGCGCCGTTTTGGTGGCCGTGGTCATCGGTGCGGTAGTTGAGCGAAGTATCCTGGGAGAGCATCCGATCTTCAATGTCGGTGGCTTGGACGATTTTCAGTTGGCCTGGTGGATGCTGATCTGCGTTCCGGTGGGTCTCGCGGCTGCTTTCACCGGGCACTATTTTATCGAGATTTTGCTGCGTACCCGCGGGAAGGTGCGGGAGTCCAAACGGTTTCCTATGGTACTGCGTCCGGCGGCTGGCGGTTTGATCGTGGGAATGATCGGTTGTACCGTTCTCTACTTCTCGGGACGTCTCGGGGTCTTTAGTATAGGGTATCAAGATTTGAATTCCTCCCTGCAGGGCACGCTTGCGTGGGATATTCTTCTTCTTCTCTTCGTCGGGAAGCTGATCGCGACGGCCATTTGCTACGCAATGGGCGGCAGCGGTGGACTCTTTGCTCCCGTGTTGTTTCTGGGAGTGATGCTGGGGGGCTCCTTCGGGATGGCTGCCGTCCAAGCGTTTGACTTGAGTCTCGAGGTGGCTGCCGGGGCTGCCTTTTTGGGGATGGGTGCGTTTTTTGCCGCGGTGATCCGCTGTCCGCTGACTTCGATGCTCATCGTCTTTGAGATGACGCAGAATTATTCCCTTATCCTGCCTTTGATGGTGGGGAATATGATTTCGTATCTACTGTCTTCCCGTCTGCGGGCAGTGCCGGTCTACGATGCGTTGCTCATTCAGGACAATGTGAGTCTCAAGCGTATGCCATCCTATCAGGGTGAACAGGATTGGAGGAATCTTCCGATTTCTGCGATCATGACACACGACTCAGTCGTCGTTCAGGGGAGTGAGGATCTCGCGACCGCGCTCGAGAATGCGGGTGCCCAACGACATCATGGCTATCCAGTGGTGGGGAAAGAGGGTGAATTGATCGGAATGGTGACTCATCACGAGATGAACGATGCGCTCCTCGCCGGCCAGTCGGGTGTGGTTTCGGATTTTCTCGCTCCGAAAAAATTGGTTTCGGTTTATCCGGATAATTCCATCCGCGATGTGGCCAACACGTTGGTCATCGAGGATGTGATGCAGGTCCCGGTGGTGAGTCGTAAGGACAGCCGGAAACTATTGGGGATCGTTACCCTTCACGATATTGCCCGCCAGCAAAACGCGATCGACGAGTCGTTGGCTCGGTAGCGAGGGCGTCTTTCGAGCCCTTGGGGGCTGAGAGGTCCGGGGGGGGATATGCGGGGATTTTCTTGAGCAGAACCCCCTCCCGGTTCGGTGATCAGGTAGTGTCTCTGAGAGGCGGATCGGGTCTTTCCGGGTCGGCCGAAAGAATCTTCAGAGACTCGTCGAATTTGCATCGACGGATCGAATTTTCCGCATCATTGATGTGCGCTCCTTTTTCATTAATGCACTTTTCCATCCGCCGCGCGATTGCCGCCGACTTTCCTTTTGTGGTTCGGTTGGAGGAGCGTGTCTTTGAGCCGAACCGGAGAGAATCTCGGCGGTCTTTGCTGCGCAGTCTCCGGAGTCCACACCAAGAGGTCTGGATTGCCGTCGATGAACGGGGTGCGCCAGTGGGGGTGTTGGTCTTGCGGGTCTTTCTCCACACGATTCGAATTTACTCGATTGGGGTGGATCCGATTCGACAGGGGGAGGGGATTGGATCTCGTCTCCTGGAGTGGGGGGTCGAGCGGGCCTGTGCGCGCCGGAGCGATCGTATTAGTTTGGAGGTGGATGCGCGGGACCAGCGATTGGTACGCTTCTACGCAGGTAAGCGGTTTTCACCCGTTTGCACCCTCCCTGATTACTATGGCCCAGGGGCGCATGGTTTGAGAATGGTTCGCCGGATCGCAGTGTGCGAATGCGGGGACGCTCGATCGCCGGTGACGGTTGGTGCGGGTGACGACGAAAATTGAGTTAAGTCCATATGCCTGTTCTCAATCTATTGGTTGTCGACAATCCCGCCCGGTGGGATCTCTCTCACGATTCGGTCGAGGTCGTGTCGGCGCGCAACTATCTTTCGCATTCCCGATTTCAGCAGTTCCGAACGGGAGCGAGAGTCTTTAATTTGTGCCGATCGTATAACTACCAGAGCCTCGGCTATTATGTGTCGCTTCTCGCGGAAGCGCGCGGGCATCGAGCGGTTCCCGATGTCGCAACGTTGCGCGACTTTCGTTCCAGCGCGATTGTTCGGGCCAGAGGATCGGAGTGGGATGCGGAGATTCAAGCTGCGCTGCGCAAGGTCGAGGGCGATGAGCTGACTCTTCGCCTGGTCTTTGGGCAGGATTTTGAGCAGGGAGCAGGGGCCCTGGGGTCGAGGCTTTATCGCCTGTTCCCGTCTCCGTTGCTCAAGGTTCAGTTTCTGCGGCGGAAATCAACGTGGGTGATCGCGGGCGTGACTCCGTTGTCGCTTCACTCGTTTGCCGGGGAAGAACGCGTCCGGGTCAACGAACTGGTGGCGAAGTTCTTCTCGAAGCGTCAAATCTCTGTTCATCCTCGTAAGAAGTTTCTCTACGATCTCGCCATTGTGGTCGATCCTGCAGAGATCGCGCCTCCCTCGGATCAAAAGGCGTTGGAGCGGTTTGCAGTCGCTGCGCGTGAGGTCGGTTTCTATACCGAGACGATTACTACCGAGGATGTTGATCGGATCAAAGAGTTTGATGCGGTCTTTATCAGGCAGGGGACCGCTGTCGATCGTCCCATTTACCAGTTGTCGCGGTTGGCTTATGCTGAGGGCCTCGCGGTAATTGATGACCCTTGGTCGATTCTTCGCTGTACGAATAAAATTTACCTTTCGGAGTCACTGGGTCGGGCCAAAATTGCCACGCCGCAGACTTGGATACTCACCCGCGAAGATCTCAAAGAGTCGGGTGCGCGGAAGGTGTCGTTTCCTTGCGTCCTGAAAATTCCCGACGGGTCCTTCAGTGTGGGGGTTCGCAAGGTCGAGGATCGAGAGGAGTTGATCGAGGTCCTTCGCGGGATGCTCGGCCAGTCGGAGTTGATCCTCGCCCAGGCTTTCGTTCCGAGTGAATACGACTGGAGGATCGGGGTCCTGGATCATCAGCCGTTGTTTGCGTGTCGCTACTTCATGGCGAAAGATCATTGGCAAATTTATAACTGGGCTTCTGATTCGGAGAAGAACCGTAGTGGAAGAAGTGAAACGTTCTACGTCGATAATGTTCCCCGAATTGTGATGGAAACCGCGCTACGAGCCGCTCGTCTCGTTGGGGACGGTCTGTACGGGGTGGATCTCAAACAGGTGGCGGACGAGGTGCTCGTTATCGAGATCAACGACAATCCTTCCATCGAGGTCGGAGTAGAGGACAAGTTGATCGGGATGGAGCTCTATCGGAGGATTGCGAGATCATTTCGTCGGAGAGTGGATAGCCTCCGTTCGGGGAACTGATGGCTCGGTCCGGTCAGTCCAGAAATGTCCAGTGGCGGAAGGTTGCCGCCTGACCTCGGGGCTCTCCGTTTTCGTCGGCTAGATTCCAGACAATTGCTTTGTGGATCTCGAATCGCTTTCCTGTGCTGGAGATACGAATACCAGAATAGTCCTCAATGTATCCCTGCGAGTGTACTGCCGCGAGGAATCTTTCACGTTCGTGCCGGTGCATCGGTTCTGCGGTGTGTCGACCCGGAGTTTGGGTGAGTTGGTCCCAGCTCATTTCCCAGAGGTGGAGGGCGGTGGCGTTCCCGTAATTGAGGATGGGGTCGGGCTCCGCCCCCGCAGATACCACGACGAACGGGGATGTGAAGAGCCTCTTTGCGTCGTCCGTGATCGATCCGGTCGAGTCAATGAGTTCGCGACCGACGATTCTCCGGAAACTGGAGAGAATTCGCTGCGCCTGTAATTCGTGACCGTGTGGGAGCTGTCGCGGATCTGTCATGGTTCGATCGTGGATCGATTGGCCTCGGCGATCAAGGATCTCCCGCGATTCCGTTTACCGAAGTTCGAACCGGCCGTCGCTGTGCTTTCGGATGCGACGCCGCAATTCCAAGAGCAGAAGAGTGGAGCTCACCGTGGATGAGGGGAGGTCGGTTTGTCTGGCAATCTGGTCGGAGTGCAGGATTTCTCCTCCTTCGAGAGATTTGAGAATGACGGTTTCGTTTTCGGTGAGTCCGCTTACGTCCGTTGGACTCCTCGGCTCGGCTGAGGATGAGGTATCCCCCAGCGGGAGTTCTTCGAGTCGGAGCTCATCAAGGATATCGGCTGCCGAGGTGACGAGGGTGGCTCCGTCGCGGATTAATTGATGGCAACCTGCGCTGGTGGCCTGGTCTATTCGGCCGGGTATGGCCATAACCTGCCGCCCCTGCTCTCCGGCGAAACGAGCCGTGATCAGACTCCCTCCGCTGAGGTCTGTTTCTACCACCAGTACCGCCTGGCACATTCCGGCGACGATCCGGTTGCGCATGGGGAAGCTTTGCCGGGTGGCGCGATACCCAAAGGGGAACTCGCTGAAGATGGTCCCGTGCTTGCGGATCTCGCGATAGAGTTCCAAATTCTCCGGCGGATAGACGATGTCGCAGCCGTTCCCCAGCACCGCGACGGTAGGGCCGCTTGCTTCAAGGGCTCCTTCATGGGCTGCCGTGTCGATCCCTCGCGCCAGCCCGCTGACGACGCAGACACCTCTGCGGGCCAATCCGGATGCGATCTCACGAGCGGTGCGTAGACCGTAGAGGGTGGTTCGGCGTGAGCCGATAATGGCGACCGAGGGAGTCCGAAAGCAGGGAGTTCCCAAGCTGTAGAGTCCGATAGGAGGGTCGTAGATCTCGCGTAGCGGCGCAGGGTAGCTCACGTCGGTTTGTTTGATGAAGTCGGCTTCGTGCTTCTGCAGCAGTCGCTTCTCGCGTGCGAGGTCGAAATGATCCGGCCAGTTTCGGACTGCGTTCGCAATCTTTGGGCCGACACCTTCGACCGCGAGCAGAGCGCGTTCGGTGGAGTTCAGAATGAGATGGGGGTCGGGGCCGAAGTGATCGAACAGTCTTCGGAGGGTTACTGGCCCCAGGTGGGGGATTCCATTTAAGACTATCCACGCATCGTCTTCGGTGGAAAAGGTCGTTGGTCCAGAGGGTGCCATCCTTTGATCGAAAGGGGCGAAGGAGAGATTGGCAACTCCGCAAGTGGAGCGGAATTTCCGGCTCGCAGGTGGCATCAAAATTGCTGATAATGTGCGGAGTGAGTTTCGTATGAATCTTTCGAACACAGGGCGTCGGTTTCATCTCTCAAAGAGAGATCTCGATTTCCTTTTGAGGGTTCTCGCTCGCGATGAACGGGAGGGTACCGCGCTCTTGGTTCTGTTGACCGACGCCGGTACGGTTGATCGGGTCCTGGATTCACCAGCTCTGTTCGATCGCATTCTTCGGTCGCAGGGGGCCTTGGAGATTTCGGATTTTCTCTACTTCTATTTAATGGTGCGGGGAGTCTTTCGGGAGAGTGGTTTGAGAGATCCGGACCTAGCCGACTATGTTGCCGGTGCTCTTGTCGATTGCTCGCTCTGTCCATCGACACAGCCGGATAGTCGCTCGCCGCTGCCATTTCTCGTCGACTGGAATGAGGAACTCGAGCAGGCGGTGACTTCTTACGAGAAGTTTTTTCTCTCCGTGCAGATCGGTAATTTCCTGTTGGTCGCGACCGGAATTTTTCACGAGCATCTCAAGGAACGGTCGCGGAGAAGAGGGGCGCCGGGGTTGCGCTACTACGAAGATTTTGGGGCGGGTATCTATAAGGAGGCGAGTCGGCATCCCCTGGCGCGTGAATTCTTTCTCGAGGACCGTTTCTTTCAGCTGAGCGAATCCTTTCGCTCAAGTCGTCGCGCGCTGAACCGGCTCTCCGATCAATTTCTCTGTTGGAACTGATCGGAGCCGCGAGGCCTCAGTCGTGGAAAAACTTCGTCGGAAGCTGGCTGGCATGGACTTCGTGGGTCACGACCATGTTCTCGGGGTCCGCGCAGTCTGCCCGCAGTCCGGCGAATCCCTCGGAGTGCTTGTCAAAGAGGCTCCAGACCAGCCGGTCGTCCGTTTCCGGGGTTGGGATGGTGTTTATCTCTTCCCGGGTAAAAAATCCGAATTTCCCTTCGTCCATATCCGGGGGGAGGGTCGTCATGCGCTTGCGGCAATGAAAGAGGAACATTAGCCAGTGGTGGGCGCCTTCGTAGTTTTTTTCGGATACATATCCGAATAGGTGGAGGTCGTCGTCGGAGACCGTGAGTCCGGTTTCCTCTTTGGTTTCGCGGCGCGCGCACTCAAAAGGAGACTCGCCAATCGTCATATCAAGCTTGCCTCCAATCGGGCTCCATTTTCCCTGATTGGGCGCACGGTTCCGCAGGAGGAGCAGGAAGCGGTTCTGCTGGTCGCGCAAGAAGACCAGCGTGCTGATACGGAAAGGTGTTGAGGGCGTCGAACTCATGCACGGAACCTTGGCTAAACTGCCAGAGATGGACACGGAAAAATGAGTAAAATGAATAGAAATTCATCAAGAAATAGGGGGATCCCTCATGATTGATCGAAAAAGTCTTGCCCCGTTCCTTTTCATCATTCCTTATCGGCGTCGATGGCATCTGCATTGAAAACCCCCATTTTCCTGCTATTGGTACTCGTTTCGGCGATTTCAGCACGGGCTCAAGAGCCTCCGACAATTGAAGTATCAAACGTGCGCTTTGATCGCACCGGAGACGATTGGCTCGTAGCGACGGTAGAAATCACGCCTGATCGCAATCCGCTTCCAGATGCCCGCGACCGCGATTTTGTCGACGATGTCGAGCTTACGCTGAGCCTGTGCTACGAGGTCGATAATCAGCCAGAAGGCCAGCCTCCATTTACTTATTACCGCTCTTCTGTGCGTATCGTCTCGATGGAGCACTCCAAGCGGTACACCAATTATTTCTTTCTCCCCAGCGTTCTACGCGACCGCGACGAACTGAAGACAGACCCTTTTGCATGGATGATTGAGATGAAGGTTTCGGGTGTTTCTGTTCCGATGGCTATCGACCAAGCTGGTGGACAAGTCGTCAAGGGCGCGAAGGGCTACGGTGAATTTCTTAATCATGTCGGTGCGAATGCTCCCCAGAATGACGGCATCCTGGTCCCTATCTATCTAGCACCGGATCATGTTGTAAATAGTTTCCGGATTCGGTCCAGCGAGATCCCCGCATTCTATCGTTTCGAGCCGAAAAACTAATCCGCTGCGGATTCGAGGCTTGATTCCTGCCTATTCACGATTCTTATATATTGTTTTTACTGTATGAGTTCCTCTAAAATATCTATCCTCAACTGCGGCGCGAGTCAGTTTGCGTTCGGGGTGTTTTCAGTAGAGGGACCAGAGCCGACGATGGAACGGTTGGTTACCCGCGACCTCGGGTACGACTTTTCCGAAGAAGAGCAATGGCTTAGCGCAACCCTGGGAGGGCTTCGCGAGGCCGTCAGTGAAGAGAAGATTTCCGGTGAGGTTCAAGTGATCCTTCCCGGATTTTTGCTTTTGACGAAAACATTGCGGATTGCTCACGTCGAGGGCGGTAAGCAGGCCCAGATGATTGCCTATGAGGCACAGCAAAGTATCCCTTATCAGCTGTCGGACCTCAATTGGAGTTACCAGGTTCTTTCCGACGATGGGATCGAGACTGAGGTTCTCTTTATCGGGATCCGGTCTGCGATTTGTCAGCGGTTTTGTGACGAAATTTCAAAACTCGGTTTTCAAACGGTTTCGGTAAACGCCTCTACGATTCTGGACTACAATGCGTTCCAATTGGCCCATCCAGAGGGCGCCGAGAATTCCCTTATCGTTAACATCGGTGCGCGGGCGTCCAACCTTACCTTTATTCAGGATTCCGGCTTTTTCGTCCGGAACATTAATTTGGGCGGGAATGCATTGACCCAGAGCCTCGCCGATAGTCTCGGAAAGAGCTTTGTGGATGCCGAGCGGATCAAGGTGAATTACTTTGCGACGGAGCATACGGATCACTCGTCCACCGAGATTATTGACAACGCGACGGCGAGCTTCATGCGTCGCCTGTCTCAGGAGATTACCCGGTCGATCGTCAATTTCCGCCAGCAGAAGAAGGGCGCTTCTCCCAAAAAGATTTTGCTGACCGGTCGGAGTGCGTTGATTCCGAACCTGACCGAGTTTCTGCGCGAATCCCAGCGGGTCGAGGTTGAGTTCTTCCAGCCCGGAGCCCAGATTCAAATCTCTCCGAGTGCGAATCTCGATTCCAACTCAATGGAGATCTTTCAGGCTTCGGAACTGATCGGTGAGGCTGCAAAATCTTCAGTACCGAATGGCGTCGGTGTCGATCTATTGCCCGAGGAGCTTCGCCAAGAGATGGCGTTCCGCCGTAAAAAGCCTTGGATTGTCGCTGCGGCTCTTGTTCTCGCCGCGGCCCCCGTGCCGTTTTTCCTTCAAGCGAGTGAGCAGGCAGCCCAGTACGAGGCTGCCGAAGATCAGATTCGCCTCGCTCTCCCGTCGCGGGAAGAGGAGTACCGCCAGATCGAATCGTTGATCGAAGATATTAATGAGGTAGAGACTCAGGTCGATCGCTTCGACGATTTGGTCAATTCAAAGGCGAATTGGATTCAGTTTTTCTCGGAGTTGCAGGGTGCTCTTCACAATATCGGCGATGTATGGCTCGATGAGGTGAAGGTAGACCGGATGGAGCAGGGGGGCGAAGTTCGCTACCACCTGAATGTCGACGGTCGCTTGCTCGTGCGCCAAGAGGACTCCGAAGAGGTGGTCCAGATGAGTGAGATTAACGAAACTCTCCTCTCAAATCGGATCCGAACCCTTTCCGAGGTGTTTACTGCTTCACCTTATATTTCCGAGCGCATTTCGTTGCGCATTGATTTTAAATCGATTCAAGAGGGCCGCCCGCTGCTTCCCTTTGAATTTGTCTTTTCCATTGATCCTCAACGCCCTCTCTGATCATGGGTTTTTTCAAACGTTATCCTATCTTCTGTAGCGTTCTAGCGCTGCTGGTTCTCGTATTGGGAGCCGGTGTGTATCTAGTCATCGCTAAGCGCGCTGAAAGCGCAGATGCGCAAAAGGGCTACGAGAATCAAGTTCGTCGCCTGAACGAAATCTCACGCGGTGTGCTCTATGACCCTGAAACGGGTCTTCGGATTGCCCCATCCTCAATGAATCGCGAGGTTCTTGCGGTGCGTTTAGGGCAGGTCGAAGGGGATTTGAACCGCATTCGCGAGAATATGATCGCCCGGTCCGACAATATTTTGAATGACCCGGCTGATGAGTTTACGTTTCTGCCAAAGCTTCAATCATCGATCGAAGATCTGAAGCTCGAAGCGCGCCAGAAAGGTGTGGTGTTGCCGGAAGACGAAGCGTTCGGGTTTGCGGCCTACGCCACGCAGGCGATTCAGCCGAGAAATGCGCAGATCCCTCTCCTCAATCGTCAGCGTCAGGTGATTCAGTACATTGTGGGAGAATTGATTGCTGCAGAGCCAAGCGCGATCCTGTCCGTCGAGCGTGAGTTGATCGAGGTCGACCCGGCTGATCTTCCGAAACGGGGAAAGAACGCCAAGCAGGATGATGTCTTCACGATTGAGGAACTCGTCACCGCGCGCTCTAACGAATTTATCGAAACCTCCGCGTTTCGTTTGGTCTTCACTGGGAGGACTGATGTTCTTCGAAATTTCCTCAACACTCTTAATGAATTTAAGCTACCCCTCGTTGTCCGAAGTGTCGAGGTAGAGCCAGGACCTCCCGAGGAGGAGCCCAAGGCTGAGGCGAAACCGTCCGGCTCCTCTGATGACGCCTTGCTCGCACTGTTTGGCAGTGGGGGTAGTTCCAGTGAATCGCAAGAGGTTGCTGAAGAAGAAGACGAGAGCCGTAAACCGGTGATTACCGAGAATCTTTCCAAATTTACCATCGTGATCGAATATATTGAGGTGAGGATCGAAGCGGAAGAAGAAGAGGAAACTCAGGAGGTGGGATCATGAAGCACCTCGAGAAGATCATCTTTTTGGTCGTACTGATTGTCGTGGCGGGTTTGTCCGCTTGGGTATTTATGGGAGGGGCCGAAGATGTCTCGAAGGCGACGATACCAAACGTGGATCGTCCGTTCGAGCTAAGCGAGTACAAGGGCCTTCCCCCTATCCCACGGGTAGAGTGGCCAGAGCCAGTTGCTCAGGATGATGAGGGTAAGTGGTTGTTCCGTGTCTTCACTCCACCGAAGCTCTACATCATCGACGGGAAATTTGTAGTAGAATTGCCGGATCCTCCAAAACCTCCGACGCCTCCACCACCACCAATTCCGTTTGGTGTCGCTTTGATCGAAATCGTTCGCAACCAGTATCGTTTGCAGTTGGATGGCATCTACGAAACTCAATTGGATGATATTGATTCGGCGCTACTCTCGTTTGAAAACGTGTACGCGAGCCAGACCGAGCGTCCGACCATCTCTCTAAAGAAGGGTGAAACCAATGAGTCGTTTGGCATTCGCGTGGAAGACGTCAAACGGGAAGACGAATACGCCGCCGATGGGAGTCTTTCTCGCGAGCACATCGCGACGATCACGGACCTACGCACCGGCAAAACCGTTGTTCTGTCCGACCTAACCACTCTCTATGAAGAGGGAGTGACCCTGGTTTTCGCGTCAACTCAAGACCCGAACATCACCGCCGAGCTGAAGAGCGTTGGCGAAACGTTCGAGATGAACGGCGCGACCTATACACTTTCCGAAGTCAACTTGGACCGTAACTCGGTCCAGCTAGTTAAGGAATCCGAGGAACTCGATGTCCCCGAAGTGGAGACATTGAAACCTCAGTCGTTGGATGACATACGTCCTACCGAAACGGCACCTGCGAATGAATCCAGTTCGACAACCGAGGATGATTTCTCGGACTTTGGTGCCCTATTTGAATAGAATTGGATTGAAACAAGTTCCTAAACTACCTTTGCATAACTGATTTACTGATGAAGACCCTGCAAAATCTACTCCGTTCGACGGTTACCGCTGCAGCCTTGACTGCAGTCGTCGTCCATGTCCCTCATGCGTACGCCGCGGCTGACGCTGAAATTAACCCAGCTGAGAAAGTGGGTCTTATGGCGTCGGCACTCAAATTAAAGGACCAGGGCGAATACGCTGCTGCCTTTGAGAAAGCAGCGGTCCTTAAGGAGATTTCGCCGAACGATCCGTCCGTCAACCGCCTCTACAATGAGTTGGTGGCATCCATGGAGGCTGAAGGCATTCCATTTGCGCTGATCGACACCGAGCAGGAAGCTGCTGCCGAAGCCGTAGACACGCCTTCGCCAGTGGCCGCTTCCACTGCTGCGCCAACAGCGCCGGCAGCGGTCTCTACCGCCGACAGCATCGCGACGGCTCAGACGCAGGCATCGTCCGGTGACTACATTCAGGCGATCACCACGTTGAAGAAGGCCAAGGCCGCTTCGAACGATCCGGCCGAGGTCGCCAAGATCGACGACATGATGGCTTCTTACATTTTGGACCAAGAATCCACTTATGTAGATAACGCCATCGATAATTCCGAAGCCGATTTGAAGCGCGCAAAGGAATTGGGCCGCGAAGAACGTTATTCCGATGCCTACGATCTGATCGACGCCGCTATCGCCCGCCTTCCTGTTAGCACTGGAACTCAGGATCTGATCGATGAACTTGAGAACACCAAGCGTTCGATGCTCTTGAATCAAGCCTACGAATTGGCTGATAAGGGGCAGGGCAACGCGGCGATGCAAGCTTACCAAGAGTACCAACGCGATCCGAGCGACATCCCTGCGATCCAGGAGAAAGCGAAGAATGTCGGCAAAATGGTCAAAAACCCATACGCGTACAATATTCGAGACATCAGCCCTGAGTACGTTCAGGAATACCAAGAGGTACAAGACCTTCTCGTGAAGGGCCGTGCTCAATTTGTGAACGGTGATATTCAAGGAGCTCGTCAGACTTTCGCTCAGGTTGAGACCATCAGCCCTGAGAATGTAGAAGCGAAGGCTTTTCTGTACGAAATCGCTGAACGTTCGAGCACTTCTGGTTATATCGACCGGACAAAGACTCGTGCGGAAATGCTGAATCAAGTTAGCCGCGCATGGCAGCAACCTCGCGTTTATGTTGAAGATGTAGAGGGAGGCTCCGGCGATGTAACCGATACTAGCCCAATCCTCACAAAGCTGAACGAGATTGTTATCCCTCGTGTGACCTTCACCGGAACCAATCTGTCCCGCGCGGTGCAGTCACTTTCTGAAATGTCAGAAGAGTTTGATCGCAGTGCCTCTTCCGCAGAATCACGAGGGGTCAACATGGTGGTTTCCGGCCAGTCAGGAACGGACCGTCAGGTGAACTTCTCTGTGCGGAATCTTTCGCTCATGCGAATTCTGGACATCGTTGCCCAGCAAACCGGTTACCAGTGGGACGTCGTCGACAGTGTTGTCGAGTTCCAGCCCAGCGATCAAAAGGCGGGTAACAATCGCCTACAACGTGCGATCATTCCAATCTCCAAGGGCACGCTTGACCTGATTCTTGACTTCCAATCCGGTACCGGAGGCGGCGGTAACTCCGTAGTCGACGATCCTTTTGCGACACCGTCCGGTCCACAAGGTCCCGGTACTGACGACCGCCAGGATGCTTTGGTCAACTTCTTTGAAGCCTCGGGTATTGATTTCCGCAACATTCCGGGTGCTAGCATTGTCAATCGTGGTTCACGTCTCCTCGTAAACCAAACTTCGAGAAACGTTGAAGAGATTCGTCAAACTCTTCGTGAGCTCGATGTCACCGACCAGGTTGAGATCGAAGCGAAGTTCATGGAGGTCATTCAAGGGAACTTGGACGAGTTGGCTTTCCAATGGGATGTCGGTAATCAAGGGAATGCCTTGGTCAACCGGAGTCAGGTCACTACCGCTTCAAACTCGAATGGTACGAATCGTTCCTTCTCTGGTACTTCTACCGGGAACAACACAACGACAACAATTGGGCCGCCAGCCACTTCGTCCTTTAATAATATTGCAAACGACTCGTTCACTTCGACCAACGGGAACAACTCGAGTTTCTCCACCACAACCACCTCGGTTACTTCTCCCCAGTACGACTCGTACGGTAATCCATCCACTGATCCGACAAAGGGATACAACGGAAGTATGAACACCTTGGCGTCTATCTTCGGGACTACCCAGGATACTGCTACTGGTATCATTAGCACACCGACAGGTCCGGAAAGCTTTAGTGTTTCGCCAGGAAGTCCGACCAACGCTCTTGATTTGGGTGCGGATATCGTCAGCAATTTCTTCACCAGTGGTGTTATCGGAAACTTTGACATCAGCTTGATTATGCGAGCGGTTCAGCGAATGGAAGGAACTGATTTGCTCTCCGCTCCACGTGTAACCGTGATGTCCGGAAAATCCGCGAATATCGTCGTGGCGCAAGAGTTCATCTACCCGACTTCTTATGGAGAACCGACTGTGACCGCTTCGAGTGGAAGCAGCAATAACTCCAGCAGTGGCAGCAGTGGCGGCGGTGCTGTGGCTTTGGCTTCTGGTGTTCCGGAAGACTTTGAGACCCGTAACCTTGGTGTCGAGCTGACTGTGACCCCGACTGTGGAACCAAATGATAAGATCAATTTGGCCCTCCAACCACGGGTTACCGAGTTCGAAGGTTATGTCTCCTACGGCGGACCCAACATTGCGGTGACCGGTGAAACTTCCGTTCAATCACCTTCGGGTTATTTCCAGCCAATCTTCTCAACCCGTACGGTTGAAACAGAGGTTACCGTGTTTGACGGTGCGACCGTTGTTCTCGGTGGTTTGACTCGGGAAGAGGTGAAAGAATACAGCGAGAAGATTCCGATTCTCGGTGACATTCCTTTGATCGGCCGTCTCTTCCGCTCGGAAGGGGAGACTTCTCAAAAGCGGAACCTGATCATCTTCGTGACAGCGAATCTGATCAGCCCCGGTGGATCACCTGCGAAGCAGTCTTTCCAGGGAACTGAATCAAACTCTCTCTTCCAGAATCCAACGTTGATCAGCCCCGGTGGTATCCTGCCACGGGACAAGGGCGCGACTTCTGAGGAGTAAAGTTTCAGAATAACAACAATTTCAGCGGCCATCTCTTTCGGGGGATGGCCGTTATTTTTTGGGGCTACCGTGGTTCGATTCTACGGACGATTCCGCCCAGCCGCGCATTATGGTAGGATTTCTCCAGCTAATTCGCAGTCGGGTGCCGTCCGGTCCCTTTAGGCCGCAAAGATTTGTTCGTTCCGGAAGGGATGGACAGGGGCGAATAATCATATTCTTTTCGGATCGACGAGAGGAATGTTTCAAATCAAACTGGCCCAATGGTTTCCCCGATTGCGTTAAAAATCTTAGTGGCTTCTGGCTGGCTGGTGACTGTGGCGGTTGCCTTTACGGCAGGTCAGTGGATTTCCGATTCCCCTGAGCGGGGAGACGCGGGTATTGAGACCCGACAGGGCAAGGGCTCCAGTTGGAGGGCGGCGGCTGATCCGTCGGCGACGTCCGAATCGAATGAGGATGCGACCGGCTTGATCGAGGGCGAAGAGGGTCCTGGAGATGATGGCAGGTTGCCAGATTCCCCTCTGGCGCGCATCTTGCGGGGGCCCGGGACGCAAGAGGACTGGCGTGAGGCAGGGCTAGCGGTCGCCCTGTTGAGTCCCGAAGAGGTGCGGTATTGGACCGAGGCTTATCTGCAAATGGCACCAGGGCCCGACCGCGATCGGGTTTTGCGCATGTTGCTCGGAGAAATGGCGGAAACAGACCCAGCCGGTGCTATGAAGTTTGCTCAGAGCATTAGCTCAATTTCTGAGAGCGAATCAACCAGACGGGATATCTTGCAGGCCTGGGGCCGCAATGATCCACAGAGCGCGTTGGCGTGGATTGAGTCCAATCGAGGATCAATCCCGAGCCGTCTGTATTCCCGGAGGCTCGAGTCTTGGGTGAGCGGCTATGCGGAGTTGGATCCAGCCGGAGCGTTTGCGTATGTTTCGGCGATCGAAACGACGAACCGCGGCGACCGCTGGATGAAGGAGCGGATGATTGAGGAGATCGTGGAGACTCAGGTTCGTGCGAATCAGTTGGATGAAGCCTTGGCCGAACTTCAGAAATTGCCCGAGGGACGATTGCGTTCGGAAGCTTTGGAAGAATTCTATTCGGAGTGGGCGAGGCAGGATCCCCAGGGCGCAGCTGAACATTTTTTGAATAACCGGGAAGAAGATAGTGAGCGTGTAGCCGCAGGTTTGATCCGCCAATGGGCCTCCGCGGACCCGGTACAAGCGGCAGAGTTTGTTTCGTCGATGGATGCCAGTGATCCAGCCTACCAGGTAGCGATTTCATCACTCATTGAGCGCTGGTCGAATTATGATCTCGAAGGGCCTGCTCAATGGTTGAACGAGTTACCTCCTTCCCCCGAGATCGATCGGGCGGTCGCGGTGTATTCTGTCCGTGCGTCGGCAGAGGATCCCGAGGGTGCAATGTCTTGGGCGGCTTCGATCGAAAGTGAAGATACCCGTGGGCGAGTGATGCAACGGGTTGCGGCTGAGTGGAAGGAGAGCGACCCAGAGGGGCTTGAGGGGTACATCGTGGAGAATGATCTGGATGAGGGCACCGCCACTGAGTTGCGGAATGCCCGGTCGGGCGGAAGGCGTTGGCGCGGACCCAATTGATCGGGATCGATTCCGATAATTCGGCGACCACGCGAGATCGGGGGTTGGAACGATCCCGTGGGGGACACGGATTCTCCTCCTGCCTTGGGAGGTCTCGGGGAGAAAGCTGGAGCGGGTCCATAGCCTCTGGGAAGTGAACGCGCGCACGCTTGCGTCTCTACAAATTCCTGATAGGCATTTTGCGTAGAAGTTAGCTGTTATAAATGGATCAGAAAACGAATCAAACACCCCGTAAATCAATCCTGCGCACCGATGAGGATATGACCTTTCTGGAGCACTTGGAGGAGCTGCGTTTTACTCTGGCGCGGTGCATCGGTGCGTTTGCGGTCGGGGTAATTATTCTGATCTTCTTTCTGCCCTCGCTAACCGATTTGTTGAAGCTGCCTTTTATCTGGGCTCAGGGTTCGACCGATGTCGATATGCTGGAAGGGCTCTTTTCGCGGAAGCCTATGGGGGTGTTTACCGTGATGATGCAGGTTCTCTTTCTCGGGGGGCTAGCGTGTTCGTTGCCGTTTATGCTCTTTGCCGGGGCCCAATTCGTTGCGCCTGCACTCACCGAAAGAGAGAAAAAAGTTTTGATTCCCGGTTTGATTGCGGGCTTCTTCCTCTTTCTAACTGGGATTGCCTTCGCCTTTTTCATCATTCTGCCAGCGGCATTTCGGATGGCCATCACCTTCAACGAGATGCTCGGCATGGAGCTGCTCTGGGGTGCGTCGGACTACTACGGTTTAGTAGTGTGGCTCTGCGTCTTGATGGGCGCGCTGTTTGAGTTTCCAGTAGTGTTGGTCTTTCTCATTCACCTTGGTATTTTGAGTGCCGGCATGTTGAGGGCTCAGCGCAAGATTGTGTTTGTCGCGTTGTTGATCCTCTCGGCGGTGATTACTCCAACCGGTGATCCGTTTACGCTGATTATCATGACACTGCCCCTGTACGGCTTGTATGAATTGGCCATCATCGTAGGAGCGCGTTGGAGTGGACGAAGCGACGGTCTCGAAGAAGAGGAAGTCGATACCCTGGATTGATCGGTTGTTCAGGACCGCTCGGTCGACCGCTTTATGCGGGAGAAGCGTCCGATCAACCGCCTCTGAGAAGGATTGAGCGGACTAGGAGACAGCCGGGTAACTTCCGGATTTTGTTGATCATCTTCCGTTTTTGGAACCCGAGCTCTTGGCGAACGACGGGATTCGGCGCGAGTATGATCAAGGTCCCACTTCTTTCGATCCGCCCGGGAGCGCACCGTTTGGCGTAAGCGGGGCCGACAAGGTACTCCCAATTCTCGAGGATCGTTTTCTCGGGGGTGGCATCGCTAGTGACCCGCAGGTTGGCTAAGATGCGATCGAGGGAGTTTGCCATCCCGCGAGGCGCCCTGGTTTTGCGTACAGGGTTCCGGGGAAGGCCGCGAAAGCGGTCGATCATGGCCAGGTCTTCGGCCGAGAAGGGGCGGTGCTTCTTTCGATATTCGGATGCCATCGTGAAATTTATTCCAAGCCACCGACAACGCCGGCCATGTTGAAGATAGGGAGGAACATCGCCATCACGATCGTTCCAATGATTCCTCCAAGAAATACGATGATGAGCGGCTCCATCAGATCAGTCAGTGAGCTTACGGTATTCTCGATTTCGACATCATAGAAGTCAGAAACCTTCAGCAGCATACCGTCTACGTTGCCGGTTTCTTCCCCGGCTTTAGCCATGTGCTTGACCATGGAGGGAAAGTAAGAATCCCCGGCTAGGATGTCGGAGATCTGAGCGCCTTCACTCACGGCCCGTTGAATGCGCGTGATGGACGCTTCGATAAAGGTGTTGTCGCTCGCTGAAGAAGTAATCTCAAGGGATTGGAGGATCGGAACGCCGCTCCGCATGAGAATTGAATAGGTTCGACAGAATCGGGAGAGGGCGATTTTGCGTGAGAGACCTCCCATGATAGGGACTTTTGTCACGACGACATCGCGGTAGCGCCGGCCCTTCGGCGTCTTGATAAACTTCTTTATTCCCACAAAAATTGCACCGACGACGAAAAGTACCGCGAGAATCCACGTCTTGAGAAAGTTTGAGGTCTCGATGAGCATCCGTGTCAGGAGGGGGAGCTCTTGGTCAAAGCTCTTGAACATGTCGGCAAATACCGGGATGACAAATATCAAGAGGACGTTGACCAGGGCGATGGCGATCAGAATGACGGCTACAGGATAGGTCATCGCGCTCTTCACCTTCTTCTGCAGGCGTACGGTCTCGTCAAAATACGAGGCGGTTTTGTTCAGAATCTCCGCGAGGTTTCCACTGGCCTCCCCAGCCTCAGACATGGAGAGGAAAAGATTCGGGAAGGCATTGGGAAATTTTCGACACGCTTCGGAAAAGGCGGTCCCGCCAGATACATCCGCGCGTACTTCACGGATGACTACTTTGAAATACGGATTCTCCGTCTGTTCGTAGAGGGCTTCCATCGCGGTGACGAGTGGCAAGCCCGCCTCGAGCATGGATGAAAGCTGTTCCGTAAAAATAGATAATTCCCCTAGAGGAATCTTCTTCTTGCGTGCCTTTTTTTCGACGCTCTTTTGCCGGGCAAGTTTCTGGTTGTCCCAGAAGGTGGTTTTCGGCTTTGAGGAAGACGAGGAGAGGGTTGCCATGTAAATCGGTTTGCTTGAAATGCTAGGGGGGGACTCTGGCAATCCTACTGGGGTTACGGCCTAACGCAAGACTGCCTGAAGCGCTTTACAGCTTTCAGACGATTATTCACTTGAAGTGATGGCGGCCTACTTCATGCCGCTGTTGGCTGTTTCTAGAAAAAAACAGCTTCGCTGAGAGCTTCGCGGGCACCCAGAACGTGAGCCTCAAAGGGCCATTCTTCACAGTTGGCAAACTGCGCATGGAGAGTTCCAAGGGACTTTTCGAGGTCTAGTTTGAAAGAAAATAGAGTCTTCCCATCCTTGTCACACCATTCCCCGTGGATCACTTTGCCCTGCTGATCGAGCTCCGCATATTTCTTCTCAAGTTCATCGCTGGCCCCAGCGGAAGTCAGACACTCCTGCATCCAGTCCGCGAGATTGCGGGCCTCCCCGGATAGGTCGGCGGTGCTACTGAGACTGATTTGACTGACCCCTTGGATCAATTGTTCGGGAGGAAAGCCGCTTAAGTACTGGCCGATAGACTGCCGGATCGGGAGGAGGCGGGCAAAAGCGAGGTCCTTGACGCGATTCGGATCTTCCCAGGGGATGTCCATGAACCCCGGCCCTTCGACAGTGCCGTCAAAGAGGATTCTCTTCATCCCGTGGGAGAAGGTGCGGTAATGCTCGCGGATTCGCTCTTGCGGTACGCGGTGGAACCAATGGCAAATCGGTAGATCGTTCTCGAGCCAGATGGAGACTTGGTTTTTTAGGTATCCTTTGTCGTCCGAAGGGTATCCAAGCATCAATGCCTCGCAGCAGCACATCGTGCGCGGAGTGTGGCCGATGTAGCATTGGGCGAAGAGTTTCGCTTCCATTGGACTATCGTCGTCCTGCTCAATTTCGGGGCAGAGAACGATGATCCGGCAGGGATAACGCTGGCTGAAGTGGATCGCCTCTTCGAAACGCGCCCGAGCGTCATCCGCAGTGGTCTTCTTCCCAAAATGGAGAATCAGGTTCATCTGCGATGCGCGGAACTCGGAGGGTGCGCCCGATCCTTCCTTGCCGGGTTGCCACATTTGGCCGAGTTGTCGGTTGACCTCGGCGATGGGTAGCATGTAGCCGGGGAGTGCCTCGAGAATATTGCTCACTTCTTTATCTCCTGATGGTAGAATAGTTTGTCGAACGCGGGGACTATGGGCCGGAGCGGCGCCATTCGTGGCGGCTCTCCCAGAGAAGGCGCTCTGCTGCGATCGGGCCCCAGGATCCTGAGTTGTAGCTGTGGAGCCCGTTGCGCCCGTTGGCGGCCCACTGTTCGAGAACTGGAGTGATGAGCGACCAGGAGGCCTCTGTTTCATCTCCGCGAATGAAGAGCGTCGAGTCGCCGACCATCGCATCCATAATCAGCCGTTCGTACGCTTCGGGGGTGTTCGATCCGAAGGTCGCCGCATAGCGGAAATGCATTTTGACCGGTTGAGTGCGGGTCTCGAGACCGGGGATCTTTGAATTGAGGAGAAGGGTCAGGCCTTCGTCCGGCTGAATCCCGATCACCATGGTGTTCGACGCCAGGTCGTAGAGGTCGCCTTCACTGAATAGGATTCCAGGGGGGCGCTTGAATTGGATCGCGATTTCACTGACTCGGCGTGCAAGGCGCTTGCCCGAGCGAACGTAGAAGGGCACTCCCTTCCAACGCCAGTTGTTGATTGCCAGACGCATCGCTACATAGGTCTCGGTGGATGAGTCTTTGGGCACATCCTTCTCGGATAGGTAGCCATTCACCTTCTCTCCTTCGATCAGGCCTTCGTCGTACTGGGCCCGGACGACGTCGCCGCCTTCGGGGTTGGCGTTCGGTATCTGAATCGCTTTGAGAACTTTCACTTTCTCGTCCCGGATGGCCTCCGGGTCGAGAGAAACAGGGGGCTCCATCGCAGTCAGTGAAACCAGCTGCATCGCATGGTTCTGGATCATGTCGCGCATGGCTCCACTTGAATCGTAGTATCCGGCACGTGTCCCCACGCCGAGATCTTCTGCCACGGTGATCTGGACCGACTCCACAAACTGACGATTCCAGAGCGGTTCGAAAATGCTGTTGCCGAAGCGTTGGACCAAGAGGTCTTGCACCGTCTCCTTCCCGAGGTAGTGATCAATCCGGAAGACCTGATTTTCGGAGAAATCGCGCGACAGTGTTTCGTTGAGGGCGCGCGCACTCGCGAGGTCACGGCCAAAAGGTTTCTCGATGATGATCTTGGATTCGCAGCGGGTCTTCGCATTGTGGCGTGCCAGTCCGCTTGAACCGAGGTTTTCCAAGATCGGTGTGAATACGTTCGGTGGAGTCGAGATGTAGAAAAGGAATTGGGTGTCGCGGCCGATTTCTTTCTCGATCTGCAGTAGAGTCTTCGAGAGGGCTTCGAAGGCTTCCGGGCTGTCGTAGCCACCCGAATGATAGTGGAAGTTTCCTTTGATCCGGTCCCAGACTTCTTCGTTGAGCTCCCGGCGGGAGTGGTCGCGGATGGCCGAGGTAGCTAGATCGCGGAATTCTTCGTCCGGAATCGGGCGGCGTCCGAATCCCACGAAATGGAAGTCGGACGGAAGTAGGTTGTCGAGGCAAAGGTTGTATAGTGCGGGAATCAGCTTCCGCGCGGTGAGATCCCCTGAGGCCCCAAAAATTACGATAGCTGTTGGTGGAGCTCCGCGATGCTTGCTGAGTCCTTGAAGAAAGGGATGACGTTGGTCCTGTTCCATAAGGCTGTGTTACGAGTGATTCGGTCGATCGTATTTGCGAAAAATCGGGACGTGCTCGTAGTGACGCAGATCTCCGATGGTCTGGTTATTGAGTTCAACTTCGATAATGTCGAAACGAAAATGAAGGGGAGGGGGGCGGCACCGTCGCAGATAGGCCATGGCGCAGGTGCGAAGGGTGTTGCGTTTCTTCTTTGTTACAGAGTGATAGCCGGATACGAGGGCCCCTCTCTGGCGGGCTCGCACTTCGATGAATACCAAATTTTTTCCGTCTCTGGCAATGAGGTCGAGCTCGCCGTACCCGTGTCTCCAATTGCGATCCAGAATGCGGAACTTTTTGTGAGTTCGCAACCACTCGGCTGCATGCGCTTCGGCGGCGTTCCCTACTTTTTGTTGGGCGGTCAGTGGTGCCGGTTTCGCTTTTTCGCCGCGAAGCTTCGCCGCGATCGAGTGAAACCAGTTTCTGACGTTCTTGCCAGTCATGGAGCAACTGTGGGCTAGCAATCCTATAAGTGCGACCGAAAATTGTAGGAGCGATTGGCCAGTTCGCGCTCTACTTTACTCGCACCCACTCGCGCTGTTCAGGCAGGGCGACTAGTGCGATGAATTTCGGTAGTAGAGCGTCGAAAGTTCTTTGAGGTAGGCCGCGCTCTCTCGATGGAGACGTTCGATCATTTCCGGCGAAGCGCGCCAAGCCCAATTTCCCTCCGAGGTGCCGGGGGTGTTGAAGCGAGCTTCCGCACCCAAGCTGAGAAAGTCTTGGAAGGGGACGATAAATAGGTTTGCGACGGATTGGTACCCGGCTCGAATTAGATCCCAGGCAATCTCATCTCCAGAAATCCGGAGGTACCGGCGAACGTAGTCCCGCGTTTCTTCGCTCTCCAGTGCAAACCAACTGGCCGTGGTGTCGTTGTCGTGCGATCCCGGGTAGAGGACCGTCAGCGGCTGCAAATTGTGGGGAAGGTAGGCGTTGTCCGGCTTGTCGAAGGCGAAGTGTAGGACAGACATCCCGGGTAGACCAGTGTCCTTGCGCAGCTGATCCACTTCGGGTGTGATGACTCCCAGGTCCTCTAGAATAATTCGAGGTTCGGGGAAGTTTCGATGGATCTCCTTGAAGAAGTCCAGTCCCGGGCCTTTTACCCAGTCGCCTTCCCGCGCGTCTTCCGCGTCGGCCGGGATGCTGTAAGCCGCTTCGAAACCGCGGAAGTGGTCGATGCGAACTAGATCGAAAAGATCAAAATTGAGACGGAAGCGTTCCATCCACCAATCGTACCGATTCTTTTTCAGTTCGGCCCAATCGTAGAGCGGGTTGCCCCAGAGCTGACCTGTTTCTGAAAAGTAGTCAGGGGGAACTCCAGCCACCGCCGTGGGCTGTAGCTTTTTGTCGAGTAGGAAGTACTCCGGATGTTGCCAGGCGTCTGCCCCGTCCAACGCTACAAAAATGGGAATGTCGCCGACGAAGCGGATCCCTTTGTCGGCTGCGTAGGCCCGCAGCTTGCGCCATTGGCCGAAAAAGAGGTATTGAATGAATTGATGCTCCTGTACGGAGGCCTTGATGCTGGGGTCGAGGGTCTGCTCCAGAGCTCGGTCGTAGGAGCGGAATTCTTCCGGCCATTCGTACCACGGGGCATTCTGGAAATGCTCTTTGATCGCGCGGAAGAGTGCGTAGGGCTCTAGCCAGCTCGATTGCTCGCTCTCGAATTCTTCGATCGAGCCGTACTCAGCTTCAACTTTATCGCGAAGGTCCGGCAATCGCTCGGACGCAAGGTGGAGGAGGTGGGGCCGAAAATTCCAAAGCGCACCATAGTCGACCGATGTGTCGGGAGCCGTACGGGTGGGTTCGACTTCGTCCTCCCGCAGTAGGCCCAGCTCAATAAGTGTGTCGGGATCGACCAGATAGGGGTTTCCCGCGAAGGCGGAAAGGCACTGGTAGGGAGAGTCTCCGTATCCAGTAGGGCCGAGGGGGCAGGTCTGCCACAGGGAAAACCCCGCCTCGGCAAGAAAGTCGACAAACCGATACGCTTCCTTCCCGAGAGTTCCGATGCCGGAACTGCCGGGAAGGGCGGTCGGATGAAGAAGAACGCCGCTGGCCCGCTCATTCGGCCATGCGAATAGCGGGGCGGGCGCAGACTTCCGTTTAATCGATTTCGTAGGGCTCAAGGTTCCTTTCTACGCGGCGACCGCGGATGCGGACGAAGTTCGGTAGGCCGTTTTCAAATTCCACAGAAGTTTCCCCTTGGATGAGGGGCTGTGCGTATTTGATAAACTGGAGGTTCATGCTGATTCCGTTCTCGTTGATCCAGTCCTCAGGAAGCTTTTTCACGCCGTTGGCTACTTCTTCGAGGGAGGCGAGGCCGGTGATGCACTCGTAGGTTTCCTTTTCAGCTCGCAGGAGGGTGACCATCTTGCCGCTCTCGCCATTGACGGCCGCTTCTACAGCTGCCTGCCCAGCGAGGAACGCTTCCTCGTTGTCGGTTTCGGAGGAGCAGTGGATCGCTGCCCGTTGAGCGTGACCCAATTTGGCGGCGCGAGCGCGGATGCCGAAATGTTCTTCGATCAAATTGCGGAGGTATTCACCAACTCCACCGAGTTGAGCGTGGCCGAAAGCGTCTTTGGCTGCGCCCGAGGTCGTTAGGTAGTTTCCATCTTCGTCAACCAGACCTTCGCTGGCTACGATGAGACAGTAGCGCTCTTTCTGGAGAATGCGCTGAACGTCTTCCAGTAGCTTTTGCGGGGAAAGTGGAACTTCGGGTAGGAGAATGATGTGCGGAGGGTCGCTCGGACGATCCTTGCGCTTCGCCAAGGCAGTTCCTGCAGCGAGCCAGCCGGCATTGCGCCCCATCACTTCGAGGATTCCTACATAGTCATGGTTCCCCATGGACTGTGCGTCGCAGGCCATTTCCTTTACCGTGGTGCAGAGGTACTTAACAGTACTTCCGTAGCCGGGGCAGTGGTCCGTGCCTACGAGGTCGTTGTCCACGGTCTTCGGGATGCCGATTACCCGCAGGTCGTAGCCGCGCTCAATCGCTAGCTCGTTGATGCGATGTGCCGAATCCTGAGAGTCGTTTCCTCCAATATAGAAGAAGTAGCGAATGTTGTGTGTCTCGAAAACCTGAAGGATCCGGTCGTAGTCTTCCTGCGAGCGAACCTTGTAGCGGCAGGTTCCGAGGGCCGATGCAGGTGTCGAGCGAAGGCCCCGAATGACTTGCTGGGATTCTTCGGCGAGATCGATGAGATCTTCCTGGAGGATCCCGACAACTCCGTTGCGGGCTCCATAAATTTCTTCAATGCAGGGATGATTCAGGGCTTCGGTGATCGCACCGGCTAGGCTGGAGTTGATGACCGCGGTCGGTCCACCCGATTGGGCGATAAGGCAGTTTCCGTTCAGTTCTTCTGGCATAATTTTCGTTTGGCTAAAACGGGGAGGTTGTTGGGGATGGAGCCGCATGACAAATCAAAAGAATGGACCTGGAAGCATTGGCGGGGTCACTTTTTAATTGGGGGATTTAGCGGGAAAGTTGGCACGGACATTGCTTTACCGTATCCATTCAATCGTGCAGGATTGAGTATCAGGGGCAAAGTCCCTTTGTTTGGGCCCGGTGTTTAGGGGTTTTCACCGGGCCCTTTTTTTTGTCGAAAAAGTATCGATTCTTGTACTTGTATTGCTTTGCAAGCTACCGAGCTTTGCGGAAGTATTTTGTCAGTGTTATCTTTTCTTGCAGGTCTGTTAATTGGCACCGCCGGTGCGTGGGTCGTCGTGCAGTATTATCGACAGAACATGCGCCTGCTGAATGAGGAGAAGCAGCGGATCGAGCAAGAGCGTACTTTGGTGTTGGAGTTCATGCACAACCTTGTCGAGGGGGTGGGCGAGGAATCTCCAAGGAAAGATTTGTATCGGCGCATCGTCCACTCGGCGGTACTCGGTACAAGTGCCGTTTGTGGGGCGGTATTCATTCCTAATGAGGATAAAAAGTTGCGAAGTGCCGCCGTTGAGGGGGTCTTTCCGCCTCAGAAACCTCTCCCGCGAGGGGTTGAGGAGAAACTGGTCACCCGTGCAGAGTTTATCCGGAAGACTTTGGAGTCCGATGAGATTGCGCTGGGTGAGGGTGTGATCGGGCAGGCCGCTTCGATGGGCAAGGTCATCCTTGTCAATGATCCTGAGGACGATGATCGGGTCGTTCACCATCATGATTCCCTTCTGCGAATTCGAGCCCTTTTGGCCGTGCCGATGTTCTTTCGAAAGCGCTTCCTCGGTGTGATCGCAGTCGCTAATCCAGCGGACGGTATGGGGTTCACCGATACTGATGTCTCTTTGGTCTCATCGTTGGCCGAGCAGGCCGCCCTAGCCATCCATAATGCTGACCAGATTAACTTGCAGATGGAGCGCCAGCGGCTCGATCTGGATCTGTCGCTCGCCGCGAACATTCAGGGGATGTTGCTGCCGAGTAAATTGCCCCATGTTCCAGGGTTGGATCTCTCCGCTATGTATCAACCCGCCCAGCAGGTGGGGGGAGATATGTTTAATGTCATCGAATTGCCCGAAGGAAGGGTCGGTGTGGCCATTGCGGATGTCTCGGGTAAAGGGATTGCCGCTTCGCTCTTAATGGCGATTTGTCAGACTTCCTTTGAGCATCTCGCCAGAAATGGAGATGGGCCGGTCGAGGTGCTGATGGGTATGAATGCTGAGATTATCGACGAGATTCGGGCCGATATGTTCGTGACGATGCTTTACGCGATCATCGATCCTACCGATGAAACCATCCGGATCGCGAGGGCCGGTCATGAGCAGCCAGTCCTGCTCACCGTCTCCCACGATAATCAACCACTCAATTGCCGGACCGTCTACTCCGAAGGGATGGCCCTGGGAATGGTGCCGGGCGAGGTGTTCGGGGCCGTTATCGAAGAAATTACCGTTCCGTTTAGAGCCGGCGATATTTTTGGTCTTTATACGGATGGGATCACAGAGAGAGTGGACCGTAGCGACGCAGAGTTTGGGACCGGTCGCTTGATGGATGTGTTTCGACACGAGTACCGGAGAAGTGCCGAAGGGGTGAAGAATACCGTCCTCGGTGCGGTGGAATCATTTTCAGAAGGCGTCCCACCTACCGATGATATGACCCTCCTTTTTGTAAAAGCGCAGGAGAAGCAGGCGAGCTAGGCGCGCATCGCGGTGAAAAGAGGAGAACTCGAATTGACCGCAGAGCAAATCTCCTAAGAATCCCGCTATGTCCTCTGTCGATTTGATTGATTTTGATCCCCTGACCGTGCCGGATGAGTTGGGCCATTTTGGAGAATTTGGGGGTAGCTATGTTCCCGAGACTCTGGTGACCCCACTCGCGGAGCTAACTGCTGCATACCGGGAAGCTTCGGCTGACCCGGAATTTCAAGAGGATCTCGAGCGTGAGTTGCGCGAGTTTGCAGGCCGTTCTACCCCGCTTTACTTTGCCAAGCGACTGACTGAGCAGCTCAAGGGTGCCCAGATTTATTTGAAACGAGAAGATCTCCTCCATACGGGAGCGCACAAGATCAATAATGTCGTGGGGCAGCTTCTCCTCGCTCGCAGAATGGGAAAAACCCGGATCATTGCGGAAACGGGTGCGGGCCAGCATGGGGTCGCTACGGCGGCTGGATGTGCGCGCTTTGGGCTCAAATGTGTGATCTATATGGGTGCCGAAGATATGCGTCGCCAAGCCCTCAATGTATACCGGATGCGTCTCCACGGGGCAGAGGTGCGGGGTGTTGAAGCTGGTCAAAAGACGTTGAAGGATGCCGTGAATGAGGCGATGAGGGATTGGGTCGCCGATTCCAGAAATACTCACTACGTCCTCGGTTCAGCTCTCGGTGCGCACCCCTATCCGATGATGGTTCGGGACTTTCACCGCGTGATCGGTCGGGAGACGCGCCAACAGATCTTGGAGCAGGCCGGCCGTCTGCCGGACGAGATGGCAGCCTGTGTCGGTGGCGGAAGTAATGCGATCGGGTTCTTCTTTGATTTCCTAAAGGATGAGTCGGTTCGCCTGGTCGGGGTGGAGGCGGGTGGCCGTCGAATTCATCCCGGTGAGCACGCAGCGCGCTTTTCCGGGGGCCGTCTCGGTGTCCTTCAGGGCTCGAAAACATGGTTGTTGCAAAACGAAGATGGTCAGATTGAGAAGACTCATTCGGTCTCTGCCGGATTGGATTACGCTGCAGTCGGTCCCGAGCACGCGTTCTACCGGTCGCTGGGGCGGATCGATTTTTCCAGCTCCAGTGATGATGAGTGCCTAAATGCGTTCCAGTTGTTGAGCCGCTGCGAGGGGATCATTCCCGCGCTCGAGTCCTCTCACGGGTTGGCGTACGCGGTTCGGCGAGCTCCTGAGATGAGTCCCGACCAGATCCTCTGTATCAATCTGAGCGGTCGCGGTGACAAAGATGTCCAGGAGGCCTCGCGGTTGATGGACGCTGTCGAGAACTTGAGAAAGGAAAATGAGTAGCTACGGCGAGGATCAGGAGGACCGACAGAAGAAGGGGCGCCGGGAGGGTGATTTCCTCCTGGGTCTGGCTTGGCGTGAGAAAATTAAACGCCCAGGGAAAAAGCCCTTGGTGCAGGTCCACTTCTACTGGAAACGAATTTTTGTCCTCTTTTCAATTCTCGCGGTGGTGGGATGGTTGCTGGGGGGCGCCGCTCTCTATTTTTATTTCAAAGAACGACGGAATTACGAGGAGGTCTCCTATTTTAAGATGCTCATCCTCCCTCTTAGGCTCGATAGCCATAGTAAGGAAATGGGGGAGTATTTCATCGAGAGGGGTATCGAGGAGATCGAGGAAGGCAATTTCCGCAGCGGGTTCCATTACCTGCGCACCGGTTTGGCCCGTTCGCCCGATCATCCCGAGGCTCGTATTCTCTTGGCTCGGATTTTCCATTCTCCAGGGTTCGGTGACAACCGATTGGCCATTCAAGCCCTTTCGGATGGGTTGAAATATTCAGATCAAGATCCCGCTTTTCTCGAGGTGGAGTATCTGTCGTTGCTGTTTATGCTCCTCTCTCTGGAAGAGCGTGACGAGGAGCGTATCGATTTGGCGGATGAGCTCATGTCCCAGGTCGATGATCCCGCGGTGCGCGCTTTGTTGATTCTCCAGTCCGCTAAGGCGGAGGGTGAATTGGGGCGTTTTAGAGATGCGATAAACCGCTTGAAAGAGTCCGGAATCGTCAGCAGTCCGCCGGGTACGTTATTACTCGGTGATATCCTTTGGAGCGCGGGGCAGGAGCGTCAGTCTCTAGCGACCTTCGAAAGAGGTCTCGAAAATTACCCCACCGATGCACGTCTGATTGACGCCTTCTATTCCCTTCTGATCGAGGAAGAACGATGGGAAGAGCTCCTGAGCCACACGAATTATCGCCGGTTGGTTCAACCTGATAATCATAAGGTGTGGACGGCTCGGTTGGCCGCTCTACAAGGTCTGGGGCACGAAGATCAGGTCATCCCTGCGGTCTATACCTTGTTGGATAAATTCACTGCCGAGGAAATCGGTTTTGAGATCCTGCGGTTTTCGGTCGAAAACCAAAGAGTGGATGTCGCAGAGATTGCGTATGCGCGATTGGAAGAATCCGGAGCGCTCGCCAATCCCCATGTCGCTCTTATGGGGTTGGCTTACCTGCGGGGTGATCAACCGGAGAGACTATTGGAGTTCCTTGATGAGATTGAGGACGAGGAGTTGGTCGTCGAAGAGAGTCGAGCGGCAATCATGCGGGCTATGGCTTTCATGATGATGGGCGACAACGAGGCGGCCATTCCGTATTTTCAAGAGTTCCTTGATAGTGATCAAATTCAGGCAAGTGCTTACACCACTCTCGGACGGTTCTATTCTGAGGCTGGTTTGGATGATCCGGCCTACGAAATTCTGGAAAGAGGTCTGGAGCGCTTTCCAAGTGATCGGGACATTCTTTTCCAAATTATGGAGTTCGATCTGGAGCAGTCGGGGCGTCATTCCTACGTGGAGCATGCCGGCGCCTTGGTGAATGGGCGGGTTCCCGATTTGAAGGTCTTGGCAGATGTCAGGACCGAGTTGCTGAGTGATCGTTGCCTGTTTGTTCCTGGCCGTGAGGATCTGGTCGATTCAATTGATTCTGTATTCGCACAAAGCGAGGCATTGACCACTGGGACCGCCATCACTACCTCTGTTGAAAGGGGCATTGAGATAGACTCGGATAAACCGGATCGTGAATTCATGAAACTACAATGAGCGGAAAACATACTTTCTATTTCGCAGGGGATCTTTTCGACTCCAAGCATCTCGCCGGAAACGCATTTCTTGCCGAGGCCATCTATAAAATTTCTAAGGAGTCGCTGGTCCCCGTCCTTCCGCAAAACTTGGAGCAGCGAGAGACCACCGCCCATAGCATTCGTGATAATGATATCCTTTGCCTTCTGGACTGCGATCTCGCGCTCTTCCATTTCGATGGTTCGGAACTCGATTCGGGTACCGTCGTCGAGTTTATGTTCGCGAAGTTCGCCGATATCCCCTCGGTCGTCATCCGGTCCGACTTTCGGGCAAAGGGCGACCAAGAGCTGCATCCTTGGAACTTGATGGCTAGCTACTATCCGCGAACCGAGGTGGTTCTCCTCGATTCGATGAGCATTTATCAAAACGCATTTCGTCCCGAAGAGGGAGAGGGCCCCGAGGAGTTTATGGCAAAAGGTTTAAGTGCTCGCCGCTCGCAGGGTATGCTCGATGAGATTGCCAGCCGGGTCGTGGAAGCTTTTGAGGATGTGACCTCAAAGCCTGCTGTCCTGCCTCCCAATCAAGCAGAGGTGGTATACGATTGGATCGCCCGCATGCCCGGATTCTCGAAGGGTTATAGCGCGCAAAAGGAACGGATCGCGGAGGCTCTTCGGCGTAAGGTGGAGAGAAATATTTTATGAAGGGTGTAACCTGTATCAATCATCCCCTGGTGGCCGACTTGCTCGGGAAATTGCGGGATCAATCGACCGAAAAGGCCGAATACAGGACTCTTTGTGACAGAATCTCTCTGGCGCTCGCGCTCAATGCCCTTCAACCACTGCCTTGTCGTGAGCAGACTTTGGAAACTCCGCTTGAGCTGACTCAGGTCTCGCGGATCGACGTCCCAGTGGTCGTTGTCCCGATTTTGCGGGCCGGTTTGGGAATGCTGTCTTCTTTTTTGCAACTGTACCCCGATGCCAGCGTGGGCTACATCGGCTTGGAACGAGACGAGAGGACTGCTACCCCCAGTGAGTATTACTGTAAGATGCCGAAGATGGATGGAGCTTGGACGTTCCTCATTGACCCCATGCTCGCCACCGGTGGTTCTGCCTGCCGAGCGATCGAAGCGTTGGAGGGGCGGGGCGCATCGCGCTGTGTTTTGGTCTCAATTCTAGCTGCACCCGAAGGAATCGAGTGCGTCCAGGCACAGCATCCAGATGTAGAAATTGTCACGGCCGCAATCGACCGGGAGCTGGATGCCAATAAATACATTCGCCCGGGACTCGGAGATTTCGGTGATCGCCTTTTCGGAACCTAAGGTAAATCAGACAACCTTTGACGGGCAGATCTAATTTGCCTGTTTGCGCGATCGAACCATCTCTGTTGAGAATTCGGGAGCTCACCGGCTTGGGACGGCTAGCCGCGCAAGTTCGTCTTGCCAGCGTGTAAGATTATCAGCGAATCTTGATCGCTTATGGAAAGTTCCCCCTCCAGAAATTTGTATAAAGCCATCGGCCCTGGTCTCTTGGTAGCTTGCGCCGCGATAGGTGGCTCCCATCTCGTCTGGTCGACCCGCGCCGGTGCGGAGTTTGGATGGCAGCTGGTAGGCCTACTTCTACTGGCGAATCTATTTAAGTATCCGTTCTTTCTGTACGGCCAAAAGTATACGGCGGCGACTGGAGAATCTTTGCTCGATGGATACAAACGAAAGGGGATTGTTTGGGTCTATGTCTTTTTAGCGATCAATGTCCTCACAGGGATCATTAATATTGCGGGAGTTTCAATGCTCAGCGCAGCCCTATTGGCTGGCTTTGGTGTGACATTCACCACCGTCCCCATCCTGACGGTTTTTATTATGGTTGGGTGCGCCATCTTCATTCTGTTGGGCCACTACCGACTACTCGACGGCGTAGGCAGGGTCGTAATTATCACTCTCACCATTTCGACGCTGGCTGCATTGATTCTCGCACTCAATAAAGGATCCGTTGTCCAACCAGGCTTCGAATCCCCATCTCCATGGACATGGGGCTCTTTTATTTTCCTCATCACGTTCATGGGGTGGATGCCAGCCCCAGTTGACCTCTCCGCTTGGTCATCCCTCTGGATGTTCTCCAGAGAAAAACAAACGGGCCACTTCGCCAGCGTGCGGGAAACTCAAATCGATTTCTATATAGGCTACGGAGTAGCAGTATTCATGGCCCTGATCTTCCTGGCTCTAGGCGCATTGGTCATGTTCGGTTCCGGCGAAAAATTTTCTCCCAGTGGTATTGTTTTCTCAAGGCAATTGGTGGAGATGTATTCGAGCAATATTGGTGACTGGTCCTACTACTTAATCCTGTTCGCAGCTTTCGTAACCATGTTGAGCACCTCGTTGACATGCGTAGACGGCTACCCCCGCGCCCTCGCAGCCTGCACCTCTCTCATCGCCCCGTCTTTACTCCCAAACTTTAGAAAGATCCATTCGATCTGGATTATTGGATCAGTCCTTGCCGCCTCAATCATCCTCCTCTTCTACGTAGACAACCTCCTACAACTCCTAGGCTTCGCAGCAATCATCTCCTTCGTAACCTCACCCATAATCGCAGGAATCAATTTCTGGGTAATGTCAGGCAACAACGTCCCCCAAGAGCACCGTCCAGGCACAATCCTGAAAATTCTGAGTTGGCTCGGCATTCTCTTCTTTGTCGGGATGAGCGTTGGTCTAGTGTGCTCATTAGTTCTAAAAAAATAGCAAATCCATCCTCCAGCCTCAGCTTCGCTCCCAATCTATAGGTCAGACAAATTAGTCTTGACGAAGGTCGAGGCGTAGTGGTAGTTTT